>JAVKCY010000091.1:0-59391 GCA_040223265.1 Parvibaculum sp. | reverse complement strand
TGGGCAAGGCAGAGCTCTATCCGGCACAGGCGCACTGGGCCTATTTTGAACGTTTGCGGAAAGAGGACCCGGTTCACTTCTGCAATTCAGAAGAGTTCGGACCCTATTGGTCTATCACGAAGTTCAACGACATTGTGCATGTGGACACACACCATCACCAGTTTTCGTCGGAGCCGCAGATTGTGATCGGCGATGCGGTCGATTTTCAGCCGCCCATGTTTATTGCGATGGACCAGCCAAAGCATGATGTGCAGCGCAAGGTCGTAACACCGGCGGTGGCACCCATGCAGCTTGCGGAAGTTGAGCCGCTTATTCGCGAGCGGGTTGGTAAGGTGCTTGACAGTTTGCCCGTGGGCGAGACGTTCAACTGGGTTGATCTAGTGTCGATCGAGCTTACAACACAGATGCTGGCCACCTTGTTTGATTTCCCGTTTGAGGAACGCCGCAAGCTTACCTATTGGTCGGACATTGCGGCCTCTGGTCCGCAGGTTGGCGACATGTCCATGACGGAGGAGTTCCGACTGCAGGAACTTACCCAGTGCCTGGAAGAGTTCAACAAGCTTTGGCAGGAGCGAAAGGCAGAGCCGCGCAAGAATGATTTCATCTCTTTGATGGCACATCATCCGGACATGCAGAACATGGACCCGATGGAATATCTCGGCAATCTGATGCTGTTGATTGTGGGCGGCAATGATACGACGCGAAATTCCATGTCAGGCGGTGTTGTGGCGCTTAATCAGAACCCGGCTGAATATGCAAAGCTGAAGGCAGATCCGTCGCTTATTCCCAACATGGTGTCGGAGACCATTCGCTGGCAGACACCGCTTGCTCACATGCGCCGCAATGCGACCGAGGATGTGGAGCTTGGTGGCAAGCTCATCAAGAAGGGCGACAAGGTTGTCATGTGGTACATCTCTGGCAACCGGGATGACGATGTGATCGACCGTCCGAATGAGTTCATCATTGATCGGCCAAAGGCGCGCCATCATATTTCCTTCGGTTTTGGTATCCATCGTTGCATGGGCAATCGGTTGGCTGAAATGCAGCTCCGTATTCTCTGGGAAGAGATTCTTACCCGCTTCGACAAGGTGGAGCTTGTGGGAGAGCCGCAGCGTGTCACATCCAACTTCGTGATGGGCTATTCCAACCTGCCGGTCCGGGTACACCCAAAGTCCTGATCGGGCTGCACAAGACAGAATGCCGGATTGCATGCATCCGGTTTGCATCCCGCTCTTCTGGCGCGCGAGGCCACTCAGTTCTCCCTGAGTGGCCTTTTAATATGGGGGTAACTATCCCGAAAGACGGAGGGGTTACCTTGGTTGGATAAAGTTGACGCGTGTGTCACTAATGCCTATGGTCCTCGGTTAGAGACACTGCGGTCACTTTCTGGAGGAAACATGTCGCAAGCTGCACAGATTAAGCCCGGTTCAGATGAGTTTGATGCTTATTCCATTCCGCTGGAAGACATTGATATGTCGAACGGGGATTATTTCGAGAAACAGCAGCATTTTGCGCTGTTTGACCGGTTGCGGAAGGAAGACCCGGTTCACTTCTATGACAGTGAGCTGATCGGTCGCTTCTGGTCGATTACACGCTACGAGGACATTGTGGCAGTGGACACCAACCACAAGCAGTTTTCGTCTGAGCCTTCGATTTTTCTGACTGAGATCGCACGGGAGCAGGATGAAAGTTTCCGCCCAGAAACTTTTATTGCGATGGACCAGCCCAAGCATGATGTGCAGCGCAAGGCGGTCACGCCAGCGGTGGCGCCACCTGCACTGGCGGAACTTGAGCCTCTCATTCGCGCGCGTGTGGGCAAGGTGCTGGACAGCCTGCCGATCGGCGAGACGTTCAACTGGGTGGAGAAGGTTTCGATTGAAATCACCACGCAGATGCTGGCAACGTTGTTTGATTTTCCGTTTGAGGATCGCAAGAAGCTTACTTTCTGGTCTGACATTGCAACCGCTGACCCTGTGACGCTTGAAGCACTGGGGCTGACGGAAGAAGAACGCCGCGAACATTTTTACGAGTGTTTGGAAGTGTTTGGTCGCCTTTATGCGGAGCGCGCTGCTCTGCCTCCGGCCAATGATTTCATTTCGCTGATGGCGCACAATGCTGATACGAAAAATCTCGATCCGATGAACTTGCTCGGCAATCTCATTCTGCTGATTGTTGGTGGCAATGACACGACGCGCAACTCCATGTCGGGTGGTGTGTTGGCGCTTCACAATTATCCGGATCAGTTTGCAAAGCTGAAGGCGGACCCGTCCCTCATTCCAAACATGGTGTCAGAGATCATTCGCTGGCAGACCCCGCTTGCCTATATGCGCCGGACCGCGCTTGAGGATGTAAAGTTTGGTGGCAAGACCATCAAGAAGGGTGACAAGGTCGCCATGTGGTATGCCTCTGGCAACCGTGACGATAGTGTTATTGATCGTCCTTATGAGTTCCTGATCGACCGTCCAAAGGCTCGTCAGCATCTCTCATTTGGTTTCGGCATTCATCGCTGCATGGGCAATCGTGTGGGGGAGATGCAGGTCCGCATCCTGTGGGAAGAGATCTTGAAGCGTTTTGACCGTGTTGAAGTTGTGGGCGAGCCTGTGCGGCTCCATTCCAGCTTCGTGATGGGGATTACAGATCTGCCGGTCGTGTTGCACCCAAAAAAGGCCTAGAATTAGCTCCAGATTTTCTGGCCTGATCTTTAAGGCGCCATCCGGTCTGCCGGGTGGCGTTTTTTGTTGTGGGGCCGATGATTCACCCTTGAAGTTGACGCATGCGTCACCATTTGTATAATGTGCCAAAATGCCAAAAACCCCTACGCCATCTGGAGGAATTCATGAGCCAAGCTGAAATAGCTGCACCGATTGACTTGAGCAGTGTTGATCCTATGTCTGTGCCAATCGACGCCATTGATATTGCGCAGCCGGAGCTGTTCGCCAAGCGCAAGCACTGGGCTTATTTCGAGCGCCTTCGGAAAGAAGATCCGGTCCATTTTTCCGTGTCGGAAGAGTTTGGCCCCTACTGGTCGGTGACGCGCTACGAAGACATTTTGCATGTTGATACCAATCACAAAATTTTCTCATCAGAGCCAACCATTGTGCTGCCGGACTTGGAAGCTGATTTCGCGCCTGAAATGTTTATCGCGATGGACCAGCCCAAGCATGACGTGCAGCGCAAAGTGGTCTCCCCTGCGGTCGCACCGCCCGCGCTTGCCGACCTTGAAAACCTGATCCGCGAGCGTGTGGGTAAGGTACTTGATAGTCTCCCCGTCGGTGAGACGTTCAATTGGGTGGACAAGGTTTCGATTGAAATCACGACCCAGATGCTTGCCACGCTGTTTGACTTTCCGTTTGAAGAGCGGCGCAAGCTCACCTTCTGGTCTGACGTGACAACGGCGGGCCCCGATGGTGGTGACACGGGACTGGATGAGGATGAGCGCCGCGCAGAGCTGCTCGTCTGTCTTGAGACGTTTTCAAAGCTCCTTGCAGAGCGCGCGAAACTCCCGCCAGCAGGCGATTTCATTTCGATGATGGCGCATGACCCGCAAATGTCGAAGCAGCAACCGTTTGAGCTCTTGGGCAATCTTATGCTGCTGATCGTTGGCGGCAATGATACAACGCGGAATTCCATGTCCGGTGGCGTGTTGGCGCTTAATCAGTTCCCGGCTGAATATGCGAAGTTGAAAGCCGACCCGTCGGTCATCCCGAACATGGTATCTGAAATCATTCGCTGGCAGACGCCACTTGCTTATATGCGCCGGACCGCGCTTGAAGATACGGTGCTTGGCGGCAAGAAGATCAAAAAAGGTGACAAACTTGCCATGTGGTATGTCTCCGGCAATCGGGACGAGACCGCCATTGACCGTGCAAACGAGTTTCTGATCGATCGTCCTAACGCGCGCAAGCATTTGTCCTTCGGCTTCGGCATTCACCGCTGCATGGGCAATCGTTTGGCCGAGATGCAGATCCGCATTCTTTGGGAAGAAATTCTCAAGCGCTTTGACAAGGTTGAAGTGGTGGGTGAGCCGACTTATGCGAAGTCTGTTTTTGTGCATGGCATCACCAACCTGCCGGTCCGGCTTCATCCGCTGTGATTGTGAAGACTTAAGAGTTTGAAAGCCCGGCTTTACAGCCGGGCTTTTCGTTTGACGGGGCTCTCAATTGGCTGAGTGTTTTTGGCTTTCGGATCGGGTGGGCAATTATTATTTTGCGATCCGGGCAAATCAGTCCATGCTTTGTGCGTGTCCAACAACGAAAAGGAGGTGATCCAATGTCCAGTGAGATTTCACATCTGCCTACACGGCGGGGTCTTGTCATGCGGGTGTCGGGGCAGCCTTCGGCGCTTTTCTGAATAAGACCAGGTCAGGTTTTGTCTGGCCGCGCATTGTGTGAGGTGGGTTTCTCACGTCACGGGGGCTGTGCTGAGGCACAGCCCTTTTCATTTTCAGACGGTCGGCCGCTTGGCCACGTCCCCAAGATGCCGTTCGATTGTTGTGATCATTTCCCCCCTGTTTTGCTCGGTGGGCTGGATGGCGCCCCGGAGGCCCAGCCCGTTCAGGAGGCCCAGGATCCGTTCTGCCTCATAGGCAGCATCTGCCTTTGGGTTGAGCAAGGCAATTAACGGCGTGATGGCGGAAAGCCATTCCCGCTGTCGCCTTTCATTTTCCTCCGCGAGGGCGGGGGTAATGGTCGCCGCGCCCCAAAACGCGATCCAGATCTTCCATTCCAGAAGGCGTGTTGCGTCAAGCGGTAGCGCCTCGTGCGTTGCGGCGATCAGACGGTCAAAGACCGGCCGATCTTTTTCAGACAAGATGCGGTCAATGCGCAGCGAAGTGGCTTCGTTGACAGCATAGAGGGCGGCAAGGATCAACGCCTCCCTGTCTGCGAAATAATGGGTGATGCGCCCCGTCGTGCAGCCCGCAGCCGCTGCAATTTTGCGCATGGTGACGCCCTCCAGGCCCTCGGCGGCGATGACCGCCCAGCTTGCCTCAATTAGTTCCCGCTTGCGCTGCTCGTGATCGATGATTTTCGGCATGGGCGGATTTTATCCACTTTCGGTCTTTACACAACATTTGTTTTGTAATAAATGATTGCACAACATTTGTTTTGCAAAAGAGAGGGCTGCACATGCTGGAGTTTTTGCAGGGGTTTTTGGCGATCCGCGATGTCGATCAGATCGGCATTCTTCTGGCGCTCATTTTGGGGGAGGTCGGGCTCACCTGGATGCTTGGCCGACGTTTTTATGAGTTACGGGACTCGCTGTGTTCCGTCGCGATGGGGCTCTTCTATGCGCTGGTGATTGCGCTCTCAGCGGGCACCGTGCTTGCCGGGTTTTATTGGGTGCACCAGTATGCGCTGTTTGATCTCGACTGGACGAGCAGTGTGGGGCTTATTCTGGCGGCCTATCTGGTCGTCGATTTTCTCTTCTATTGGTACCACCGCGCCATTCACGAGGTGCGGCTTGGCTGGGCAGCTCACGTTAATCATCATTCCAGCGAGCAATATAATGTAGGCACTGCTTTGCGCTCTTCCTTTGTGGAAGCCTGGTTTGAACCCATTTTCATGATCCCGGCGCTTCTCCTCGGCATCAGCCCGCTGATGGTGATTGCTCTTCTCTCCCTCAACCATCTCTACCAATATTGGTTGCACACCCGTCATGTGGGCAAGCTCGGGTTCCTGGAGCATGTGCTCAACACGCCGTCCAACCACCGGGTGCATCATGCGTCGAACCTGCACTATTGCGACAAGAATTACGGCGGCACGTTCATCATCTGGGACCGGATTTTTGGAAGTTATGTGCCTGAAGTTGAAGCGCCGATCTTTGGCATTCGGCATCCGCTTGAAACCCGCAATCCGGTCAAGGCGACTTTTCACGAGTGGGTGGCGCTCGGCGCTGATATTCGCAAAGCCCCCAATCTTCGGGCGGTTCTGGGCCATCTGTTTCAGCCGCCGGGATGGTCGCCAGAGCTTGGCGATGCCGAGACGACGCGGGCGCTTCAGCGGAAATCTTCCGCCACCTGATGGCGCTTTTGAGGAAACGTCGGGAAAGTCGAAAAATCCCGAGAATCTTTGGTTTTTGAGGTTCACAAATCTGACAAAGCTGTTATAAGTCCGGCTCTCCACAGCAATGTGGGGGTACCTGACGCGGGATGGAGCAGTCTGGTAGCTCGTCAGGCTCATAACCTGAAGGTCACAGGTTCAAATCCTGTTCCCGCAACCATTGAAAGCCTGTTAAGTCTTAGACTTAGCAGGCTTTTCTATGTCTGGTCGTTTTTGCTCGGGGCCAAGAATCAGCACGTGTTACCCTTTCACATGTCTTACACAGAAATGGGGTATCTGAGCTGGAGGTCTTGAGTTATGGAAAAACGCGATATACTTGGTGGGAAAGTTCACGTCTATCGGTGTAGCGGGCCACTTGGTTTTGCAGTGTTTGACACTTGAAGTTGCAGCAAAGCATGATGCCTCAATCGCTCCTTTTCAAAGCCCAAGTCTTCGTGTGATCCATGGTTTTGCCCCCCATCTACAAATATCTAGACGTTCAAGGCGCGAAACTGACGCTTGGGAATAGAACCTTCAAGTACGCAAAGCCATCGGACTTCAACGACACAGAAGATCTCACTATTCAGAGCATATTTCCGGAAGAAACCGAGGTTGCTCTGAAGAAGATGGCCAACGGTTTTCTAGATGTGATCCTTCAGCATCTCAACGATCCGCCGACGTGCAATTCGCCGAATAGGGAGAAGGTGATGCTGATGCAGCAGACATTCCGCACCGACCCTAGTGCTGCCGATTTCATCAAAGCCGAGATCGCTAGGGAAGAGGGAAAACCAGACTTTGATGTGGAACGCCAACGCGCGCGGTGTGAAGCTTTCGTCACAGAAATCAACAGCCACATGCAGGACTATCGTGTACTTTGCGTGACAACCCACAGAGACTCCGAAAAGATGTGGTCTGGTTATGCCGAGGACCACAAAGGTATAGCATTGCGGATTGAGCCTAATTTGGACAAGGACTCGAATTTCCGATTATTTCGCCCAGTTGTTTACCGCGAGAAACGACCTCCGCTTTACGATGACCCCCTTGAAATGGTCGCGGGCGGCTTGTTTGGAGACAAAGAGACCCGAACGAAAGCGATGATTGAGAAAATCGTTTACGCCAAGACGTTGAAGTGGGAGCACGAAAGCGAATACCGTTTGCCCATACCTTTTCTTCCGAATGACCAGCCATGGAACACACTTCTGTACCACCCAGAAGAAATAACGGAGCTGTATCTTGGATTCGCGATGGAGCAAGCGGACATGGATGAGATTGTTGGTCTGGCTCAGACTGTTAATCCAGAGGTTATCATCTTTCGAGCGAAACGAGATGCAGACGAAAAACTCGGGTTCGAACGCGTCTGACGAGCCCAGCAGCGAACATCGGGTGACATTGATTAGTTTCTGCTGATCAACACTTCTCCAGCCCCTGCCGGTGGGTTGCCGTGGTCCAGCAATTCAATCGTCATGGGCGGCACCGAGTTTAAACGCGGGATTGGCGCGTCGGAAAACTGGCTTTCAGATATTGTCAAATCTTCGAATGACAGACTGTCGGTCAAAACCATTCCTATTCCCCAGACATGATTGCCCTCGCATTGGGCACGCACCTGATCCGGGTTGATGATAAGGCCGCTATCTTGCGCGCACCAGATATGTTCGATTTGAACAGACCCGTCGGCAGACACAAGGACGGAAACAATTGTCGCTGCATAACTCGTTTCCTTGTAAATACCACAAGCCACGCCCCACCTGCACCGCAGCCGAACTTGCTTCCGGTGAGGCCAAGATGGTCTCGTAGAAAGTCCAGCAGGCTTTCATTTTCCCACAAAGGCGGGACCGGGTGTTCTTGTTGGTTGATGGTGATCAGCATGATGAACTCCCTTTTGTCGTGTGGTGCCAATTTGATCAAATGTGTGCCGACTTTATTGAACGATCACGCCAAAATTTCTGCCCGCCTGTGAGGGGTGGGGCGGCTCCCAGATATGAGGGTGCCCCAGTTTCGTGTTCCTCTTTTCTTCTCAAAGCCTTAGGGTGTTGGCATTGAAATCATGTTTGAAGGGAAGAGGAATGTCAGACGTTAATGCTGATCTGTTTAATCTGGCCATGTCGGAGGAAGCGCGTCCGTTGATGGATGCGGTGAAGAAGCACATCGTTGAGAATGTTGATCCGATCGTGGATGAATTTCGCTCGCTGGAAAAAGACAAGAAAGATCGCTGGAGCTGGCATCCGCGTCAGCTTGAGCTGCTTGAGGGTGCCAAGAACAAGGCGAAAGAGAGCGGGTTGTGGAATTTCTTTCTGCCGGAAAGTGAGATTGGCTCAGGGCTTACCAATCTCGACTATGCCTATATTGCCGTCGAGCTTGGCAAATCGCCGCTTGCCTCCGAAACGCTGAATTGCAGTGCGCCTGATACGGGCAATATGGAAGTGCTGGAGCGGGTGGGGACGCCGGCGCAGAAGAAGAAATGGCTTGAACCCTTGTTGAACGGAGACATTCGCTCGGCCTATGCGATGACGGAGCCGGACATCCCTAGTTCCGACGCCAAGAATATTCGCACCAGCGCCGTTCTTGATGGTGACGAGTGGGTCATTAATGGCGAGAAGTTTTATATCTCCGGTGCGGGCGACCCGCGTTGCAAGATCATGATCGTGATGGTGAGGACGAGCCCGGACGCTGCTCCCAGCCGTCAGCAATCCCAGATACTTGTGCCGACCGACACGCCGGGGGTTGAGATCCTCGAAGGCATGCAGGTGTTCGGGGAAGATCATGCCCCGCGTGGCCATATGCATATTCGGTTCAATAATGTGCGGGTGCCGAAAGAAAATATTTTGCTGGGCGAAGGTCGTGGTTTTGAGATCTCTCAGGTGCGCCTTGGTCCCGGTCGTATCCATCATTGCATGCGCTCCATCGGCAAAGCGGAGATTGCGCTTGAATTGATGGTGAAGCGGTCTGGGTCCCGTGAAGCCTTTGGTAGACCGATTGCCAAGCTTGGTAAAAATGTAGAAGTGATCTCCCGCGCGCGTATCGAGATCAATGCGATGCGTCTTGCCGTGCTGCAAGCGGCGAAAGCCATGGACGTGCTTGGAAACAAGGAAGCGCGTGTTTATGTGAGTGCGGTCAAGGCCATGGTGCCGGAAAAGGTTTGTCTGATTATTGATCAGGCTATCCAGATGCATGGCGCAACCGGTATCTCCCAATGGTCACCGCTTGCCGGACTTTATACAGACATGCGGCACTTGCGTTTTGCCGATGGGCCGGATGAGGTGCATCACATGGTGGTGGGGCGTGCAGAGCTACAGAAATATGATCTGTGGTAAGCGGTTTTTGAACCAGCCGGATTGAAATCAAGACCGTGCGAGCCTTAAAGGGGTCGCACGGTTTTTCGCTCTCGGGTACCGCCGCTTTCCCCGCGGGCCAGTGAGCCCGTATCCCATTCCACATCATGCTCGGTAGCTATGTGAGCGGCGATGTCATGGTTTGTCCAGCTGACTTTGTCCCCGGCATTGTCGGACAGGGCGATTACCCGGGCAAAGGATCAATATCGCGGCGGAAGTGCAGGGGGTCTTGGCAAATAGATTGGGAGCCTTGGCAAAACCAGTCCCTGACGGTCGGTCGGAAACTTTTCCTTGCCAAGTCGCGTGAAACGTGCTTTCTAGCGAATACATTGCGCGTGGATGGTGAAAATTCGTCAGCAATGTTCGCTTCTAGCCAACCGTCGTATCGATCATTGTCTTGAAGAATGCTCCAAGGTCCGCCAATCGGCACATATTCCTTGGCGCGTAACCTTTGGCAGCTGATCTACGCAAGCTCCCAGTTAAAATTGAAGATCCTTGATGGGAAAGCTGTGTCTTTTCTAGCAAGTTTCGCTGAAAGATATTATTGGACCAGTTTCAAGGGCTCGGACTTGCCGAGCCAATCCTTAAGGCCATTAAGGCCGAAGGCTATACTACCCCAACACCCATCCAGGCCGCGGTTATTCCGGTCATGATGGGCGGCCAAGATGTGGTCGGTATTGCGCAAACCGGAACGGGTAAGACCGCTTCATTTGTGCTGCCGCTTCTTAATCAGATTGCAGAGACCGGGCGACGTCCCGGCCCCAAGACATGTGGCGCGCTCATTCTTGCGCCGACACGTGAGCTTGTGTCGCAAATCGCTGAAAACATCCGCAATTACAGCCGCTTTATGCGCGTCTCTGTTGTTGTTGTTGTCGGCGGCGTAAAACCCGGTGCACAAATTCGTGCGCTTAGTGCGGGCGCGGACATTGTTGTCGCGACGCCAGGCCGGCTACTCGATCATCTGACAACCGGCGCTCTTCGGCTAGAGCAGACCAAAGTTGTTGTGCTTGATGAGGCCGACCAGATGCTGGATCTTGGCTTTATGCCGGCAATCCGCAAGATCATGAGCAAACTGCCGAAAAAACGGCAGACGGCACTGATGTCTGCGACCATGCCAACGCAAATCCGCAGTCTTGCCAACGACTTCCTTTCCAACCCCAAACAGATCTCTGTTGCTGCCGCGTCGCGGCCTGTTGAGCTGATTGAGCAACGTGTGGTGCATGCGCCAGCGGGTGCCAAACGTGAGCTTTTGTTGGGGCTTTTGCGCGCCAAGGAAGTTGAGCGCGCGATTGTCTTTACACGTACCAAGCGTGGCGCAGATCGGGTGAACCAGTTTCTTCAAAATGGTGGGCTGTCTTCTGCTGCGATCCATGGGAACAAGAGCCAGGGACAGCGGGAGCGGGCATTGGCCGCGTTTCGTGACGGTCAAGTTGCCATTCTTGTGGCGACGGACATTGCTGCACGCGGGATTGATATTGATGATGTCTCCCATGTTGTGAATTATGAGCTGCCGAATGTGCCGGAAGCCTATGTGCACCGCATTGGGCGGACGGCGCGCGCCGGACGTACCGGTGTTGCCATTTCGCTTTGTGATGCGGAAGAACGTGGCCTGCTTCGCGATATTGAGAAGCTCATTGGCAATCGTCTTGATGCTGAAAACGCACCGGCATTTGACCCTGTGGCCGTTCAAGCGGACGCGCTGGTCAAACCGCACGGGCATCGGCGTCCGACCCAAAAGGCGCGGTCAGGGCCTCGCTCTGATGGGCGTGGCGATGCGGGCGCGCCCTCAAAACCCAAAGCCAAACCAAGACGGCGTAATCCTGCGCGGGCCGACGGATCAAAGACGGCGGACGCGGCAAGAGATGGGCATGTAACTGCCCGTTCAGCGAAGCGCGGAGGGCCCGCTGCCGGGCGCTCGCGCACAAGACCCAGTTCAGTAAAAAAGACAATTGTAGCTGTTTGACAGCGACAAGACCCAGTTCGTCAATCGTGACGATTAGTGATCATATCGAAAGGAAAGATCATCATGGCTACCGGAACAGTAAAATGGTTCAACAGCACAAAAGGTTTCGGCTTCATTGCACCAGATGAAGGCGGAGCAGACGTTTTCGTTCACATCAGCGCAGTAGAGCGTGCTGGCATGAGCGGCCTCAATGACGGCCAGAAAATCAACTACGAAATCGAAGTTGACCGTGCTCGTGGCAAATCTTCAGCAGTGAACCTCTCTGCTGCATAATTGATTTTTACCTGTTTCGGATTTCGGATCGCCGGTTTCTGTTCCATGGTGAAGTCAGCAATGAAGCCCATCTGGTTTTGCCAGATGGGCTTTTTGTTTGGGTCTTTGGTTTGGGCCTTTTGCCACGATGGTGTTGTTTGGTGTTTGACGGGACCTCATCTTGCTCGTGTAGACTGGGACGATCGCCGCAGAGTCGGCAGACAAAATGGGGAATAGGATATGCTCAAATTGCATTTCGCGCCCAATTCGCGTGCGTCGCGAACGGCATGGCTCTTGGAAGAACTGGGGCTGCCTTACGAGCTGAACCGAATGGACTTTCATCCCAAAGATCTGAAATCCGATGAACACCGCAAGCGCCATCCGCTCGGCCGTGTACCGGTTCTGGAAGACGGGGATATCAAGATTTTTGAAAGCGGTGCGATCGCTGAATATATTCTTGAGCGTCACAAAAATGGTGGGTTGAAACCAGCTGTTAGTGATCCGACTTTCCCTGCCTATCTGCAATGGTTTCACTATTGCGAAGGCATGGTCATGCCGCCGGTCAACACCATTGTTGTGCAGACGCTTTTGTTGCCGCCAGACCGGCGTGACCCTGTGGCGCTTGGGCAAGCCCAACGCCTGCTTGTGAAAGCTTTAGAGCCGGTGAACGCGGCGCTTGCCGGGAAAGAATATTTGATTGGGAATTTTTCAGCCGTCGACACGATGCTCGGCCATGCGCTTGTGATGAGCGGCCGACTTGGATGTGTCACCGATGAGATGCCCAATATCAAAGCCTATATCGAACGTGTGAGTGCACGCCCGGCCTTTCAAAAAGCCTTTTCTCTCTGATCTCTTCGATCTTCCTGTTCCTCGGGGAGATTTCAACCTGGCGAATGTGTCGATGGCGCATTTGCCCTTATCGTTCGGGCTTACATGTTCGGCATTCTCAAATACCGCACCTATCGCCATTTGATTGGCGCACAAATCCTGTCTTTGATCGGTAGTGGGCTGACTACGGTTGCACTTGGGTTGCTTGCCTTTGATTTGGCGGGTGCGGATGCGGGGCTGGTGCTCGGGACCGCGCTTGCCATCAAAATGATTGCCTATGTGGGTGTTGCGCCGATTGCGAGTGCTGTCGCGTCGCTGCTGCCGCGGCGCGCCTTCCTCGTATCACTTGATTGCATTCGAGCTGCGATGGTGCTGTTTTTGCCCTTCGTCACCGAGATCTGGCAGATCTATACGCTCGTGTTTTTATTCCAGGCCTTTTCGGCTGCCTTCACCCCGACCTTTCAAGCGACCATACCTGATGTGTTGCCGGAGGAACGGGATTATACGAACGCTCTCACACTTTCGCGTCTGGCCTATGATATGGAAGCCTTGATCAGCCCGATGCTCGCTGGCGCGCTTTTGACATTGGTTAGCTTTCACTTTCTCTTTGTTGGGACGGCACTTGGCTTTCTCGCCTCAGCCTTTCTGGTTCTCACGGTTTCGCTCCCTTTGGTGGCAGGTGCCGGGCGACCGGCCGAGACATTCCTCAAACGTCTTACGGGTGGGAGTGTTCTCTTTTTGCGGACACCGCGCCTGCGGGGTTTGCTTGCCTTGAGTTTTGCGGCGGCGTCCGCCGGTGCCATGGTGATCGTCAACACGGTGGTGCTGGTTAAGGGTCAGTTTGGCCTGAGCGATGCGGAAGTTGCTCTCGCCTTTGCCTTTTATGGTCTGGGCTCCATGGGTGCTGCGTTTCTCCTTCCCCGCGTGATCGATCGCTGGGGCCCAAGGCTGCCCATGTTGTTTGGCGGGTGCGGCCTTGCATTGATGCTTTTCCTTTCGCCCGCACTTGCTGCCTATTTTCATCTTCTGATTGGCTGGTTTGTGCTTGGAGGTATGGCCTCCCTTGTGCAAACGCCGTCCGGCATTCTGCTCAAAAGATCGGGTACGCCCGATCAGCGCCCCTCTCTTTTCGCGGCGCAGTTTGCGCTATCGCACGCTTGTTGGCTCGTTACCTATCCCTTGGCGGGATGGCTTGGCGCCCAATGGGGGCTTGATGCGGCTTTTGTCGTCATGGGTGCGGGCGCTGTTTTGGGCGTTGTCGTTGCTATGATGTTCTGGCCGGATGAGCCTGTCACCGCCACAAGTGGCCCCCGTGAGATCGTTTAACTGGCTCCTTTGAAATGTGTTTTGTCACCCTACCATCTGGAAAACAGCGCATGAGGAGTGTTCAGATGAGTGATGTTGCACTTGAGGACTGGGCGGATCAATTGAATGCGGCCCCGCTTCCATATTCAAAACATCTTGGTATTGAAATTGTGTCCGCCACGCCTGAGCGGATTGAGGGGCGGCTAAAGGTGCGGACGGAACTTTGTACCATGCCGGAAATCCTGCATGGCGGGGCGATCATGTCGTTTGCAGACACATTGGGTGCCATCGGGGCGTTTCTCAATCTGAAGCCCGGCAAGGGGACGACCACGGTCGAGAGCAAGACCAATTTTCTTTCGGCCGTTCCAGTTGGCGATGTCGCGAAGGGTGTGACGATCCCGGTTCACATGGGGCGGCGCCTCACGGTCTGGGAGACCCGCATTTATCGAGAAGACGGAAAACTCGCCGCGCTCGTTACGCAATCTCAGATTGTTCTATGACTAACACAGATTGTTTTATCACCGGATCCTCCTTCCATCCGTTAAACTATGTCGATGGATTATGGGCGTCTCTATGCATTGATTGAAGAAATTCCGGCGGGACAGGTTGCGACCTATGGGCAGCTTGCCCGTCTGGTTGGCCTGACGCTCCGGCAAGTAGGGCATGCATTGGCGGTGCTGGATAGTGTCGAGGCTCGGCGTGTGCCATGGCACCGGGTTGTGAACTCACAAGGGTGCATCAGCGTCCGTGCTGAGGGTGGGGGCGAGGAGATGCAAGCAAAGCGCCTCCGTCGTGAAAAAGTACATTTCAGTGAAACCGGGCGTATTGATATGAAAGTTTTTGGCTGGCCTGGCCCCTTCAACCCCGATGAGTGGCGGTGAAGTAGCTCTCTCAGTTTGCCGTTTCGGTAGTGTCTTCCCCACCGGATGGTTTTGCCTTTTTGTCCAGATAGGCGATGCGCCATCCGGCTCCCGCTCTGAATGTCCTGTCACCGGCGAAGGGAGCGATGATCCCGGCGGGCGACACGGAATAGAGGAGAATGCTCTCCTCGCTCTGCGTCTCCTGCATTTTTTGGAAGTCATACTCTTCGGTCAGGCGCGTGTGCCGGATTTCATATTCATCTGAGACGACTTTCTCTTCCAGGGTTTCGAGGGTTTCCCCTTCCTTGAACAGCTCACGTCCGCCAGCGGCGGTTGCGCGTTCGGCTTGGTCGGCAATGCGGATGGAGAATACATGGGCTGACCCGAATTCTGTTGCGTAGCGAAGGCAGGACAATGAGTTGAGTGGCGCCCGGTGCGACAAAGCAAAAAGATTGCCGATGCCAACAAGATCCAGTCGTCTGTCTGCGTCGTCCGATACGACCGTGCCAAAATAGGTTCGCAACCCAGCCATGCGTGCTTTTTTGATCTGATCCCAGGATGTATCTGCGACGATGACATCAAATTCCAGCTTTTGAAGACTGAGGGCCATCGCGTGGGCAAAGGGGTTGCCGCCAACAATCAGAATGCCGCGCGCCTCCGGGTCGGCAACGCCCATGAAGCGGGCGAACGGACCAGCCGTTAGGCCTTGCAGGAAGACGGTTACAACAATCACTGCGAAGGTGAGCTGGACGAGGCTTTGACTACCCTCTATGCCTTGCGCTTCCAGTTGCAAGGCAAACAAGGCGGAGACGGCAGCGGCGACGATGCCGCGTGGGGCGATCCAGGAAAGGACCGCGCGTTCTGCCCATGGAACGCTTGTGCCGATGGTCGCGGTGAGGACAACCAGCGGTCTTGCGATGAACAGGATGAAACCGAGTAGCAACAGGGTCGGTAGCCAGCCTGCTTCAAAGCCGGACAATGGCATGCGCGCTGCGAGCACGATGAAAAGCACGGACGTCAGAAGCACCGTCAGGCTTTCCTTGAAGTTCAGGATCTCTTCAGTATCCAGCCCTTTCATATTCGCCAGGATGACACCCATCACGGTAACGGCGAGCAAGCCGCTTTCGTGTGCAATCTGGTTGGAGATCGCAAAGGCAAAAAGTACGAAGGCAAGCGTTGTGACATTGTGGAGATAGTCAGGCAAGGAATGGCGTCGCAACGGGATCGCCAGTGCATAGGCTGCTGCCGCGCCGACGGCGATACCTACCGCGAAAATTTTGAACGCCAGCAAAAGGTCTGAGGCGCGCTCTGGCCCGAGTGCCACAAGCTGGAACATGATCACTGCAGCAAGCGCGCCAAGCGGGTCGATCAGAATGCCTTCCCAGCGCAAGATATTGCCAAGACTTTTGCGCGGGCGGACCGACCTGAGGATCGGGACAATCACTGTCGGTCCGGTGACGGAGACGAGCGCACCGAACAGAAGTGCCAATTCCCAACTGAAGAGGCCCAGACCCCAGGCTGCCAGTGCGATCGCAAGGACGGAAACGACTGCCCCCACAGTGATGAGGCGGGTCACGACTTGGCCGTGACCGCGGATCTCTGAGAAGCGGAGTGTCAGGCTGCCCTCAAACAGGATCACGGCAACGCCTAATGACACAGCAGGTAGCAACAGGTCGCCGAACAATTCATCCGGGTTCAGAATGCCGAGGCCGGGGCCAACAATGAGGCCAGCGAGCAGAAGCATGAGAATGGAGGGTTGCTTCAGCCACCAGGAAAGCCATTGGGCACCAATGCCGATTGTGACAATCAGCGCAATGATCAGGCCGGGGTCCGGATGTTCGAGCATGCCTTGATCACTTTCAGGTTCGGGTGTCAGCCTTGACGTACCGGCCGGGTGTGTTGCTTGTGGAGTGAGAATATAGCGGGATTCTGGGTGAGGGATAAGTTTGTCATTTCAACTCACATGGGCGGCTTTGCACCATTAGCGTTGATCGCTCAATCATCTTTGGAGATGTGGGCGGGTATTATGTGGTTGATGCCGGGGTGCAATGGCGCTCTGAACGGCCGGGAGGCCATGGTTGCATTCCTTCTGGTTTCGTCCACGCTTCTTGAGGGCTGGTTGTAGCGACGACACTACACTAACAAGCTGAGACGGTTTGTGCCCTGTGGCCAGCCCTCCCATGTTCTGTTACTTCACTTCGCGTCGTCCAGACTTACCAGTTTTCCTTATAGGGGCGAAGGTCAACTTCCTGTGTCCAGGCTGCTTTCGGCTGGGCATGTATCTGCCAGAAGGTTTCTGCAATCGCATTGGGGTCTAATGTACCATCCTTCCCCAATTGATCGAGAAACTCACCAAAGCGTTCTCGGACAATGTCACCATTGACCACGCCATCAATAATGACATGGGCGCAGTGAATGCCAGCGGGCCCATATTCGCGCGCTAACGATTGAACGAGATTGCGCAACGCCCCCTTTGCCGAGGCGAAATGAGCAAACCGGGCTTTGCCGCGCATGGAAGCTGATGCACCCGTAACAATGAAGCTGCCATGACTTTGTTTGGTGAGAAGGGGCATTGCTTCTTTCGCGGTCAGGAACGCGCCAAAACAGCAGACCCGCCAGAACTGTTCAAACTGTTCTGCGGTGAGGTCGTTGAACGGGATGATGGCGTTGTTACCTGCATTGTAAAGCACGGCACCGACGGGGCCCAGCTCGCGTGCCTTGCTGAAGATCGCTTTCACGTCCTCTGATTTGGTTACGTCGCTTACGATGAGTTCGGCTTTGCCACCGGTGGCGATGACTTCGTCCGCGACGTTTTTCAGTTTGGCTTCCGTCCGTCCGGCCAACAGAACGGGACTACCTTTGGCTGCGAATTTTCGCGCGAGGGCACCGCCGATCCCGTTTGAGGCGCCAACGCCGATGATGACGGCAAGGTCATTTTGATGATCCATGGTGTCCTCCGCTGCGCCCATCAGGCGCGCTTGTGATTGTAGGTGTTGCTCTTAATGTGGGGCGAGATTTGCCTGTCCGCAAGGGTTGCGATGAGCGGTTTGGCATGCGACCTTTTTCTCAAAGGAGATTTTCATGCGCTTGCCCCTTTTTGTAATAGCATCTGTTGTGGCCCTCGTTGGCTTTCCCATCTGGCTTGCGAGTGAGCTGGCTGAGGTCGCGCGCCATCGCACGGATGCTGCATCGACGCCAGATGCGGCATTTCATGCGCGCCTTCTGACGCTTGATAGTCATGTGGATATTCCACCAACCTATACGCAAACGGAAGCGCATGATCCGGGCCTGCGGACGGAATTGCAGGTCGATCTTCCTAAAATGGATGAGGGTGGGCTCGATGCGGCTTTCTTCATCGTCTATGTCGGGCAGTCTGCGCGCAATGAGGTCAATGATGCGCGGGCAAAAGTTGATGCGCTCGTGAAGTTTGACGCGATCCACCGGATGACAGATGAGCTTTATGCGAATCAGATCGGTCTTGCCCTGCGCCCGGCAGATGTGTCCGCGATCCATGAGACAGGCCGCAAGGTTGCGATGATCGGGATTGAAAACGGCTATGTGATCGGTCGGGACCTGTCGCTGCTTCAGAGCTATTTTGATCAAGGTGCGCGGTACATGACGCTTGCCCATGTCGGGCATAATGATCTTGCCGACAGCTCCATGCCACGTATGGACCTGGGAGACAAAGAGACGGAGCATGATGGCCTCTCTGCACTTGGCCGGGATGCGGTGCGGGAGATGAACCGGCTGGGCATGATGGTTGATGTTTCACACATTTCGGACGATGCGATGATGGAGGCAACGGCACTTTCGCAAGCACCGGTCATTGCTTCTCATTCGGCAACGCGCGCGCTGGCTGACCATCCGCGCAATATGAGTGATGACCAATTGCAGGCGATAGCCAGCAGAGGTGGTGTTGTGCAGATGGTTGCCTTTTCAACCTATGTGAAAGCCGACCCCGGCCGCATTGCAGCATCTATCATGTTGCGAAACCGGATTGCGCAGCTGAGAGGGGTTGCACGTTTTTCCTATCTTGCGCATGGCAAGCTCCCGGCATTTGTCGATGGTATGGCGGAGATTGACCGGCAGTTTCCGCGGGCAACGCTTTCTGATTTTGTTGATCACATCGACCATGCGGTTCGCGTGATGGGGATCGATCATGTTGGTATCAGTTCAGACTTTGATGGCGGAGGCGGTGTTGTCGGCTGGGATGATGCGTCGGAGACAGGCAATGTAACGGCGGAGCTTTTGAGGCGCGGATATGTGCATGACGATATTCAAAAGCTCTGGAGCGGGAACCTGTTGCGGGTCTGGTCCGAAGTGGAGGCCGTGGCCCGGCGGCGGTAAAGACGTGCTAGGCTTTGGGGCTTAAGCGGTGCCGGGGTTCCTTGATGAACCAGGCCACCATGCCCAGGGCGAGAACCATGAAACCGATGGCCAATCCAAACACCAGTGAATAGGACGTGTAGGTGGCCACGATGCCGCCGAGCAAAGGACCGACGCCCATCATGAAGGAATTGCCTGCATTTGAAATGGCGATCCGCATGGGCAGGTCCTGCCTTGAGCCAAATTCCAAAACCATGTTCTGCGATGAGATCTGAAAGCCACCAAGCCCCGCGCCAAGGCCCGCAAAGACCAGTGCAAGCACATAGATCTCCGACGATATGAACAGCAAAAGTGTGGCAAAAATCCACACGACCAGTGATGCCATGAAGGTCAGGCGGTTGCCGTATCTGTCAGCCATCGCGCCCCAGCCTAAATTGGTTGCGGTCTGGCAGAGAAGAAAAGCAAGAGAGAGGATGCCGAGGTTTTCCCCACTGAGGCCGATGCTTTTTCCTGCAAAGAGAATGTAAAAAGGCACGGCGATTGTGGCTACCGCGCCAAGGGAGCGTGCAATAAAAAAGCGCGTGAAATCGGGGTCGTCGCGCATCAGGCTCGGGACTTCCCGCAATCGGCTCAAGAAGCCTGCCTGCGCGCGGACCGTTGGTGGTTCCGGCTCTCTGACAAAGGCCAGCATGCCAAGGCCCACACTTGTCAGAACGAAGGCTGTCAGGAAGGTTGCGGAATAGCCGTTCCCCAACGCATTGGTCTCGATGAAATATATCCCACCAAGATAAGCGACGCCGGAGGCAGTGAGGCCCGCCAGGAAGTTTCTCAACCCTGTCAGCCTGCCGCGCAGAGAAACGGGGATCACTTTTGACATCATGTAATTGAAGATCACGGCCTGCATGCCGTTGAAGAAACCGAAAAGCCCGAGAAAGATGCAAGCGGTGATGAGGGCTGCCGTTCCCTCCAGAAACAATCCGGCGAGTGCCAAGCCCAGAACCTGGACACGCATCAGGCCGCCAATGACGAAGCCAATCGGGATCACTTTCTTGCGATGTTCGATCATGGTTGCGCCCAGAAGCGAAGAGCTTGCCGCGCCAAAATGCTGGGCGGCGAGGGCAAACCCGACCGCGAGCTCTGACCCGGACAGAAGGAAGATGAAGGCAGGCAGGAAGGTCGGCGCGTGAATGAGCCGGAACCCGGTCTGTCCCAGCAATCCATGCACCAGATTGGCCGCATAGTTTCGCGGCAGGTCTCGTTTTACCTGTTCATCATAGGCGGTTTCAGCTTCTTGAGCCGTATCGGGCGATGGACTGTCGGACGGGATCGCTTCCGGGGACGCGTTTGAGCGCGCTGCCGAGGGCACTTCAGGCGTGGCTGGATGGGTCACGGGTAAAACTCACGGGTTTGGTGTGGCTTGGTCGGCAGAGGACCCTGCCGGAAATAATGATACTTGGAGTATAGGCGTATTCATTGGGAACGGGAAACGGGCGGGGACGGTCTTGCGAGCCAGTTGGGGGAGCCAACCGGGGCTCTCTGCGGGATCAGATTGGCCTGAAATCATGCAAATTTGTCCGGATTATCTGGCAAATGACTGGCCAGCGGGGGGGGCTCGCCGTTACTATGCCGGCAAGTAAAAACAGCCGTCCGGGTTTCGCCGACGGCTCATAACCAAGGTGCCGGTTCATTCCCTGAACACAGCACTTGCCATCCCTCAGGAAGGCCTCAACGGAGGAAATCATGAAAGACACAACAAAATTCTACATTAATGGCAAATGGGTCGCGCCTACGACGCCAAAAACCTGTGACGTGATCAATCCAGCGACGGAGGAAGCCTTTGCGACAATCTCCATGGGCAGCGCTGCCGATGTGAACAAGGCTGTGGCAGCTGCAAAAGCTGCGTTCCCCGCATTTTCGCGCACCACGCGTGAGGAGCGTATGGCGCTTCTCCAGAAGATCATGGGTGTTTACCAGTCCCGTTATGACGAGATTGCTGAAACGATCTCCAAAGAAATGGGCGCGCCGATCTGGCTCTCCAAAGCAGCGCAGGCTGCAACGGGCCTTGGTCACTTCGCAAAGACGCTTGAAATTCTGAAAGACTATAAGTTTGAAGAAGATCGCGGTCAGACCCACATTGTTCGCGAGCCTGTGGGCATTTGTGGTTTCATCACGCCGTGGAACTGGCCGATCAACCAGATCGTTTGCAAAGTGGCACCAGCCCTTGCCGCCGGTTGCACGATGGTTCTGAAACCGTCTGAAGTTGCGCCGCTTAACGCTCATCTGCTGGCTGAGATCCTTGATGAGGCCGGTGTGCCAGCGGGTGTCTTCAATATGGTGGATGGCGATGGCATCGAAGTGGGTGCAACACTTTCCGCTCACCCTGATGTTGATATGATGTCGTTCACAGGGTCAACGCGCGCTGGCATTGAAGTTGCCAAAGCGGCAGCGCCAACAGTCAAGCGCGTTGCGCAGGAACTGGGCGGCAAATCCGCCAACATCATTCTGGAAGATGCAGATCTTCAGTCGGCGGTTGCTGGCGGTGTGATGGGAGTTATGAACAATTCCGGTCAATCTTGTAACGCGCCGACACGTATGCTTGTGCCAGCTGCAAAGCATGACGAAGCCTTGAAGATTGCCGCCGCTGCCGCTGCGAAGGTAACGGTCGGTGATCCTTTTGCAGAAGGCATCAAGATCGGCCCCGTTGTGTCTGAGGTTCAGTTCAACAAGATCCAGGCCTTGATCCAGAAGGGTATTGATGAGGGTGCAACCCTTGTCGCTGGTGGAACCGGTCGTCCGGAAGGCTTTAACAAGGGCTATTTCGTACGCCCGACCGTTTTCGGTAATGTCACCAATGACATGACGATTGCACGGGAAGAGATTTTTGGGCCCGTCCTGACCATCCTCCCTTACAAGGATGAGGCTGAAGCTATCTCGATTGCCAATGACACGGTTTATGGCCTGTCGGGCTATGTGTCTTCCGGCAGCATTGAACATGCGCGGGACGTGGCTTCGCAGCTTCGCACCGGCAATGTGCACCTGAACGGTGCCGGGCCGGACTTTGGGGCGCCATTTGGTGGCTATAAGCAGTCTGGCAATGGTCGTGAATGGGGTGAGTTCGGCTTTGAAGAATTCCTCGAAGTGAAGGCTGTTATGGGCTATAGCGCGGCCTGATTTTCTTAAGTTGATAAAGTTGGAACGGCGTCCTTAGGGGCGCCGTTTTTCTTTGGGACAGGCCTTTAGACAAATTTAACTCAATCCAAACATTCGGGTTTGAAATGCGCCTGTCGTAACGAAGTTTTACGGGCCTGCTGTGCAGTGTGCTCATGTGTCGATGGTTTCGGGCATTTGTATTTGAGTAAAAAGCAGGTTCCGCGTGTCTAATTTTGCGTTTCGCGAGAAATGGCTGTGTTGCATTCGCGTCGTGTGTGGATTTACGCGTTTGCTTTGCCTTCCGTGCACATTCCAGTTTATGCTTGAAAACATCATTTACCTCCCCGCTCTGCCTAGGGGCGACACATGAATTATCTCAAGCAGGTAAGAGACAGTCTTTCTGTGCGCTGGCGGGTGATGATCCCTTTGGCGCTGCTCATGGCAGTATCGGGTGGGGCGCTAACCGCATTTTTCCTGTTCTTGTTTTCCGAATATCAAGACACCATTGTCAGCAACCGCGCGGGTCAGGTAGCCGACAGCGTTGTCTCTGTTTTGCATGCCGCGCACGAGACGCGCGAGGTGGACAGCTTTATCGAGATGCTGGCGGAAGAGGAAGATGTCGAACAGCTTCTGATCGTTGATATCGGAACGGGCATTATCACTGCCGGTCGTGTCGATGGAGCGAAGGTTTCCCATGTGGACGGGATGGCGGACAGAGACCTCAGTTGGAATGTGAACGCACTGCGGAAGGGTATTCTTCCTGCAGGTCAAACAATTAGTGATGGCGAATACGTGCTTTATGGGCAGCGTGTTATTTGTGAAACCGGCCAGCATGATCGTCATAATGATGTTCTGGTATTTGTACGGTTGGCCAAGGCGACGACAACAGCATTGTCCTCAATGGTCGTGCAGAAGCTTGCGGTGAGTCTCGTGGTGGGCTTTACGCTGGTTATGTTGATTGTATCGAAGCTTATTTATGATGTCGTGCTTGCGCCGCTCGCACGCATGAAGAAGATGGCGCTGTCAGAAATTGTTGATATGCCGGCGATGATGCCCTACGTCCATCGCCAAGATGAATTTGGTGCGTTAGCGCGCAATATTCTGGGGTCATTTACGGCGGCGACTGAAACCGCACAGCGTTTTGCCCGTCAGGCGCGCGTCGATGGTTTGACACAGCTTGGTAATCGCACGCTTTTGCGCGAAGAGCTACCGAAGCTGCTTGCCAGTGCTGAAAAAAAGAAGTGCCACGCATCGCTTCTCATTTTTGATCTCGATGGTTTCAAGAGCATCAATGACACCTATGGGCATGATTCAGGTGATGCGCTTTTGATTGAAGTCGCAAAAATTCTTCAGTGCGCACTCGGGCACGATGCGCTTGTTGTTCGTTTAGGTGGCGATGAGTTTGCCGCTGTTATTGTAGGTCCTGACAGTCGTGCAGACGCTGGACGGTGCGCTGAGCGCGTCATGGATGAATTGATGCAACCTCTCACGTTAGGGGAAGTTGAAATTTATGCCGCTGTCAGTATTGGTGTTACAACATTCCCGGAAGATGGGCGCGAGCCCGATCTTTTGATGAAGAATGCTGATCTTGCGCTCTACCGTGCTAAAGCTGGTGGGCGCGGGCGCATGCAGTTCTACAAGCACGAGATGCAGCTTCGCCTTATTGAGCAGGCGTCGATTGAACGCGATATGCGGGTCGCCCTCTCTGAAGGACAATTCGTTCTCTACTATCAGCCGAAAGTGGATCTCGTGACAGATCGGATTTCGGGTGCTGAAGCCCTGATCCGCTGGAAGCATCCTGAGCGCGGCATGGTCCCGCCGGATCGGTTTATCCCGATCGCTGAGAAAAACGGGCTTATCTGCAATATTACGGAATGGGTGTTGCTGGAGGCTTGCCGTCAACTTCGAGCTTGGATTGACGAGGGGTTGGAGCCTATCAGCGTGGCGATCAATGTTTCCGCTCTTGATCTTAGACGGCCTGATTTTACTGATTTCGTGGCAGCAACCCTTGTTCGTACCGGCGTCTCGCCCAAATATCTTGAGATTGAAGTGACAGAAAGCACGATGATGCATGATGTGGATCATGTGATTGGTGTACTGCGCCGGTTGCGTGCATTGGGGGTCAAACTCAGTATTGATGATTTTGGGACCGGCTATTCATCGCTTGCTTACCTCAAGAGTTTCCCGGTGCAGCGGTTGAAGATCGATCGCAGCTTTGTCATGGACATGACGGAAGATCGCAACACGCACGCGATCCCCCAATTGATTATCAATCTGGCGCGCAGCCTGGGGGTTGCCGTCCTTGCAGAAGGCGTTGAGACCGACGCCCAGCGTCAACTTCTCCAAGGAATGGATTGTGAGGAAGCGCAGGGCTATCTTTTTGGTGCGCCGGTTCAGGCCGCCTCTTTTGCCTCCCGCCTGCGTTCGCACCAGACGGGCGAAGAAGAGGAAGACACGACTTCCTCTGCCGTTTCCGTCGCGTAATCTCTTTAACTTCGTCATGATGGTGATGAATGGCCTAACCCGACGCTCAGCGCCTGCTCAACAAGCTTGTCGAGCCCCCGATAAAAAACTAGACTTCGGTCCAGTTTTTTTGTGGAGGATGGAATGCGCGCAGCTATTTTCAGAGATGGGGACTTGGTGGTTGATAACCTGCCTGAACCCACACCGATTGAAGGGCAAGTGGTCGTAAAGACGCTGGCCTGCGGGATATGCGGGTCGGACCTGCATGCGTTTCACCATGCCGACAAAATGGTTGATGCGGTGAAACGGTCTGGCGGCCAGAACCTGATGGACACAAAGCGGGACATTGTCTTTGGCCATGAGTTTTGCGCAGAGATCTTGGATCACGGTCCGGGAACAGAGAAAAGGTTGAAGCCCGGCACGCGGGTGTGCTCCATGCCACTTGCCCTTTCTTCAAAAGGCATACAGGGCATCGGTTACTCTAATGAATATCCAGGCGGGTTTGCGGAGCAAATGGTGCTCAATGAGGCCATGTTGCTTGAAGTCCCCAATGGGCTTTCGACCGAGCATGCCGCGCTGACGGAACCGATGGCGGTTGGCTGGCATGCGGTGCAGAAGGCGCAACTCACACCGGAAGATGTGGCGCTTGTTATCGGGTGTGGGCCTGTTGGTCTTGCCGTCATTGCCGGGCTTAAAATTGCCGGTGTACATCCGATCATTGCGTCTGACTTTTCACCTGCGCGGCGGAAGCTGGCGGAGACGATGGGAGCCGATATTGTCCTCGATCCTGCTGTCTCCTCCCCTTACAAGCGCTGGCAGGAAGAGGCTGCGCCCGAAGGGTATGACGCCAAAAACTGGATGACGATGATTGGTCTGGGACCACAGCTTCGTCCAGGCGTGATATTTGAGTGTGTGGGTGTGCCCGGTATTATTCAGCAGATCCTTGAAGGTGCGCCGAAGGCCGCGCGCATTGTTGTTGTGGGTGTGTGCATGGAGAAGGACCATTTCGAGCCCTTCTTTGCGATCAACAAAGAGCTCAACCTGCAATTTGTGCTCGGCTATACGCCGGAAGAGTTTGCCCAGACCCTGGGCTTTATTGCTGAAGGCCAGATCAAGGTTGAACCGCTCATCACACAGAAGGTGGGTGTTGACGGGGTCAAGCAGGCCTTTTCCGAGCTTGCCAGTCCAGAGAAGCATGCCAAAATTCTTGTTGAGCCTTGGCGGGCGTGATCCTTTCGCTGTAATGCGTTCAAAAATGAGAACAGGCGCGAGGCTTTGTGGGGCCCGCGCCCTTTTTTTGGCCGCACAGGCCCCAAAAGCTCATATAGTGACGTTTGATCTGATCGACATGTTTTAGGGAGGCTCGCCGATGACTGGCGGTACCATTTTCGTCCTTGTGCTTTTGTTCCTTGCGCTGATTTTCATCATCAAGGCGGTGGTCATGGTGCCACAAGGGTCTGTGTATACGGTGGAGCGTTTCGGGCGATATACGAAAAGTCTCCAGCCTGGGCTTTCCATTATCACGCCGTTTGTGGATCGCCTTGGCGCAAAGATGAGCATGAAAGAGCGTGTGCTGGATGTGCCGAGCCAGGAAGTGATTACGCGCGATAATGCGATGGTCACCGCTGACGGCGTCGTCTTCTATCAGGTGGTGGATGCGGCGCGGGCGGCGTATGAAGTCCATGATCTTGAATATGCCATTCTCAACCTCACCATGACCAATACACGTACCGTGATGGGGAGCATGGATCTGGATGAGCTTTTGTCACAACGTGACAAGATCAACGCGCAATTGCTGAATGTGGTGGATGAGGCAACCAATCCGTGGGGCATTAAAGTCACTCGTATTGAGATCAAAGACATCAACCCGCCGCGCGATCTTGTTGATGCGATGGCACGTCAGATGAAGGCAGAGCGCGAGAAGCGGGCGACGATACTTGAGGCGGAGGGGGACCGTCAGTCCGAGATCCTCAAGGCCGAAGGTCAGAAGCTCGGTGCTATATTGGAAGCGGAAGGGCGCAAGGAAGCAGCCTTCCGTGATGCTGAAGCGCGCGAGCGGCAGGCAGAAGCTGAAGCCGCTGCAACACGGTCTGTGAGTGACGCCATTGCGGCCGGTGACGTGCAGGCCATCAACTATTTCGTTGCCACAAAGTATGTTGAAGCGCTGGGAAAAATCGCTGCCGCACCCAACCAGAAACTGGTTTTGATGCCTCTTGAAGCCTCGTCAGTCATTGGTGCGATTGGCGGTATTACAGAGATTGCGCGCGAGGCCTTTGGCTCCGACGCTCAACCACGTCGTTCGCCGGCCGGTGGCAGCGTGCCACGGGTGGATCCAGACGCTTGAGGGGAGGGGAGCATTGATGGAAGGTTTTTTTGAGAATTGGGGTGAGTGGACCTGGTGGATCATTGCGCTCGGGCTTGCCGCGCTTGAACTGGTTTTGCCCGGTGTGTTCCTGATCTGGCTTGCTGGTGCGGCCCTCGTGGTGGGCGTTCTCGGAATTGTGCTTGATATGAGCTGGCAATGGGAGATTGCCCTCTTTGCCGTTCTGTCTGTGGTGAGCGCCTACACGGGCTACCGTGTCACGAACAAGGACGGGGATCACAGCGACCATCCTAGTCTCAACAAACGCAGTCAATCCTATGTGGGGCAGCGCTTTGTCGTCGTCGAGCCTATCCGAAATGGGCGCGGCAAGGTCAAAGTGGGCGATACGCTGTGGCAGGCCACCGGCCCCGACATAGAGGCCGGAGCGGATGTTCTGGTTACTTCGGTTGACGGAACATTGCTTAAAGTAGAACCCGTCTAAATGTTCTGAAGCTTGTTTGGCGGGAGCCTTAAGACTTGTTGAAGTCTGCAGCTGCTTTCTGCGCAGTTTTGAAATTGCTTGAAAGTTGGCTTTGATCCGCATCGGCATAGCTTACCGCCCGGTGGAGCGTGTTTGCGATGGCGTTCACGGCCTCTTTCACCATGCGGGTTGCGGGTGCAGGCATGGAAGCAGCTTCGCGTGCCATGTCCATTGCTTTTTCAACCACTTGACCGTCGGTTGCAATCTCTTCAACCAGCCCCCAATTTAGTGCGTCGCCTGAGCCCATCCGCTCACAAAGAATACAGATGCGCTTGGCCCGTGCAGGTCCTACCAGGGTGATGAGGCGCGGCAAGGCCCCCCATTGCAAATTGATGCCGATCTTGACCTCAGGCACATAGAGGAAAGCCTCCTTGCCCATAACTCGCCAGTCCAGTGCAAGTGGCAGTGCGACCCCGGCGCCGACGGCCATACCTTCAATCGCTGCGATGGTGATCTGAGGCATCTCTTCCCAGGCACGGCAGAGCTGAACACCGGCATAATAGAGACGGCGAAGTTCCAGATCGGACTGCCCGCCGGAGAAGCGCTCCTGTCGTTCTTTAAGATCAATACCGGCAGAGAAGGCACGAGGAGCCCCGGTGAGGACGACGGCATTTGTTTCCAAATCATCATGGAACATGCGTGCGACTTCGGTTAGCTCCCGGATCATCTCCTGATTAAAGGCGTTGAGGTTTCCCTTGCGGTCGAAACGAACGAGGGCGACGGGCCCGTGTTTCTCCACTGTTACATTGTTCCAGCCCATATCAGCTTTCCTTTGCGATGTTCCAAGCAGTGTAGCATATGGGCAGCGTAGCAGATGGGAAGTGCGCGTCCAGTGATGGCGTGGGCAGAAGGGCCCGGACGCACCGGGTCGTTCCCCGCTGAAGCGACGCGCTAGAGATAAGGCGACATGAGGCGAGCGATATTGTCTCGTAATCTGGTGGAGAGCGCCCGGCCTTTGAGTGACGTGATGGTTTCTGCCGTCGATGTCGCGATTTTCAGATCAATCGCCTTGTCGAGTTCCTGCGCCAAGCCCACGCTGTAGCATTCCATATTGAATTCAAAATTGAGTCTGAGACTGCGCGGGTCCCAATTGGCAGAGCCGATCAGGCTCCAACTTCGGTCGACCGTCATGATCTTGGCATGGTCAAACGGGCCGGTTGATTTCCACACACGGCACCCGGCAAGGGTCAACTCTTCCAGAAGAGCGCGTGTCGCCCAGGTCATGTAGACGAGATTGTTTCGGCCCGGCAGGACAATGTCGACGGTAACGCCGCGCATGGCGGCGAGGGAAAGCGCTGTGATGAGTTCTGCGTCCGGCAGGAAATAGGGTGTGACGATGCGCACTTGTTCCCGTGCCTCCGTCAGGGCCGCAAGGATTGTCCAGCGGATGGTGTTGCGGCTCATGTCCGGTCCGGCGGGCAGTCCGCGGGCGACAATCTGACCTTGGCTTGAGAGCTGCGGCATCCAGCGCTCGCTTGTCAGAATTTCGCCGGTCGAGAACCGCCATTCATGGGCAAAGGCTGCCATCAGGTGGGAGACGACGGGCCCTTCAATTCTGAAATGATAATCGCGGATAGGGTGTTTTGGGCCTGTGGTGACGAGATTACCCTCGGCAATGTTCATGGAGCCGGTAAAGCCAATGCGACCATCGACGACCAGAATTTTCTGGTGATTGCGCAGGTTCAGATAGGGCATCTGCCATGGCAAAAATGAATGCAGAAAACGCGTGTGGGGAATGTCCGCCAGCCGCAATTGACGGACCATGGAGGGGAATGAGTACCATGCACCCACACCGTCGATGAGTACGCGAACTTTTACGCCGCGCTCATGGGCTTCGGAGAGTGCGGCCAGAAAGAGCTTGCCGGCTGCGTCATTGTTGAAGATGTAGGTTGAGAGCGCGATGCTGCCTTTCGCTGCGCGAATGGCGGCGAGCATGGCGGGATAGGCTTCATCGCCGTCCCGCAGAAGCTCGACTTTGTTGCCAAGCGTATAGGGCGTGTCTGTAATCTTTCGCCCGATGCGGGGCATCCGCGCCATCCATTCGCCACCCACGCCATCGGCGATGGCTAGTGTTGAGGGTGCATTGTCCGGCAGTTCCAGGTCGCCTGTTGTGTGGACGCCCGCGCGCAGTTCCTGTGCGCGCCGGGCGATGCGATTGATGCCAAGGATAAGGTAAATTGCCCAGCCGAATACCGGCAGCAAGATGATCACGCCCAACCAGGCGATGGCGGCACGGACGTCATTTTTGGTCAGCAAGGCGTGCCCTGCCGCCCAAATGGCTGCGAGGAGGTTGATGGCGCCGATCAGAAAGGGCCAGAGCTCTAGACTTGCCTCAGGTTCCATGGCTCATAAGGTAAGCGTCCCGCGCGTCCACCGCCAGTTTTTTGCGGTGGACGCGGATTGGGGCGGATCAGAACCGGAAACCCGCGCCGATAAAGAGGGCCCGTTCTTCGCCTGGGAAGAAGCGTTCCGTGGTGGTGCCACCCCGAACGATAACGTCTGCCCGGTCGGCATAGCGTTCGTCGGTCAGATTGGTGACGCGGCCATAAAGGTCAAACCCCTCATTCACGGTGAACTTGGCTCTAAGGTTCAAGAGATCGTGCCCTTCATAGATAGATGTGTTGCCTGGATCTGCGGAATAGTCACCCACATGGACCCACTCAAGCTCCGCTCTCAATCTGTCGTTCCAGAAATTGCGACCGAGGCGGATGCTGGCAAGTGTGCGCGGCGCTGAGTCCACATCATCACCCGACCGGATGGCATTGGATGCAACGGCGGCCGTGCGGTCGAACGCAAATTTGTGGATCGCATAAGTGGCGGACCCTGAAAGATCGAAGCTAAAACCGATCGGGGCGGAGGCTTGCACCTCGATCCCGTAATGCTTGGTCTCGCCATCGGGTACGTTCAGGCCTGCGCTGTCGCGGAAGAAGAAATTGCTTTTCTCAATGTAGTAGGTTGCGACTTCATAAGTGAAGCTGCCTGTGATTCCTCTCGCACCAAGCTCAATACTGTCTGTGTGCTCACTTTCAACCTCGCCGGGGACCTGCAGGTTTTGCAGTCGGTAGAGGTCCGTTGTTTGGGGCGCGCGCGCGCCACGTGCGAGATTGGTAAAGGCGATCAGGCCCTCATTGAACTTGTGCGTGAGGCCCAGTTTCGGCGTGATGTCGAAAAACTCGTCGGAACGGTCCGGTGTTCGCTGAAAGCGGCCGACCGTATTGTTGGGCGCATTGTTGGTGTAGTCATAGCGCGTATATTCCAAACGCGCGCCCGCAGTGACTTCCGTGTCTTCGGCGATTGACCAGACCGAATGAATGAAGGGGGCGGCCACCGTCCCCTTGACATCATAATCGTAATGGAGACCTTGGACGAAGACGCCGAAAGTTGTGGGGCCTGTCTGCGTTTCACGCAGGAACCCGTCTGTGTACTCCAGGTCCGTCCCGACAATGATCTGGTGCCCACCCTCAAGGTCCATGAAATAGGCGGTCTGAACACCACCGCTCCAATGGCCATTCGTCTCGGTTGGTTGGCCGGGGAGGAAGTGCATCAGGAAGTTCATTCTGTTCATGCGCGCATATGGGGTTACTGCGAGGGTCGTGCCGTCGCTGAAGTCATGCTCCCAACGCACAGCGAGCCGGGTTGACCAGGCGTCACGGAACGCCTCCGGGTTCGGGTTTGATTGACGAAGTCCGTCGACGCGGTAGGCATCATTGCCTTCCACAAAGCCTGCCGTCTCCTGGTTCAGGTTCTGGGCTGCAAAGGTCGCGCGAATGTAATCACTGCCGGCGCTGTAATCATATCGCAGCTGCACTTTTTGCTGTCCAAAGCCGCTATCGTCGCGGACCCCACCATCTTCATTCAGGACGAGGCTTAGCCGCGCGGCATGATTGCCAGTATCGCCGGTTGTTGTGCCGCCGGTTGTTGTGCCATTAAACTGTTTGCTGCCATGCGGGCCGATCCAGGCCTGCGCGCGGGTCTCAGCCGTTATGCTTGGCCGTTCCGACAAGACATTGATGAGGCCGTGCACGGCGTTTGATCCATATAGGGCGCTGCCGGGGCCGCGCACAATTTCAACACTGTCCGCGGTTTCGATGATTGCGTCGAAGAGACCGTTCACATTGGCAAATCCTGCCGCGCGGAAGGGCACACCATCTTCGAGATAGAGGAACGAGCCTGCGCCTGCGCCACCGGTCAAAACGGGTGAGCGAATGGCTGTCAAATGCTCCTGACCGGAGCCTTGCTGGATAAAGGTGCCGGGTGCACGGTTGAGAACCTGGCTTGGGGTGGAGGGTCCCACAAGGTCGATTTCGTTGCGGTCGATTTTTGTGATGTTGCCTGCATGGGTGGCACGCTGGGTGCCGACGCCAGTGCTGGTGACAACAAGATCGTCGAGGCGAATTTCTTCAGCGGCTACCGGAGCTGTGACAGACAGGATTGAAGTAGAGACTGTGCTGAACAGGACGGCGAGCGCCAATGACGATGGTTTATGTGAACATATCCGGGCCGAACAACGGCCTCTGCGGTTTAGCAGATTAGATGTCATTATTAACCCTCCCCCTTTTGATATGCCGAGGCCGCTTCTTCTGTCGACCGTTGGTTCCAGGCTTTGGTAAAGTATCTTCGGATTGAGGGCAAACCCAAGGGGTTGCCGGAAATGCCCAACCGCTGGCCGTATTGGCTCAAACGGTGTGGTAGATTGAGATGAAAGGGCGGCAATGATCCCACTTTCTGACGAAAATCCGGTCGGCCGGGTGCCTTTTGTCACCTGGGGGTTGATTGCTACCTGCGTAACGGTGTTTCTTTGGCAAATCTCCCTGTCTGACAAAGCCGTGACGGGGCTCTTCCTCGCCTATGGGGTTGTGCCCGCGCAGCTTTTTGATCAATCGGTGCAGAGAACATCGTTTGTGCCCCCCGAATGGACGCTGGTCAGCAGCCAGTTTCTGCATGGTGGATTTGGGCACCTCGCGGGCAATATGCTGTTTCTCTATATTTTCGGCGACAATATTGAAGCGGCGATGGGACGGCTCAAGTTCCTGGTTTTTTATCTTCTTAGCGGCATCGCTGCGGCGGTTGGACATGGGATGATGGCACCGCTTTCAACTGTTCCCATGATCGGGGCGAGCGGTGCGATTTCCGGTGTGTTGGGGGCATATCTGTTGCTTTACCCGCATGCGCGGGTGCGTGTGCTTTTCCTGCCGCTTCCCATTCCGATTTTCCGTGTGGTGCTCATACCCGCGGTCATGGTGCTGGGGATCTGGTTTCTGATCCAGTTTGTAAGCGCCGCTGTTTCATCGCCGGAAGGGGGTGGCGTGGCCTTTGGGGCGCATGTGGCGGGCTTCGTTGCGGGCATGGCCCTGCTGCCGTTTTTCAAAGCGCGGGGCGTCGCCTATTGGCAGCCCGCGCGCCCACGTGTGTTTGATGCGCGGGGTGGCGGCCTTCCTGATCATCCCTATGAAAAAGGACCAGACTCTGAAGGGTCTGGTCCGGATAAGTCTGGTCCAGTGAGACGCGGTCCTTCTTTAAAACGCGGTCCTTGGGGGAAACGCGGTTCTTGAGGGAAACGGGGGGGCTCGTTAAGAGCCGCTCTCGCCCAGTTGAGACTGCTGGTAGTTTTGAATGCCAATGCGTTCGATCAATTCGAGCTGGGTTTCCAGGAAGTCGATATGTTCTTCTTCGTCTTCCAGAATGCGCTCAAAAATTTCCCGGGACACGTAATCCGAGACGCTCTCACAATAGGCGATCGCTTCTTTGTACAGCTTGTGACCATCATGTTCCGCGGCGAGGTCTGCCTCCAGGCATTCCTTCACATCTTCGCCGATCCGCAGCCGGTTAAGGTCCTGCAGATTTGGCAGGCCGTCGAGGAAGAGGATGCGCTCGATCAGCGTGTCGGCATGCTTCATCTCATCGATGGATTCTTCATATTCGATCTTGCCAAGACGCTTCAGGCCCCAATTGTCGAACATGCGCGCGTGCAGGAAGTACTGATTAATCGCCGTCAGCTCCAGCCGGAGCGCGCTGTTTAAAAACTCAATGACCTTGCTGTCTCCACGCATTATTTGCCTCCAAAAGTCAGGTTGATGTGCCGACCATCCTGCCGATTGGGTCAAAAAACAATGGGGAAAGCGAAGGTCAGTCAGCGGCGAGCGGAAGGTCTGCCATTGAGGGGGGCACTAGTTGCGACTGAGATGCGTCGACAAAACGGTTCCGCAGATGAGAGACGCAGGCGCCGCAGCGCGGCGCGCAGCCGTGATGCTTGAATATATCAGCCACAGAAGATGCGCCATTGGCCATTGCTTCGGAGACTTTGCGGTCATTTATTGCGTTACAGATACAAGCATACATGCGACTGCCATTCATTTTCGTACGCATATAGAGGTAGCGTTTCTAATAATGATTGTCAATCACGTTCGCAAAGTGGACGATTTTGCCGCAGGCCGAATCGACCTGCTCATTTCACGTTTTTGCCATGTATTTATACGACCCCAGCGCGCAGGAAATCGTGGACGTGAACAAGGCCGACGGGTTTGCCTGCTTCGGTGATGAAAATGCTGGTGATCTTGTTTTCGTTCACGAAATTGAGGGCTTCTGCGGTCAGCGTATCGGGGGCGAGAACCTTTGGCGCGCGGGTCATGACCTCGCCCACGGTCCGGGTGAGGAGGTCGGGGCCCATATGGCGGCGCAGGTCGCCATCGGTGATCAGGCCGATCAGCATTCCTTGATCATCAATAATGCCAACACAGCCCAAGCCCTTGCGGGTGATGACCACCAGGGCTTCTGACATGGGCATATCCGGCTTTGCGAGCGGGAGTTCAGCGCCCTTGTGCATGATGGTGGAGACATGGGTGAGTGCGGCACCCAGCTTGCCGCCGGGGTGGAAGTTTTTGAAATCATTGGCGTCAAAGCCCTTGCTCTCCAGAAGCGCAATGGCGAGTGCGTCGCCCAGGGCCAATTGCATCGTGGTGGAGGTGGTGGGGGCAAGCCCGTTTGGGCAGGCTTCATCTACCTTTGGCAGGATGAGCGGGACGCTTGCCGCGGTTGCCAATGCCGATTGCGCACCGGAGGTGATGGCGATCATCGGGATGGAAAAACGTTTTACATAATGGATGAGGTCGCGCAGTTCGGCTGTTTCGCCTGACCAGGAGAGGGCGAGAACCACGTCGGCCTGGGTGATCATGCCGAGATCCCCATGGCTTGCCTCGCTTGCGTGGACAAATTGGGCGGGTGTTCCGGTTGATGCCAGGGTTGCCGCGATTTTCTTGCCGACATGGCCACTTTTCCCTATGCCGGCGACGACAACGCGGCCTGTTACCTTGCTCATCAGGTCAGCCGCCGCCACAAATTCAGCCCCGAGGGAGGCGGAAAGGGCTTCAAGCCCTGCTTTTTCAAGCTCAAGGGTGCGACGGGCAGCTTTCAGGTGAGGATGTATGTCGGTCATCGGATGTTGGCGCTTTCCGGTTCAGCTGTTCAGTGGTTCGGGCGGAAGGGCGAAAATGCCCTGTTTGTCACGGCTTATACACGAGGGGATCGGATTTGGCATCCGGTCGCTGTTTGCATTCCGGTAACCATTTTGGTCGCATTCTAGGCCTATGACGCCAGAAGTATCGCATAAATGGCTCTGCGAGAGGGCCGATGGGCTATCGAGCCTGAGCTTTCCCAAGGCTTTTCCTTGGGTGGGGCTCGCCTTGTTGCTTGTGCTCGGTGGCACGCAAGGTGCTAGCCAGGCTTTGGCGGAAGATGTGCGCGGGCAAGGCGTTGCTGAGCGGCAATATGAGGACTTCTCAGCGCCAGGTGTTCGTCTTGGCAGCTTCGTGTTGCGACCGTCGCTCACTGTGTCTGAAACCTATGACAGCAATGTCTTTGCGGCCAGCACAGGTGCGCAAGATGATGTTGTGACGAACATTAATCCCAATGTGACATTGACATCAGACTGGTCCAATCATGAAGTGCGGTTGGAGGCGGATATCAACCAGAGTCTTTACGCGCGTCATGATGATGAAAATGTAATGGATTGGCGCGTCAGCGCGTCCGGTCGTATTGACGTTCTTTCGACGACGAGCCTGCGGGGCAGTGTCGCTTATGCGACGCTCAGCGAAGAGCGGGGCGCGACGGACGCGATTGGCAATGCGGCGGAACCAACTGAGTTTACCGAGGCCGCCCTCTCTCTCGGCGTTCGTCAGGAGTTCAACCGGTTGAGCGGTGATGTGAGTGCGATTTACACCGAGTTGGATTTTGATGACACGCCGCTCATTGGCGGGGGTGTGAGTGACAATGATGACCGCGACCGCAGTCTTCTCGAAGTGGCTGTCGAGATCGGTTATGAGCTGGTCGCAGACACGGTTGTCTTTCTGCGCGGCACCTACAATACGAGAGACTATGATCTGAAGCCGCCTGCGGTCGCACTCAATCGGGATTCCGACGGGTATCAGCTTGTCGCGGGTTCGCGCTTTGAGCTTGGCAGTTTGGCACGCGGTGAGGTGTTTGCCGGGTATCAGGAACAAGAGTTTGATAATCCTCTCTTTGCCCCTGTGTCCGGTATTGCCTTCGGGGCGTCCGTTGACTGGTTTGTGACCCCATTAACAACGCTGAGGTTTACGGCCGACAGCGCCATTGAAGATACAAATTCCGGCACGGCCTCCTCGTTTGAGCGCATGCAGGCGGGCGTTGGCCTTGATCATGAGTTCTTGCGCAATCTGGTCGCGAGTGCTGACTTCGCTTATGCACAAGAGACGTTCCAGGGGTCAAACCGCAAGGATGAGGTCTATGTTTATGATCTGGGGCTCAACTATCTGATTGATCGCAACTTTACGATTGGCGCTTTTGTCGGGCTTGAAGAGCGCACTTCCAATGTGCTGGCCGACGGGTTCAAACGTGAGACGGTTGGCATCCGCGTGCGCTCTGCGCTGTGATGAATTCAAATCCACACAGCTAAGACCTAAGATCAATAGCGTCTGACGTCATGGCGTATAATTTTTCAGGTCAGGGATGAGGTCTTTGAGGCGCGGGGCAATGTCGTCGCGCCGCAAAGCGTAGATGATATTGGCTGCGAGATAGCCTGCCTTGTCGCCGCAATCGAACCGTTGTCCGTCAAAGCGCACGCCATGAAACGGCACTTCGCCCAGCGTTGCCGCCATAGCGTCGGTTAACTGGATTTCTCCACCTGCGCCTTTGCGCTGATTTTGAAGGTGCTTGAAAATTTCAGGGCTGAGAATATAGCGGCCTGTCATGGCAAGATTGGAGGGCGCGGAGGAGGGATCCGGTTTCTCCACCAATCCTTTGATCTCCACAATGCGACCATCGTCATCAGAAGGGTCAATGATGCCATATTGGTTGACGCGTGAGCTTGGTACTTCGGCAACGGCGACAATGTTGCCGCCTTTCTCGTTCCAGGCGTCCACCATCTGCGCAAGGCAGCCGCGTTCATGTAGCACCAGTTCGTCCGGCAGGATAACGGCGAACGGTTCATGTCCGATAATGTCGCGCGCGCACCACACCGCATGGCCGAGGCCCAGCGGTTGCTGCTGACGCACAAAGCTTGCGGTACCATGATCGAGCTGTGTGGATGCAAGCGCTTTGAGGGCCCATTTCTTTGCCCTGTCGCCCAAGGTTGTTTCCAGCTCGAAAGCGTGGTCGAAATAATCTTCAATGGCGCCCTTGCCACGCCCGGTGATGAAAACGAAATGCTCGATCCCGGCGTTTCGGGCTTCCTCAACCGCATAGTCGATCAAGGGTCGATCAACGACCGGCAACATTTCTTTCGGGATGGATTTGGTTGCGGGCAGAAAACGGCTGCCGAGGCCTGCGACGGGAAAGACGACTTTTCGGATTTTCGATGCCACGGGGTGCCTTTCAGGTCTTCCGGTATTGTTTTCGTGCGCTGGGCTAACTCTGGCGCGATTGGTGTTGATTTTGAATTGGAATAATCAACAGGTGGTTGATTTATATCGGTTTCGTGTCGAGTATGTGACCCAAAAACAAAGGGCCCGCGCGCCCTGTTAACCGCTCTGCCGAATTTGGGCGCGGCAGGCGAGATTGCGGGCTTCACTAGACCTTTGTGGATGCGATAAGGTGGCGGCCCACGGATCTGGGCTTTGTTTGGTTGAGGCAGAGGTATTTTTGGCCAGATCCTGAGCTGTTTTGAGGGTGCATGAAGGTATTTCCAGTGATTTTGTCTGGCGGCGTCGGGTCGCGTTTGTGGCCGACATCGCGTGCGCTCTATCCCAAGCAGCTTCTGCCACTCGTCTCTGAACGGGCGATGTTGCAGGAAACGGCGGCACGGGTCACTGATCCGGCTATATTTGCGGCGCCAATGGTCATTTCCAACGAAGACCATCGTTTTGTTATTGCGGCCCAGATGCAGGAAATGGGTTTGAAGCCATTGGCCCATGTGTTGGAGCCTGAAGGGCGCAATACGGCTCCTGCGGCAGCGGCGGCGGCGGAAATCGCTCTCCTGGAGGATGAAGAAGCCATTCTGCTGATTTTGCCGGCGGACCATCATATTGGGGATCAGTCGGCCTTTCTGTCGGCGATCGCGGCGGGGGCGGCGCTCGCACAAGAGGGGCGTCTTGTCACGTTCGGCATCATCCCGACCGCACCTGAAACAGGCTATGGCTATATCCGCGAAGGCGGGTTGATTGGCGAGGGGCGCGGACGGGAAGTCGCGAAGTTTGTTGAGAAACCCGCTGCGGACGTGGCCAGATCCTATCTGGATGAGGGCGGCTATTATTGGAATGCGGGTATCTTCATGTTCCGGGCCGACACGATCCTCGGCGAAATGCGCGCGCACTGCCCGGAGATCCCCAAATATGTGCGCGAGGCTGTGAAGCTTGGATCTCGCGACAATGATTTTTTCCGACTGGATGCATCGTCGTTCGGGCGATGCCCGTCGGACTCCATCGATTATGCGGTGATGGAGCACACGCAAGCCGCAGCGGTTATTCCCGTTGATATGGACTGGAGCGACATTGGCAGCTGGTCAGCGCTTTGGGACATTGGTGCGAAGGACAAGTCCGGCAATGTGATCTCCGGCGATGTGCTGACCGTTGATGCCGAAAATTGCTACATCCGCGCGGAGAACAATTTGATTGCCGCTGTTGGTATTCAAGATCTTGTTATCGTTGAAACAGGTGATGTTGTGATGGTCGCATCGCGCGACCGGGTGCAGGATGTTAAGGCGTTGGTGCAAAAGGTTGCGGAGGCGGGCCGCACTGAACACCATGTTCACAGCCGCGTCTACAGGCCCTGGGGCTATTATGAGGGGCTTGATGAGGGTGAACGTCATCAGGTCAAACATCTGATGGTGAACCCGGGCGCGTCTCTGTCACTGCAATTGCATCACAAGCGTGCGGAGCACTGGGTGGTGGTGAAGGGTGAGGCGCTGGTCACTGTTGGTGACAAGGTGCAGACACTCAAAGAAAATGAGTCCGTCTACATTCCGCTGGAGACCAAGCACCGGCTGGAAAATCCGGGCTGTGAACCTTTGAGCATTATTGAAGTGCAGTCCGGTTCATATCTTGGTGAAGATGATATTGTGCGCTTTGACGATGTTTACGGGCGCGTGCGGGAAGGGTCTTAAGAGCGCGCATCTTCGGCGTTAGTCACAGGGGCCTGCGGGGACGCTGGGGTATTCGGCGCATGATGGTGCGTGCTGGTGGCACGCCAGTTCATGATGCGCGATCCAATGAGCCCACCGATGCCCGCACCGACAAAAACACCGCCAAAATTTGCGGCTAGGTCATAGTAGGATGGCCATCTGTGCGGCAGAAAATATTGGAGCCCCTCAAGCCCGGTGCCAACGCCGAGCCAAACAAGAATGGCAATCCAGATTGCATGTGGTCCGGTGGCAAAAGAGACCGTGAGCGCTGACAGAACCAGATAGGCGGAAAAATGACCGATCTTGTCGAAATCTGTAGGAACGCCAGCCAGATGCCCCATCCAATTGTCAGGCCAAAGTGACAGGCCAATGACGGCTGATGTTAGAATAAGCAGCGCAATCAGGGCCGTTTTTGGAAAGCGGACCAGATCTGCAATGTTTATCGTAAACTTCCCGGTACCAGCTATCATTTCGCCATATTCGTTTTCAATTGTGCCACTTTTTCGGTTGGGCGTTATTGTCGAGCAAAACCGTTAGCGGATTATGTCTCGTGAGGCAGGAAAACACCATGTTTCGAATTATTGTCGTTTTGATGGCTATGTTGGCGGTGCACCTTGGCGCATGTGCCCAAACGGGGATTGCGGCTGAGACCCCGCTTCCCAAGGCACCTCCCGGCCAGGGTGATCCGGCATTTCAGGCTTGGCTTACCGCATTCAGGGCTGAGGCGCTGACGAAGGGTATTTCCGGTCAGACCTTTGACGCTGCCATGCGGGGCGTCGTGCCTGACGTGAAGGTGGTGGACGCCAATAATAATCAGCCGGAATTTGTCCGGCCGGTCTGGGGATATTTGTCCTCCGCCGTTTCTGATACGCGGATTGCCAATGGGCGAAAGATGCTGCGCGAGCATGAAAGCCTTCTCGCCCGGCTGGAAGAGGCCTACCGCGTTGACCGGCATGTGCTTGTGGCGATCTGGGGGCTTGAGTCTGGCTATGGTGCATTTATGGGGACCCACCGGGTGACGCAGGCACTGGCGACACTCGCTTATAGCGGACGGCGCACCGAGTTTGGCCGGGAGCAATTGCTGGCGGCGCTTAAAATTCTGGAGCGCGGTGATATTAGTGCTGCGGGTATGACCGGGTCATGGGCAGGTGCCATGGGGCACACGCAATTTATTCCGACGACGTTTAACGCCTACGCGGTTGATGCGGACGGCGATGGCAAGCGGGATATCTGGAACTCGATTGCCGATGCGCTCGGCTCTGCCGGGAATTATCTGGCGGCATCCGGCTGGGAAACTGGTGGCGCATGGGGTGTGGAGGTGAAGCTCCCTGATGGTTTCAACTATGCGCTTGCCGATATGAGTGTCACGAAGGCGAATGCGGATTGGACCTCGATGGGGGTGCGGTCCATTGGCGGTGGTGCGCTTTCCGAAGGTCGATCAACGCTTCTCCTGCCCGCGGGCTACAAGGGCCCTGCCTTTCTGATTGAGCAGAATTTCCGCACCGTGCTTCGCTATAATAATGCGACGTCCTATTCGCTGGCGGTGCATCTGCTTGCCGACCAGTTTCGCGGGCGCAATGCGGTGATTGCCCCCTGGCCCACCGACGAGGAGCCTTTGGACACCGCCGCGCGGCAGGACATGCAGCGGTTGCTCACCCAGAAGGGGTTTGACACGAAGGGCGTTGACGGGATCATCGGTTCCAACACGCGCGATGCCTTGCGGGCCTGGCAGGTTTCTGCCGGGCTTCCGGCTGACGGGTATCCGACATCGAGTGTGTTGGCCCGGCTACGCCGTTGATCATTTGACGGTGCGCCCGTTTATGTGCAGCACCGTCTTCATCCATGCACAGGTGTGAGGTAGGGGAAGGGCTGGCGAAAGCTGGCCCTTTTGACCATAATCCCCTCCAACAATGAAAAATATCAGAGCCGGGGTCTTGTGTTGCGCCGGACGGATTTGCAAGAGAGGCTTATCTTATGAAGACGCGCATTACTGAACTTTTTGAAATTGAGCATCCGGTCATTCAGGGCGGCATGCATTTTGTCGGCTTTGCTGAAATGGCGGCCGCGGTCTCCAATGCGGGCGGGCTTGGCATTATCACGGGTCTCACACAGCGCACGCCCGAAGATCTGGCAAAAGAGATCGCGCGTTGCCGCGAGATGACGGACAAGCCGTTCGGTGTGAACCTCACTTTCCTGCCGGGCTTTGCGGCTCCTGATTATCCGGGCTACATCAAGGCGATCATCGAAGGCGGCGTGAAGATTGTGGAAACCGCTGGCCGCTCGCCAGAAGCCTATCTGCCTGCGATGAAAGAAGCGGGCATCAAGGTCATTCATAAATGCACGTCGGTTCGCCATTCGCTGAAAGCGGAGCGCATTGGCTGTGACGCGGTGAGTGTTGACGGGTTCGAATGCGGTGGTCACCCGGGCGAAGATGATATTCCCAACATGATCCTGCTGCCGCGGGCAGCGGAAGAGTTGAAAGTTCCGTTCGTTGCGTCGGGCGGGATCGGCAATGCACAGCAGCTGGTGGCGGCCCTTGCGCTCGGCGCGGAAGGCATCAATATGGGGACACGCTTTATCGCGACGAAAGAAGCGCCCGTCCACCAGAATGTGAAAGATGCGCTGGTGAAGGCCAGCGAGCTGGATACGCGTCTGGTCATGCGCCCGCTGCGCAACACGGAACGTGTGCTCAACAATGCGGCTGTTGAAAAGATTGTTGCGATTGAGAAAGCCAAGGGCGACGCCACGACGATTGAAGACATTGCCGAATATGTGGGTGGTGTTTATCCGAAGATCATGTCTGAAGGCACGATGGATGCCGGTGCCTGGAGCTGCGGCATGGTGGCTGGTCTTATTCACGATATCCCAACATGTAAAGAGCTGATCGAAGGCATTGTGCATGGGGCGGAAGACATTATCCGTAACCGGATGGCGAAATTCGCTTCGTAAGGCGTTTTGCATTCACGTTTGGAGCCCGGGTGCATCACACCCGGGCTTTTTTTGGTGGTACAGGGTGTCATCCCGGACGGGCGACAAGCCCGAGCCGGGATCCATGAGGTGTTTCGTCATGCGTTGAGTTATTGTGGACCCCGGATCAAGTCCGGGGTGACAGTTAGAGATGGTTCGGGCGCCGTCTGGCGAAGAGGAGACACTCATGACAAGCAATTGGCGCGAGCTGAACAAGCTGAGTTGGGATGAGCGGGTGCCGATCCATGTGCGCTCAAGGCTTTACGATGTCGCGGGGTTCAAGGCTGGTTTTGCGGCAGGGCGCCATTCTCTTGTGCATGGGGAATTGCAAGCGCTGGATGTCGCCGGCAAGTCGCTTGCCCATCTGCAATGCCATTTTGGGCTTGATACGCTTTCTTTTGCCGGTGCTGGCGCGCATGTCACGGGGCTTGATTTTTCAGACGCGGCAATCGAGGCCGCACGCGGCATTGCCGCGGAGGTTGGTGTCGACGCCCGGTTTGTGGTGGCTGATGTCTATGACGCGGTGGCCGCACTCGGGGAGACCTATGATATTGTCTATTCCGGCATCGGGGCGATCTGCTGGTTGCCGGATATTGAGGCGTGGGCGCGGGTTGTCGCGTCGCTGCTGAAACCCGGTGGTGAGTTCTATTTTGTGGAGTTTCATCCGCTTGAATGGATCTGGGGGGAGGATTTCACGCCGACTTATGATTATTTCACGGATGCGGCGGGGCTCCGCCTTGTGAACGGTCAATCTTACGCGGGGGATGACCGGCTCACCCACACTGAGACCGTGCAGTGGAACCATTCTCTCGGCGCGGTGGTGACGGCACTTGCGCGCGCTGGCCTCACGATTACGGAACTCACTGAGCATGATGCGACCATGGTGAAAGGCTGGGATTTTCTGGTGGAGCGGGAAGATGGTCTCTACGCGATGCCGCCGGAGCGAGCGAACTTGCCGTTCATGTATACGCTCAGGGCCAAGAAGGGGTGAGTGGGACGGATGGGAACAAAAATTTGAATACATCCGTCAATATGTCTTCTAGGTGAGCAAAATCGGTTGCGAATGCGTCCTTTCGCAGTTTTGAGACATGCTTTGCAGCCGCAATTTTTTTCTCGTATTTGAACCGGTGCGTTGCGAATATTGCCCAATCTTCATGTAGTGCTGCGGTAGGGTCGGTTTTCGCTCGTAGTGCTTGGTTTAAAGCGTTTTTGGTTAAGTAATCTGTGGGCTCTAATTCCTCTAGCCACCCTTCTAAAAGTGCGTAGTCCCAGTACTTTTTTGGATAGAGATGTTCTAGCGCAATATCGAGTTGGATGCCGTTTCCCTTGCTTTTTGCTGCCCGTAGATGCTTTGGGGTTTCCAAGAAGAAAATTTTGCTATGTGGTGAGAGTGTTTGGTTTGTTGATTTGTCGACATGCTTTTTTGCGTCTTGGTCCAGAATGCCAGCTCCGCGAGGCATGTTCGGATGGTGTTTCTTGTGAGTCGCCCAGGCGCTTGTCATGTCTTTTACATAGTTGTGTCCAGCGCCATCACTTTTTGTAATGCAACAAATTTTACTCGCTTGTTCAGGAAAGAACACTTGAAGTGCTTTCTCGAAAACAAGTTGATCTGACTTTCCCTCCAGATAGAGGACGGGTTTTTCTTGGGAAGCATCAATGTTGGCTTGGACTCTGGCTTCTGTTTCCCTTTTTATGAGTTCCGTAACTTTTCGCAGTTGCGGGGCAATAGCCCTCATTGTGTCCATTTCTACATCTAGATTGATTGGGCATTTCACTTGAGTTCCATCGGCTATGTCAGCTTGAAAAACGTGAAATGCCTTTGAGTGTGTTGCGGGGTGTTCTTCGTTTATGTTGTAGAAAACCGGAGAATGCGTGGTGACAAGCAACTGTGCTAGATTGCTCTCGGCATAGTTGGCGAAGCTTTCGGCCATCAGAAGGCTGTTCGAAAACTCAAGATTGTTTTCTGGCTCTTCATATCCCCAAATAAACGTTGAGGGTACGCTCCCTCTTGTGCGCAACTGTTGTTTCTTCTCCGCAAGAAACTTGAGGATAAGAGGGATGTGCCTTGTTTTGATCCCGTCTCCTCGATTACTTAGGGAGGTTCGTTGGTCCCCGCTTAGAAATTCCAACCGCTCAAATAGACCACTTAGGTCTTTGGGAAGTGAGAGCTGTGTTTTTAGTTTTATTGCGTCTTCTATTTCACTGGTTAGAGAAGTGAGTTGTGACCCAATTGCCTTTTCGAATGCTTCGCTAGAGCCTCTAAACTCCATTTCGGCAACTTCTGAAATTGCTTTGTAAAGTCTGCCCTGCAATTTGTCGAAGTATCTGGTGTCTCTAATGGCAGGAACGTATTCGTACTCTATGCTGCGCAATGCGCTATGCAATCGTGAGCGAGAGGGAAGATTAAAGTTTTCATAGACAAGTGCTTTTCGTTTGTTGACTCTCTTTTTTAGCGAGAAGTATTTGTCCTCATACTTTCCGTCGGCGCGCCACTTTTTCTCCCAACATATTCTGTCTCCGTTTATGCGCCGGTAGTTTTCTGGAAGCTCAATTGTAATACGGACTACGATTTCTTTGGCTCTTCGGTTTGGGTTTTCAAAGAAATTGTAATCATTAGCAAAACTCAGTGGTTCGCCCGGGTTAGTCTCCTCGTTGAAGAACAGGTTTAGCGCGCGGAGGATGTTGGATTTTCCGCAATCGTTTTGGCCAACAAAAATGGTTAGGTCAACTAAGTCGATGTCTAGGGACCGGATAGATCGAAAATTTTCAATTTGGATGTTAGAGATTTTCATTGTTCAATCCATAAAACGACTAGATCATCTTACGTTACATTTGATATCCCGCGCCAACAAAAAAGGGCGCTCCGAAGAGCGCCCTGATTTCGTTCGCAATGTGGCTCGCTGTTAGTAGCCCATCTGGCTGAGGTTCTTGCCTTCGGCCACCATGCGCTCCAGCAGAGCGGCGGGTTTGAAGTCTGGCCCGTGGGCCTTTTCAAACTCCTGCATTTTGGCGAGCACCTTGTCATAGCCGACGAGGGAGCCATAGAACATCGGCCCACCCTGATAGACCGGGAAGCCATAGCCATTGATCCAGACAATGTCGATGTCGCTCGCGCGGATCGCCTTGCCTTCTTCGAGGATCTTGAAGCCCTCATTGATCATTGGATAGATGCAGCGTTCCAGAATTTCCTGATCGCTCACCGCACGGCGTTTGTGCTGTGTCTTTTCGGAGAACTCGATGATGATGTCTTCCACGATCTTGGACGGGGTTGCCTTGCGGTTCTCATCATAATCATAGAAGCCCGCGCCGGTCTTCTGGCCACGGCGATTAAGCTCGACCAGCCGGTCGCGCATCACGCCATCCGGGTTTGATGTTTCCTGACGCCAGCCAAGGTCGAGGCCTGCAAGGTCAGACATGGCGAAGGGCCCCATGGGTAGACCGAAGTCGAAGAGCACCCGGTCCACATCCCAAGGCATTGCACCTTCCATGATGAGCTTGTTGGCTTCGCGCTGACGCTGGGCGAGGATGCGGTTGCCGACAAAGCCCGGGCAGACACCGACGAGGGCGGCGATCTTGCCGATCTTCTTGGCGATGTCCATGGAGGTTGCGATCACAGTGTCTGATGTCTTGTCTGCACGCACAACCTCCAGCAAGCGCATGACGTTGGCTGGCGAGAAGAAGTGAAGGCCGATCACGGCGTCTGGCCGCTTGGTCACGCTTGCGATCTCATCAATGTTGAGCGCTGACGTGTTGGTCGCGAGGATTGCGCCTTTCTTACAAATCTTGTCGAGCTGTTTGAAAATGTCCTGCTTCACATCCATGTTTTCAAACACGGCTTCGATGATGAGGTCACAATCGGCGAGCGCATTCATGTCTGTTGAACCAGAGAGCAGGCCCATGCGGGTTTCTACGTCGTCCTTGGTGATACGGCCCTTGGAGGCTGTGTTCTCATAATTCTTGCGGATGATGCCGAGCCCCTTGTCGAGGGGTGCCTGGTCGCGCTCCACAATGGTGACGGGGATGCCTGCATTGAGGAAGTTCATCGAGATGCCGCCGCCCATGGTGCCTGCGCCGATGACGCCAACCTTCTTGATCGGGATGAGCGGTGTGTCCTTCTCGATGCCCGGAATTTTCCAGACTTGACGTTCTGCAAAGAAGACATGGCGCTGGGCCGCTGACTGTGCGCCTGTTACCAGTTCCCGGAAGAGCTTCTGCTCAACCTTGATGCCTTCATCGAAGGGCAGGTTCACCGCTGCTTCGATACACTGGATGTTATATTCCGGTGCGAGGAAACCGCGTGTCTTGCGGGCGATGGCTTTGCGCACATTGTCAAAGATCTCGGTCTTGCCGCGCGCGGCCTTAACCTTCTCATCGCTGTCGCGCACTTTCTTCAGTGGGCGGCCTTCCGCGACGATTTTTTTGGCGAAAGCGATGGCGTCTGCGCGCAGATTGCCTTCTGCGGCCATTTCATCCACCAGACCCATTTCATGGCACTTTTTCGCGCCGACATGCTGGCCGGTGGTGACCATTTCCAGCGCCTTTTCAGGGCCGACAATGCGCGGCAGGCGTTGTGTGCCGCCTGCACCCGGCAAGAGGCCCAAATTCACTTCCGGCAGGCCGCATTTGGCGGACGGGACCGCGACGCGGTAATGGCAGGTCAGCGCCACTTCCAGACCACCACCCAGTGCCGTGCCGTGAATGGCGGCGATGACGGGCTTTGGTGCGTCTTCGATCATGGTCTGGGCTTCAAACAGGCTAGGGCCCTTTGGTGCGCCACCAAACTCTGTGATGTCGGCGCCGGCGATGAAGGTGCGACCGTCGCAGATCAGCACGATGGCTTTGACTTTTGCATCGTCGATCGCGGCTTTGATACCCTTGTGGATGCCTTCACGAACATTGGCGGATAGCGCATTCACGGGGGGGGAATTGAGCGTGAGGACGGCGACATCGCCTTCGTTCGTGAGATCTGTTACTTCGTTTATAGCGGCCATTTTCAGCCTCCCGGTTGTTTTTCACGTTTGGTTTGAGGGCGATTGTAACCAGATCGCGCTTAAGTGCCAGTTCAAGGATGAACAGGCAGGTGATTTTGCTTTTCACTAGTAAGCGCGGGGGAAGTGGGGCGGATCGGTCAGGGACAATCCTTCGCGGGGCAGGGCTCTCTGATCCTGGATGTGGCTCCGCCAAGTGGCTCGGGTAGAGGGATACAGGCCAAAAATCGTGGTTGCCGCTGCGTTAAATCAATGAGCTGATTTTCTGTCAATCAAGGGGTGCGTGGTGGGGTGCCTGTGATACATTGCGGCCAACCTGATATTGACTGTTTGAAGAGAGTTGCCTCGTGAAAGATCCGCGCCAAGAAATAAAAGACGTTCAAGATGGTTTTGCCAGCTGTGGCTATATTTGCAACGAGCATCTGGCGACCGCGATATTTCTCGCCCGCAAACTGGACAAGCCTATTCTGGTTGAAGGCCCGCCCGGCGTTGGCAAGACAGAGCTTGCGAAGGCGACTGCGGAATTTCTTTCGCTGCCGCTCATCCGCCTGCAATGTTATGAAGGGCTTGATGAAGCCAAAGCGCTTTATGAATGGAAATATGGCAAGCAGCTTCTCTACACACAGGTGTTGAAAGAAAAACTGGGTGACCTGATGGAAGGGGCTGTGGGTTTGAAACAGTCCATGGACCGCTTGCACGAGTTTGACGACACGTTCTTCTCTGAAGAGTTTCTTGAGCCCCGTGCGCTCTTGAAAGCGCTGTGGGAAGAGAATGGTTCGGTCCTTCTGATCGATGAGATCGACAAGTCGGATGATGAGTTTGAGGCTTTCCTGCTGGAGCTTTTGTCTGAATACCAGATCACTGTGCCAGAGCTTGGGACCATCAAGGCAAAAAGTTCGCCGATCGTGTTCCTTACCTCCAACAATACGCGGGAAATCGGCGATGCTTTGAAGCGGCGCTGTATTCATCTTTATATTCCGTTCCCTGACGCTGATCTTGAGACACGGATCATCACATCGCGCGTGCCGGAAGTGGAAGAGGGGCTGCGCAAGCAATTGATCGCCTTCGTGCAAAGCCTTCGCGAGCTGGAGCTTAAAAAGGTACCAGCGGTCAGCGAAACGATTGATTGGGCGCGAACACTCGTTCTGTTGCATGCGCGTGAACTTGACGCAGATCTTGTGCGCAATACGCTTAATGTATTGCTCAAATTCCAGGACGATATTGAAAATCTGGACAGCGAGATCAACATGCTGACATCCAAGGCGAAATCGGCCGCTGAATAAACGATCGGGAGGCTGCTTAAAGTGAGCCAGGTTCTTTCGAATTTTATGCGGGCGCTCCGGGCGCAAGATGTTCGCGTGTCGATTTCTGAAAGCGTGGATGCGGGCCGCGTTGCTGAGCTTGTCGGTTTTGGTGACCGGCAGGTGTTGAAGGATTCTCTGAGCCAGGTGCTGGCCAAAACAGAGGATGAGAAGTTCGCCTTCAATGAGTGCTTTGATCGATTTTTTGCCTTTGACCAGTTTCGCCGCGCAAACCCCGCAGAGGATCAGGCAGAAGATGAGCGTGAGGCATCTGACCAGGATCAGAGTGCGGATGCCGACAATGATAATGATGATGACGGGGACGATGAAGGTTCCGAGGGCGAAGGCGGCGAGGGTCAGCCCGGTCAGTCCGGACAACCGGGTGCGCCCGGGTCTGGCGGGGGAGGGTCTGCTGAAACGTCTGAGGGTGCCGATGGCGAAATGTCAGATCGTGCGGCGTCCCGTGATCTGACGGCACTTCTTGAACGCGGAGATCAGGTAGAATTGCAGGCCCAGCTCGCGGCGGCGGGGCGCGAGACCGGTGCCGACCGTATTCGCCTCTTCACCCAACGCGGCCTCTTCACTCGCCGGATTATGGAGGCGATGGGGCTTGATGGTCTGAATGACACTATTGATCAGCTGAGCCGCGAAGGTGAAGCGGGCGAAGCGCGCGCTGACCAGCTTCGCCAATTGCGAGAAGCATTCCGTCTGGAAGTGCGTGACTATGTTGAGCGTCAGCTGGAACTTTACACGGCAAATGCTGGACGGCAGCTCCGCGAAGAAGTGCTGTCAAAGGTCAATATCGCCAATGTGGATCGCCGCGATTTCAAATTGATGCAGGCGCTTGTGCGCAAGATGGCGAAGCGGCTTATTTCGCTCAATTCCCGTCGCAAGAAGAAAGCGCGCCGAGGTCAGCTCGATGTGCGACGCACGATCCGGCAGAATATTGAGTTTGACGGGCTGATGTTTGACATTGCCTGGAAGCAGAAAAAAATGGATCGCCCGAAAGTGGTGGCGATCTGTGATGTGTCGGGATCGGTTGCGCAATATGCGACGTTTCTGTTGATGTTTCTTTATTCGCTCACTGAAGTGCTGCCAAAAGTGCGGGCCTTTGCCTTCTCCAATCAAATGGGTGAGGTGACTGATCTTTTTGCCGAAAAGAAAATTGAAGAGGCGATCTCAACGGCGCTTCACCGGCATGGCGGCGGGTCCACGGACTATGGTCGGGCGTTTGAAGATTTTGAAGTGATGGCACTTGACGATATTGACCATCGCACGACCGTTCTCATTCTGGGTGATGGGCGGTCCAATTTCGGAGATCCCCGCGCTGATATTCTCCATAAAATACATGACCGCGCGCGGCGTGTGCTGTGGCTGAACCCGGAAGGCAAAAGCCTTTGGAATACGGGCGATAGCGAGATGCGCAAGCTCAGCCCTCATTGCGACCGGGCCGTGCATTGTGCGTCGCTCAATGATCTTGAGCGGATTGTGTCAGAGATTTTACGAACTGCTGTTTGAGCATTTCCATTTGATGTAGGCCATGTGACGTGGGCTATGGCGTGGGTTGCACTGATGGCCTTATATTGTGACCTTCACCTCTAGAATTTGGAGTTTAAAATGATCGGGAAACTCAACCATGTTGGTGTCGCTACACCTTCCATCGAGGACAGTATAAAGCTTTACCGCGATGTTCTGGGCGCGACCAAGATTGGCGAAAAATTCTCCATGCCTGAACAGGGTGTGTGGGTCTGTTTTGTTGATCTGCCGAATGCACAGATTGAGCTGATTGAGCCTTATGGTGACGACAGCCCGATCCACGGGTTTTTGAAGACAAATCCGGCTGGTGGTCAGCACCATATTTGTTTTGAGGTAGATGATATTATTGCCGCGCGCGATGAGATGAAGGCCAAGGGCGCCCGCATTCTGGGCACAGGTGAACCGCGCATCGGGGCGCATGGCGTTCCGATCATCTTTGTGCACCCAAAGGATATGGGCGGTGTTCTGGTTGAGCTGATGTTGAAACCGGAAGCGGGTCACTGACCTGCGTTTTCCTCCTTCTTGGGGAGGAGTATTTGCGCCGAAAATGAAACGCTCCGCCTGGGAAAGGCGGGGCGTTTTGCGTTGTTCTGGAGGATATTTGACCCTCGTGGCGGCATGAGCTGTGCAAGATCAACGCGAGACTTGTTATCCAGGGCGTCACCTGTTCCAATATGGAACGGGGTAGGCGTTTTGCACGGTTAAGGGACGGGGTGTTGCGGGCACAGAGTATTGAATTCAAATGGTTTTTCCGCTTCGTTCTGGGCGTTTTCCTGGTTCTTGGGGCAGCCCTTGTTGTTTGGCCGGCGCGCGCCGAGACGGGGATGAACGCGGTTAATGCTCCTGTTCCGCAAGGCAGGCCTGTTCCCGGTCCTTTGACGGGGACTTCTGCTGGTCCGTCGACCATCGCGGCGGCTGCGCGCCAGACGAGCGCGGCGCTTGACCTTCGTCCCAATTTGATTGATGTGCCGGAAGAGACAGGGCGGCCGACAGATATTCTCTCGCCGGTTGTGGCACCAGCTGCAGTCAATGACCCGCCTGTGATGGACCCCACTCCCAGTGTTCCAGACGTAGCGCGAGATGCAGGCCGGGTGATGAACCTTGTTGTGCTGGGGGACTCGCTTGGTGACGGGCTGTGGGCGGGGCTTTACCGTGCGTTGAAAGCCGACGGGCGGTTTAATGTGACCAAGCGCTCGAAGGTTTCGACCGGCTTTGTGCGGCGGGACTATTTCGACTGGAATAGTGAAGTCGAACGCGTGCTGCAGGAAGAGCGTGTTGATATTGCCGTTATCATGATCGGCACCAATGACCGGCAGGTGCTGGTGGATGATCGGGGTCGCAGACATCGCTTGCGCTCAGCGGGATGGGAGGCTGCCTACAAGGAACGTGTTGATCGCTTCACCCAGTCGCTGAAAGATCGCGGTGTGCTGGTTTACTGGGTTGGGCTGCCGGTTATGCGCTCTCCACGCTTTGGCGGTGACATGCAGTATTTCAACCAGATATATGCGGAGCGGGCTGCAGCAAACGGCGTCCCGTTTATCCCGACCTGGAATGAACTGGCTGACGTGAACGGTTCTTATCAGGCGCATGGGCCTGATGTTCAAGGCAGGCAGCGGTTGCTGCGCGCGGATGACGGTATCCACTTCACCATGTCGGGCTATCGGGTGCTTGCAGGTATTGTGTCCGCTGACCTGATCAGTGACCGGAACGATGGTATCTTGCCCGGCGCCACGCAGCTTGTTGCGCGTGTGACGGTGCCAAAAACCCAAACTGGAACACAGACTGGAACACAGACGGGTACTCAGCTTGTGAGTACGCCCGAAATTGCGGAGGCGGCACCCTATGTTGCGTCGTCCCGTGAAGCGACGGCCCCGACACCTGTCGTGTCGATGCCGGTTCTGCGGCCCGGCCGGGCGGATGATTGGCGTTGGCCGCGGCTTTGATCCCCAGTGCGCTTCGCCTTGTCTCTTTGCTCCGTGTATTTCGGTTAGGGACTTTCTGGGCCACTTTCCTCTTGTTGAGCGCATGTGCGACTGACCCCTGTCTTGACAATGGAGTTGCTGATCCGGCGCTGCACGGGTTTCATGACGCGCTTCACGCATTGGAGCGGGGCGAGGTGAGGCAGGTTCGCGTTCTTCATCTGGGCGACAGTCATATTGCCGGGGACAGTTTCTCAGGTGCGCTCCAGTCGCTGATGGCAGCCCGCTTTGGTGATGCGGGGCGGGGGCAGATGCCGCCGGGATCTCCTTTTCGATATTATCGCCGTCAGGGTTTTTCTTTCGAGATGAGTGATGGCTGGACGATTTTCTCAGTCAAGACCGGGCCGCAGGTCGGGCCCTTCGGCCTGAGTGGTCACCGGGCTGAAAGTGCGTCTGCCAATGATTGGATGTCATTGGAGGTGGAGAACCGGGCGGCGCTCAAAATTGTGCGGCTGCAGGTTCTGGCGCAACCGGGTGGTGGCTCCGTGTCAGTGGAGCTGAACGGCACAGCTGCCGGTGTTTATTCCACATCTGGTCCGGTGCCGGAGCTGTTTGAGATCACCCTTGAGGGGATCTCGGTGCGGCAGGTGCGCGTGCGCCCGGCCGGGGATGGGCCCATCGCCCTGCTCGGGTGGGGCGGGGAGACGGATAGTCCCGGTATATCTTATGAGGCGCAGGGTTTTTCAGGGGCGACGCTTAATGTGCTGGAGGGGTTTGATCCGTCCCTTGTCGCAGCGGAAATTGCGGCCCGACCGCCCCATCTCATTGTTTTGGGTTTTGGCACCAATGAGGGGTTTGACGATGCGCTCAACCCCGCTCTTTACCGGCAGATGATGCGGGAGCGGGTGGAGTGGCTGCGTGCGCAGGCACCGGGGGCGAGCCTCTTAGTGATCGGTGCATTTGACGGGGCGCGGTTGCCGCAATGGGCGCGAGTGGGGACGAGAGCGGAGGCGTCGTCTGTCGGTGATGTGCCGCGCTCAGCCCTGCCGTGCGAGCCGCTGGCGCTGCACGAGCGGGCGACTTATGCCGCGCTCACGGCGGCGCGCGATCCACGTCTTGCGCGCTGGCATGCGCCGCTAAACCTTTCTGCGGTGCGTGATGTGCAGAAGACTGTCTCAATGGCTCAGGGGCTTTCCTATTGGGACGGGGAGGCGGCGATGGGTGGTGCCTGCGGCATCCACAAGATGACCTTTGAAGAACCGCCTTTGGCTTATGGAGACCATGTTCATCTGACCCCGGCAGGCGCGCAAAACCTGGCTGAAAAGCTTTGGGCTCATCTGATGGCGGGTTTTGGTCCCGGCCAATGTGGGGCGGGTCGGCCGCGTTAAGGTAAATATCAGCTTAAGATTGAGTTCCGGGCGCTCACCTTGGACAATCAGCTGTCATGTTCCCGCCTTTCTATCTGTCAGATGGTGAGCGGGCTTGAAGTGATCTGGGGGCCGAAAAGCGGATGCTTTTTCCAACATTTGAATTCGGTGTGTTTTTTGTGATTGTCTTCGTCGTGAGCTGGGAGCTCCGGCGGACGATGGATCTGCGCAAGCTTTTTTTGCTCGGGGCCTCCTATCTCTTTTACGGCTGGTGGGACTGGCGTTTTGTAGGCCTGCTGGTTTTGTCATCTGTCGCGAACTATCTGTTCGGGCGGTCGCTTGGCTATCTGAAGCGCAACGGGCTGCGGAAGTTCATTGTTGGCTTGGCGGTGATTGCCAACCTCGGTGTGCTTGGCTTCTTCAAATATTACGGCTTTTTCCTGACAAGCCTCGATGAGCTTCTGGTCACGCTTGGATTGGAGCGCGATCTGCCGTTCCTCGAAGTGATCCTGCCGGTTGGTATTTCCTTTTTCACGTTCCAGGGCATTTCTTATGTTGTGGATGTGTATCGGCGCGAGGTTGCAGCTGAACGCTCCCTCCTTGATGTGTGCCTTTACATCTCATTTTTCCCACAGCTCGTGGCGGGGCCTATTGTCCGTGCGCATGAATTCATGCCGCAGTTGGAACGTACGCCGAAGCTCACACAAGCCATGGTCGGGCTTGGGGTCACGCTCATTCTCTCCGGTCTTGTGAAGAAGATGGTGATTGCGAACTATCTTGCGACGGAGATTGTGGACAAGGTTTTCTTTGATCCAAGCGCCTTTGGTGCGTTTGATCTACTGATCGGTGTCTATGGATATGCGGTGCAGATCTATTGTGATTTCTCCGGCTATAGCGATATCGCTATCGGGATTGCGGCGTTGCTTGGCTACCGGTTCAACGCGAATTTCAATCAGCCCTACCGCTCAGCCTCCTTGCAGGAGTTCTGGCGACGCTGGCACATTTCGCTTTCGTCCTGGCTTCGAGACTATCTTTACATTCCGCTTGGGGGCAGTCGGAGGGGTGAGTTCGGGACCTATCGCAATCTCTTCCTCACCATGTTTCTGGGTGGTATATGGCACGGCGCGGCCTGGACCTTTGTTTTCTGGGGGGCGTTTCACGGAACGATGTTGGGTATTGAACGCTACCTGAAGGCAAAGTTTGCGACGCTCGCCCCGCTGGAAGAGGATGCACCGCACTTTCTTGCACGCATTTCAGATGGTGCAAGCTGGCTGGTGGGTGTGTTCGTCACTTTTCACCTGGTTTGTTTCGCCTGGATTTTCTTCCGGGCGGAGAGTTTCGGTCTGGCTTATACTTATCTGCTCGGGTTCGCGGACTGGACGACGCCTGTTCAACATGCGACGCCGTTCCTTGTGGCGCTCATTCTGGGTGCACTCGCCTTTCACTTCACGCCGGCCCATCTTGACCGCATTGTGGGTAATGGGATGAAATGGTTGCCGTCACCGGCGCTTGGTCCGATTTTCGGTCTGGCACTTTTCCTTATCTGGGCTGTTGCACCGGAAGGTGTTGCTCCCTTCATCTATTTCCAGTTCTGAGGTTCTTATGAATGCGATGACAGAGATAAAGATGGAAGGGGTGGTGGAACGCTTCGACGATCTTGGTGCGCTTGAGGAAGGCTGGACCACGCTCTCACGCGCAGAGCTTCGGGCGGAGACTGCGACGCGCGGCAGTGTACGCCGGATGGCCCGCACATTGATTGTTGCGTTCCTGGTTCTGCTCCTGATGAACAGTGCAGGCCTGGTGCAGCTTGTGCAAGGGCTGTCTGTCGGGCCGGTGCAGGACACGGTCATCGTCATGTCCGAGACCTGGCATAGTGAGATGGAGCGTCATGGTGTGGCTGAGGTGTTGGCCGCCATTCGCACGAAGGTTTCTGTCCTTGTGCAAACCAGTTGGGATGAGGTGGGGCTTGCTGACGCGATCAAGACCGTATCGCTCGACGCCCGATCGGCAGAAACAGAAAACCGCGCCAGCGTTTTGCGTGGCGCGGTTCTTGACGCATCCGGTTCTTGACGCATCTGCTTGGTGAGCTTGGCCTGACCCGGTTAGCGTGGCAGCACGCTCGTTCCAGTCAGGAATAGGTCCACCTCGCGGGCGCACTGACGCCCTTCGCGGATGGCCCACACAACCAAAGACTGGCCGCGGCGCATGTCGCCACAGGCAAAGACTTTCTCATCGCTTGACTGATAGGTCGCGGTGTCTGCTGCGACGTTGCCACGCGCATCGAGCGAGAGGGCGAGATCTGTCAGCATGCCTTCTTTGACCGGATGCACAAAGCCCATGGCGAGCAGGGCGAGATCGGCTTTCAGCTCAAACTCGGTGCCGGGAATGGGCTTCATCTTTTCATCAACGCGAATGCAGTGAAGTTTTTTCACTTGCCCGTCCACGCCTGAAAACTTCTGGCTCATCACGGCAAATTCACGCTCTGCACCTTCTTCATGGGACGAAGATGTGCGCAGCTTCAAGGGCCAGTCCGGCCAGGTCATGAGCTTGTTTTCTTTTTCCGGTGGTGTCGGCATGATTTCAAGTTGGGTTACAGACAGGGCGCCGTGGCGAACCGAGGTGCCGATACAGTCAGAGCCCGTGTCACCGCCGCCAATAACCACAACATGCTTGCCTGTGGCTGAAATGGGTTCGACGCTGCCAAGACCTTCATTGCTGTTTCGGCGGTTCTGCTGTGGCAGGAAATCCATCGCAAAGTGAACGCCGGCCAGATCACGGCCTTCGATGGGAAGGTCACGGGGATGTTCTGAGCCGCCAGAAACGACGAGGGCGTCATACTCTTTCTTGAGATCCGCAACACTCACATTGTCGCCGATATGAGAATTGTAGTGGAAGGTCACGCCTTCTGCTTCCATCTGTTCGACACGGCGATCAATGGGGTGTTTTTCCATCTTGAAGTCAGGAATGCCGTACCGCAGAAGGCCGCCTGCTTTTGCGTTCTTCTCGAAGAGATGCACGTCATAGCCCGCGCGACCCAATTGTTGCGCACAGGCCATGCCTGCCGGGCCTGCGCCCACAATCGCGACCTTCTTGCCCGTCTTGCGGGGTGCAGGTTCCGGTTTGATCCAGCCTTCTTCCCAGCCCCGATCAACAATGGCGCATTCGATGGTCTTGATCGTGACAGGCTTGTCAATCAGGTTCAGCGTGCAGGACGCTTCGCATGGTGCGGGGCAGATGCGACCCGTAAATTCCGGAAAATTGTTGGTTGAGTGCAGGTTCTCCAGCGCGGTCTGCCAATCGCCCTGGTAGACCAGATCGTTCCAGTCGGGGATCTGGTTATTGACCGGGCATCCATTGTGACAGAACGGAATGCCGCAATCCATGCACCGGGCTGCCTGCTCCCGCGTTGCTTCTTCGCCAAGCGGGATGACAAATTCATTGTAACCGCGCACGCGGTCTGCGGCTGGTTTGTTCGCCCGGTCGTGCCGGTCGACTTCCAGAAATCCGGTAACTTTTCCCATGATTACTCTCCCGCCGCAGCCATTTGTGCGTTGTTCTCGCGCTGTGCTGCCAATTCCTCCAGTGCGCGGCGATACTCAACCGGCATCACTTTGCGGAACTTCGGCAGGTAGGTTTCCCAATTCGCGAGAATGGTCTGTGCGCGCGACGAATTTGTGTAGCGCGCATGATTTTCAATCAGTTGACGAAGTCGCTCAGCGTCAAAGCGGGTCAGGTCTGTCATTACGTCCACGCGGCCATGGGTGGCAAGATCGCCGCCCTGGTGGTTGCGGCCTGCATTGACTTCTTCTTCCGCCAGAACCGGCTCAAGATCGACCATGGACATGTTGCAACGTTTTTCAAACATGCCGTCTTCGTCGAGCACGTAGGCGATACCGCCTGACATGCCTGCTGCAAAGTTTCGGCCTGTTTGCCCAAGCACAACGACGACGCCACCTGTCATGTATTCACAGCAATGGTCGCCTGCGCCTTCCACCACAGCAATCGCGCCGGAGTTGCGAACGGCAAAACGCTCGCCCGCGACACCGCGGAAGTAGCATTCGCCTTCGACCGCCCCGTAAAGCACGGTGTTGCCGACAATGATGCTGTTTTCTGGCGAAATCTGGGTCGCCGTCTTTGGTGGGTAGACAATGAGACGCCCGCCTGAAAGGCCCTTGCCGACATAATCGTTCGCTTCGCCTTCAAGCTCCATGGTGACGCCACGGGTTACCCAGCCGCCAAAGGTCTGGCCAGCGGTCCCCGTCAGTTTGATGTGCAGGAGATCGTCGCTCAGGCCCTCATGGCCTTTGAGGCGCGCAATCTCGCCGCCCAGCATGGCGCCCGCAGAACGGTCTGTGTTGCTGATTGGCAGGTCAATGGAGACCGGCTTACCCTCATTGATGGCAGGCTGGGCAAGCTCGATAAGCTTACGGTCCAGAACCTTGTCGACATTGTGCTCCTGATCGCGAGTTCGGTAGATCCCGACGCCTTCCGGTGCATCCGGCTTGTGGAAGAGGCGCGAGAAATCGAGGCCCTTCGCCTTCCAGTGATTGATGACACGACGTTTGTCGAGCATCTGCATCTGGCCGATCATCTCGTTGAAAGAGCGGTAGCCAAGTTCCGCCATCAGTTCGCGTACTTCTTCGGCAACGAAGAAGAAATAATTGATGACATGTTCCGGAGTGCCAACAAAGCGTTTACGCAAAACAGGGTCTTGCGTTGCAATGCCGACCGGGCAGGTGTTGAGATGACATTTGCGCATCATCAGGCAACCTGCTGCGATCAACGGAGCAGTCGCAAAGCCAAACTCATCCGCACCCAGAAGTGCGCCAATGACAACGTCCCGACCCGTGCGAAGGCCGCCATCCACCTGAACGGCGATCCGGTCCCGCAGGCGGTTCATCACCAGGGTCTGGTGTGTTTCGGCCAGACCCATTTCCCACGGGCTGCCCGCATGCTTGATAGAGGTGAGCGGGCTTGCCCCGGTACCCCCTTCATAGCCGGAGATCGTGACATGGTCTGCACGTGCCTTTGAGACGCCGGTCGCCACAGTGCCCACGCCCACTTCGGAGACGAGCTTGACGCTGATCCAGGCGCGCGGGTTCACGTTCTTCAGATCGTAAATCAGCTGAGCCAGATCTTCGATCGAGTAAATGTCATGGTGCGGTGGCGGAGAGATGAGACCCACGCCTTGCGTCGAGTGACGGACTTTCGCAATCACCGCATCCACTTTATGACCCGGCAGCTGACCACCTTCACCGGGCTTTGCGCCCTGGGCCATCTTAATCTGGATCATATCGGAGTTTGCGAGATATTCCGCTGTCACGCCAAAGCGACCGGACGCGACCTGCTTGATCGCAGAGCGCATGCTGTCGCCGTTTGGCAATGGCATGAAACGGTCTGCCTCTTCGCCGCCTTCGCCGGTGTTTGACTTGCCGCCGATCCGGTTCATGGCAATCGCGAGCGTTGTATGGGCTTCGCGGCTGATCGAGCCGAAGGACATGGCGCCGGTTGAGAAGCGCTTCACAATGTCCTTGGCGCTTTCAACTTCGTCGAGCGGGACGGGCTTGCGGCCTGACTGCTCTGCGGTTTTGATTTCAAAAAGACCACGGATCGTGAGGAACTCTTCGTTCTGCTCGTTCACGGCTTTGGCGAATGAGCGATAATCCTCGCGTGAGTTGCCGCGAACTGCGTGTTGCAGGTCACGAATGGTACCCGGCGTCCAGACATGGCCTTCACCACGAATGCGGAAGGCATATTCGCCGCCGACAGCAAGCGAATTGCGTAGAACTGGGTCATCGCCATAGGCTTCCGAGTGGCGACGGGCTGTTTCTTCCGCAATTTCGGCGAGACCCACACCTTCGATGGTTGTGGAGGTGCCGGTGAAGAATTTCTGGATGAAGGCCGTGTTGAGACCAACCGCGTCAAAAATCTGCGCGCCGCAATAAGACTGATAGGTAGATATGCCCATCTTGGACATGACCTTCAGAAGACCTTTGTCAACCGCTTTGGTATAGCGATAGACAATTTCGTCGTCGCTCAGGTCCTCGTCGGTGCGATGCTTTGTATGAACGAGCGTCTCGAAAGCAAGGTACGGATTGATTGCCTCGGCACCAAAGCCTGCGAGACATGCAAAGTGATGCACTTCGCGAGCTTCGCCTGTTTCAACGACCAGACCAACGGCTGTCCGCAATTCTTTGCGGATCAGATGATGATGGACGGCAGCCGTGGCGAGCAGGGCCGGGATCGCAACCCGGTCTGCCGAGATTGCACGGTCAGACAGGATGATAATGTTCTCACCGTTGCGCACTTCCTGTTCTGCTGCCTGGCAGAGGCTTTTCAGTGCGGCTTCCATTCCTGTCGCACCCGTTG
>JAVKCY010000078.1:0-29871 GCA_040223265.1 Parvibaculum sp. | reverse complement strand
CCTACAAGCAGGTCGTGACGCACGGGTTCCTTCTCGACGAGAAGGGGCTGAAAATGTCGAAGAGCGGCACCAATGCGGTGGCACCCGACAAGGTGGCCAACCAGAACGGAGCGGAGATCCTGCGCCTCTGGGTAGGCAGCGCCGACTTCACCGAAGACATGCGCGTCGGACCCGAAATCATCAAGTCAAATGTCGATGCCTACCGCAAGCTCCGCAACACGTTCCGCTTTCTGCTGGGCAATCTGGCAGGGTTTGATGAAAAGCATCGCGTTGCACTTGCCGATATGCCGGAACTTGAACGCTACATGCTGCACAAGCTCGCAGAGCTGGATAAGCTCGTGCGTCAGTCTTACCTTGATTATGATTTCAAGCGTGTCTTCCACTCACTCTCAAATTTCATGACGGTGGAACTGTCTTCGCTTTATTTCGACATCCGCAAAGACGCGCTTTACTGCGAGCCACTGTCGAGCAATGTTAGGCGCGCCTGCCAGACCGTGATGCATGAAGCCTTTATGTGCTTGACCGCATGGCTTGCACCGATCATGTGCTTCACGTCGGAAGAAGTATGGTTGAGCCGTTTCCCGTCTGATGCTGATAGTGTTCATCTGCGGACATTCCCGGATGTGCCGGCCGACTGGCGGGATGACAAGCTCGCCGCGAAATGGGCAAAAGTGCGCCAGGTGCGCCGCGTCGTGACCGGTGCGCTCGAGGTTGAGCGCCGGGAAAAGCGTATTGGTTCAAGTCTGGAAGCAAACCCGACCGTCTATCTGTCGGATGCAGCCTTGCTGGAAGCCATGCAGAACGTTGATCTGGCGGAGATCGCCATCACCTCCCAGGCCAAACTGGTTGAAGGAACGGCACCGGACGGTGCATTCCGCCTGGAGGATGTGGCGGGCGTCGGTGTCGTCCCGGCAATGGCTGAGGGTCAAAAATGTGCCCGGTCCTGGAAAATCCTGCCCGAAGTAGGGTCTGTTGCCGGCTACCCGGATCTCACACCGCGCGATGCTGCGGCAGTCGCAGAGTTTGATGCTGCCTGAACGGAGAAGCTGGATAATGAGCGTGAAACCACGGTCCCTGAAAGCGCGGGTGTCAGATCTTCTGGCCCGCACGCCTCTATGGGGTCCTCTATGGGGTCCTATGTCTGTTATGGGGCTGGTGATCGCGTTTATAGCCTTTTTGGGTGACCGGCTGTCCAAATGGTGGCTGATCGACGTTTATGGGATCGCGGACAAGGGCGTTGTTAATCTGCTGCCCTTTCTCGATCTGGTCATGGCCTGGAACAAGGGCATCTCCTACGGGCTGTTTCAGGCGGAAACCGGGACGGGTCGAGCGCTGCTCGCGGGCTTTGCGATTCTCGTCTCAAGCGCACTTTATCTTTGGCTTGCGCGCGTTAACCAGCACCTTTTGGCAGTGGCAATTGGCTTTATCCTTGGGGGCGCGCTCGGAAATATTTACGACCGCCTTATTTTTGGCGCAGTTGCGGACTTTTTTAGTCCCCATGGCTTTGGATATTACTGGTATATCTTTAATATCGCAGACGTCTGGATTTCCATTGGTGTTATCCTCATGATGTATGATGCCTTCTTCGGCCCCGACGCAAAGGCGGAAAGGGCTAAAGACAAAAATGTTTAAGGATCTGAATTGGATATGACGGGAAAGGCGAACATGGCCATGCGTATCTCTAAAAAGCAGGCTCAAGTGGTGGCAACCAGGGCGGCGGTAACTAGAGCTTTGGCCGCCAGAGCATTAGCCTTGGGTGTTGCATTGGGGCTTAGCGCCTGCGGCGGATCGCTGTCTGAGAGCTTGGGCTACGGCAAGGAGTCGCCTGATGAGTTTGCCATCGTCACCAAGGCGCCGCTGGTGATCCCGCCAGATTATTCGCTGCGCCCCCCACGTCCGGGTGCACCAAGTCCGCGCGAGACCTCACCTCATGCGATCGCTCAACAAGCATTGTTGGGTGCCGCGATCGGGGAAAGTGATGCAAACCGGTCCGCTGGTGAGCAGGCGCTTCTCGCGAACGCAGGCGCGGTCGGCGCTGACTCCAACATTCGCGCTATCATCGACGATGAAACACGTGCACTGAAGCACAAGGACGAGAAGTTCCTCGACGATGTTTTGTTCTGGCAGAAGCCACAGGAACCAAACCGGGTCGTGAACGCAGGTGCGGAAGCACAACGCATTCGTGAAAACCAGGCGCAAGGTCGCCCTGTGACGGAAGGTGAGACGTCCGACCGGGATGACAGCGAGGGCGGTGGCCTGATCGACTACCTCTTCAACTGAGAAGATCTGGTGCCATAAGACACATGGAACTGGGTCACGAGAGATCACAAAAAGCATCTGAGCGGTTTGTTCAGGTGCTTTTTTGTTGAACGAGGCCCAAAGCCTGTCACGCTGAACCAGCGGGGAGCTGACGGGCTGACAAACGCGAAATTAACTGAGACACGAGATAGACCGAGACCAATCGGCACCAATGGAAGCAGGGAGAACGAGTGACCATGATCGACCGTGAAGATAGAAAGCCTGGTGTCGTCTCTCTTTTTGGAAAACCTTTCCGCACGCTTCTCGCCATCGGGTTGCTCTCGCTCACTATCGGCGCCTGCTCGGAAGAAGCATCGAAGACAGACACAACTCTGAGTTCCGACCCCGTCATCCACGGTGATGAACCGGGGTCTCCTGAAACTTTCGCGCTCTCGAACGGCATGCAGGTGGTGGTGATTCCGGATCGCCGCTCGCCCGTCGTCACCCATATGGTCTGGTATCGTGTGGGGGCCGCAGATGAGCCGGTTGGCATGTCTGGCGTGGCGCACTTCCTGGAACATCTCATGTTCAAGGGAACCAAGACCATTCCCCCCGGAGAGATGTCGCGCATCGTGGCGCGCAATGGTGGGCAGGATAATGCCTTCACCTCGCAAGATTACACCGCTTATTACCAGCGTGTGGCGATCGACCGGCTGCCGCTGGTGATGGAGATGGAGGCGGACCGGATGAGCAATCTTGTTCTCACCGATGCGGAAGTTCTGCCAGAGCGCGATGTGGTGCTGGAAGAACGGCGCATGCGGGTTGAAAATAATCCGCGCTCAATTCTCTCGGAAAAAATGAACCAGGCGCTCTTTCCGGTGCATCCCTATGGCACCCCGGTCATTGGTTGGGCGGAGGAAATTGCGGCACTCTCAACTGAGAATGCCATCGCCTATTACAACCAGTTTTACACGCCGAACAATGCGATCTTGATTGTTGCGGGCGACATTTCAGCCGCAGAGCTGCGTCCGTTGGCGGAAAAACATTATGGTGGCATCGCACAGCGGATGGAGACGCCCATCCGCGTTCGTGAGGCGGCTCAAGAAACCGGAGAGCCTGCGCGCATCACCTATGCTGATGCACGCGTGCAACAACCCATACTGGAGCGCGTTTACCGCGTACCAAACTATCTGACCAATAACCGGAAAGACGGCCCGGCGTTGGAGGTGATGGCGACGCTGCTTGGTGGCAGTGCCATCAGTCGTCTCTATCGCAACATGGTGGTGGACCAGCAGGTCGCGACCAGCGCAGGTGCTTACTATTCGGGCGCCGCGATGGATGAGGGCACGTTCGGCCTTTATGCGGTGCCCACCCAGGGCAAAACTCTTACCGACATGGAAACGGCATTGGATGTAGAGCTTGCGGCCTTCATCGAAGAAGGTGTTACGCAGGAGGCCGTCGATCATGCCGTCAACCTGTTGATCGCCGCAGCCATCTATGCGCGCGACGATCAGGAGGATATGACCCGCATCTATGGTGTCACATTGACGACCGGCGGGATTGTTGAAGATGTGCTCGAATGGCCGGACCGGTTGCGCGCGGTAACGCCTGCCGATGTCGTGGCCGCGGCTAAAGAGCATCTGATCCTCGAACGCTCGGTCACGGGCCTTCTATTGCCAGGCCAAGGGTTTTGAGCATGACAAGGGTTCTGAGAATGACATACCCAATGAAAAGCATGATGATTGCCGTCATGGCACTTGTGAGCGTACTTCTGGTCGCGCGGGCAGAAGCCGCGGTCACCATTCAGGAAGTGACGAGCCCTGGCGGTATCACTGCCTGGTTGGTTGAGGAGCATGCGCTGCCGCTTATCGTGCTGGACGCAAGCTGGTCCGGCGGAACGCTGCAAGACCCGGAAGGCAAGGAAGGTCTTGCCTATATGATGTCCGCACTGCTGGATGAAGGCGCAGGCGATCTGGATAGTCAGTCTTTTCAAAGTCGACTTGAGGAACTGGCGGTCGAACTTCGCTTCCGCGCCTCGCCGGACAATCTGGCATTGTCTTTCAAAACGCTCACTCAAAATCAGGAGACGGCGTTTGGTCTGCTGCGTCTGGCGCTAAGTGAGCCCCGCTTTGACGAAGAAGCTGTTGAGCGCATCCGCAGACAACTTTTGGTTGCCATTACCCGGGATATGGAAAGCCCGGACCGAATGGCGGCGGAAGCCTGGTATCATTCTGCATTGCCGGGGCACGCCTATACACGGCCGTCAAAAGGCACGCTGGAAAGCGTTGCGGCTCTCACGCGAACAGACCTCGCCGCTCACCAGCGCAACTTGATGGTGCGACAAAATCTCAGCATTACCGTTGTGGGCGACATTGATGCGGAAAGTCTGAAAACCCTCCTCGACCAAACCTTCGGTTCGTTGGCGGCGGATTCCCAACTGCCGGAGATTGCAACGGCCTCCGTCGTTCCAACCGCAAAGCTTGAAATTATTCAGCGGGAAATGCCGCAGAGCATCGTTCTGTTCGGTCATGAAGGTATTGCGCGCGATGATGAGGATTTCATTCCCGCCTATGTCATGAATTATGTGCTCGGCGGTGGCGGCTTTTCATCGCGCCTCATGACAGAGGTGCGGGAAAAACGCGGCCTTGCTTATTCCGTAGCATCCTACTTTTACCCACTCACTCACGCGTCCTTGTTTATCGGTCAGGTCGCAACCGAGAACACGCGCGTTGCCGAAAGCATCGAGGTTATTCGCGCTGAGCTTGTGCGCCTTGCGCAAGAGGGTGTGACAGACGAAGAGCTGCAGGATACGAAAACGTATCTTACAGGCTCTTATCCGCTGCGCTTTGACACGAACGAGAAAATAGCAAGCCAGCTTGTCGCAATTCAAGAAGAGGGTCTTGGCATTGATTACATCACCAAGCGCAATAGCCTGATTGAGGCTGTGACCGCAGACGATGTGCGCCGTGTCGCGGCGCGCCTTCTGCGCCCGGATAATCTGATCATCACCATTGTTGGCCAGCCGGAAGGTCTGGATGCGACAGAAGGCCCAGATGCGACAGAAAGTCTGGATGCAGTTGAGGCCACCTCTGAAGATTGATGGCTGGTTTGCACGGTCTGGTTTGGATAGACTTAATCAACTGAAATTTTGTGAGCTATCGCCCCATGTATGCCTGTGACGTAAGCGGCACCCTGGCCTCATCTATCGGTGCCACCGGTCTGTCCGATGAAGGGTTCGCTGCGGCGAAAGCCAAAGTGGCCGCCGCCGTGGCGCGCATGGGCGACAAGCATCGTGACGGGTCCTTTCCGCTCGGGGCACTCCTTACCTCACCCTTGGGAATGGCGGAGATGCAGGCTCTCGCCACCCCGTTGCTGAAAGACACGAGCGATCTCATCGTACTGGGGATCGGCGGCTCAAGTCTGGGCGGGCAGGCACTTGCACAATTGACCGGTTGGGGCCTGCCCGGGCATCAACCGCCAAAAGCCGGACCGCAGTTTCATTTTCCCGAGAACCTGGATGCGCTGACATTCGAGCGCCTGCTCAGCGCCTGTGATCTGCGCACAACCCGTTTCCTGGTGATCTCCAAATCGGGCGGAACAGCTGAAACGCTCTCACAAATGTTGCGCGCCATGAGTGCAATAGATGCAGCCGGTGGCGGCAAATTTATGAAACATCATTTCGGCATCCTGACCGGGTCGGAGGCGGACAATCCGCTGCGGCAGATTGCCCGCGAGTATGAATTTCCCTGCCTTGCTCATCAACCGATTGGTGGACGTTTCTCGGCGCTGGCGACAACGGGCCTCTTGCCAGCCATGATGATGGGATTGGATGTCTCGAAACTGCGCACAGGCGCAAAGACGACCTTCGACCTGATGTTGTCTGATCCCGCCTCACCCGTAGCAATTGCGGCAGCGGCGAGTTTCGGCCTCTTGCAGGAAAAAGGGATCAATCAGCTCGCTCTCACATCGTATGATGACCGGCTGCAGCGTTTCGGGCTCTGGTTTCGTCAACTGGTCGGGGAAAGCCTAGGCAAAGAGGGGCGCGGCATCACACCACTCGCCGGGATCGGCCCGGTCGACCAGCACAGCCAATTACAACTCTACCTGGCGGGTGCCAATGACAAGCTCCACACCATCATCACCCGTGATGTGAAGGGGGAGGGCGTGGCCCCGGCAGATCACCTCGCCAACGGCCCTTTTGCGGCCTATGCAGGCAGAACCATTGGCGACCTGCTGGAAGCCGAGCAGCGCGCGACCATAGAAACATTGGCGCTCAATGGCCGTCCGGTCTTGAGTATCCACATGCCCCGTCTGGACGAAGAAAGTTTGGGTGCATTGCTGATGCACTTTATGCTGAAGACGATTCTTCTGGCGGACCTGATGGGCGTAGACCCGTACGATCAGCCAGCCGTCGAACAAGGTAAAGTCAGAGCCCGTGCCTATCTCGCGGGTGAACGCCCGGAGGCATAAGTGAACCGCATTCGTCGCTTGAGCGAGGGAACGATCAACCGCATCGCTGCCGGTGAAGTGGTGGAGCGCCCGGCAAGTGCTGTGAAAGAGCTGGTCGAGAATGCGCTCGACGCAGGTGCCGGTCAGATCGACATCGTTATTCAGGGTGGTGGTCGGGACCTGATCCGCATCAGCGATGATGGCTGCGGCATGAGCCCTGACGACCTTCTGGTCGCGGTGGAGCGGCATGCCACCTCGAAGTTGAAGATGGATGATGGCGGGCGGGAAGACCTCCAGCATATCGACACGTTGGGTTTTCGCGGTGAAGCGCTCCCTTCCATCGGTGCGGTTGCCAGATTGTCCATCACAACAAGGGAGGCAGATGCTGAGACGGCGTCGCGCCTGATGGTCGAAGGGGGCAAGCTCGGGCCTGTGGAGCCCGCAGCCGGGCCACACGGCACGCGGATCGAGGTTCGGGATCTTTTCTTTGCAACACCCGCCCGGCTGAAATTCCTGAAATCAGAGGGGGCGGAAACGCAGGCCGTTTCCGACACGGTGAAGCGCCTGGCGATGGCGCACCAGCATGTTGGTTTTTCGCTCACAAGTGGAGATCGCAGCATGCTGCGGGTGACGCCGTCGCAGGGTGATTTTTTTGAAGGCCGGCTTACCCGCCTCTCCGCCATTATGGGGCAGGACTTTGCTGCCAACGCCTTGCGGGTTGAGGCAGAGCGGGAAGGGGTGCGGCTGACCGGTTATGCGGGCCTCCCGACCTTTAATCGCGGGACAGCGCAAGCCCAATACCTCTTTGTGAACGGCAGGCCCGTGCGCGACAAATTGCTGACCGGCGCAGTGCGCGGTGCCTATATGGATTTCCTGGCGAGGAACCGTCACCCGGTCGTGGCGCTGTTTGTGGAGATTGATCCGGTGAGCCTTGACGTCAATGTGCACCCGGCAAAAACGGAAGTGCGTTTCCGGGATGCGGGGCTTGTGCGCGGGTTGATCGTCGGCGCTCTGCGTCAGGCTCTTGCCAATGCGGGGCATAGGGCATCAACGACTGTCGCCGAAACCGCATTGAACGCCCTCAGGCAGGAGGGCTGGTCCACCTCTTCTCCACAAGGGGAGTTGGGCGGTCAGTCAGGTCGTAGGGCAGGGCCTGGCGCAGGGTGGCAGGATCGTGGGCGCGAGTTCGTTTCCCCGTCTGTCCTCCAGCAATATGGGCAGGCCCAGGCACCGATTGGCATTGGGCAAAACAGTGAGCAAATCAGGGGGCAAAGATGGGGCGAGAGCGCCCGTGTGGAACCTGATCACGATGACGCAATGCCACCTGAGACATTGCATCGTCCGCTCGGTGTTGCCCGAGGGCAATTACATGAAACCTATATCGTGGCACAAACCGGCGACGGAATTGTCATCGTCGATCAACATGCCGCCCATGAGCGCCTCGTCTATGAACGGATGAAAAACGCGATTGCCGCCAACGGCCTGACGCGTCAGATGCTGCTCATTCCCGAAGTGGTGGAACTGGAAGGCGATAGTGCGGACCGTCTGGCGGCGCGTGCAGACGAACTGGCAGAGCTTGGTTTTGTGCTTGAGAAATTTGGTGATGGCGCGGTGATGGTGCGCGAAACCCCCTCACTGCTCGGCAAGCTCGACGTGGCCGGTCTGGTGCGAGACATGGCAGATGATCTGGTGGAGCTGGATGCCGCCGTCTCCCTCAAGGAACGTCTGGAAGATGTGTGCGGCACAATCGCCTGCCACGGTTCGGTGCGCTCAGGGCGTCGCCTGAGCGCGGATGAGATGAATGCGCTCTTGCGGGAAATGGAGGAAACACCCCATTCCGGTCAGTGCAATCATGGTCGCCCGACCTATGTCGAGCTGAAGCTGAACGATATCGAACGGCTATTCGGCCGCCGTTGACCGAAGCGGCTGCATGATCACAATCTGCGTGATGCCATAGGTGCGGCGATCCACTTCACCAAGCCCATCGGGAATGTGAATGTCGGCGGTCGCCTCTTCTTCAAGCACGATCACCGCATCAGGGGCCATCCATCCACCATCGAAGGCACTCGCGAGCGCTTTTTCGCCGAGCCCTTTTTTGTAGGGCGGGTCTGCAAAAACGAGATTGAACGCAGGGCCCGCACTGCCTTCCCGATCACCGAGCTGTGTCGCATCGCGGCGATAAAGCTTGACCCGGCCTGTCAGCCCGAGCGTTTCGGCATTTTCGCGAATGAGCCCACGGGACGCAGCGCTTTCATCCACAAAGAGAGCGTGTGTCGCACCGCGGGACAGGGCTTCAAGGCCAAGCGCGCCCGTGCCTGCAAACAGGTCGAGCACGCGCGCGCCTCTCAAATTGAAGGTGCCAAAGTCGCCATGTGCAAGGACATTGAACAGCGCTTCGCGCGTGCGGTCGCTGGTTGGCCGCACATGATCATCATCTGGAGACAGCAGACGCCGTCCTCTCAACTCACCCCCGACGATCCGCATGTCGCTTGTCCTTTGGGCGGCGTGATGAATTGTTTGAGGCGGGCCCATCTTTTCCGACGCTCTCTTTTTTCGGTCCGGACTTTCGGGCGTCGGGCTTGCGGGGACCGGACTTTTTGAAACCGCCTTTGCGGGGCGCATCGTCTGACTTGCCGCCGGGCTTTTCTGTTGACCAGTCGCTGGCACTGTCAGATTTTTTGCCACGAGCTGGCTTTGCATCGCGCGCAGGCTTGCCAGATTTGACGCTAGGCTTTGCGCTTGTTTTGCCCGCAGGTCGTGAGCCGCCCCGCGGCTTCCCGGGGCCCCTGCCTGTGGCGACATCTGGGTCGGCGGCACCCTCCGCTTTCCGGCCCTCGCGACGCGGTTCAGCGCCCGACGCCTCCTCCCGGTTTTTCTTGCGGTCTGTCGCGCCCATCTGGTCTTCCAGAATGCGCGCAGGCACTTCCTGAACTTGGCCTTCCGGCAGATCACCCAGCTGGAAGGGACCATAGGAAACGCGGATCAGCCGGTTGACCGTCAGGTTGAGCGCTTCAAGAACGCGCTTGATCTCCCGGTTTTTGCCTTCACGCAATGTCATGGTGATCCAGACATTGGATGCCTGTTCCCGCTCCAGCCGTGCCTGAATGGGACCGTACTGTACACCATCAAGCTTGATGCCGTTTTGCAGCTCGTCAAGTTTGGCCTGGTCTGTCCGTCCATACGCGCGCACACGGTAGCGACGCGCCCAACCCGTGGCCGGAAGCTCCAGTCGGCGTGCAAGCTCTCCATCATTGGTGAGCAGCAGCAGACCTTCTGTGTTTACGTCCAGACGGCCAATGCTAATGACGCGCGGCAACGATTTTGGCAGGGCGTCGAAAACGGTGGGTCGCCCCTCCGGGTCGCGCGATGTGGTCACCTGACCCCGCGGCTTGTGCAGCCGCCACAGCCGTGTCGGCTCCGTGGCCTGCAAAGGCTGGTTGTCGACCAGAACTTTGTCCTTCGGTCCGATATTGAGGGCAGGACTGTCCAGCACCTTGCCATTGACCATGACACGACCGGCAGCAATCAGCCGCTCCGCGTCGCGACGCGAGCAGACACCGGCGCGCGCCAGCACCTTGGCAATACGCTCGCCCTTGCTGGCATCGCCAGCTGCGGTTTGTGGCGCGTTTGATTTTTTCTCGGGCTTTTCAGATTTGGCGTTCATCACCCTTCCATATCATCAAGCTTGACGGCATGCGAGAGAAGACGGCAGGGTCCGCCGTGAGGAAGGCAGAAGGTCCGCCCATGAGCCCGAAAATGAGCAAGAGAGAAAGAAATCTCACCCCCGCAGGCCTCAGCAGCCCTATGGAAGAGGCCCTGAAAGAGGCTGAACGCGCAGGTGACCGCGGTGAAGTGCCCATTGGAGCGGTGTTGCTTTCCCCGCAAGGGGAGGTTTTGGCCCGTGCGGGAAATCGCACGCTGGAACTCAAAGACCCGACCGCGCACGCAGAAATGCTGGTGATCCGGGAGGCAGCGGCGAAACTGGATAGCGAGCGGCTGAACGGTTGCGATCTTTATGTGACGCTGGAGCCATGCACCATGTGCGCGACGGCCATTTCCTTTGCCCGCATTCGCAGGCTCTATTACGGCGCGGAAGATGCCAAAGGCGGCGCGGTGGACAATGGCGTACGGTTTTTTAAAAAAGCCACCTGCCATCATGCGCCTGAGGTCTATGGCGGCTTGTCAGAAGTGGAATCAGCCCGGATTCTCAAAGAATTCTTCGAAAAACGCCGGTCTTAGCACCGGACAAGACGTCTCACGCGCGCCTTTTTGCTTGATCCGACCGCTCCCTGCGACACTCTTTTACGTGCGTCCGTTTCACGAAAGAGCTAGACTTCACCCATTGGCATTGGTTGGGGGAGCCGCGCCAGAGACTGGCAAAACTTCCTCAGCAGAACAACTCGAGAACATGTGCTCACGGGAAGCTTCGGCGGATACGTGGTCGCTTTTCTCAAACAGAAAGGAAGTCACGATGGATTTTGCATATTCAGACAAAACCCGTGAACTGATCGACCGCCTAGAGCGGTTTATGGATCAGTACATCTACCCAAATGAAAAAACCTACGAAGCGCAGATGCAGGCATTTCGCGATGCGGGCAATCCCTGGCAGGTGCCGCAGATCCTTGAAGATCTGAAGCCAAAGGCCAAGGAAGCGGGCTTGTGGAATCTGTTCCTGCCAGAATCAGAGCTCGGCGGCGGTCTGTCCAACATGGAATATGCGCCACTGTGCGAAATCATGGGCCGTGTAGGTTGGTCGTCAGAAGTGTTCAACTGTTCCGCGCCCGACACGGGCAACATGGAAGTGTTTGAACGCTATGCGAGCGAGCGCCTGAAGAAGGAATATCTGGGCCCGCTGCTGAACGGTGAAATCCGTTCCGCCTTCCTGATGACAGAGCCGCTGGTTGCGTCATCCGATGCGACAAACATCGAGACCCGCATTGAGCGTGATGGTGACGAATACGTTATCAATGGCCGCAAATGGTGGTCGTCAGGGGTTGGTGATCCTCGCTGTAAGGTTGCCATCGTGATGGGTAAAACCGATCCGGAAGCAGACCTTCATCGCCAGCAATCCCAAATCATCATGCCGATGGATGCACCCGGTGTGAAAGTGCTGCGGATGCTGCCTGTGTTTGGTTATGACGATGCGCCACATGGTCACGCAGAAGTGTTGCTTGAAAATGTTCGTGTACCGGCTGAAAACATTGTCCTTGGCGAAGGCCGTGGCTTTGAAATTTCACAAGGTCGCTTGGGCCCTGGCCGTATTCATCACTGCATGCGCACCATCGGTGTTGCAGAGCGTGCGCTGGAGAAAATGTGCCAGCGTCTTCTGACCCGTACCGCATTTGGTAAGCTCGTCGCTGAACATTCTGTATGGGAAGAACGCATTGCGCGCGCCCGCATCGACATCGAATGCGCTCGCCTGCTGACGCTGAAAGCGGCCTACATGATGGACACCGTGGGCAACAAGATTGCACGCGCGGAAATCGCGATGATCAAGGTTCATGCGCCAAATATCGCGCTCAGGATCATTGATGATGCGATCCAGGCCCATGGCGGCGGTGGTGTGACCAGCGATTTCGGTCTTGCTAAAACCTATTCTGGCATTCGGACACTCCGCCTGGCTGACGGCCCGGATGAAGTGCACGCGCGCACAATCGCGAAGCTGGAATTCAAGAAGCATAAGGAACAGCTGAAAGCGGCTGCCGAATAATTCGGCACGTTTGATGCCTGAAAGACCTTGAAACAGGGAGCGGTCGGGTCCACTTGGAAACCCGGCCGCTTTTTTTGGCCCCCGCGACGGGAGGAAACATGGCTTACAAACTCTATAACAGCAATCTGTCGCCCTTTTCGGCACGGGTCAGAATCCAGATATATGCCAAGGGCTTGGATGTTGAACTGGTGAATTTACCGGGTGGCGTGAGTGCTGAAGAGTTTGCGAGTAAAACCCCCCTTCACAAAGTCCCGCTTTTGGAGACCAATGGCTTCTGCATCCCGGAAAGCCAAGTCATTGAAGAATATCTGGAAGAAGTTGAGCCCGCTCATCCGCTCATGCCAGCAACACCGGAAGATCGTGCGCGGGCTCGCCTGCTCGCACGCATTGGCGATCTCTACATTATGATGCCACTCGGCAAACTGTTCGGACAGATCAACCCGCAAGGGCGAAATCAGGACCAGGTCAACCACCTGTTCGTAGAGCTGGACAAAGCCCTTGGTTGGCTCGCTCATTATCTCGATGGGTCGAAATATGCCGTCGGCGACACATTGAGTATTGCCGACAGCGCTCTCGTTCCGATGTTGTTTTTCGCATCCAATATTACGCCGCTATTTGGCCGGGAATGTGTGCTTTGCGAAACCCCGATGGTACACAATTATTATTATGCAACGCTCGAAGATCCGGCCGTTGCAAAAGTACATGCAGAGCTTGAGGCAGCGTTCGCTGCCATGATGGGCGCCAAGCGTTAAACGTTCTCACGCGGGCGTGTTTTTCCCGAAATCATAAGTCCGCAATCGCCCGTTTCGTTTCGCCCATTTATAGGCATGTTTGCCCGCCGCGTTCTGGTGATGCCAGAGAAGGCCCGCGATCCCGAGTTTCGGCGGTGTCCAGAACCGATCTGGAATATCCATGCGGGGGTCAGATCGGCTAACCTCGATATCAGCATGAATGACCCCAGCCCCCGCCTGAGCTTTGCGGTGCGCGACCAGAGTGCCCGTCCGGTCGATGATCTGTGTCTCGCCGGTAAGTTCTGTGCGCGTTGGTACCGTAAGACGCGTGCCGGGCAGGACGAGGAACTCACCTTCCAGGAGACCGGTATGACCTGCGTGCAGCAGGGGCGCGCCAATCAGGCTTGCCAGAAAGCCAGGAGTCTTGTGCATCATGCGTCTATTGCCAGCATCAAGATCCTGTTCAAGAGACTGTGTGACGCGCCACCCCGGTCCGCTCCACCAATGGCTGCCCGTCATGAGCAGGTCCACTTTGCCACGAAGACGTTTTGGTGTCTGCGTTCGGATCATCTCCCAGCACACAGCCGCGCCGATGGTCCCGAGAGATGTTTCGATCAGCCCGTCGTCTGAGCCACCGACATAGAAGGCATTTTCGACCATAGTCGGAAGGTCCTTGTTATGCCGGTGCACTGTGCCGTCGGGTTCAACAAGGACATAGGTATTGTAAACATCACCATCCCGCATCTCCAGATAGGAGCCGCCGATATGGGCACTGTAACGCGCGGCTTTGGCTTTCAGCAGATCAAGCGCCGGGTTCTCCGGCGGGAGTGAACAGGCAAACAGGCGCTCATCATAAACAATGCGTGTCGTGAAAAACTCAGGGATAGCAATGATGCGCGCACCCTTGGCAGCCGCTTCATCAATCAGCCGTTCTGCATGTGCGAGATTGTAGGGGATGTCGGCGACACGCGCCTCCATCTGTACCGCCGCGACCCGCGTCAATCCAGTTTCGTCAGACATGTCAGCTCTCCCGTCGCTCACCGTGTGATCCACGCGATCACAAGCCAAAGATAAGCCACTGTCATGATTGTGAAAGACGTAAAGGCGAGAACGGAAATACCTGGCAGCTCGCGTCCATTTCCCTTTGTCGTCGCTTGGTAGAGAAAGAGCTGCGGGTTGGCCCAGGAGCCGATCAAAAGAAGCCATCCTGCGATCTCAGGCATCGCGGAAAATACTGTCCCGATCAGCATCTGCAAGATGCCCATGAAAATATTGTCGAGATGACATTGAAGTACGCGTTTCGCGTTTACCAGCGGTCCGATGCTGTCCATGCCGGAATAGAGGCCCGTGAGCGGCCATCCAAGCAGGACGCCGAAGGTGACCTGTATCAGGCCGGATGTAATCAGAATGTCAGACATCAGTTTCTCTTCTTATTTATGAAATTTTAGTCGAAAAAATACGACAGTTTATATTGAACTGACGCTAAATGGAGGGTAGACCTTATAAACAAAGAAAGTCAAACCGCACGGGTAGATCCAGAAATGTCAAAAAGTACGGACAAAATGGAAGGGCGATTGGCCGCCATCGGCATTTCCGGCAGGAGGGCGCGGTTCTATCTCTCCGCACTTGCTCTGGGAGAGGCCAGCGTCAATGAAATCGCACAGCATTGCGGTGTCACCCGGACGACGGCTTACGCCCTCGTTGAGAAATTGATGGAAGAAGGAGTGGTCACCGAGATCCAGCGGAATAACAAAACCAGGATTGTCGCTGAAAACCCGGACGTGCTGCTGCGGAACCTCGAAGATCGCCGCTCCTCGCTGGAAATGCTTCTGCCGGACCTGCAGGCGCTATATGGCGGAGGGAGCAGGGGGCCGAAGTTCCGCGTTTATGAGGGTGAAGAAGGTATCCGTTCTGTTCTGAACTCAGTGCTGATTGCAGGGCAGAACGAAATTTGCGGCATCCTGTCGATGAAGGAACTCGTGCAATTCCCCGGCGAGGATGAATTGCAACATTTTATCGGCAAACGTGTCGCCCGCGGTTTGCGCCTACGTGTCATCCGATCAACGGGAGAAGATATCAAAAACACCTGGGCCAGCAACGAGGCGGAGCTAAGAGATGTCCGCTTTACAACGACGCCGACGCCGTTGGGTATGACGAGCTTCATCTATGACGGGAATGTTGCGTTAATATCGTCGGCGCAGGAAAACTATGGTCTGATTATCGAAAGTCCCGACTTTTCAAATCTGCAGCAGATTTTGTTCGAAGCCCTTTGGGCTGCGAGCAAATAGACTTATGACGCTAGATTGAATATTCAACCGCCAATGAGAAGTCTGAAAGCGGAAGTGAGAGCGTCGCGGTGGTGCCGGAACCGGGCGCGCTCTCCAGATGGAATGTACCACCTTGCAATTCAGTAAATGATTTGGTGAGCGCAAGGCCAAGGCCTGATCCCTCGTGAGCGGTCGTCGAAACTCTGGTCACCTGCTCAAATGGCAGAAGAAGGCGCGGGATGTCTGCTTGCGCGATACCAACCCCGGTGTCTCTCACGCTTATGTGCATGGCATCTTCGCTCGCATCCAAAAAGAGCGTGATGCAGCCGCCCGGTGGTGTGAATTTGATCGAGTTTGAAAGGAGATTGAGCAAAATCTGTTTTGTCGCACGAACATCGCCCATGGCGCGGACGCTCCCGTTATGAAGCTTTGAGGACATGGAGAGGATGATATTCGATTTTGTGGCGCGTTCTTCCACCAGTTTGAGACAGGCAGATGCGATCTCACAAATATCCAGTGGCTCGATGCTCATCTCCATCTTGCCCGCTTCGATCTTGGACATGTCCAGCACATCATTGATCAAATCAAGAAGATGCAGACCGGACTCGTGAATGAGGCCGGAATATTCATCATACTTTGGATGGCCAAGCGCACCAAATGTCTCGCGCTTCAACATTTCCGAAAATCCGATAATGGCATTGAGCGGCGTTCGTAGCTCGTGGCTCATATTGGCAAGAAAGGCGGATTTGGTCTGGTTTGCGCTTTCCGCCTTTTCACGCGCATCAAGCAATTTACGCTCATATTCTTTGCGTTCTGACACATCGCGCGTGATGGCGAAATATTCGGTAAGCTCGCCCGTTTTCTGGCTCCGGACGGCATGCACTGTCGACTCCAGCCATACATGCTCACCGTCCACCCGCGACAGACGGAAGGTCATGCGCTCGCAGTCAGAGCCGCTTTCCAGCTTTTGCAAAGCCTCGGTTGCCGTCGGTGTGTCGTTTGGGTGCATATATGAAAAGAGATCAACACCAATACATAATTCTGGTTCTACGCCCAAGACCGTCCGAACAGCAGGAGAGATGAATGTCACCTTCCGATCCGGCGTGTGGCGCGCAAATATGTCTTGCGCATTTTCGGCGATCAATTGGTACTGTTCTGTCGACGCAAGGATTGCTTGTTGCTGTTCAAAGCTCTGGGTGGCATCGACAACAACACCCATAAGACCTTGCAAATCGCCGCCGGCATTCAGTTCAGGGCTGCCATGGACAATGCAATGGCGGTAGGTCCCACCCTCGCCGCGAAGTCGGATACTGATTTCAAAGGGATGACTCGTTTTGAGAGCATTCATCCAGGCCTTTTCGATTATAGGATAGTCATCTGGGTGAACCGCATGGCGTGCTTGCGCATTGGTCAATGACAAAGTCGTACCAAGAATTTGGCTTGTGTTCGCCGACAGGTCGATAAAATCATCTCCGAGCTGCCAGCGGAAGGTGAAAAACCCAGCGGCTGCCTCCGCAATCGAGAGGTGATGTTTCAGGCGTTCCTGATCGCTGATGTCGCGGGAAACAACAAGGATGCCCCGAACCTGAGTATCCTCCAGCAGGTTGCGGACGTTGGCTTCAATCCAACGCCAGGATCCGTCGGCATGCATCATTCTGAAGATTTCAGTGACGGTTTCGCCTGGGCGCGACTTGCTGTGCTCGATTTTCGTAAGCACCTTGTTGCGGTCATCGGGATGGACGACGCTAACGGCGGGAATGCCGACGACACTTTCCGGTTCGACCCCCATCATGCCGCGCATCGCGTCGCTGTGATAGAACATCACACCGTCACTATCGATCAAGGTCATGGTATCGCCAGCATTGGAAACCAGAGCGCTGAAAAACAACGCACCATCGCGCGCAGGCTCGGGCGCGTGAATGGACACTGGCTTTCTGTCGTTTCCCCCGTCCACTTTTGGACTCTCCCTGCACGGATCAGATTTGTTCGGTCGTGATCCCGAACCATAGGCCATGCAAGGAAAAGAACAGTTAAGGCGAAATCACCGTTGGTTAACAATTCCTTTGCGAAATGGCCCAGGCCGCGTCCGCCAGGCGGCGGCACATATCGCCATATTCCGTCGCTTTTGATGAGCTTGCATTGCCATCAAGCCCGCGCTTGTAAACGCCCTGCGTAATGGACGCGAGGCGGAAGATCGAAAAAGCGAGATAGAAATCCCAGTTCTCAATCCGGTCACGCCTGGTTCGTTTGCAATACGCTGCCACATAAGCATCCTCTGCTGGAATGCCGGTCGCGGCATAATCGAGGTCCATAATGGTGCCCTGGCTCGGACTGCGGAAATGATAGAGCATGCAATTGTAGGCAAGATCCGCAAGCGGATGACCGATCGTTGAAAGCTCCCAATCCAGCACCGCAATCATGCGCGGCTCTGTCGGATGGAACATCGTGTTTTCCAGCCGGTAATCGCCATGGGCAATGCTGGTGGCGTCATCATGGGGAATGTTTTGGGGCAGATAGGTGATGAGCTGCTCCATCGGTTCAACCGTTTCGGTCTCCGCCGCGCGGTATTGTTTGATCCAGCGGCCGATCTGGCGCTCATAATAGTTTCCCGGACGACCAAATTCCTCAAGCCCGATGGCTTTATAGTCGACCGAGTGGAGCCGGGCGAGATTGGCGTTCATCTCGTCATAGATGGCTTTGCGCTCAGCAGCACTCATGCCCGGCAATTGCGGGTCGCGCAGCACGCGACCATCCAGATGGTCCATGATGTAAAATTCAGTGCCGATCACATCCGGGTCCATGCAGAGCGCCTGCATGGTTGGTACCGGCACATCCGTTTCCGCAAGCGCCTTCATGACGCGGTATTCGCGGTCGACCTGATGCGCGCTGGCAAGCAGGGTTCCCGGCGGCTTTTTGCGCATGACATAGCGCCTAGGCCCCGATGTGAGGAGGAAGGTCGGGTTGGATTGTCCGCCTGAAAACTGACGAACCTCAAGCCCGCCGACAAAACCATCTACATGTGCAAGGCAGAAGTCTTCAAGCCTGCCGGTATCAAAGCGATGTGCATCGCGCACATTTATGGTCTCGTCCTCAGGCCGTTTGCTCTCACCCATGTTCATCTCCCCAATGTTGATAGGCCCAATGCTGATAGGGAAGGCATAGCAAGGCTGGACGTCGGGCGCAAAGGATAGATCGGGCAACAAAAAAGCCGGGGAGGTCCCGGCTTTTTCGTTGAAGCGCGCTTGCCCTAAACGGCGCCGGCGCGCTGTGCGTAATACCAGCCCAGTTCAGCCAGCGGCCGAACCTGAGCGGCTGTCGCAACGGCATGTTCGCTGGCGGCGGTTCCGTCGCGGACGCGGCCAATAATCCCTTGCAAAATGCCACCCAACCGGAACAAATTATAGGCGAAATAATAGTCGAGATTATCAATGCCCTTGCGCCCGGTCTGTTCGCAATAAAGGGCGACATATTCATCGAGCGACGGAATGCCAAGTTCTTTGAGGTTGGCATCCTTGAGGCTCGCCGTACCGGCGCTCTGGCCGCCACTGGGCATGATCCACTGCATCATGTGATAGGTGAAATCACCGAGCGGATGACCAAGGGTCGAAAGTTCCCAGTCGAGAACGGCAAGGACCCGGTCTTCGGTCGGGTGCAATACCATATTGTCCAGGCGGTAATCGCCATGCACGATACTGGTGGCATCATCATCTGGAATATTGTTCGGCAGCCAGTCCATGAGCTTGTTCATTTCAACAATGCTATCGGTTTCTGAGGCGACATATTGTTTTGACCAGCGCGAAATCTGCCGGGCGAAATAATTGCCTGGCTTGCCGAAATCGCTGAGCCCGATGGCGGCATAGTCAACATTGTGCAGGGCGGCCAATGTGCGGTTTTTGGCTTCGTAAATCGCACGGCGACGCTCTGGCGTGTAGCCGGGAAGGAGAGCCTCCCAAAGGATGCGGCCCTCCACCATGTCCATCACATAAAACATGGTTCCGATAATGCTTTCATCCTCACACATGCAAAAAGTTTTGGCGACGGGATAGTTGATCGTGCCAAGGGCGGTGATGACTTTATATTCGCGGTCAACAGCATGCGCGGACGGAAGGAGTTTCCCCGGTGGCTTGCGGCGCAGAACATATTTCTTCTTCGGCGTGATCAGCTGGTAGGTCGGGTTGGATTGCCCGCCCTTGAACTCCCGCACTTCCAATGGGCCTTCAAACCCTTCCACATTGGCTGCGAGATAGTCTGTGAGACGTTTCTCGTCGAAACGATGCTGTTCCATCACCGCCTGGGTGCCGGAAAACATTTCCTGTTTGCCGGATGTTTGGGGTTCACTCATGCTGACCCTCCTCCTGTTTATCTGGATAGATTATGCGAATTATTTCCCCCGCGCGATAGCGCGATAACCAATGTCCCGGCGGCAAAAACCTTCGGGCCAGTCGATCTTGTCGATGGCGGCATAGGCCTTCTCCTGCGCCTTGTTGACGCTGCGTCCAAGGGCAGTGATAGCAAGCACGCGACCCCCATTGGCGGTGATGGCGCGCCCTTTTGCTTTGGTGCCGGCGTGAAAAATTTCAACGCCCTCATCACTTGCCGCTGCGGTAAGGTTTTTGATCTCTGAACCCTTGTCATAGGCTTCAGGATATCCTTTGCTTGCCATGACAACGGTGAGGGCGGCCTCATCATTCCATTCAAGCTCAATCTCATTGAGCGTGCCCTCATGCGTCGCAATAAGCGCCGGCAGAATGTCAGACATGAGGCGCATCATCAGCACCTCACATTCCGGATCGCCAAAGCGCACATTAAACTCAATGAGCTTGGGACCTTCCTTTGTGATCATCAGACCGACAAAAAGCACACCCTTGAACGGCATACCCTTTTCAGCCATGGCGGCAAGGGTTGGCCGCACAATTCTGTCCATCACAACAAGCGACATGGTTTCCGTGATCACCGGGGCGGGGGAGTAGGCACCCATACCACCGGTGTTGAGGCCGGTGTCGCCATCACCAACGCGCTTGTGATCTTGCGCTGTCGCAAGCGGCAGCGCGTTTGTCCCATCGCAAAGTGCAAAGAAGCTGGCTTCTTCGCCTTCAAGCCATTCTTCGATCACAAGCTCCGCGCCCGCGCCACCAAATTTCCCGCCGAAAATTTCGTCAATGGCGGCGTTCGCCTGCTCATCCGTCTCGGCCATGATGACGCCTTTGCCCGCGGCCAGTCCGTCCGCCTTCACAACAATCGGGGCACCATGTTCTTCGATATAGGCTTTGGCTTCGCGCGCAGTGGCAAAGCGACCATAGTCGGCGGTCGGGATGTTGTAGTCAGCACAAAGGTCCTTGGTAAATCCTTTGGACCCTTCAAGCTGGGCGGCGGCGGCATTGGGACCAAAGCTCTTGATCCCTTCAGCGTCCAATCGGTCGACGAGACCGTTCACCAGCGGGTCTTCCGGCCCCACAATGACGAACTCGATGTTCTTTTCCTTGCAGCACGCGATGATCCCATCAAAATCATTGACCTCGATCTCGACACAGGTGGCGACGTCGGCAATGCCTGCATTGCCGGGCGCACAATAAAGCTCTTCGACAAGAGGGCTGGATGAGACGGCCCAGGCAAGCGCATGTTCGCGTCCACCCGAGCCAATGACGAGAACGTTCATTCGACTTCGATCCTTGAATTCAATTTTGAAGTGCTGATGTGGCAGCGCCTGCGTTTTCTTGTATCTTGGGTTTTCTTGTATCATGGGGGGCGATTCCGGCAAACCGTCGTGACCGGCCAATGTCGCAGCGAAAACCTCATATTCAACAAAGAGTTAGGAAGTTTTGTGACCGAAATAGAGCCTGAGGGGAGCACTGAGGCGCCAACGGGCAACGCGCATGAATTTTCCGTCACGGAACTCTCTTTCGCGCTGAAACGGACCGTTGAGGAGAATTTCGGCTTTGTGCGGGTGAAAGGTGAGCTGGGGCGAGTCAGCCGTCCGGCGTCGGGCCATCTTTATCTGGACCTGAAGGACGACAAGTCGGTTCTGAATGCCGTGATCTGGAAGGGCAATGTGTCCAAACTCCGGATAAAGCCGGAACAGGGCCTGGAGGTTGTCTGTACCGGCAAGCTCACAACCTTTCCCGGCCAGTCCCGCTACCAGATCATTATTGATCAGATGGAGCTTGCAGGCGTCGGCGCGCTGATGGCGCTTCTTGAGCAGCGCAAAAAGGTACTCGCCGCTGAGGGCCTGTTTGACGCAGACAAAAAGCGCCCTCTGCCTTTCCTGCCGGAAGTGATCGGCGTCGTCACAAGCCCGTCAGGCGCTGTGATCCGCGATATTCTGCATCGGCTGGGGGACCGCTTTCCCCGGCACGTTCTGGTTTGGCCTGTGCGTGTGCAAGGCGAACAATCAGCGGATGAAGTCGCCGCCGCAATTGAAGGGTTCAATCGCTTGCCTGAGGGTGGGGCGGTGCCACGGCCAGACCTATTGATCGTTGCGCGCGGGGGGGGATCGCTCGAAGATCTTTGGTCCTTCAACGAGGAGAAAGTGGTGCGCGCCGCCGCCGCGAGCCACATCCCTCTCATCTCCGCCGTGGGGCACGAGACGGACACGACCCTGATCGATTATGCCGCTGACCGACGTGCGCCAACACCAACCGCGGCGGCCGAAATGGCAGTGCCGGTGCGCACCGACCTTGTGGCAAGGGTGCTTGATGCCGAACGACGTCTGCTGCGCGCCGAAACCCGGAAACTGGGCGAGCTTTCGTCCCGGCTGGAAGGTCTGAGCCGGGGCCTGCCCAAGCTGGAAGATTTGGTGGCGCTTCCAGGACAGCGGCTTGACCACGCGGCAGAAAAACTGGGGCTGGCGCTCGGCGCATCTGTCCGGGCGAAACAGGCGGGCCTTGATCGTATGGCAGGCCGCTTGTCACCACGACCATTGGCGAACGCAATTCATCAGGGCAGGCGACGGATCGGGGAATTGGGAGACCGCGCCACCCGCGCTGAAAAACGTCAATTGGCAGACCTGAGCGCAAGGATGGCACAGGCAGGCCGTTTGCTGGAATCCTATTCCTACCATGGGGTTCTTGATCGCGGTTTTGCCCTCGTTCGGGATGAGACGGGCCGCCCGGTCCGTCAATCGAAGGGCGTTAAGGCGGGCGATACGCTGACGGTGGAGTTCGCGGGCAATGATCATCTGGCCGTCGCGGCGACAAATGGCGGGGGTGGCGGGGGTAAAGCGCCTTCAAAGCTCCCAAAATCAGCCTCCAAAGCGAGTGTCGGACCTGCGACCGCCGCAAAAAAGACCGATCAGGGCCAATTGTTCTGATCTGATCGCATGAGGGGCGCGCCAGCGGAAACCATAATTCACCTCGCCCCATGACAGGAGCGCCGGGCCGCGCTAAATTGATCTTATGAATCGACATGATGGGAATTTCAGCGGCAACAAGGCCGAGCTTGTTTACGGAGACGGGGAGTATCACGTCGTGCGCCGTGGCACCTTCGTTGTATGTGCTGTCACTGGCGAGCAGATCCTGCTTGAGAACCTTCGCTATTGGCATGCCGACCGGCAGGAAGCCTATGCCACCGCGGCTATTGCGCTTCAGCGCCACCAGGAATTGACGGGTCGCGGATGATTGTCAGCGCGCGCAGCGTTCCTCTAATGGCTCTGGGTTTTGCCTTTTTCTGGACGGTGGCATCTTTGTTAGGTGCAGCCCGTGCGGAGGAGGAACCAGCCCCCCGTGTGACGCTTCAGGGGGAGGCGATACAAGGCGGCATCATTATTGGTCAGACTGAACCTGACACGAAAATCATTCTGGACGGCGAACCCTTGATGGTTAGCGAGGCAGGTCGTTTCGTTTTTGGTTTTGATCGGGACAGGAAGGGCGACGCGCACATAGACGTGGAATATCCCGACCAGACCCGCGAGAGCCTTCTGATCAATATCGCAGAGCGGACGTATGATGAGCAGCGCATCGAAGGGGTGCCGACAAAATATGTAAGCCCGTCACCTGAGCAGATGGCAAAGATTGCGCGTGATCAGCGTACAAAAGCGGGTGCACGTCCGCGTGACACAGAAGCGGACTGGTTTGCCGATTCATTCGTCTGGCCCGTTAAAGGCATCATTACCGGCACGTTTGGCTTGCAGCGTTTCTTCAATGGAGAGCCGCGCAGGCCCCACTATGGTGTTGACGTCGCAGCCTCGACAGGCACACCGGTCATGGCCCCTGCACGCGGCATCATTCGCCTTGCGGAGCCTGATATGTATTTCGAAGGTGGTCTTATTTTCCTCGACCATGGTCATGGGCTCATCAGCGTGATGATGCATTTAAGCCGTATTGATGTGCAGGTAGGCGATGAGGTGGAGCAGGGCGAAATGATCGGTGCTGTCGGCGCGACGGGTCGCGTCACCGGCGCACATCTTGATTGGCGCATGTATTGGCGTGATGCACATGTGGACCCGGCTTTACTCGCAGGCGACATGCCTGCGCCCAAACCGTTGGAGCGGCCTGTCGTTTCTTCTGGCGAATAATATTTTCCTCAGGCGTCAGAGGGCCAGCGATTATGCAGCCAAAGCCATTGCGCCGTGTTGGAACGGATTTCCGCTTCAATGAAATCGTTAAGCGCCTGCGTGATGCGGAGTGTCTCCTGATGCGGGTCGGCATCAGGGTTGGCAAAAATCGGGTTGTGAAATTCCTGCTCGAAATGCACGTCATGCGTACGGCGAATTGTCACCGGCATGATCGGGATGCCGTAGCGCGTAGCCATGGATCCAGGCGTTGACGGTGTCATCGCCTTCCGCCCAAAAAGCGTTGCCTCCACACCATCATTCATCTTTTGATCCACAAGCATGCAGATGAAGCCCTTTTTTCGCACAATGCGGATCACGTCGCGGGCACCCTTCGGGCCTTTGGGAATTTGCACCGGGTGGATCGCACGTGTGCGCAGTTTGATGATCCAGTCATTCACGGTTGGATTATTGGCATGGCGATAAATCTCGCCGCCCTCATACCCGTTTTGATGTACAGCCAACGGCATCAGCTCCCAATTGGCGAAATGGCCGGAGACAAGCATGGCGCCCTGATCTTTGAGCGCGGCAAGCTTGTCCAGTCCCTTTACACGGATGAGGTCGCTGTTTTCCGGTGCGCTGAATGCATCAAGATGAGCATATTCGGCAATCGTGCGCCCGATATTCTCCCACATGTCGGCAATGATGGCGTCAATTTCAGATGAGCTCAAATGCGGCAGAACACGTTCAATGTTTTGCCGCGCGCGCCGCGTCACGCCAACTTTGGGGCCGAGAAAGCGAAGCAGAGAACCGCTAAACGAGGACGCGCGTCGGAGCCCCATCAGTCGGAAAAGACCAAGAAGGGGAAGCGCAGCAGCTGCTTCCAATTTGTAGCGGAGGGATTTACTCGACACGAGGAGGGGTTCCGATATCAGAAATGATGTAGAGGATTATAGCAGGTCTCAATCCTGAGGCCAGACGCTAGCGAACGCGCGTTCTACCCTGATCCGAGCCCGGCGGGGCATAGGTGTAATGCGCCCGCGCTTTATCAAGACCTGCGGCGAGCAGGGCATCAAGGGCCGCGACCTCCGGAAAGATGGCGCGCACAGGCAATATGTCGAGCGAGGAGCTGAACTCGGCCCAGTTTGGAAGCTCTTTGAGCCGGACAGCATCTTTCTCAGTTGTGATCAGCCGCGCGCCATGCGTCGCAGCGTCGGTGATGAGACCTCTCACATCTGTATCAGAATAAGGATGGTGATCATCAAAAGCTCTAGTGCCAGCGAGCTCCGCCCCCAGCGTGCGAAGCGTATCGAAGAATTTGGAAGGGCGCCCGATCCCGGCAAAAGCGAAGCATCGCGCCCCCTTGAGCCGCGCGAGCAGATTATCAGCACCGGTGTGCGCAGGTTCGAGTGTCGCGTGAAAAACTGGCATGCCCTCCGGCAGAAAGGACAAGCCTGCTCGCTCGCCAAGCGCAATCACGGCATCTGTCCGGGCAAGGGCATCCGCCATGGGTTCACGAAGCGGACCGGAGGGAATGACCCGTCTATTCCCGATGCCGACTTTGGAATCAACAACAAGAAGCGACAGATCTTTGAACACGGACGGGTTCTGAAACCCGTCATCCATGACGATGACACTGGCACCGGCGCGCTCTGCGGCAAGCCCGCCTGCCACACGGTCACGGGAAATCCAGGTCGGTGCATGAGCGCTCAACAGCAACGGCTCGTCACCCACGTCTGATCCCTTGTGATGGGCGGCATCTACCTGAATTGGCCCGACTTCTGTACCGCCATACCCACGGCTCAAAAAATGAGGTGTTTCGCCAAGGGAGATCAGTCGTTCGACGACGGCAATCGCAGTGGGTGTTTTACCCGCGCCACCGGCGGTGAAGTTCCCGATGCAGATGACGGGTACGCTCATTCGTTCGGGCGCTGTCACCTGTCGTTTGAGCCACCCCACGCTTGAATAGAGAAAGGCAAAAGGCGAAAGAAGATAGGGCGCAAGTCCACTCGTTTGGTCTCGTTCAGGATACCAAAAACCCGGTGCGCGCATGGCCTCACGCTCCCGACACGGGCGGCAGGAGCGGCAGAAGATCTGCTGCTACGCGGGCCGCAACGCCAACCGACTGTTCGGTGATCTTCTTGCCACGGGCTGCCGCCATCGCCACCGCATGCGGAGCGGAGAGCCAATCCTGCAGTGCGGCGGCGAGCGAGTCGCGCCCATCAATCGGGTAGGCCGCGCCTGCTTGGGTAAGCGCGGCAGCGGGTGCTTCAAAATTATGCATATGCGGGCCAAACAACACCGCATTGTTGAGCCGTGCGGGCTCCAGCGGATTGTGTCCGCCGACGGGCACAAGCGATCCGCCAACAAAGGCGACCGAAGACTGAGAGTAGAAGAGGCCCATTTCTCCTAACGTATCGCCGAGATAAATATCTGTCTCGGGTTGAACGGGTTCATTCTTGGATCGCTGAGCAACGACAAGCCCGTCTTCCCGCAGCATCGCCGCAATCAGGTCGCCGCGTGCGGGATGACGGGGTACGATAAGGGTCAAAAGTCCGGGCATAGTGGGTTTCAGTTTTTCATGCGCGCGCGCCGCAATCGCTTCTTCACCTTCATGGGTGCTGGCAGCAATCCAGTTTGGGCGGGTACCAATCATCTCAACAAGTGCCTGAAGGGCCAGCTCATCCACAGGAAGCGGCATGGCATCATATTTCAGATTGCCCAGCATCACGACCTGCTCTGCACCGAGCAGGCGAAGCCGGTCTGCCGAACCCTCGTCCTGCGCAAACACCAGCTGAAAACAATGCAGCAAATGCCCGATGGTTTTGCGTGCCCGGCGCCAGCCCTTGAAAGAGCCGATGGACAGGCGCGCATTGGTCAAAACAAGGGGCACACCGGCGTCGTGCGCCATGAGCAGCAGGTTGGGCCAAAGCTCAGACTCCACGATCACACCAAGTTCTGGCCGCCAATGTGCGAAGAAGCCTGCACAATAGTCAGGATGATCAAAGGGAAGAAATTGATGAACCGCGTTGGGGGGCAATCTCTCCGCCATCAATTGGGCAGAGGTGAGGGTACCTGTTGTGATAAGAAAATGGAGATCATCACGCGCATCGTTCAAATGCTTGAGGAGTGGTAGAACAGATAGACTCTCGCCCACACTGGCGCAATGAAACCAGACCAGAACGCCCGCCGGGCGCGGGAGTGTTGTGATGCCATATCGCTCAGAAAGACGGCGTGGGTCTTCTTTGTCTTGCGCTGCACGGCGGCGCAGGAGCATATCCACGACAGGGCCGCTTGCCCGCATCAGGCGTTTATAGGCTCTGAGACCAAGGGGCGGCGTGATGGTCCTGGTCAAAAATCACAATCCCGCTTCGTGTGGTGCCGCATGGGCACTCTGTTGGGATGAGCGTCCGACCAACGCATCCGCTTCTGCTGTTGTTTTGTTCAAGGCATTTTCTACCTTGAGACGCCACTCTTCCAACCCGTTCTCGTCAAGATCGCGCGGCACATAAAGCGGTTCCCCCCACACAACGGCGCCGCGCGTGAAAGGCAGCGGGATCATGAACCGATCCCATGTATTGCCAAGCACGATGCGACCACGGGTGGTAGTGGCAACGGGTACGATCGGACGACCTGAAAGTCTGGCGGCCATGACAATACCAAGCCCGGCGACCCGCGCGGGCCCCGGCGGCATATCAGCGGTGAGCCCGACAGAGGCATCTCCCTGCAGTGCGCGCACCATGGCGCGAAGCGCCGCGGCCCCGCCTTTCTCCTTGGACTTGTGTAATTGTTCTTTCGTTGCGCCTGAGCCGCGAATGGTGGACAGGCCCAGATTGTGGACGAGCCGCGCCACGATCTCGCCATCCCCATGTTTGGAGACAAGAACTTTGAGCGTCCGCCAATTGTGCCAGAAGGGCGGCAGGATCACGTTTTGCCCATGCCATGTTGCGCACAGAAAGGTTTCATCCGCCGACCAGAACCGTTCGGGAATATCACTTCGTTTCTGGTTGAACCGGCACGTCATGTGAACAAGCCGGACATAGCTCGCGATGGCCTGTGCCACGAAGCCCTGAAAGAAAGAGCTTTTGACGAAATCTTTGCTGAGTGATTTGAAACTGGGCATGGCTCGACTAAATCTCGGTGCCTGTCGACAGGGACAGGTTTTCATTATCGGAATTGAATTGGGAGCGGGAAAGTTCTGCATAGAGGCCACCACGTGCGACCAGTTCCTGGTGGGTCCCTTGTTCCAGAACCCGTCCCTGATCGATCACATAGATATTGTCCGCATGCATGATTGTAGACAGGCGGTGTGCAATGACAAGCGTCGTGCGGCCTTGCATCAGCGTTTGCAATGCGTTCTGCACTTGAAGCTCTGAGGCGGTGTCGAGCGCCGAGGTGGCCTCATCCAGCAGCAAAATGGGTGCGTTCTTCAACATGGCGCGCGCAATGGCAATCCGTTGACGTTGACCGCCGGAAAGTTTCAGACCGGCTTCCCCGACAAGCGTTTCATATCCGAGAGGCAGAGCCATGATGAACTCGTGTGCCGCCGCATTGCGAGCGGCTGCCTCAATCGCAGTGTCGGTTGCATCGGGCATGCCATAGGCAATATTGGCGCGCACTGTATCATCAAACAGGAATGGTTCCTGTGTCACCAGCGCGCTTGCCTGCCGAAGCGACGCAAGGGTGACAGAGCGGATCGGCTGACCATCAATCGAGACAGTGCCCTCGCTCACATCATAAAAGCGCGGCACAAGATTGAGGATAGTGCTTTTACCTGCGCCACTTGGGCCGACGAGGGCCACCGTCTGGCCAGCAGGGACATGAATGTTCACATCATCCAGCGCCTTCGTACCATCATCATATCGGAAAGTGACATGCTCAAGCCGGATGGTGCCTTGTTTGGCGACAAGCTCGCAAGCATCGTCAGCATCATCAATTTTGGCTTGGACATCAAGGATTGGAAACACGCGGGCCGCTGCCGCCACGCCTTCCTGCAGGAGCGTTTGCTGGTTGGCAACAGCCTTCAGCGGTTGATAGGCGAGCATCACCGCTGCCATGAAGCCGAAGAAGGAACCCGCCGTCATCGTCCCGTTGAAAGATTGAACACCGGCATAATAAATAACCGCAGCAATACCGACACCGGTCAACGCCTCGGTAATCGGGCTCGCGGCAGCTTTGGCACGAATGGAATTCATCATATGGTCGAGCACACGGTCAATCACGTTGCGCGCGCGCGCAATCTCATGTTCTTCCTGCCCATATGCCTTCACCACACGGATACCGGTGAGTGCCTCTGAGATCAGTGTTGAAAGAGACCCTGTCTCCTCAAGTCCCTGATTGGTGGCTTTGCGGGTCTTGCGGCCCAGCTTGCGCATCAGAACGGCAGCAATCGGAATAACCGCCGTTGCGATCACCGCCATCAGCCAGTCTAGATAGTACATGTAGCCGATGAGGACGACGAGTGTCAGCAGATGTCGGGTCAGATTGATGATGGATTGTGAGGTTGCATCTCTCAGACGAATGACATCGGTCATGAACGTGGAAATGAACCGGCCTGAATGTGTCTGCTGTATCCAGCCAAGATCGGCGGTCATCAGCCGGGCAAACAGTTGCGTCTGGATGGTAGAAACCATGCGCTGACCGACAAAGCTCATCACCACATTTGACCCATAGGTCGCGGCTGCTTTGACAAGCTGAATAGCAAGTGCCGCCATTGGAATGTAGATCAGCATGTCCTGCCGCTTCTGATTGAACACCAGCTCAACGGTCTGCTCAATCAGGAACGGTAGAACCCCTGTCGTCGCTGCCACAAGGGCATTGGCAAGAATGGCTGCGACAATGAGGGTTGAATGTGGTTTCAGGTATTTTTTGAGGATGCGGCCGGCAACGTCGCCCGTCGTCATATCGTGCTGACGCGACCCGTTCTGAGGGACGAGAGGGGTCTCGTCTGTCGACACCGCGGGCGCCGCTTCAGCTTCTTTGACCGGACTA
>JAVKCY010000076.1:0-10114 GCA_040223265.1 Parvibaculum sp. | reverse complement strand
ATTCTCCTGCGCATGCAAGTAGGCGGCAATATCGCTCTCAATCAATGTTGATTGGTGTGACATCAGAAATAACCCTCCTGCTTCTTCTTCTCCATGGAGGCGGCCGCATCATGGTCGATCACCCGGCCCTGCCGTTCTGACGTTTTTGTGAGAAGCATTTCCTGTATAATTTCGGGCAGCGTTGCGGCTTCAGACTCGACAGCACCCGTGAGCGGATAGCAGCCAAGCGTACGGAACCGCACCGATTTCATCTGCGCCTCTTCACCTTGGTTGAGCGGCATCCGCTCATCATCAACCATGATGAGCTGACCGTCGCGCTCCACCACCGGGCGCTTCGCAGAGAAATAGAGCGGCACAATCTCAATCTGTTCTTTGTGGATATATTGCCAGATATCTAGCTCGGTCCAGTTGGAGATCGGGAAGACGCGAACGCTCTCCCCCTTGTTGATCCGCGTATTATAAATATTCCAAAGCTCAGGGCGCTGATTCTTCGGGTCCCACCGGTGCTGCGCGGAGCGGAACGAAAAGATACGCTCTTTCGCGCGGCTCTTTTCTTCGTCCCGGCGCGCGCCGCCAAAAGCGGCATCAAACTTGTATTTGTCGAGCGCCTGCTTCAGCGCCATTGTTTTCATAATCTCGGTATGTGCTTGCGATCCGTGAGTAAACGGGCCGACACCTTGTTGCACACCCTCTTCATTAATATGAACAATGAGATCGAGCCCGAGCTTCGCCGCCATCTGGTCGCGAAACGAAATCATCTCCTTGAACTTCCATGTCGTGTCCACATGCAGCAAGGGAAAAGGTGGCTTTGACGGATAGAAAGCCTTCATCGCCAGATGCAACATCACGGCGGAATCCTTGCCAATCGAATAGAGCATCACCGGGTTTTCACACGCGGCGGCAACCTCGCGAATAATGTGAATACTCTCGGCCTCAAGCCGTTCAAGATGGGTAAGGGACTTCATAAAATTCCACCTGATCAATCGGAAGCAAACACCGGAACGAAGAGCCGCGCAACAGGCGCCTGCCCTTCGCGGGTTATATGCGCCCTTTTAAAACACACTTCAAGAGCGTAAAGAATATTAAAAACACATATTTTTATGTGAAATAAAAGAGAACCCCTTACAAACGGCTAAACAAAGAGGTATAGAAGCCGCCATGGCACCACCTCTTTTGACCCTTCAGGACATTCATCTGACTTTTGGCGGCACGGCCCTCCTGACCGGCGCTGACCTTACCGTTGAGACGGGGGCACGGCTATGCCTTGTCGGCCGAAACGGCTCCGGCAAATCGACCTTGCTGAAAATCGCGGCCGGTATCGTTGAAGCAGACAAAGGCCGGCGCTTTGTGCAACCCGGTGCGACGCTGCGCTATCTGGCTCAGGAACCTGACTTTTCCGGTTATGAGACCGTGCGCGACTTTGTCAAAGCAGGCCTGACCGACGGGGACAATGCCTACCGGGCAGATTACCTGCTCGCAGAACTGGGCCTCACCGGAGACGAGACACCCGCCAACCTGTCCGGCGGCGAAAGCAGACGTGCCGCCCTTGCCCAGGCCATGGCGCCGGAACCTGACATTTTGATGATCGACGAGCCGACCAACCATCTGGATCTGCCTGCCATCGAATGGTTGGAAGCGGAACTTAAAAACTGCCGCTCCGCCCTCGTCATGATCAGCCATGACCGGCGTTTTCTCACCAACCTGTCACGCTCCACCATCTGGCTGGACCGGGGCACAACGCGCAATCTGGGTCAGGGCTTCGGAGAGTTTGAGGCCTGGCGGGACAAGCTGCTGGATGAAGAAGAACAAGCCACCCACAAAATGGAGCGCAAGATCACCCGCGAGGAAGATTGGCTCCGCTACGGCGTAACGGCAAGGCGAAAACGCAACGTCCGTCGCCTGGGCGACCTTCATGCCCTGCGCGCACGAACCGCAGAAGCCAAGCGCGACCTGAACCGTGGAACCGCAGAAGTAAACCTTTCAAGCCAGGAGGGACGTACCTCCGGCAAGCTGGTTTTCGAGGCGGAAAACGTGTCAAAGGCCTACGGAACGAAAGAGGGCGCGAAGGAGATCGTCAAAAACTTCTCCACACGCATCCTGCGCGGCGACCGGGTTGGCCTTGTCGGCGCGAACGGTGCAGGCAAAACCACGCTGCTCAACATGCTGATCGGCACAGTAGAGCCGGACAGTGGCACAATCCGCCGCGGTACGAGCCTCGACATGGTGACCCTCGATCAGAAGCGTGAAAGCCTTCCCGCCAACACAACGCTCAAAGACGCGCTCACCGGCGGCGGGAGCGACATGGTGATGGTAGGCGACACGCAGCGCCATTTCGCCTCTTATATGAAGGACTTTCTGTTCTCGCCGGAACAGGCCGGCACACCAATCGGCGAGCTGTCGGGGGGCGAACGCGGCCGCGTCATGCTCGCCCGCGCCCTTGCCAAGCCTTCCAATCTGCTTGTGCTTGACGAGCCGACCAACGACCTGGACCTGGAGACGCTCGATCTTCTCCAGGATCTCCTGACAGCCTACGAAGGTACGGTCCTTCTGGTCTCCCATGATCGTGATTTCCTGGACAGATTGGTAAGCTCCACCATCTATGCGGAAGGGAACGGCGTCTGGCAGGAATATGCAGGCGGTTATTCCGACATGCAGATACAGCGCGCCACAAGCCGGGCCAGCGCCGAGACCATGCAGGCAACACCCGCACCCGCCGCCAAAACAAACACAGCTCAAAACACTGCCCCCAGAGGGAGCGCCCCGACAAAGAGCAACCCCTCAAAGCGCAAACTCTCCTTTAAGGACAAGCACGCATTGGAAACCCTTCCAGCGACGATGGCGGAGGTTGAAAGCACCATCTCCAAGCTGAAAGATGTGCTGGCAGACCCACAATTGTTCACCCGCGACCCGCAAAAATTCCAGACCAGCATTACCGCCCTGGAAAAAGCGGAAGCCAAACTCAGCCGTTTCGAGGAGCAATGGCTGGAGCTGGAAATGTTGCGCGAGGAACTGGGAAGCGCCTGACGGCACACCCCTCTTGCACTCGGCCGCGCGTCCCCCCAAACTGGGCCATCGAAAAAAGCATGTCGCCCCCTAAGCGAATGCAGAAGAATAAAGACAGGAAGCGGGATGAAACAGGAAATCGGCATCAGAAAATTGAGCGGATCGCTGGGCGCTGAAATCAGCGGTGTGGCCCTCAACAATCTTTCAAACGAAGCCTTTGACACGATCTGCAATGCCTTCGCTGACCATTCTGTACTCGTGTTCAAAAACCAGACGCTGAGCCACGAAGACCAGATCGCTTTTGCCCGCCGATTTGGCGACCTGGAAATTCATCCCATTGTGAACGGCATGGACGAGCATCCAGAGATGATCAAAATGCTCAAGCCCGCCGGGGAAAGCGCAAGCTTCGGCGTCGGCTGGCACACAGACAATTCCTTTTTCGCAGAACCCAGCATGGGCTCCATCGTTTACAGTCACATCGTTCCGCAAGAAGGCGGCGACACGCTCTTTGCCAATCAATATGTCGCCTACGAGCGCCTGTCTGATGGCATGAAACGCATGCTGAACGGACTCAACGCCGTGCATAGCGCAAAATACGCCTACACATCGAAAAGCGCAGAAGAGAAATACGCCGGCAAGACCGCCATCACCTATCGCCGGTCGGATACAGTCTATGACGAAGTGACCCATCCGGTTGTACGCACGCACCCGGTGACCGGCAAGAAAGCCCTTTATGTGAACCCCATGTTCACAACCCGCTTTGAAGACATGAGCGAAGAAGAGAGCAAGCCATTGCTCACCTACCTCTTTGACCATTGCGTCCGGCCTGAATTTGGCTGCCGCGTTGGCTGGACGCCCAACATGGTGACCATGTGGGACAATCGTTGTGTACAGCATTATGCGGTTGACGATTACAAAGCCTATGAACGTCTGCTTTACCGCGTGACGGTGAACGGCGACAAGCCGGTCTGATCCCATGAGCGAAAACCTGCTCATCATTGACGGATACGACCGGCAGGGGCGTACCAATCTTGCAGCCGCGAGCTGCACGCTGGCGGGCACGCTCTACGAGCGCATGATCAAACGCTTCTTGCCCGACGCGCGCGTGACCATCCTCCACCCTGCAGACAGCGATGCGCAATTGCCATCAGGCGCGGCGCTTGGCGCCTTCGATGCCGCCCTTTGGACCGGATCAAGTCTCACCATCTATCACCAGACCGCTGAAGTTCTGCGCCAGGTATCCCTTTCCCGCGCACTCTTCAAAGAAGGTGTACCAAGCTTCGGCTCTTGCTGGGCCCTGCAAATGGCGTCCTTGGCCGCAGGCGGCACCTGTCGCTTGAACCCGAGCGGGCGCGAGTTTGGCATTGCGCGCAAGATCAGCCTGACGGACGCAGGCCGCGCTCACCCCCTCTACAACGGCAAGAGCGCGGTCTTTGACGGGTTCACCAGTCATTTTGATGATGTGGAGAGCCTGCCTGAAGGCGCCATCCATCTGGCGGGAAATCGCATCACAGCGATACAGGCCGCGATTGTCGAGAAAGACGGCACACCCTTCTGGGCCGTGCAATATCACCCGGAATATGACCTGAAAGAAATTGCAGCCCTCACCCGCTTCCGCATGGACGGGCTGGTGAAGGAAGGTCGGTTTGAAAACCATGACGCCGCCAGCCGCTTTGTCGGCGAGCTGGAGACACTCCACAACGACCCCAGCCGCTTCGATATTGCCTGGCGACTTGGCCTTGATGCAGACGTGCTGGACGAGGCCATCCGCACACTCGAAGTCAGAAACTGGATTGAAGCTATTTTGCGCACATCCTAATCATGGATGCGCAAAATAACCGACTGACTGGCAGACGCCATCAGTTCACCCGTCTCGGCAAACAAATGCATACGCCCATGGGCAAAGCCATTATGAACACCGTGAATGCGGATATCGCACAGCACCCATTCGGTCGGCACCATCTGGCGAATGCGGATCGTATTATCAAGACTGTTGCCACCAGCATTCCGCCCGATCGCATTGCCAATAGCAGACGGCACAAAATCCGCAAACACCGCAAGCGCGCTTGAATTGATCGGCAGGTCTTCGCGCATTTTGAGCCAAAGCACGACCTGACCATCTTCACTCAAGCCACCCTTCTTGCGCGCGTCGCCATACCGCCCCTTCACCAAGCGCGCGTCAATGCGACCATGCAGATCAGGCCGGTCTTCGCGCCAATGGTCAACCGGCTGACAGTCTGACGGGGGTACAACGGTCGGCATCGTTGCCCATTGTGCAGAGATCTCGCTCGATCTTTCACCAAGCGCTGCATTGACCGTGAAAATTTCACGATCACCCACATGACCGACGACGCGGGCTTGAGAATTATACTTACCCGACACCGGCACCAGTACGTCAAGATCTACGATCTCGCCAACCCGCGCGAAAGAAAGATATTGCGCCGCAGCCCAAACCGTCGCGCGGCCCGTTGTCAGCTCAATCGCCTGAATGGAAGAGGCAAGTCCAACGCCGCCGAAGAGAAAAAGTTTGCCGGGTGGCCCCACACTCACATTATCTTCAACCGGCAAGTACCAGCGGTGCGGATTATGCGTCGCTTTGAGGTCAAACAAATATTGCGGCTGATCGGATGCATCGTGCATGGGGACCTCGTTACGCGGGGGACAGAGGCCGTTACCTATAGCGTAGGAGGAAAAAGATCAATTGCGGGCAGGAGATGAAGGAGTGGGCGCCACCAAAACCGTACGGAAACCGATGTGATCGGTGCCCAAAAGCTCTTCTTGCGGATGCCGCGCCGCAGGCCGGTACCGGCCGCAATAATTGGCAGCACAGAGAAAAGAGCCCCCTTTGATGAGACCGACATCGGGCTTTCGAGGATCATATCGCTCAGACGTCCACTCCCACACATTGCCGATCATGTCGTAAGCGCCGTACCCGTTGGCCGGAAAACAGCCAACGGGCGCAAGCCCGCGAAACCCGTCCGCCCCCTCATCAAAGAAGGGAAAGAGGCCCTGCCAATTATTCGCCATCCATTTGCCATCCGGGTTGAACTCATCCCCCCAGGCGTATGTCTTGCCCTCAAGGCCGCCGCGTGCGGCATATTCAAACTGCACTTCCGTGGGGAGCGCACGACCCTTCCAGCTTGCATAGGCGCGTGCATCTTCAAGCGCGATCTGCACCACCGGATAATCCTCACGCCCCCCAAGGCTGGAGCCTGTGCCCAGAGGATGACGCCAGCTCGCCTCCCCCTCATAAGCCCACTCTCCTTTCACCACATCATCGGGGAAACGAAAGACGGCAGCCCCCGGCGGCACGACACCGTCAAGCCCGCGTTCGGCGAGCGTGACGTAACCTGTCGCGTCAACAAATTCAGCAAACTGCCGGTTGGTCACTTCCGTCCGGTCGATCCAGAAACCATCCACCGTAACCGCCCGAAGGGGGGCTTCATCTGCATAAAAGCCGACCGCGCCCATGGTGAACGTGCCGCCCGGCACATAGACCATGCCAGCAGGGTCCGCCCCATCATTTGCGGGTAGCACAGCGCAAGAGGCAATAGGACCATCTGCATCAGCCAACCAAAAGGTACTGACAACGCTCACGCCCGCCACGAGCGTGACGAGGCCACCAATCCATTTAGTTCTGCCAACCCATTTAGTTCTGCCAGTAAACAAATTCATCGTCTTCGGTAAGCTCTTCCGCCAGTGTCTTGTCAATATAGACAGGAAGGGCCGTAATGCTCGGCCATGCAGGTGCTGGTTGCTCAGCGACATGGGCGGCCAATGCGGCCTCCAGTTCAGCAAGCCTGGCAGGCTCGCTCGCCGAAAGCTCAACCCGTTCTGTCGGGTCCACATTGAGATTGTAAAGCCATAGCTTGCCTTGCAGACCGGAGACTTGCAGCTTCCAGCCATCCTTCAGCACAGCCTGATAGTCGCCATCCTTCCAAAACAAAGCTTCATGCGGAGCGCCGGCGACCTCCCCCCTCACATAGGGAATAAAATTGACGCTATCCATTTTCCGGTCAGACGGGATGACTGCACCCGCTGCCGCAGCAGCCGTTGCAAAAAGATCAAGGTGTGACACCGGCGCGTCGAAAACAGACCCAGCCGGAATGCGGCCCGGCCAGCGTGCCATGAACGGTACATGCGTCCCCCCTTCAAACAACGTAATCTTGCCGCCACGATAGGGATCGTTCATGTGATCGAGACCAACATAACCCGCCCCCCCATTATCGCTGGTGAAAATGATGAGCGTGTTCTCATCAATCCCGTTATCTTTAAGCGCTTGCAGGACGCGGCCAACGCTGCGATCAACCGCGCGCGTCATCGCGGTGTAAACACGCAAGCGATGGTTTTCAACATGAGAGAGCGCATCATAGTCAGACTTCAACGCCTGAAGCGGCGTGTGAATGCCCCAATGAGCGAGGTAAAGAAAGAAAGGTCGATTGCGGTTCTGCTCAATCACCTTAACCGCTTCGTCTGTATAATAATCCGTGATGTAACCGCCGGGCTCAAACCGGTCACTCCCGTTGAAGCTTGACGCAAACTGCATGGAGGACCAAAGAAACCGGTCAATCGGATCAAAATCCTGCTTTGAGTTGACAACATCGGGATGATCCACAGGCAAATAGAGCCCGCTTGCCATCAGCAAACTATCATCAAACCCCTGCTCGTGAGCGCTCATGCCATTGACGCCGCCCAAATGCCACTTGCCGATATGCGCGGTATAATACCCCGCCTCTTTCAGTGTCTCGGCAATTGTGATTTCTGACGGCGGCATCCCCAGTTCCTGGTAGGATCCAACTTCGTCCGCACGCTCTTCATTGTAGATGCCGGGGTGTGGACGATGCAGCCCCGAATTTTCCGCAACGAAATTCACAAGCCGCCCCATGCCAGGCGGTGTCGGCGTAAACTCAAATCCAAATCGCGTCGCATAGCGCCCGGTCATGATCGACGCACGGGACGGCGCGCACACAGCGTTCCCCGCATAGCCGTTCATGAACATGACACCTTCGCGGGCGATACGATCAATATTCGGCGTCTGCATGTCGGTACCCGTCGCACCGCCACCATAGAGGCTGATATCATTGAACCCCATATCATCCGTCAGAATGAAAATGACATTGGGCGGACGTTGCCCAATCGGCAACGTCGCAACATCCGGTCCTGAGCCCCAGGTCACGTCCTGATGCGGGCCAACGGGATTGGCAAGGTTCAACAGGATGCCCGGAGCGTTGAGAGCAATCTCAACCCGGTTTACCCAAAGCCCGACGCCAAGAACGACGAGAACACCTGCAGTCCCAAGAAGTGTCTTTTTCAAGTTCAATGTCTCATCCCCTCATCAATACATAGTGCAGCAGAGATCTATCGCCGCACAAACGAGTTCGCGAACCCCGCAAGGCTCATCAGAACAAAAAAGACCAGCACACGCGGATCGGTCAGCATAAGCTCGTCTTCAATCGGATAGGCTATCGTCTTTTCAAGTGACGCGATCTTAAACGCGTGCCGCCCGCCAAAGGCCGGATTGACCGTAATCTCCATCATGTCCCGCCGGGAGCGGTAGCGCATGGCAGCACCCCGGTTCCAGACACGGGCATTCTCAATACCCACGACATCAAGTGCGTTTGCAACAGACGAGCCGAACATGACCGGATGCGATGCACGTGCGAGCAATGCAGGCCACATATATTCCATATACTTGGCCATCACATCGTCGGATGTATCATCTGGTGCAACACCTTCAACCTGATCAGGTGTCTCCTTCATATGGAGATTGTTAATCATCAGAAAGTCGTTGCCCGTATCGGTCTCCAGAAACAATCTGAGACGCGCGAGCGCCTCTGCGCTCGGTGCGCGCTCTTCAAAGACCGAAATATAGTGCTCTACTTCTTCCTGGGAGAGCGGCCCGCCAAAGCTCGTGTACCACGAGAAAAAGACGGCATAGAGAAATGCCGGAGCGCCCCATATCAACAACCGTGCGGTCATCGGATCACCTCAGACAAATAGTTTCTCGCAGCCCGTGCCCGCCAGCACATCATCCACAAACCGGCGATCAGCATCGCTCAAGCGATCACGCTCTTCCCGCAACCATTTCAGACACTTGCCCTGATACGGGAACGGCTGCTGCACCCAGCGTGCACCATCAATCTCGGTCTCGACTTTTTCCGCCCCGGACATAAGTGCGGACGCATTCGCCAGCAAGGCCGGTACGTAATAAGTGCCCACTTCCTTGAAGATCGCCCGCAAGGTGTCGGAGACCTCGCCACGTGCAACCCAGTCACTTTCTTCAGGCCGAAGGCCAGAAAGGTCATCAACCAGATCAACAAAAGCATAAACCGCCGGTGCCTTATCCAGCGTGAGCTGCATGGGTGTTGGATCAAAGGTCGCAAGCTGGGTGAGCTGACCATAAACGCCAAAATCACCACCACCCGGACGCGCACCCAAAAGGAAGGACGATGTCTCAAGATGAGCGCGGAAAGCGGCAAGGAAGCGCTCATAACTCGCTTCGATGACCGGCGCTGTCTCCGGGTTCGAGCCCACGACATAAAGACGGGAAATTTGCCGCTCGGCGAAAATCTTGCCCAGGGCCAGCGCGTCCTCTTCCTTCTGTGGTTCAACCGTCCAGCGCGGTAAGATGGCGGCAGCCTTGTCAATGTCAGGCTGATAATACCAGCGATAATGGAACATCGCCTTGGTCAGCCATTCATCCGCATAATCTTCAAGCAGGTAATCGAGAAAGGCGAGTGCGGTGTCCGTCGGGATCACATGCCGCCCTTCAAACTCTCCCTCGAACCGGCGAATGAGCGGCGTGCTGTCAACATGCGCCTCCATCTTGCCGCCCTCACCCGGCAGAAAGAAGGTCGGCAGCAGCGCGACCTTCGGCACCGGATATTCTTTCGGGATCATCTTGCTACGCTGAAACATCAAACGATAGGGAATGTGGCGATAGCGAAGTACCGCCAACATTTTCCGTGTGTAAGGGGAGCCCGGAGCCCCCATCAGCTCCAAAGGTTGGCGTTCACTCATGATTTCCTCCCGCACAGCTCAAAGCGCTGCCCAACGGTGTCATTGGTTCATTTTCCAGTAGCGTAGAAAACGACACAATGCATGTCAATTT
>JAVKCY010000073.1:0-5509 GCA_040223265.1 Parvibaculum sp. | reverse complement strand
ATTGCGAATGACACGGCGTTGATTGCGGATCTCAATTTGCAGCTGAAGGAGCTTGGCGGTGATGAGACGGCGAAGGCGGAAGTCTTCGTTGAGCGCTTGCAGGCACGCCTTTCTGACAATGCATCATCGGCGCTCCGCGATGAAGTGATGCGGTTGGGCGAGGCTATTGTCCAGACCCGTGCCGCATTGGAAGAGGAAGCGGAGGCAGAACGTCGGGCAAACCAGACACGGGCCGAAGCGCAACGGATTATTGAGGCGACACGCACACCGCAGGAACAGTTGGCGGCGCGCCTGGAGCGGCTAAACGAGCTTTACAAGGCAGGAGAATTTGGTCTTGTCGGCTCAGCGGAAGCGATGGAAACACTCACCCGTGCGACGGAGCAAGCGGAAGAGGGAACCGATCGGCTGATTTCCAAGCAGGATGAGTTGGGCCGTGGATTGCAATCGGTCGGTAGCGAGGCAAAGCGCTCATTCGGTGAAATTGTCACGGGCGCGCGGACGGTAGATGAAGCGATTGCGGGGGTACTTGACCGGCTCGCGAGTGTTTTTGCCGATCAAGCCTTTAATGCGCTCTTTGGTGGTGGCGGCGGGTTCTTCGGTGGGTTTGGCGGGCTTGGCGCGCTTTTCTCTGCGGATGGGAATGCGTTTGACGGCGGACGTGTGCTTCCCTTCGCGCGCGGCGGGGTGATGTCTGAGCCTTTTGCGTTTCCTCTGAGTGATGGCCGCGTCGGCATTGGGGCGGAAGCTGGTCCCGAGGCCATTATGCCGCTCACCCGGCTTGGCGACGGCAGGCTCGGTGTAGCTGCGCAAGGCGGGCGCTTGAGCACTGTCATCAATCAATATTTTGACGGCGCGGGTGCGGAGGCACGCTCTGCCATGCGGGAGACAGCGGCTGAAGTGTTTGAGCGGTTGTCGCCGCGTATTGTGGAGCAATCCGCACAGACGGTTGAAAGCCGAAATGTCAGCGCTCGGACGAGGTTTATCTGATGGCAATCAACTACCCGCTCGCGCTGCCGTCCTATGACGAGCTGCAAAGCGTGAGCTTTACCCGTGTGCCTGTGCAAGCGACGTCCCTGAACCGGGAGACCCGGGCACGGGATGTCTTTGTCCACGAAGGGGATAGCTGGCGGCTCGAGGCAGCGGTGAGTGCGCGCACGATTGAGCGCGCGGACAAATGGATTGACTGGCTGATGAAGCTTGACGGGTTTGTCGGAACTTTTCTCATGGGTGACCCGCTTCGTATGGTCTCGCCCGTACCGACGCTGGGTGCGCCGGTTGTCGCAGGAGACGGCCAGCTCGGGACTGAATTGGTCACAAGCGGCTGGACGCCGTCACAGGCGCTGGTTTTGAAGTCCGGGCAGAATATCCAGATCGGTACCGGGATTGAGGCACGGCTTTACCGGGTTGTGGAAGATGTGGCGAGCGATGCGAGCGGGATTGCAACGATCAATCTGCGCCCGCGCGTGGCTCTTGCGGTCATGGATCAGGCGGTGATCCGCCTCGACAATCCGGAAGGTCTTTTCAGGCTTACATCCTCAAGCCTTGCAGGCTGGACCGAGAGCAGACGACGCGAGACATCGGGTTTGCGTTTTTCGGCGGAGAGTGTCCATGCCGCTTGACGCTGACGAAGACCTCGTCGGGCTGCTTGCGGGCCCTGCGATCTATGCGCCCCGGCTTTTTGCGGAGCTTGATTTTCTCGATGCGCCGGTTCGCCCGTGGACAGGGCTCGGAGATTTTCTCTGGGCGGGGAAGATCTTCAAGGGGGTTGGGTTCCTTGGTGAAGGGTTGCGACTTGAACGACGCGGGGGCGTGGAGGTGGAAACGCTGCAACTCCGGCTGAACGGGGTACCGCTTGAAAACAAGGCTCTGGCTGTGGCAAGCGGGCTTTATCAGGGGCGCGATGCGGATATCTGGCTTGGGCATTTGAGCGAGGCTGGGTTGCTGCGGCATGAGCCGTTGCTCATTCATTCCGGCCCGATGGACTTCATGGTGGTGACGGAGGGCGCTGAGACGGCGAGCATCACGCTCACCGTTCCGAGTGAGCTTATCCGCCTCAATCAAGCGCTCCGGTATTTCTTTACGGGCGAGGATCAACGGGCGCTTACGGGCGACCCGAATGACACGTTCTTTGATTTTATTCCGAAAGAAACCGAGGAGATCCTTTGGTGACGCGCCCCCCTGATTGGGAAGAACGGTTGGTGTCTTTTCTGCAAGCGCACCGGAGCGAGCCATTCGCGCCCGGCGCGCGCGACTGTGTGTTGCTGGCCGCAGACTGGCTCATGGTGCTGGGTTATGCCGACCCTGCTTGTGAGTTTCGTGGGCGCTATCGCTGCCTCATGGGCGGTTACCGCGTTCTGCGCAAAGCGGGATTTTGTGATGTCAGCGAAGCGGTGACGTCCGTGCTTGGGGAGCCGAAAGACCATGTCATTTCGGCTTGCCGTGGTGACGTTGCCGCATTTCAAGATGAGCGACACGGGTTTGGTCAGATGCTGGGTATCGTTGCTGGAGCGCAGGTCTGGTGTCCGGCGGAAGGATACGGACTTGTGGCGCGCCCGCTCAAAGATGCGACTTTTTTCTGGACAGCGTGAAGGGATTTAGGTGAATGGCTGGCGCTCTTGTAGCTGTTGGAACGTTGGCGGCTGGGGCGCTCAGCGGCGGCGGCTTGTTGGCAGCAGTCTCAAGCCTTGCGATCTCGGTTGGCGTTAGCTGGGCAGCGAGTGCGCTCGCACCAGAACCAGACAGGCCGAGTTTCAGCCAGTCAGGTCGAGCGCTCTCATTCCGATCGGAAGCAGCCCCCCGGCCCTTAAGGCTCGGCATGGAACGGGTGAGTGGGCCCATTACGTTTGCGCGCGTCGGGAATGTATCGGAGACCCCGCTTTTTGGCGGCGATGAAGGTCGGGTTCTCCATATTATTATTCCGTTGGCAGGCCACCCTGTGGATGCGATCCCGCGCGTCTGGTTTGGGGAGACCGAATTGCAGATCGAGCCCGGTGGGCAAGTCGCCGGTGCTTTTCAAGGCAATATGGTTGTGAAGCGCTACACTGGCGCACATGATCAACAGGCTGACCCGGATCTGCTTGCTGCTTTCCCTGATCTTGATGAGAACTTTCGGGGGCGCTGTGTGCCCTATCTCTACTGCGCGCTCAGACGAAATCAGGAAGTGTTTCCGCAAGGCCTGCTCAATTTCTCTGCCGAGGTGAAGGGCGCGGTCATGCTTGATCCGCGCGAACCGTCTCACGCGATCGGCAGCCCTTCGACCTGGAGTTGGTCGGACAATGCAGAGCTTGCGATCATTCACTATATGCGCGGTTTCCCGTTCCTGAATGCAAATGGGGAGATGATCCGACCATATGGTCTGGCATTGCCCGATGACCGTTTCGGCGATTGGTCGGAGGTTGCAGCGGAGGCCAATATTTGTGATGAGCCAGTGCCGCTTGCTGCCGGTGGCACTGAGAAGCGATACACACTCAACGGTTCGGTCTCGAGTGAGAGTGCACCGCGCAATGAATTACCCCGGCTCATGTCTGCGATGGCCGGACGGCTTGTGCATCAGCCTCGACGCTGGGTGGTGCGGGCGGGTGCCGCTCGGCCTGTGAGTTTTGAATGGTCGCGGGCAGATCTTCGCGGAGAGGGGCTCGTGGTGCAGCCTTCGCGCTCACTCGGTCAGCTCGCCACCGAAATTCAGGGGCGATATGTCGACGGTGTGACGTATCGCGAGGGGACCTATCCCATTGTTCGTGCGCCTGAATTTGAAACCAAAATTTACGGGCCCGTGAGGCGGGTGATTGACTTCCCTTACACCAATTCCGGTCCGCGCTGTCAGCGGCTCGCCAAAATTGCGCTACTGCAGACACAGAAGCAAAAGAGCGTGCGGGCCCGGCTTTCCTATGCGCAGCTTCTTACGACGAATGGTGATTGGGGCACTTGGGACGATCCGCTGCATGGATTTTCCGCACAATTGATGAATGTGGCAAATGTGACGCTCGGCACCTATGCCTCCGACGAGGTTGCCGATGGGGTAGCGCTGGGTCTCGAGTTTGAAATGGAGGAAAGCGGCACCGATGTTTATGCGTGGAACGCCGTGGAAGAAGAAGGGCTCGTTCATGTGGGGCAAGTTGGGAGCCTTCCTGATCCGCTCAATGTGCCGGCGCCTGTCTCTCTTGTGGCGGAGGTGATTGAGTTTGGAGACACGGCAACGGTGGAGTTGAAAGCAGGAGGCTCTGCCTCTGACTTGGACTATGAGTATCGCTTCTCACGCAAGCTGCAAGGTGCGCTTACGTTTTCGGAGACGGCGACACAACGGTCTGCCGTGCGCATCGAGCGCGGTGTGCCACCGGGCGAACATGTTTTTCGCGTGCAGGCAGTGAGCCGACTGGGCCGGACGTCTCCGCCCCGCGATCGGAGCTTGACGGTGGGTGCACCTGCGCTGGTGGATCAGGTGGCGGGCCTTGAGCTGGTGGGGCAAGGCCGGTCGGAGCTTTTTGGTGGGCCCGATGCGGCCTTCAACTGGCGGCGGGGCGCGGTTGATGCGCCGGGCCTTAATGAGGCCGGGGCTGACCTCTTTTCCGGGGATGAGCATTTCGCGGGCTACGATCTACGCATCTTTGCGGGCCGGTATACGGGACGCGAGGCGAACCCGATTGTCTTTCGTACCGAGCGGTTGACCAGCGAAGGTTATACTTATTTTCTCGACTTCAACCGGCAGGACGCACGGCGTGCGCGGCTCGCGAGCCCGGCGCGCGAAATTACGATTGAAGTGGTGCAACGCGGACGATGGGGGCAGGAAACCATATTTTCTGAGCCCGCATATCTGACGGTCTCCAATCCAGCGCCGGAACCTGTCACCCAGCTTGCGGTTCGGCGAGGTCATCGCAGCGCCTGGGTAAAGTTCCGGACAAAGCCGGACGGGGATCTAGCGGGCGTGATTGTGCGCTCGGACGTGAGTGCCGATTTTGACCCTGCGCTTGGGGAGGGTCGGCTCGATTATGAAGGCGATCTGACGAACGAGGTGCAGCTTGATGTGTCGGTAGGGGAGACGCGTTTTGCGCGCGTTGCGCCCTTTGATGCGTTCGGCAAGAACGGGCTCAACTGGTCATCCGCGCTCGAGGTCTCGAGTCAGGCGCTGACCATGAGTGACTTTGATGCGGCGGTGCAGGCCGGTCTCGCGGCCGCAGAAGCCGTGGGGGATGAGTATTTTCTGCGTGTCAATGCAGAAGGGCAGATCATCGGCTTTGCGCTCATCGGTGGGGAGACGAACGCGGCAACTTTCCTCGTCAATAATTTTCAGATCGCGAAGCCCGGTGACGAGCCTATCCCTGTGTTCGAGGTAGACGCTGTGACGGGTGTGGTGCGTTTGAACGCGCTCTTTGCAGCCTCCATCACCACGGATGATTTCAAGGCAGCCTATGCGGATGTGGACGAGCTGGTGGGCGGTCTCATCCGCTCAAGCGACGGGCTGATGGTGATCAATTTTGACCAGAAATATTTCGAGATTGCGTGATGCCAAAAC
>JAVKCY010000063.1:0-12842 GCA_040223265.1 Parvibaculum sp. | reverse complement strand
TTTCTTGCGTTTTCTGACCTGCGGCAGCGTGGATGATGGCAAGAGCACGCTTATCGGACGCTTGCTGTATGATTCAAAGCTGATTTTTGAAGATCAATTGTCAGCGCTTGAAGCCGACAGCAAGAAAATGGGTACCCAGGGCGAAGGATTTGATTTTGCCTTGCTCGTTGATGGCCTTGCGGCGGAGCGTGAGCAGGGTATTACGATTGATGTTGCCTACCGGTTTTTCTCAACCGACAAGCGCAAGTTCATTGTCGCCGATACGCCGGGGCATGAGCAATATACGCGCAACATGGCAACAGGCGCCTCGACGGCCGATGTGGCCGTCATTCTGATCGATGCGCGCAAAGGCATTCTCACCCAGACGCGCCGTCATTCCTATATTGTGTCCCTGCTCGGTATTCGGCATGTGGTTGTTGCGATCAACAAAATGGATCTTGTTGATTTTGCGGAAGATATTTTCAAGGAAATTGATGTCGCCTACCGTGAATTTGCAGATCAACTTGGGTTTGCCAGCATAACAAGCGTTCCCATGTCGGCGCTTCAGGGTGTCAATGTCATTCGCGGTGGCGCGCCGGAAACCGCCTGGTACAAGGGACCGGGCCTGCTTGAACTGCTCGAAGATATTGACGTTGAAGAAGCGCGCATTGAACGTGCCTTCCGTCTTCCGGTGCAATGGGTGAACCGTCCCAACCTTGATTTTCGCGGGTTCAGCGGCACGGTTGCCGGTGGTGTTGTCAAACAGGGTGATGAGATCATTGCCATGCCGTCCGGCAGTCGCTCGAAAGTGACACGCATTGTGACGGCCAACGGGGATCTTGATATTGCACAGGCGGGGCAGGCTGTGACCCTGACCCTTACCGACGAGATCGACATTTCCCGTGGGGATGTGATTTGCGGCGGTCAGGCACCTTCACTGATTTCGGACCAGTTTGCCGCTCATATCCTATGGATGAGCGAAGATGCCATGTTGCCGGGGCGGCAATATTACATGAAGGTGCACAACAAGCTTGTTTCCGCCTCGATCTCCGACCTGAAGTACAAAGTCAATGTGAACACGCTGGCACAGCAGGCGGGCAAAACGCTTGTCCTGAACGAGGTGGGTGTCTGCAATATCAGCCTTGACCAGCAGATCGCCTATGATCCTTACAAGGATAATAGGCAGACAGGCAGCTTTATCCTGATCGATCGCCGCAGCAATGAGACCATTGGTGTGGGCATGCTCGACTTCTCTCTCCGCCGTGCGCAGAATGTTGTGTGGCAGGAAATGAAAGTCGATCAGGAAGCACGTGCCAACCTGAAACATCAGAAACCGGCTGTGCTCTGGTTTACGGGCCTTAGCGGTTCGGGCAAATCAACCATCGCCAATCTGGTTGAGCAGAAGCTTTATGATCGCGGGCGTCACACAACGACGCTGGATGGTGACAATGTGCGCCATGGTTTGAACAAGGATCTGGGTTTTACGGATGCGGATCGGGTGGAAAATATCCGCCGGGTTGGTGAGGCTGCAAAGCTGATGGTGGATGCAGGGCTTTTGGTGCTCGTCTCTTTCATTTCGCCCTTCGTCAGCGAACGGCGTCTGGCACGCAGACTGGTGGAGGATGGTGAGTTTGTCGAGGTTTTCGTAAACACGCCGTTGGAGCTTTGTGAGACACGCGACCCCAAAGGGCTCTACAAAAAGGCGCGTGCGGGCGAGATCAAAAACTTCACCGGCATCGATTCTGCCTATGAGGCACCGGAAGCGCCGGAGATTGAGATCAAAACGGCGGACGTGAGCGCGGAAGAGGCGGCGGATCAGATCATCGCCTATCTTGATGCGCGGGGTTATCTCTCAGCGACACGGTAAAGCGCCGGGAATGCTCAATGAAGGCGGTACTCATCCGGGTGCCGCCTTCTTTCGTTGAACGACTTGCGCTCATCGTGCCCACGCGCCAGACTCAGGTCTCGTGAACTTCATTGGCGGGGAGGCGTAGATGCCTGGAACAGACGGTGACGGTCGCAGGGGGGACGCTGTTTCTACCTATGCGCATCATGGGGAGAATGAACCTGTTCATGGGCGGCATGACGAGGATATTCTCTCTGAGGCGCGCGTTGGCTCCTACTGGGCGGCAAATCTTCGCTTGCTTGGCGTTCTTCTGTTTATCTGGGCCTTTGTGTCGTTCGGTCTGTCGATCTTCTTCGTTGACGTTTTGAACGAGATCTCCTTTTTCGGCTTCAAGTTCGGTTTCTGGTGGGCGCAGCAGGGCTCTATCTATGTCTTTATCGGGCTGATTTTTTATTACGTTCATGCCATGAAGCGCCTTGAGCGCGCGCATGGTGTTGACGATGACGCGTGAGGCCCTGATGGATACGCAGACACTTACCTATCTTTTTGTTGGTCTTTCTTTCGCGCTCTATATCGGCATAGCGCTTTGGGCACGGGCGGGCACGACGTCCGAGTTTTACGTTGCGGGCGGCGGTGTGCATCCGATTGCAAATGGCATGGCAACGGCCGCGGACTGGATGAGCGCCGCGTCCTTTATCTCCATGGCCGGCATTATCGCCTTTCTTGGGTATGACGGGTCTGTCTATCTGTTGGGCTGGACTGGCGGCTATGTGTTGCTGGCCCTTCTGCTTGCGCCTTATCTGCGAAAGTTTGGGCAGTTCACGGTGCCGGACTTTATTGGCGAGCGGTATTACTCCCGTGCGGCGCGCGTTGTGGCGGTGGTCTGTCTTCTCTTTGTATCCTTTACCTATGTCGCCGGTCAGATGCGCGGTGTCGGAATTGTGTTCTCCCGGTTTTTGGAGGTTGATATTGATCTGGGTGTCCTGATCGGCATGGGGGTGGTTTTCACCTATGCGGTGCTTGGTGGCATGAAGGGCATTACCTATACGCAGGTGGCGCAATATTGTGTGCTCATCTTTGCCTATATGGTGCCAGCGATTTTCATCTCGATCCTGATTACCGGGAACCCTGTTCCACAGCTTGGCCTTGGTGCGACGGTTGTTGATGGGTCAGGGCTCTCGGTTCTAGGCAAACTTGATTTGACACTCGTTGATCTTGGGTTTGCGCCTTATACCCAACCCTCCAAGGATCTGATCGACATCTTCGCGATAACATTTGCGCTGATGGTGGGTACCGCCGGTTTGCCCCATGTGATCGTGCGTTTTTTCACGGTGCCGAAAGTTTCTGACGCGCGGCTCTCTGCCGGGTATGCGCTTATCTTCATTGCGCTTCTCTACACAACAGCGCCAGCGGTTGCCGCATTCGCGCGGCTCAACTTTGTGGATACAGTTCACAACACGAGCTATGCGCAAGCACCTGGCTGGTTCAAAAATTGGGAGAGCCTCGGGCTTATTGGGTGGCAGGACAAGAATGGCGATGGGGTCATTCAATATGCGGCGGGTCCAGCCTTTGCGGGTGCGCCAGCATTTTCCGGTGAAACAGGCTCATCGGGTGAACGGCTTTTGACCAACGAGGCGACCGCGAACGCAAACGAGGTTTATGCGGACAGGGACATTTTTGTGCTGGCCAATCCTGAGATCGCAAACCTGCCGGGCTGGGTCATTGCGCTGGTGGCGGCTGGTGGTCTTGCGGCTGCGCTCTCGACCGCAGCCGGGCTCCTGCTCGTGATTTCAACAGCGATCAGTCATGATCTGATGAAGAAGACTTTCATGCCGGGGATCAGCGACAAACAGGAATTGCTGTTTGCGCGGATTGCAGCCGCCGTCGCCATTCTCATCGCCGGATGGTTCGGGATCAATCCGCCGGGATTTGTTGCGCAGGTGGTCGCTTTCGCTTTCGGACTTGCGGCGTCTTCTCTCTTCCCCGCCATTGCGATGGGGATTTTCTCAAAACGAATGAACCGTGAAGGGGCGATTGCGGGCATGGTTGTGGGGCTTGTCTTTACCTTCGCCTATATCGTGTTTTTCAAGTTTGTTTCGCCAGAGTTGAACAGCTCAGCGCATTGGTTGCTGGGCGTGTCGCCAGAGGGGATTGGTACGGTCGGCATGATGCTGAACTTCGCCGTAGCATACGGTGTTGCCCTCTTTACCGCTGCACCGCCAGATGAAGTACGTGATCTGGTGGACGATATTCGCGTTCCCGCCGGTGCGCGTGTCGCGCACAAACACTAAAAGAGTGCACGTGCTTCAGGCGGTTTGACTGCGCGGTGTGGTCAGGTGGGCAAAGAGATAGCCGCAGATCACCCCGACGGCGATCTGCGCGATGAAGCCCGGTGCGGTGCGCGCGCCGGAGATCGGCATGATGCCGTCAAAGGCAAGACGGAACAGGGTCAGTGTCACCGCCATGGCTGTGCCGCCCGCAACAAGGAAGACGAGTTTGCGCTGTGACGGTGCGAGTTTGGTGACAAAGCGAGCCGCCACAAAGGCGACTAGCAGGCCCAGTCCGAAAATGGCGCCATAGGCTGGCGCGATACCCACAATGTCCTGCAAAGTCATGGCGAGCCGGTCACCGGCAGATATTTCCACGCCCATATTGGTGAGGCCAGACAAGACGAAATGAGTTGATGCAAAGGACCCCAGTACCACTAAAACGAGAAGGGTTATGATGAAGCGTCCGGTTGTCGGAAGAAATGCCATTTCGTGCGCCTTTGCGTTAGAGTGAATGTCTTGAATTTGACGTGAGTATGCTCACATGATCGGCCAAGGTAAAGTCTTGCCCGATTAATCTCGGAAAAGCGATGTGGGCATGATAGCTCACTGGTTGGGAAAAAACTGGGTGGAGAAAAACATGGGTTGGGGGAAAACATGAAAATGACCAGACTTTCATATCTTGCGATGGGTGCGGTGGCCACCTCTTTGGTGGTTCAACCTGCCCTTGCCGAACCCAGCATTCCCTATCAGACAGAGGTGATGGCGGAGGGGCTTGGCTTTCCGTGGAATGTCGCGTTCCTGCCCGATGGGACGATTTTGCTGACAGAGCTTGATGGCCGTCTTCGCGTTATCCGCAATGGCGATCTGGATCCGACCCCTGTGTCTGGTGTGCCACCTGTTTACCGCAAGAGCCAGGGCGGTCTCTTTGATGTGGTGCCGCATCCAGACTTTATGACCAATGGCCTCGTCTATCTCTCCTATGCGCATGGAGAGCCGGATGCCAATGCGACGCGGGTGGCGCGGGCCAAGTTTGACGGCAAGGCGCTCACCGATCTTGAAGTGATTTTTGAAGCGACGCCTTTGAAGGCAACGCCTGCCCATTATGGTGGGCGGATTGCCTTCGCGCCGGATGGAAAGCTCTTTCTCACGATCGGCGAAGGCTTTAATTACCGCGAAGAAGCACAGAACCGGGCAAACACGCTGGGATCCATTGTGCGTCTTAATGATGATGGGTCTGTTCCTTCCGACAATCCGCTTGTCGGGGAAGAAGGTGTGCGGCCCGAGATCTACTCCTACGGACACCGCAGCCCACAAGGTCTTTTCATCACCGAAGATGGCACTGTCTATATGAACGAACATGGTCCACAGGGCGGTGACGAGATCAATCTCGTCAAACCCGGTGCCAATTATGGATGGCCCATCACGACCTATGGTCTGGATTATACGGGCGCGCGTATCTCTCCCTTCACCCGTTATGAAGGGGTTGAAGATCCGATCAAATATTGGGTTCCCTCCATTGCACCTGCCAGTCTTGAGCTTTACACGGGCGATCTGTTCGCCAAGTGGAAGGGTGACTTTTTCGTCTCGGGTCTCGTGCCGGGTGATGTGCGCCGCGTGGATATGGAAGGCGGGACGGTTGTCGGCGAAGAGATCCTCTTTGCGGAATTCGGCTCGCGCATTCGCGATGTGCGTATGGGGCCTGATGGTGCGCTCTATGTGCTCACCGATGGCGAAGGTGGCAAGATCATTCGCGTCACCCCGGCCGAATAGGGATGAGCTACGGCTGATCTTGTTTGATGGGGTCAGCTGCGGCTGATCTTGTCCCATGAGATCAGCTGCGGCTGATCCGGCCACGCCAGCTTTCGACAATCATGGTGAGGGCTGGCACCATGATCAGAATGTTGACAGTTGCAACGACAATCCCGAAGGCGAGGCTGATGGCCATCGGAATGAGGAATTGTGCCTGACGGCTTGTCTCCAGCAGCATGGGCAAGAGGCCAAGCGATGTCGTCGCCGTGGTCAGGAGGATCGGGCGGAAGCGGCGCACCGCCGCGTCGACAACGGCCTGACTGCGTTCCACGCCCATCTCCACCAGCTTGTTGTAATAGTCCACAAGAACGATGCTGTCGTTGACGACCACGCCTGCCAGCGCAACCATGCCAAAGATGGAGATGAAGGAGAGATCATAGCCCATCACCAGATGGCCAAGGATAGCACCCAGAAACCCGAAGGGTACGGCCGTCAAGATGATGATCGGTTGAATATAACTTTTCAATTGCACAGCCAGCATGATGAAGATCACAAACAGCGCGATCAACAGATTGTCGCGCAAGGCCGTCAAATCCTGACCTTGATCGCGGGCGCTGCCTTCCTCCGTGTAGGAGAGGCCGGGGAAATCGCGGAGCAGGGACGGGAGAAGCTCCGCCTTCACCAAGGCGTTGACATCATTGGGCGTGGTAACGGCTTCGTCCACTTCCGCCGTGACCGATGCAATGCGTCGTCCATCCACCCGGCGGATGGAGGAGAAGCCACGGCTCTCTGTCACTTTTGCGACCGTCAGGAGCGGTGTCTCCGACCCATCTGCAAGGCGAACGCGCATGTCGTACAGCCGAGAAAGGGAGCGGCGTTCATTCAATGGGTATTTCACCAGGACTTTGATCTCGTCGCGTCCGCGCTGGATGCGCTCAATTTCAGCGCCATAAAAACTCTGCCTCACCTGGCGCGCAAGATCGCTGGTGGTGAGCCCTGCGGCATAGCCTGCTGCGGTGAGTTCGAAGTCGAGTTGGCGTTTCCCGATTTCCAGATTGTCTTCAATTTCCGCTGTGCCTGCGACCTGTGACAGTTCCAGTTTCAATCGCTCAACGGCTTCGAGCATCACATCTGCATTGCTGTGTGAGAGCTGGATATCCACATCTGCATCTCCACTGAAGAGAGAGCTTTCGATGTAGAGTTTTTCGATGCCCGGAATGTCACCAATTTGATCGCGCCACATTTGTTCGAGTTTGCGAGCCGAATAGATGCGGGCGTCGCCGGTGATCAGCTCAACATTTACCTGTGAAAGATGTGCACCGCTGCCGCTGCTACCGCCACCGGGGCCGCCAAAGGCTGACCACTGGCCAATGGTCACAGATGTTGTGGTGAAGATGCTGGGCAGGTCATCCGGCTTTTCCGCGTCAATTTTTGTGCGCAATGCCTCAATGGCGGTGACAATCCGGTCGGTCGCGGCCTTCGTGGTTTCAAAAGGTGTACCTTCAGGCATGGTGAGAACGGCGCTCAGCCGGTCGCCTTCCGTTTGGGGAAAGAAAACAAAACGGACATACCCGCCATTGATCAGCCCCACCATGATGATGATGAGGCCAAACCCGGCGGCAAGTGTTGCGTATTTGTAGGTAACGCATCTGCTCACAATCGGGCGGACGAATGTCTCGGTAAACCGCATCAGTCGCGCGTTTACACCTTTTTGAATGTGCGAAAGGATGCCCGCGCCCCACCGATTCGAATGTGAAAGGTGGGCAGGCAGAATGAAAAAGGCTTCAAACAGGGAGACGATCAAAACGGCGATCACGATGATCGGGACCGGCGCCATGATCTGACCAAGCGTGCCGGTGGAGAAGAGCAAAGGCGCGAAGGCTCCAATGGTGGTGAAAACGCCAACAGCGACGGGAGCCGCGACACCAAGGACGCCTGTCAGCGCTGCGCGTGGTCCTGTTTCACCGGCCTCTTGTGCTGCAAAAATATTCTCGCCCGCAACGATGGCGTCATCCACCACGATGCCCAGCACCACTATGAGGGCGAAGAGGCTGACCATGGAAATGGTGATGCCGAAGAGCGAGGCGATCATCAGCCCGCCCAGAAAGGAGATCGGAATGCCCATGCTCGTCCAGAAGGCGAGCTTCAGATCGAGAAATAGAACCAACGACAAGAACACGAGTGCGAAACCCAGAATAGCGTTGCGCAGTAGGAGACTGATGCGGTCCCGCAGAATATCAGTCTGGCTGTTGGAGATGGCGATCTTGAGCCCTTGGGGAAGGGTCACGCCTTCCAGATAGGTATTGACCTTTCCCTCTATCTCCAGCGCATCCTGGTCCCCGGTGCGCGAAATGTTGATAAAGGCCGCGGGCTCGTCATTGAAGTAGCTTTCAACTTCATCTTCCTGAAATCCGTCCTGGACGGTTGCGATCTGTCCCAATGTGAGGAGTGAGCCGTCTTCGTCGGAGCGGATGATGATGGTTTCAAATTCCGGGCCGGTATAACGCCGTCCGGGGGTTCGCAGAAGAATCTCGCCCGCTTCCGTTTTGATAGAGCCTGCAGGCAGGTCAAGCGATGTGTTGGAAATACGGTTAGCCACCTCGTTCAGTGTGAGGCCGTACTGGCGCAAGGTCGCTTCGCTTACCTCGATTGAAATTTCATAGTCGCGCACGCCGCCGAGGGATACAAGGGAGACGCCAGGCAGTTGCAGCAGTTCATCGCGGATGCGTTCCGCGTTTTGCCGCATCGACTTTTCACCGGCGAGGCCATGGATCACAAGGGTCATAACGTCAGAATTGAACGTGGCTTTGACGATGGAGGGGTCTTCAGCTTCTTCTGGTGGGAAGTCGGACAAACGGCTGACTTCATCTTTCACGTCGTCGAGCACTTCGTCTTCGTCAGCAAAATCTTCCAGCTCGGCGGTGATGGTGCCGACGCCTTCTGACGCGACGGACCTGACCCGTTCGACCCCTTCAATGCCCGAAATGGCTTCTTCGACACGGCGCGTAATGCCACCTTCGACTTCGTGGGGTGTTGCACCTGGATAGGCGACTGTCACAGTGACGGTGCGGAGGTTGACCTGTGGGAAGACTTCCGCGCGCATGGAGGAAACAGCAAAGAGGCCAGACCCGAGGAAAAAGAGCATGAGCAGGTTTGCCGCCACGCTGTTGTTGACAAACCAGGCAATAATGCCGCGTCGCTCTGGTTCGATGGGCTGTTCAAATTCGTCGGGATATTGATCAGCCATGACTATTTCGCCTCAACTGGCGCGGTCACCTGCTGCGTGCGGACAGACATGCCAGGTAGCGCACCGGCCAGATGACTTGTCATAAGTTCCGTCTGTTCGCTCAAACCCCGTACCAGCGTTTCCCTCGGTCCAGACTGCACGATGGTGGGGCTTGCCTCTTTCAAGCGCCCTTCTTCGATCAACCAGACTTTTCCGTTCTCCTGGATCGCAGCGGTGGGCAGGACATAGACATTTTCGAGGGTCGGCCCTTTGAAGTTGATGGCCACAAAGACGCCCGGCACGAGTGTTGTCGCATCGTCTGTCGCCAAAACGGGCAGCGTGACGATTACGTTGGCGAAGCGCGTGCGCGGATCAAGCTCTGCACCGACGCGGATGGCGGCGGCCTCAATTGTCACGTCGCGACCCAGATACGAAGTGGAGATGGTGGCTGTTACATTGTTCAATGGTTGGAGCCATTTCAGATCAACATCTGCGAGCGGGACCGACACTTCCAGCGCGTCGAGCGGGTAGGCTGTTCCGAATGATTGTCCGGCGGCGACAAACTGTCCGCGCTCAATATTGCTGGTGACAATACGGCCTGCGAAGGGAAGAGAAAATCGCGTTCGTTCCAGATTAAGCTTGGCGGTTGCCCAACGGGCTTCAGCTGCGGCGAGTGCTGCTTTTCGATCGCGGGTTTGTGGTTTGCGCGCCACCAGATCAGGGGCAGGCTCATCGGGGTTGATGGCCTCCCACTCGCGGGTGGCGGCGATGCCTTCAGCCTCTTCCAGTTGCAGGGCCGTGCGGGCGCTGGCAACTTCACTTTTCAGGCGCTCCACTTCAAGCTCATAGTCTGCCGGTTCGATGCGGAAAAGTTCCTCATCAGCGGCAAAGCGCCCGCCCGGTTGCATGGTCTCGCTCAAAGACACAATCCGACCTTGCACCTGCGGGACAATGCCGACTGTTACCCGCGCCTTCACCGCGCCACTACCTGTGATTTCGATTTGCCGTGATGCTGGACTTAGTTTGAGCGCGGTGACGAGGGGTGAAAATTCTTCGTCCGCTGCAATCGTTGGCTTACGGCTGGTTGAGGAGAGTAGGCTTGAAAGGATCAGGGCAAACAGGATGAATGCAACAACGAGCGCAAGTTGCAGGCGGCCTGTTGCCTTGTCGCGCGGGGACCCATCCCCGTTTTCGTAAGGCTCATTTGTCGTCAGGGCGTCGATTACACGTCTCATAAGTTAGTCCCTTCGGGCCGGGTCATAGGTTAGTCCCTTCGGGCCGGGAATTGTCTTCCTGCGTGATCCAGTCACCGCCGAGCGCAAGGAGAAGGTTCACCCGCGCATTCCATTTATTCTGTTGTTCGATGAGCAAAGTTTGCTCCACTACCTGCAGGCGGCGTTGGGTTTCAAGCAGTCTTTCATATGTCCCGATCCCGCGCGTGTAGCGGTCACGGGCACTGGCTTCTGCTTTTCGCACCTGATCAACGGTCCGTTCCAATTGCTCCAGACGGTCGCCTGATTTTCTTTCCGTGATGAGTGCGTCTTCCACTTCCTTGATAGCGGTCAACACAGTGTCGGCATATATCGCTGCGCGTTCGTCTGTGACCGCCTTGCGGGCGCGAACATTGGCGCTTTTTGTGCCCCCATCAAAAACTGTTTGGGCAATGCTTGCCGCCAGCGAGCCTGCGAGCGTTGGCGCGGAGAAAATATTGCTTGCGACGGAGGCGGTGGTGTTCAACGTGCCCGTGAGTGTCAGGTTTGGATAAAGGTCTGCGATCGCAACGCCGACATTCTCGTTGGCCGCGATCAGGCGAAACTCTGCGGCGCGCAGGTCTGGCCGTCGGTCCAGCAAGGCAGCAGGCACACCAAGGGGTACATCGCGTGGTGGAGGGACATGGACCAGTTTGCTTGGTTCATAGGATGTGGAGCCCGGCAGGCGACCCAGCAGCAGGTCGAGCGCCGTTGCCGTTGTGCCGAGATCATCTTCAAGCGCAAGGATGTCGGCAAGGGCGGAAGTATAATTCTCGCGCGCTGAGTGAACGTCGACGGCGTTGGTGGTTTCAAGGCCCGCGCGGTAGCGGCGTTCAACGGCAGCAAGGGTTGCCTCTCGGCTCTCGGCGATAGCGCGTGTGGCGGCAAGTCGTTGTTCAAGGGTTGCGAGTGCGACCCGTGTGCGCACAAGCGTGGCGATCTGGCTATGGATCAAGCCCTGCCAGTCTGCGGTCGCTGCTTCAAGACTGGCGGCGTCCGCGCGTTCGGCGCGCGCAAGCCTGCCGAAAAGATCTGTCTGCCAGGAGAGTGTGGTGCCGACGGAAAAGCTGTTGGTATACTTCCGGTCGCCATTGGGCGTGCTGGTAAAACTACGGCTTGCCCCTGGGGAAAGGGTGAGGTTTGGCCATCTTGTGCCGCCACTTGCATCCAGTTGGGCTTCGGCCTGACGGATGCGCGCGGCAGAGGCATCGAGATCCTTGTTGTTGGCGAGCATTTCTTCAACCAAGGGGGCAAGGTCGGGATCGCCCAGACGCTCCCACCAGTGCGACATGCTTTGAACCGCTTCGTTTGCAACTGGGGGCGTGTTCTGGAAATCCGTCCCGCTGGTGGTGTCTTCAAGGCCAAGCAGGGCGCCAAGGCTCGGGGCGCGCTCATAATCCGGCCCAACGGCGCAGGCCTGCAGGACAAGGCAAAGGCTGGCAGTCACTGCCATATTCCGGGCCATATTCCGGTTCATTTTCACTCTTGCCTTTGTACTGACGTGCATCGCCTGTGTTCTTACATATTGTACGTTTGATGCGTGTAATCCAGTCGCAAAGGCTAGTTTGTTTCTCGCAAGCGGGGATATTTTTCGACAAGGCGGGCAATCTTTTCCCGCCCTGTCGTTAACCAAACTCATTTTGCCCGGAAAATCGCCGTCGAACGACAATCGTTGGGCGGCTTTCACTCGGCAGGGAGGATTAGACGGGCAAGCCGCCGAGTGCCGTGTGCAGTGAACCGGTTTCGGTGAAGCTTTTAATGGTCCGTTCGGCAATTCGCATCTGATGGATCTGATCAGCGCCGTCTGCAAAGCGTGCCCATCGTGCCTGTTGCGCCATATGGGCGAGTGGCGTGTCGTGGGAATAGCCCAGTGCGCCATGAACCTGAATGGCGCGGTCGATGATCCGGTTCAGCGCGTTTGCCACGAAATGTTTGGCCATGGAGACTTCGGAACGGAAATCCTCCCCATTGTCGATTTTGTACGCAGCGTGGAGGACCATCAGCTTTGATTGATAGAGTTCCATTGTGCTGTCAGCAATCATCCATTGAATGCTCTGCTTCTCCGATAGGAAAGAGCCGTGAGAAAAACGTTTGGTTGAGCGGTCCACCATCATTTCAAGGGCGGTCTCCGCCTGGCCGATCCAGCGCATGCAGTGCGCAAGCCTTGCGGGCCCAAGTCGTGACTGACCCAGGCGATGACCATCGCCGCGCCCGCCAAGCCGCCTTGTGTCTGGCACGCGCAGGTTTTCGATCAGGATTTCGGAGTGGCCCGAGGAGCCGTGCATGGTGTGGATCTCGCGCACTTCGCGCCAGCCCTCGGAGGGCAGGTCTATGATGAAGGCGGTGTTGGCAGCTTGTGGAATATTCGGCTCATCCTCCGTGCGGGCGATGAGGATGGCAAAGTCCGCCCGGTGCGCACCTGAGATAAACCATTTGTGGCCGTTAATGACCCAGGTGTCGCCTTCCAGTTTTGCCTGTGTGCCGATGAGCGTGGGATCGGAGCCCGCGACATCCGGTTCTGT
>JAVKCY010000040.1:0-8548 GCA_040223265.1 Parvibaculum sp. | reverse complement strand
GCGCGGATGGATGATGCACGCGGCAGCAGCCGTTCCCGTAAAGGCAGCGATGTATTTCGGATTATCGAGAAAACTGACCTCGCCTGCGCCGGCACGGTCCAACGGAGCAACATCTTGCACCATCAGATCGCCCTGATTGGCGTCTGCCAGCTCGGCATCAATCTTCGGCGCGAGTTCCGCAAGAGAAAAAGGTCCAGCGCGCCTAAAGAAACGGGGATCAGCCATTCAACATTCCAGCCTGCAATTAGGCAGAGACTTACTCTGCCCCGGACAAGGACGCAGGATCAACCGGCGTTACAGTGATCTTCGGCAGTCTCTCATTCAGCAGGGCCAAAGCCTCGGACGTAATGTTAAGGTCAATACCGCCAGCGATGACCGCCGATTGATTAATCAAAAGGCCTGCACCGTGTTTCACAAGCAGTTCAGAGAATATCGGCTTAATCACTGCCGCCATCTCAGCTCTTGCTTGCGCCTCACCTAACTGTAATGCCTGCTGACGTATGCCTATCGTTTGAATGTGAACCTGCAGCTGCTGCTGCAATATTGAAGCCTTGGTCTCCCACTCCTCCTCCGAAAGAGAGTCCTTTTCGCCATGCAACGCAGTCACTTGCTCTTGAAGACCATCGCGGATCTTCATGTCTTCGGTCTGCAGCGCCTCGGTCTGTTCACGGATTTGACGCGCAGCATCCTGTCCCGCGAGAGATCCATTGAAAAGCATGCTCGGGTCAACGATCAGCACAATTGTCGGCGCCTTTTCGGCATGTACCGTTGTGATTGCCCCTTGACCGGCCAACAACGCAATGGACAAACATGCGCCTGACAACAGTCTCTTTGTAAAACCCAGAAAACCCATCATTTTTTCCAATACTCTAGAAACGTGTACCCGCAGAGAACCGGAAGGCCTCTGTCTTGTCGTAGCTTTCTTTCTTGATTGCCTGGCTCAAGTCGACACGAACAGGACCGAAGGGCGATTGCCAGTAAATACTGATCCCAGCCGTTACGCGTGGTGCCAATTCCTCTTCAACATTCACAATCTGAAGTGTTCCAGAAAACACATCAGCTTGGTCCGCGGTGCCAACAACACCTACATCCGTGAAAACACTCGTCGTAATATCCAGCGCTTCTGGAAGGAAGTTGGGGAATGTGACCTCCGCACTCCCAATCGCATAAGCCTGCGCACCAAGTGAACTTCCAGAGACGAGATCGCGGGGGCCCACACCTGAGCGTTCGAAACCACGGAAGTCGGAACCACCCACAAAATATCGGTCAGAAATATTCACGTCCTGGCCAATACCCTCAATGAGTGCTCCTTGCACCTTAAAGCTCGAAAGGAACTCGTCGGAAATTTCGTAATAGGTACGTGCCGTTACCTGATTGGCCACATATCGAACCGAACCACCAAGACCGGCAAACTCCTGATCAACTTCCAAGTCCCAACCACCGGTCGGTTCAACCGGATCATTCCGACGATCAAGGTAGTAAGTGTAACCGACCGACGAGCGAATTTCGTCACGTTGAGAAATGAAAGTCGAAGCTGTTGTGCGGATATTGAGAATCTGCTCACGTCGCAATGCGTACCTTGTCAGAATGCGGCCATTCTCCGAAAGCGGGAACCCGAAACGGAAGCCAAACCCGGATACCCTCTCGTCAAAACCAGATTCATCCTGGAAATCGTTTTCAACACCAAAAAGGTCAACACCCGCGACCAAATTGCGCCCAAGGAAATAGGGTTCAGTAAAGCGCATATCAATCTGCTGGCTTGTGCCCGACAACGCTAAGCGCAAACGAAGCAATTGCCCTTTGCCCATAAAATTGCGTTCAGTCAATGAGACATCAGCCAGGGCGCTATCCGTTGAAGAGAAACCAAAGCCCAATGACAGTTCGCCAGTAGATTGCTCTTCCACGGCGACATTGATTACTGTCTGGTCTGGTGCTGTTCCCGGCTCTTCGCTCACTTCAACTGCGGAAAAGAAGCCCAATGCCCTGATGCTCTTTTCTGACCGGTCAAGCAGGACGCGGTTAAACGCATCTCCCTCAGACATCCGCATTTCGCGCCGGATGACACGGTCCAATGTGCGAACGTTACCGACGACATTAATGCGCTCGACATAAGCACGAGGTCCTTCCGTGATACGGTAGGTAATAGCGGCCGTCCGCGCCTCTTTATCCCGGCTTACACGCGGCCGAACTTCCGAAAAAGCATAGCCATTTGTTCCCGCCTCGAAGGTCAGCGCATCGACGGTCTTGTCGATAAGGCCCGCGTCGTACTCTTCCCCCTCTGCGGTGAGAACAAGCGAGTTGAGTTTCTCTAGGTCCAGCTTATCAAGCTCAGTCGTCACTTCTGATGGACCAAACGTGTAAGCTTCACCTTCTTCAACAGTGAAGGTGATATAAAACTCTTCGCCATCGCGACTTAAATCGGCAACCGCCGAGGCAACACGGAAATCCGCATAACCATTTGAGAGATAAAAGCGACGCAACAATTCGCGGTCGTAAGAAAGACGATCTGGGTCATAATTGTCCGCACTAGACAAAAACTTCCACCAAGCGGATTCCGCGGTGGAAATGACCTCGCGCAAGCGACCATCAGAGAAAGCATTGTTGCCAACAAAGTTGATACCGCCGATCTGCGTGACCGGACCTTCATCAATTTCAAATATCAGATCAACGCGGTTCTGTGGAAGTTGAATAACTTTCGGTTCTACAGTGGCGGAAAAACGGCCCGAGCGGCGCATCACATCCACAATGCGCTGCACATCTGCTTGAACTTTAGCGCGGGTGTAAATTGTGCGTGGCTTCAGCTCAACTTCTGTATCGAGAGCCTCCGTATTGACTGCATTGTTGCCTTCAAATGCAACGCGGTTGATCACCGGATTTTCTGCAATTGCAACAACCAAACGTACACCGTCCCGCCGGATGGTAACGTCGGCAAACAAACCTGTTTGAAAGAGCGTTTTCAGCGATTCATCGACCTTTTTTTCGTCATATGTCTCGCCCGCTTTGAATGACATGTAGGAACGGACTGTTTCGGCCTCGATGCGCTGGTTGCCCTCGACATCGATCCTCACAATTGTGTCGTTGGCCGCCAACTGAATTCTCGAATAGTCAGTTTCTGCCTGAGCTTGCCCCGAAAGCCCCAGCCCAACGCTGACAAGCACAGCCATACTTGTTGCCGTCAATGCATTCGTCATGTTGCCACGCTGCTTGATAACCATATGTGATCTACGCCTCATACTTCTGTGTCTGCATCAACTAAGAATATTGGAGAAAAACTCGAACACTCGCAGGTGCACAAGGTCATTCCAGGTAGCAAATATCATTAACATCATCACCAGCGCCAACCCGATACGAAATCCATATTCCTGGACTTCTTCGCCAAGCGGTTTGCCGCGTGCAGCTTCGTAGCCATAAAACATCAGATGTCCGCCGTCGAGCATGGGCACCGGAAACAAATTGATCAAACCAATGCTCACCGAAAGGACCGCGGCCAAGTGAATTAATGCAGAGAATCCGATGGTCGCGACCTGCCCGGAGACCTGCGCGATGCGCAACGGACCACCTAGCTGCGTCGTGTCAGCCTGACCTGCAATCATGCTGCCAAGATAGGAAAAAGTCTGAGAGACAATAAACCAGGTCTCCCCAACGCCCATGCCGATGGCGGTCAGCGGATCGTAGCGCACATGACGTACGGCACTGCTGTCCGCGTTCCGGCCGATGCCCAGCAGACCTATCTGATGCACATTGCCGAAGCGGTCTGTAATTTCCTGAACGACCGGCGTGGCTATAAGCGTGTGAACAACGCCGTTGCGCTCCACAACAATGTCAAGCGTCCGTCCGGCAGATCCCATGACGAGGCGCTGCATATCACCAAAACTGTTGATGCTCGTACCATCAATTTCCAGGACACGGTCGCCAACCAGAAAACCTGCACGCTCTGCGGCGCTCTCGGCCCGAACTTCATCCACCACGGGTTCGGCAATCGTCTCGCCGAATACAACAAACAGGGATGCAAAGATAATGATCGCGAGAATGAAATTGGCAACAGGGCCCGCGACAACGACGGCCATGCGCTGCCAAACTGTCTTGTTGTGGAAATTGCCCGGTGCGAGATCTTTTTCAGAGGTTCCATCGCGGCGAGACGGCATGCTGGCTGCGTTGTCGTCGCCGAGGAACTTCACATAACCGCCAAGTGGTATCCAGCTCACCTTCCAGCGCGTGCCTTTGGCATCAACCCAGCCGAATATTTCGCGACCAAACCCGATAGAAAATGTCTCAACCGTAACGCCCGCCCAACGCGCCACGGCAAAATGGCCGAGCTCGTGAAAGAAGACAACGATGGTCAGAACAAAAAGGAATGGGATCACGTAGCCGACAAACGACCCGCCCCATCCGCTGATCTGTGAAACAAATTCCATTGCGCTATCAGTCGCCCTTTACTCGAGAGCTTTCCGCCCTTTTGCGTCTTATACTCGGGCTCCCAAACGGGCAGTCCCCCCAAACTGACACGCACACCGATTCCTCGGTACGTGACAGCGAGCGCTAGCCTAATTCAGATCTAACGATTTTGCACCCATTCCCCAGCTTTTTTGCGCGCAATTTTGTCAAGTTCGAGCACTTCCTCAAGGTTTTGAGGCGCAGATGTCGTTCCTTCAGCCATCTGGCAGTCCAAAACGTCCGCGACACAGGCCGAAATCTCCAAAAACCCGAGCTTTCCAGCCAAAAACTCTGACACAGCGATTTCATTCGCCGCATTGATGACGGCAGGCGCAATCCCGCCGAGTTTCAGGGCTTCGCGCGCCAGACCCAGAGCCGGAAAACGCTCAATATCCGGTTTTTCAAAGGTTAACTGCCCGATTTTGGCAAGATCCAGCTTTTCCGATGGTGTTTCCATCCGCTCCGGCCAGGCGAGAGCGTAACCAATAGGGGTCCGCATGTCTGGCGAACCGAGCTGCGCAAGCACCGAACCGTCTTTGTAGGCGACCATGGAATGAATGATCGATTGCGGATGGATGACGACGTCCAGCTTCTCATGGCCGACCGGGAACAGGTAGAAAGCCTCGATCACTTCGAGCCCCTTGTTCATGAGGGTCGCGGAATCAACGGAGATTTTTGCACCCATTGACCATTGGGGATGAGCAACCGCTTCAGCAGGCGTTGCGCGCCGCATCTCGTCCATCGACTTTGTGAGAAAGGGCCCACCAGACGCTGTGAGAATAATTTTGTCGACACAATCAAGCCGGTCTTTTTCAAGCACCTGAAAAATTGCATTGTGCTCTGAGTCAACGGGCAACAGGGTTGCGCCTGCCGCCTCAACCTCTCCCATGAAAACATGACCCGCCGAGACAAGGCATTCCTTGTTGGCAAGTGCCACATGTGCACCCTGGCGCACCGCGTTCAACGTTGGGGCAAGACCTGCCGTGCCGACAATGGCGGCCATAACCCAATCAGCGGGCATTGTGGCCGCGTCCAGCAAGGCCGTTCGCCCAGCTGCAACTTCGATACCTGTGCCGGCGAGAGCTGACGCAAGTTCGGCCCGTTTGGTTTCATCACCAATGACTGCAACCTTCGCGTTGAACTCTTTCGCCTGTTTTGCAAGTTCGGCCACATTGGTTTGCGCGGTGAGCGCGACAATCTCATAGGCGCCAGGCGAGCGACGGATGAGATCAAGCGTATTGCACCCGACTGAGCCGGTGGATCCCAACACAGTCACGCGGCGTGGACGTGCTACAGGCTCTACCCGATTGGTCGGCAATGGTTTCACGGCCACAACAAAATTCCTTCAGCACCGCCCCCGCGCACAAATGCAATCAAGGCTGCACCAACAGCTGCAAACATCAGCCCATCAACACGGTCCAGAATGCCACCGTGCCCAGGGATCAATGCGCCACTATCCTTTACGCCTGCGCGTCGCTTCAAAGACGATTCTGTTACATCACCGGCTTGCGACAAAACAGCGAGACCTCCACTTATCAGGCCCAACAGCACACTATTCGTTTCAAGCCAGAAACCGGTCAGCACGCCCACGAGGACGGCACCAACAACGCCGCCAATGAGCCCCGCCCAGGTTTTGTTCGGCGAAAGTCGCGGTGCCAATTTTGGTCCACCAATTGAACGGCCCGCAAAATAAGCGCAAATGTCTGTCGCCCAAACAATACCAAGCAACCAGATGAGCGCAATTAAACCATAGACCGGGTCAGTGCGCAGCCACGCGAAGGCGAGGACGGCAAGCCCAACATAGGCTGCACCCCAGAGCACGCGCACTGGCGACTTGTTCCGCCAAAGCGCAATTGCCGCAGTCAACACAACAATTGCCAACGCCAGAACAGTGCCCGCACCCAGATCCTCAAAAGCAAGGCCCACAAGCATAATGAGGATGGCAAGCGAGAGGCCCCAGACCTCTGCCCTTGCCTCACCATCCGGCGCGATGAGCGACGCCCATTCCGACACCATGATCGGCCCGACAATTGCCAGCAAGGCGAGGAAGGGTAAGCCGCCCCACCAAACGAGACCGAGTACGATCGGCGACAAAACTGCAGCTGAGATCACGCGCAATCTCAGAGACGAATTGCCTGCCTGCTTCTCTGGCTGCACCCCGGCATCCGCTGCCATATCTCAGCCCTCACCAAACCGGCGGTCACGCTCTTGAAACTCGCCAATAGCTGCTGCAAGGGTTGCCTTGTCAAAGTCAGGCCACAGAACGTCGGTGAAGACAAATTCCGCGTAAGCACTTTGCCATAAAAGAAAGTTGGAAAGGCGCCGCTCCCCGCTGGTGCGTATCACAAGATCAGGATGTGGTGTGCCAGCCGTATCGAGGTGGCTCTCGATGACGGCGGGGTCAATGGAGGAGGGTTCGATCTCTCCAGATTTTACTTTTTCAGCAATCCGGCGAACGGCGGCGGCAATTTCCAAATGTCCGCCATAATTAAAGGCAATGGTCAGCACAAGGTTCTTATTGTCTGCTGTCAGGCTTTCGGCCTCTTCGATCAGTGAAACAATGTCTGCTTCCAGATGGGTGCGTTCACCAATCACCAGCACTTTGACGCCGTTCTGATGAAGCTCTGCCAAGTCCCGGCGGATGAAGAGTCGGAGCAGACCCATGAGATCTGACACTTCCTCCGGTCCGCGGTTCCAGTTCTCTGAGGAAAAGCCGTAAAGCGTGAGATAGCGAACGCCCAGCTCCCCGGCCGCACGGACAACATCGCGCACCGCATCCACACCGGCCTTGTGACCAAGCTTCTTTGGCAAATGTCTTTTGGCCGCCCAGCGGCGATTGCCATCCATAATGATCGCAACATGGCGCGGGGTCGCGCCCTTTGGTGACGTTTTTTCTTGCGACTGCATCACGGAAAAGCTCCGATCCCCTTCGGCAATAATGACCTTAGACCTGCATAATCTCGGCCTGTTTGGCTTCGAGTGCCTTGTCAATTTCGGCAATGAACTTGTCAGTTGCTGTCTGAACCTTATCAGATGAAGCCTTGTGTTCATCCTTGCTCATGGAGCCATCTTTCTCCAGCTGCTTCAGTTCGTCCATGCCGTCCCGACGTACATTACGCACAGCAATACGGCCTTCTTCAGCATATTTTGCGGCAATTTTGGTCAATTCCTGACGGCGTTCTTCGTTCAATTCCGGGATCGGGATGCGAAGTAGCTGCCCGTCGGTCGATGGATTAAGCCCCAGGCCGGACATGCGAATAGCCTTCTCAGTCGCGCTGACGAGGCTCTTGTCCCACACCTGCACGGTGATCATCCGGCTTTCCGGCACACTGATGGTGCCGATCTGGTCAAGCGGCGTCAGCGCCCCATAGGCGACAACCTGAATAGGTTCCAGCAACCCAGCCGATGCGCGTCCGGTCCGCAGGCCGCCAAATTCAGCTTTCAGCGCCGCAACCGCGCCTGACATTCTGCGCTCAAGATCTTTGAAATCGAGTTCTTGCGTTGCCATGTACTTGGTCCTTTTAGCTCTGGTTCGTTCTGGTTAGCTTTGGCCGATTGCGGCCTTTTCATTCATTTGGCTTGGTGTGACACCGGCCCTCGGGCGATCAGGCCACCCTTTGATCAGGCGCCATCATCCACAATTGTAAAACGCCCCTCGCCCTTCAGCACGCTTTCAAATCCGCCTGGAGTGTGGATTGAAAAGACCAGGATGGGAATGTTGTTTTCGCGGGCGAGTGATACGGCTGACGCGTCCATCACTTTGAGGTCGCGGGCCAAAACGTCTGTGTAGGATAGCCGGTCATATCTTGTGGCATTGGCATCCAGTTTCGGATCGGCTGTGTAGACGCCGTCCACCTGGGTTCCCTTCATCAGCGCATCGCACGCCATTTCCGATGCACGAAGGGCGGCGGCGGTGTCTGTCGTGAAGAAGGGATTGCCGGTCCCGGCAGCAAAAATAACAACCCGGCCTTTTTCCATGTGACGCTCTGCCCGACGACGGATGTAAGGCTCACATACACTCATCATAGGGATGGCCGATTGAACGCGTGTGGGCACGCCTATCTGTTCCAGCGCGTTTTGCATGGCAATGGCATTCATGACGGTTGCAAGCATA
>JAVKCY010000070.1:0-12497 GCA_040223265.1 Parvibaculum sp. | reverse complement strand
GGCTGAACTTGGTCATGTGGGGCGGCGTATGTTTGATCGCATTCATGCCGCTCCTTATTTCGATTGCGACCTATTTCCTGCTGGAAACAGAGGTGGCTTCGCATATGGATATGTCGATGCGGATTACTGTGCTGTCGCGGCTCGATCTGTGGGCATATGTTGCCGGGTTGGTATGGGAAGCACCATGGTTCGGTTATGGCCTGGAGGCCGGGCGCTTCATCCCGATCGATCAGGTCACATTTGCCTATTTTTCCGGAAATGCCATGCACCATCCTCACAATGGTCTGCTGCAAATTTGGTTTGAACTGGGTGCGTTCGGTGCAATGGCGGCTATTGTTGGATGGGTCGCGCTTGTGCGCTCGCTGGGCCGACAATCGATATCTTCTCGCCGGTTTTTGCTGGCGGGACTTTCAAACTTTATCGTTATCGGTTCTGTATCCCATGGACTTTGGCAAAGCTGGTGGGTTAGCGCTCTCGTCCTCATCCCATTTCTTTATTCAATAGCTCTATCTTTGAATGACGTGGCTTTGGAAAATAAATAACCCCGCTCCGAATACATGGTGGTGTATCGGAGCGGGGCACATCGGTACCGCCGGGGATAAGGCGGTACAGAAACTCTGATCCCTTTGGGTGGCGGGATGGGGATCAGAGCTTTTTCACTTCCTCAACGTCAGAGTTTTTTCACTTCCTCCAGGAATGCGTCAGCTTCACGACCCATGGTTGCGGCTTCTTCTGACAATGTGTTGGAATTGGCGAGGACCTGTTTCGCGGATTCTCCTGTTTCCGCCGCTGCTTTGGTGACTGTGGAGATGTTTTGTGAAACTTCCTGTGTGCCGGCTGCGGCTTCCTGTACGTTGCGACTGATCTCTGCTGTGGCGGCGCTTTGCTGCTCCACTGAAGCGGCGATGGCTGCTGTGATTTCGTTGATTTTCTGTATCGTTGTTGAGATGGACCCGATGGCGCCTACCGCTCCATTGGTTGCCAGCTGGATCGTACTAATCTGCGTTGCGATTTCTTCGGTGGCTTTTGCGGTTTGGCCGGAGAGCTCCTTTACTTCTGCCGCCACGACTGCAAAGCCTTTGCCTGCTTCTCCGGCCCGCGCCGCTTCGATTGTGGCATTCAATGCCAGGAGATTTGTCTGGCTTGCAATGTCTTGAATGAGATTGACGACTTCGCCGATTTTTTCAGACGCTTGGGCCAGGCCCTGCACGGTGCTGTTGGTGCGTTCGGCCTCTGCCACGGCTTCTTGTGCGATGGCGGAGGAGTCTGCCACCTGCCGGGTAATTTCCGTGATGGAGTTGGACATTTCCTCAGCGGCGCTTGCGACGGTTTGCACATTTGCCGTTGTTTCTTCCGCGGCACCGGCAACTGTGGTTGCCTGTCGTGTGCTCTCCTCGGCTGTTGCGGCCAGTGTGCTGGCCATAGCTTTCATTTCTTCTGAGGCCGTTGCGACACGCCCGACGGCGCCCTTCACATTGGTCTCAAAGTTAATGATGGCGTTTTGCAGTTGGGTGACCACGCTCCACGTCACCATGGCGCCGATATAATCGCCTGCATTGCTGTAGACCGCCGATACTCGGAGATCCAGGGTTTCAGGGCCGAGCTTGATCTTCGCGTTGTGCGGCAAGTTTGCCGGGTCGGCGAGCAGGCGGCGCTGATGCAGTGGCTGTTTGTGAAAGACGTCGATACAGACGCCCATCATGTTTTCCGGATCTACGCTCTCGGGCAGCAGGCCCTGGACAGTTTTCAGTGTCGCGACGCTTGTCTTGTTGATGTAGAAGATTTTCAGCTCTTTCGGGTCTGCCATCATCACGTTGATTGGCATGTTGTCGAGCATGGTTGTCAGGGTCTCATAATCCATCAATCCGGCTGAGGCAGCGTTGGCTGGTTCTGCGGGCCGGATCTCGGCGGTGTTTTTGCGAAGATTGAACATGGTTGTTCCCCTGGTGTTGGCGGTGGTCTTGGTGGTTCGCTTTGGCCATTTTCCCGGCCAGGCGGGGCATTTTGTCTATGTTGAAAGACACGTATAAGTTGTTGTTTGTTATTTAACTAAACCATAGGTAGGTTAACAAGTACTTAATGTTTTACTATGGGGTCAGCTTTTTGACCGGAGGGGGCTGAAAATGTTTGATGATGGGGGGCTCTGGATTTTGCTTGTCCAGCTGCCTATAAAGAGCGCCAATTCGTAAGCGCGGGGTGGCGTTTTGCCCCCATAAGTTGAGAGCTGAGACAGGCAGATGGCTGGACATTCCAAGTTTAAAAACATCATGCATCGCAAGGGTGCGCAGGATAAGAAGCGCGCGAAGCTGTTCTCAAAGCTTGGCAAGGAAATTACGGTTGCCGCCAAGATGGGCATGCCTGACCCCGCGTTTAATCCGCGGCTTCGTATGGCGGTGAATGCGGCACGAGCGCAGTCCATGCCAAAAGAAAATATTGAGCGTGCGATCAAAAAATCGACGGAAGCGGGCGGCGAGAATTACGAAGAAGTTCGCTATGAGGGATTTGGACCGGGCGGCATTGGTGTGATTGTGGAAGCGCTGACCGACAATCGCAATCGTACCGCCTCCGAAGTGCGCAGTACATTTGCCAAGAATGGGGGCAATCTCGGGGAAATCGGTGCGGTTTCCTTCATGTTCGAGCGGGTTGGGTCCATTGAATATGACGCAAGCGTCGGCGATGCCGAGGCGATGCTGGAAGCGGCCATCGAAGCAGGGGCTGATGATTGTGAAACGGATGAAGAGTTTCACGTGCTGATTTGCAATGCGGAAAGCTTGCATGAAGTGGCGGGCGTGTTGGAAGAAAAGTTTGGCGCTGCCAATTCTGCCAATATTATCTGGAAACCGGGCAATACGATTCCGGTCGAGGGTGATCAGGCCGAAACATTGCTGAAATTGCTTGATGTGCTGGACGATAATGACGATGTGCAGCAGGTTTATGCGAACTTCGAAATGTCTGATTCGGCGATGGAAGCGCTTTCTGTCTGATCGGGCCACCTGAATTTCATAAGGGAGGATCCGTTTGGCGCGGGGTACGGGCGAAACCGTCAGGTTGCTGGGACTGGATCCGGGCCTTGGAGCCACCGGCTGGGGCGTGATTGACGTAACCGGCAATCGGCTTACCCACGTCGCCAATGGCACCATAAAGTCAGACCCCAAGCTCAACCTGGCACAACGGCTTGTTGTGCTTGAGCGGGGCGTTCAAGCGGTGATGGACGAATATCAACCCCGATCGGCCGCCGTCGAGACGGCTTTCGTTGCAAAGGATGCGGCAGCGGCCCTCAAGCTTGGGCAGGCGCGGGCGATTGCGCTTTTGGTTCCGGCGCGGGCGGGGCTTGATGTGGCGGAATATGCGCCCAACAAAATCAAAAAAACCGTTGTGGGCGCGGGCCATGCGGACAAGGGTCAGATCAAGATGATGGTGGAAATGCTGCTGCCGCAATGCCGGGCTGCAAGCGAACATGCCGCTGATGCTTTAGCGGTTGCGATCTGCCATGCACATAATCGGACGGCGGCGTCGTTTTTGGCCAAGGTCGAAGCGTCGCTCTCCGCAGGGCGGCAAATGGGGCGGAACGCGGGGCAGAAGGCAGGCGCGCATGATCGGTAAACTTACAGGCCTGGTGGATGAGATCGGCGAGGATTGGCTTATTCTCGACGTCGGTGGTGTTGGCTACCTCGTTTCGTGCTCGGCCTTTACGTTGCGCAAAGTGCCTGCCAAGGGTGCGCCGCTTGCTCTCCTGATTGATACCTATGTGCGGGAAGACCAGTTGCGCCTGTTCGGCTTTGTGAGCGGGGATGAGCGGGATTGGTTTCGGCTTTTGCAATCTGTTCAGGGCGTAGGTGCGCGTCATGCGCTTGCCCTTTTGGGCGCGCTCGGGCCATCCGGCCTTGCAGACGCGATTGCCCTTGAAGACAAGAAGTCCGTCACAAAGGCACCCGGCGTTGGACCGAAGCTTGCCGCGCGTATTGTCAGTGAATTGCAGGGCAAAGCTCCAGTGCCGGATAATCTCGCCGCTGTGCTGGGTGGTGTCGAGCCTGCAGGCGGTGTGCCGGGTGCGGGGAGTGCGGTGCGGGATGCAATCTCGGCTCTCGTCAATCTTGGCTATGCGCAGGCGCAGGCGGCAACGGCGATTGCAGCGGCGCGAAAGTCGCTTGATGAAGACGCCAGCGCTGAAACGCTCATTCGTGTGGGCCTGAAGGAGTTGGCCCGATGAGCGAACGGTTGGTCGGTGCTGAACCGCTGGACGATGATCAAAGCGAAACGCAATTGCGACCGCAACGACTTTCGGAGTTTACGGGGCAACGGCAGGCACGTGAGAACTTGTCCGTGTTTATCGAAGCGGCGGCCAAGCGCAAGGAAGCGCTGGACCATGTGCTTTTTGCCGGACCACCCGGACTTGGCAAAACGACGCTCGCGCAAATTGTAGCGCGTGAGCTGGGTGTCAATTTTCGCTCCACCTCCGGCCCGGTGATTGCGAAGGCGGGCGACCTTGCTGCGCTGCTCACCAATCTGGAAGAGCGGGACGTGCTTTTCATCGACGAAATTCACCGGCTCAATCCGGCGGTCGAAGAAATTCTCTACCCGGCGATGGAAGATTTCGAGCTTGATCTCATTATTGGGGAGGGGCCTGCCGCCCGCTCCGTCAAGATTGAGCTAGCGCCCTTCACGCTGATCGGCGCGACGACGCGCACCGGGTTGCTCACGACCCCGCTGCGGGATCGGTTTGGCATTCCGGTGCGGCTCAATTTCTATGAAGTTGTTGAGCTTGATTTTATCGTGCGCCGGGGGGCGGGCGTGCTCGGCATGGGGATCAGTGATGATGGCGCACGGGAGATTGCACGCCGCGCGCGCGGGACACCGCGCATTGCGGGGCGTCTGCTTCGCCGGGTGCGGGACTTTGCCTCTGTTGAAGGCGTTAGCGTTATCGACGCAGCGCTTGCAGACCGGGCGCTGACGCGCCTTGAGGTGGACAGGCTCGGGCTTGATGCGCTCGACCATCGTTATCTCTTTGCCATTGCACACAAGTTTTCCGGTGGGCCGGTGGGGATTGAGACGATTGCGGCAGCACTTTCGGAACCACGTGATGCGATCGAGGAGATTGTTGAGCCCTATCTCATCCAGAACGGGTTAGTTCAGCGCACGCCGCGTGGCCGGGTGTTGACACCTGCGGCGTTTTTGCATCTGGGCCTGCCAACACCAACTGGTACTCCCGGGCAGAGCGGATTGTTTGACGGGAGTGATACATGAGTGAGGAAAGCTGGCCGGATCTTGCAGGCCGGATTGTCGGCAAGGTTCATCACTTGCCCATTCGCGTCTATTACGAGGACACGGACTTTACCGGGATTGTGTATCACGCAAACTATCTGAAGTTTGCCGAACGGGGGCGGACGGATTTCTTGCGCGTTGCCGGTGTGCATCATTCCGAACTGCAAGAAAGTGATCCACCGCTTGCCTTTGCGGTTCACAAGATGGAGATCGAGTTTCTCGCACCGGCGAAAATTGACGACGCGCTTCTGGTTGAAACCCGATATGTGGCGGCCCGGGGTGCGCGTTTTGATATCGAGCAGGAAATCCTGCGGGACGGGATACCGATCTGGCGCGCCCTCGTGCGGGCGGCCTGCATTGACGGGGCGGGGCGACCCAAGCGCATGCCCGCGTCGATCCTTGATGCCATCAGTGCCTATGTGTCAGATGCCTCTGATGTGTCGGGGCCGTCACAGTCGCGTTAAGTCGTTGTGACATCGCGGGAAATGGCCTAAATGCCGCAGTTTTGACACAATCACTGGGCTATTTTCGCCGCAAAGAGGGGGTATCCGCTTCAAGGTCAGCGGTGCGCCTGTTTTTGCGTTGAGCCGCCGGGACAAACGGCAGTTTCTCGTTTCAGCCTGACGGAGAGAGTTTCTATGGAACCCACTGATGCTGCCCAGATTGTCACCGATGCACAATTGGTGACGGATCAGGTCGAATTTACGATGTGGTCGCTGTTTTTCCGGGCGGATTGGGTCGTCAAGTCTGTGATGCTCGGTTTGATCGGGGCGTCGATCTGGTCCTGGGGGATCATGTTTGACAAGTGGTGGCGGCTTTCGAGCGTGCGCCGCAAGGCAGACAGTTTTGAGAACGCTTTTTGGTCGGGACGGTCGCTCGACGATCTTTATCAAGACCTTGGCCAGCGCGCGAACCATCCGATTGCCTTGCTTTTTTCTTCCGCCATGCGGGAGTGGAAGCGGTCGACGGATGCCGGGTCCAAACATTTTGCGGGCGTCCAGGCGCGGGTTGAGAAAGTGATGTCGGTCACGATCAATCGCGAGATGATGGCGCTTGAGGGCAATCTTCTGTTCCTCGCGACGGTTGGCTCGATTGCGCCATTTGTTGGTTTGTTCGGTACCGTCTGGGGGATCATGAATTCCTTCACGTCGATTGCGATCTCCAAAGATACGAATTTGGCGGTAGTGGCGCCCGGTATTGCCGAAGCGCTGTTTGCAACTGCGCTCGGGCTTCTCGCCGCTATTCCCGCGGTGATTGCCTATAACAAGTTCTCCAGCGAAGTGGGGCGGTTCGGGTCGCGCCTTGAGGGCTTTGCGGATGAGTTCTCCGCTATTGTCTCCCGCCAGCTGGATGATCGGTAATAGCCATGGGCGCTTCATTAGGATCAGGCGGATCAAGTGGACGGGGCCGACGGCGGCGTCCGCAGCCCATGAGCGAGATCAACGTGACGCCGATGGTGGACGTGATGCTCGTCTTGCTCATCGTCTTTATGGTGGCGGCACCTTTGCTCACAGTGGGCGTGCCGGTCGAGCTGCCACAAACGCGCTCTGAACCTTTGCAAGGTGATGATGAGCCGCTCACCATCACCGTTCAGGGTGACGGCACCGTCTATCTCCAGGAAACAGTGGTGAAGGTTGATGAGCTGGTTGCCCGTCTGCGTGCGATCAGCGAGAACGGCTATGAGGAACGCATTTATGTGCGGGCCGACAAGACCATTGAATATGGTGCAGTGATGCAGGTCATGGGCACGATCTCCAGCGCGGGCTTTTCCCGTGTGGGGCTTGTAACCGAAACCCCAACCAGCGCCCCACGGCGTTAGCAGGCAATATGCGTAAAGGGCTCCTTTATTCGGCGGCGCTGCATGCGGGGCTTTTGCTCCTGACTTTTGTTGTGCTGCCTGATGCCGAGCCTTTTGAAGTGGTGCCGAGCCAGGCCCTGCCTGTCGAGCTTGTGACGATTGCGGAATACACAAATCTGCGTAATCAGGCGAAGGTTGAAGACAAGCCTGAACCTGAAGCCGAAGAAGCACCTGAGCCCGAACCGGAGCCAGAGCCCACACCAGAGCCTACACCGCAGCCGCAACCGGCGCCTGTTCCCGCGCCTGAGCCGACACCTGTGGCACCGGCACCAAAACCAGAGCCGGCACCTGAGCCTGAGCCCGCCCCGGAACCAGAGCCCAAACCAGAGCCCAAACCTGAAGTGCGGCCAGAACCGCCTCAGCGGCCAACGCCACCTGCACGAACCGAAGCGCCGAAGCCCGCTTTTGATCCGACCCAGATTGCCGCTTTGCTCGACAAGATGCCGGAGCAACCGCAAGCTCAGCCGCGTCGCAATCAGGCGGCGACCAGTGGTTCGTCTGCAGAGGTGACCATGTCGGAGATTGATGCCTTCAAGGCACAGATGGCCCGGTGCTGGAGTCCGCCTGCCGGCGCGGCCAATGCGGCGAGCCTGATTGTGCAGATCAAAGTCTATTTGAGGGCAGATGGGTCGCTGGCGCAGCCGCCGGTCTTGCGCGATCTGTCCCGGATTTCTTCCGGTGACACTTACTATCGCGCAGCGGCGGAGAGTGCGCTTCGTGCGATCCGGCGTTGTGCACCTTTCCGGATGCCAGCGGACAAATATTCGTCCTGGCAGGAAATCGACCTGAATTTTGATCCACGGGAAATGCTGGGTGGCTAGGCCTGACGGCTCTGCCGCCATAATACCGCCATGTGGGGCATGATATTGAAGATATACCAGCTTTAGAAATCGTCTAAGCTGCCATGAATTTGAAGAGCAGGGCCAATTGCTGGCCGATGGGGGATGAAAAATGTTTTTGCGTACCGGTCTCACGCTATGCGCGGTCCTCATTGTCGCGCTGATGCATGTCTCGCGTGCTGAAGCGGCCCTGCAGATTGATATTACGCAGGGCAATGTCGATCCATTGCCGCTTGCGATCACAGATTTTTTGGGGTCGGGGGAGCAGGATCGGAAGATCGGTTCTGATGTCTCTGCGGTAATTGCGGCCGATCTTGAGCGCTCCGGTCTTTTTCGTCCGCTGGCACCTGCGTCCTTCATTGAACGCATTCAGGATGTGAATGTGCAGCCGCGCTTTGGTGATTGGCGGGTGATCAACGCGCAGGCGCTTGTGACCGGGCAGACATTGATCGAGGCGGATGGACGGCTCAAGGTTGAGTTCCGCCTTTGGGACATTTACGCCGAGCAGCAGATTACGGGGCTTCAGTTTTACACAACGCCTGAGAACTGGCGCCGTGTTGCCCACATTATCGCGGACGCGATTTATGAACGGCTGAGTGGTGAAAAAGGTTATTTCGATACGCGGATTGTGCATGTGTCGGAAAGCGGTCCAAAGGGCCGCCGGGTGAAGCGGCTCGCGATTATGGATCAGGATGGTCATAACCCGCGCATGCTGACCAATGGAGCGGACCTTGTCTTGACACCGCGCTTCAGCCCGTCGAACCAGGAAATTACCTATCTATCCTATTACGGGAACCGTCCACGGGTTTACCTGCTTGATATTGAAACCGGGCAGCAGGAAGTGGTCGGGGATTTTCCGGGCATGACATTTGCACCCCGTTTTTCGCCCGATGGTCAGAAAATTGTCATGAGCCTGCAACGCGGTGGCAATTCGGATCTGTATGAAATGGACCTGCGGTCGCGCCAGACCCGTCGTCTGACCAATACGGCGGCGATTGACACTTCGCCATCTTATGCGCCGGACGGTCAGAATATCACTTTTGAAAGTGACCGCGGTGGGTCTCAGCAGATTTATGTGATGGAGGCCGATGGGGCCAATCCGCGCCGGATCAGCTATGGAGACGGGCGATATGCAACACCGGTCTGGAGCCCGCGCGGCGACATGATTGCTTTTACAAAGATGGTTAAGGGCCGATTTGTGATCGGCGTGATGAAACCGGATGGAAGTGGCGAGCGGATCTTGACGGAAGGGTTCCACAATGAGGGCCCTACCTGGTCACCAAATGGCCGCGTTATCATGTTTTTCCGCGAAACGCGGGGAGAAAACGGGGGGCCCAGTCTCTGGTCGGTTGACCTGACCGGGTACAATGAGCGGCCGGTTTACACGCCGACCTTCGCCTCTGACCCTGCCTGGTCGCCCCGGCTTGAATAATGATTATGAAAATTTACGTTGAACCATCTTGCGGAATTGTCAGGACGCAGATAGGTTGCCGTGCCGAGAACTAAGCGCGTAAAGGCGTCTGAAATGCTCGAATGCTTCCGTCAAATGTTACGACACAATGTCTAATATTATGTCGAATATTATTATGTCAAATATTTGGACATTCTGTCATCGAAACTTAAGAACGTGGTGCTAAGTCAGCACCAACAAGGTCGCGTGCTCGGATGAAGCCGGACTTTGCAATCGTGATGTAAGGAGACATCAATATGAAGACCCTGAATACAGGCCTGCGGATTGCAGCACTAGCTGGCCTAATGATTTCTGTCGCAGCCTGTAGCTCGACGCCAGACGAAGACGCGTCGGCAAATGCCAACACAACCGGCTATGATAATCAGGCAGCACCGACGCCTGGTTCGCAGCAGGACCTGGTTGTCAATGTTGGCGACCGTGTGTTTTTCGACACAGATCGCTCTGATCTGAGCTCTTCTGCCCGCGCAACGCTTGATCGTCAGGCTGCCTGGTTGAAACTGCACCCAGCAAACAGCGTGACACTTGAAGGTCATGCTGACGAGCGCGGAACGCGTGAGTACAACTTGGCTCTTGGTGCGCGCCGTGCGAATGCAGCGAAGAGCTACCTGGTAAGCCTTGGTGTTGATGCGTCCCGCGTTGCCACTATCTCTTACGGCAAAGAGCGTCCAGTTGCGCTTTGTTCGGATGAGAGCTGCTGGAGCCAGAACCGTCGCGCTGTGACAGTTGTCACCGGCGGTGCAAGCTCCTAAGTGCTTTTGCATTGATTGCATGAACGCCTCCGAAGGGTGACTTTCGGGGGCGTTTTTGTGTCATAAGGATGGTCTCATTTTCGTCGAACTCTCGCTTATAGTTGTAGGGGCGGTTAATTTGGCCGGTTTGACGGTGAGACAAGTGATCGTTTGCCATATGCGAATGTCAGGAAAGCAGGACGTGATGAGCGCAATTCAATCCTTTAAGAAATCCTGGATGCTTGGTGCATGCAGTGTGTCCGTTCTCGTTTTGGGGATGATGGCATTTGAGGCACCGTTACGTGCGGAGCCCACGGGTGGCGAAATGCGCGCGCTCTACAACCGGCTGGAGACGATCGAGCGAGATCTGATCGATGTGCAGCGCCAGACCTATCAGGCGGGATCACAAGCGGGCGGTGTTGCGTCCTCCGGGTTTGGCCCTGATCCCGCGAGTGCGGCTGATCTGTCGCTTCGGCTGCAGGCTGTTGAAGACAGTCTGAGGGGCTTGACAGGGCAGCTTGAAAAAATTTCCTATGACCTTTCCCAGACGCAAGTTCGACTTAACCAGTTTGCTGAAGATACGGAGTTCCGTTTTCAGGAATTGGGTGGAGCGCCCGGTCAGGCGAGTGGGGCAGCCAGCGCGTCCGCGCCTGTCGGCCTGACGCCACCTCCTGACCGCGGAGCTGGAACATTGGCCAGTAGCTCTGGTGTATTGGGCGCTATTCCCATGACACCGCAAAGGGATGATGGCAGTACGCAAAGCTATGAGTCTGCGCCAAGTCCCTATCCGTCAGCAGGTGGTGGTGCGGCATCCTCAGGTACGGATCTAAATCCCGAGGATGCGTATGATGCTGCGATGAACCAGCTCAAGCGCGGTCAATTTGATGCGGCGGAGGCAGATCTCTCCAACTTCCTGCAGCGCTATCCAACCCATAATCTCGCGGGTAATGCGCAATATTGGTTGGGCGAGACCTATTATGTGCGCGGTGCCTACCGGCAGGCGGCTGAGGCGTTTCTTGTCGGCTACACGACCTATTCCGGTTCGTCCAAAGCCCCTGACAGTTTGCTGAAACTCGGCATGACGCTCTCTGCGCTTGGGCAGCGGGATCAGGCCTGCGCTACGCTTGGCCAGTTGCGCCAGCAATTCCCGTCGGCGTCTCAAGCTGTGACACAAAGAGCGGAAATGGAACGGGGCAAGGCAGGCTGCTGAGTGGATGGCCCGCAAGCCCGTGACAAAGGTTGCCAAAGCGGCTGAAAAGGCGGCGAGACCACATTCAGCTGTTTCGGGGCCGCAGTTTGACCGGTTGATGAAACCGCTTAAGCCTTCCCGATCTCTCGGGCTCGCTGTCTCGGGCGGCGGCGATTCGGTCGCGCTGATGTTGCTTGTCAGTCTCTGGCGGGACTGGCTTGTCAGCAAAGGGAGGCCGGTGCCAGATGTGACCGTGCTGACTGTTGATCATGGGTTGCGCAAAGAGGCGGCCCGCGAAGCGCAACAGGTCGCGCGTTGGGCGAAGACCCTTGGTCTGGCGCACAAGACCTTCAAATGGAAACCGGGACATTTGACGTCCAACGTGCAGCAGGCGGCGCGGGATGCGCGCTATGGCTTGCTGACCGATTGGGCGGCGCAGAGCGATGCTGATCTGGTTGTGGCCCATCATCTTGATGATCAGGCAGAAACCTTTCTGATGCGGTTGCAACGGGGCAGCGGCGTTGATGGTCTCGCGGCGATGGCGCCCACCTCCATGAGGGCGGGTGTGCGGGTGTTGCGGCCTTTGCTCGACGTGCCGCGGGATGCGTTGCGCGCGACACTTGCTGCTCATGAGCAGGCCTGGATCGACGATCCCAGTAACGAGGATGAGCGGTTTCTGCGTGTGCAAGTGCGCAAGGCCTTGCCCGGGCTTGCTGACCTCGGGCTGTCGCGGGAGCGGCTTGTTGAGACGGCGGCGCAAATGGCGCGGGCACGGGCGGCGCTCGAGGTTGCGTGCGATCAGGCGGAGCGCGTGAGTGTCACCTGGCACGATGAAGGTTTTGCTCGCCTACTCCTCCCGCCGTTTCGCGCCCTGCCGGACGAGATCGCGCTCCGGCTTCTGGTCCGGCTCCTGAAAGGTGTGACGGGATCTGTTTATGGCCCGCGTCTTCAGGCGCTGGAGGGGTTGCGGGATGCGCTGTGTCAGCAGACGCTCGGTGGCGGGCGCACATTGGCGCGCACATTGGGCGGCGCCAAATGGATGGCGGTTGACGGAAGTGGAGAGAAGCCTGACGAGGTACTTGTCATGCGGGAGGTCGCGGCCCTGTCGCTTGAGCCGCTCTCCCTGAAGGCCGGAGCCAATGCGCTGTGG
>JAVKCY010000025.1:0-93846 GCA_040223265.1 Parvibaculum sp. | reverse complement strand
TAGCGGCTCCTTCTTTTCGTCAATCCAGGCCTGCGACCATTTGTTTTTGATAATGCGGGCGGGTTTACCAGTGACGGATCGTGACACGACTGTGTCACCGTCCCCACTCTCGGCAATTACCTCTTTCTGATAATCCTCAATTCCCGCTTCCTCTGTTGCTAGAAACGTCGTTCCTATCCACGCCCCTTCGGCACCCAACATGAACGCAGCTGCGATCCCCCGACCATCTGATATACCACCAGCGCCCAGAACCGGGATGCGGCCCGCTACCGCGTCAACAACCTGGGGAATCAATGCCATTGTCCCGATTGGGGAGTTGTGACCACCGCCATCATGGCCTTGGGCCACGATCAGATCGATGCCCGAACTAACCACTTGTACCGCGTGCTTCACTGCACCGACGACCGCCATCACCTTGGTGCCGTTAGCATGAAGCTGATCCATCCACGGCCCTGGATTGCCAAGGCCTGCCGCATAAACGGGCACTTTTTCCTCAATCACAACTTGCATCTGTGCATCAAAAAATTCTTTGGAGAAAACTTGCGGGGGTTTTTTACTACCCTTGATAGGCGCCATGTCAGCGATTATTGACGAGCGGCCAACTGAATCAAGGCCTTCCTTGTCCATAAAATCCCGAGCGAATGCTTTATACTCGCTAAGCACTTCCATCGGATCAATGTCACCGCCTCCCGATTGGGGCTTACTGCCTCGTCGAACCGACGCGGGTAACAGCGTATCTACGCCGAACGGCTTGTCGGTGAGCGAACGCACTTCTTCAATCCATTCGCGCAACTGTTCTGGTGAACATGCAGCAGCTCCAAGAACGCCAAGCCCGCCGGCATTAGACACAGCGGCAGCCAGTCGAGGCACACTCGCACCCCCCATTCCTGCGAGCAGGATGGGATACTTGATCCCCAGAATATCGCAAATACGGCTTTTCAGTGCCATGCATCTCCTCCATATAAGAGAACCAAAAATTTAGTTCTTCCCTTTATCTCTATTCATATCAGCGTTCAAAGCTGGAAATTGTTCCGACCGTCAATTCAGTGCTCGGAGCGCGTATCACGAACAATTGCGGCCGCATCGTCCCATCGCACACATTTGGACATCAAATCGGGATAGCGCTTTTCAAGATAGCTGTCCGAACGGCGCATGAACCGCAGCATTTCCGTTGACGCCAGTTCCGGATTCCGGCCCTCGATCGCAGATAAGAAGCGATCATACGCTTTCAGCTGATAGTTGCGCTCTGCCTCGCTGTAGGTAATGCCGATCCCCGAAGCGTTCGTGATATGATGCAAAGCTACAACTAGAAAACCGATCAACGGGTTTTGGCTTGCCCACGCTAAAAGGTCGTGGAACCGCCGGTTCTCCTCGACATAGTCTGAGGAAGTTCCATCGAGATTGCGTAGCCGATCAAGCGAACCGCGCAAAAGCTCAATGTCGTTCGCCGTCGCCCTTTCAGCGGCATGGGCCGCCATGCCAGGCCCAATGGCTTGACGTACCTCTATGAGCGCCCGGAAATCAGCACCAACGAACTGCAGTAACAACGCCATCGTGCTTGCAAAATTGTCCGCCTTGGGCTCCCGTACGACAGGCCCGCCACCCGGCCCTGGCTTCAGATGGATCACACCCTGTAATTCCAAAAACCGCAGCGCTTCTCTCAATGTTGCCCGCGCCACCCCATAGCGTATGAGCATCTCTTGCTCCGGCAGAAGTTTGTCGCCCACGTCAAGGTCACTGCGGCCAATCTCGTCGACGATTTGATGCGCAACCAGCAGAGCCCTTTTGGTGCCACGATGCCGCGGATCGTCATTCACTTTTCTCGCCGCGCTCAGGTTCGAAACCATTGTCAATCCTTACGTCCTACCAGCGCCATGTTGTGTCCATTACTTAGAAACGGGAAAGCACCTACTTCACTAGACAGCAGACCATCGTAACCATTATAATAGTTTAATCTACCCTTGAACAGTAAGAAATTTCAGAAGGAACCGCCGACGATGGCTGCTCAAGCAAGCCGATTAACGTTTAATACGCCAGACGGTTTAACCCTGGCCGCCGACAGCTTCGGTCCGGACAACGGGTATCCTGTGCTTTTTGCCCATGGCGGCGGGCAAACCCGCCATGCATGGCAGAACACGTGCATCGCCTTCGCTGCACAAAACTACCATGCCGTCGCAATCGACCTGCGTGGCCATGGCGCGAGTGACTGGGCGCCGAACGGTGATTATCGGCTTGAGAGGTTCGCTGCAGATTTGACGCTTGTCGCAGACAGCTTCAACAAACCACCAGCCCTCGTTGGCGCTTCGCTCGGCGGCATGGCCGGCCTTATCGCTCAGGGAGAAAAAGCACCCACTGACGCGCGCGGATTTTCCGCAATCGTCTTGGTCGACATTGCGACCCGGATGCGTATGGACGGGGTGGAAAAGATTATCGGGTTCATGTCCGAAAACCTAAACTCAGGTTTCACATCTCTTGAAGACGCGGCCGACGCGGTTGCACGGTACCTGCCAAACCGCCCCCGCCCGAAAGATCTGTCCGGCTTGCAGAAAAATCTGCGCCTCAAGGAGGATGGTCGCTACTATTGGCACTGGGATCCACGCTTCATCACCGGCGACAATCGACCCGAAGGCAGCCGAAGCCCAGATCGGCTTGAAATGGCTGGACGCAACCTGTCCATTCCCACTCTGCTCATTCGCGGCAAGCAAAGTGAACTTATCGATATGGATTCCGTGCGGGCTTTCCAAGAGCACGTTCCCCACGCTGAGTTTGTTGACGTCGCTCATGCCGGACATATGGTGGCGGGTGATCGCAATGATGTCTTCTCGGACGCGGTTATGACATTTCTCAGTAGCCAGCGCGAAGCAGTACCGATGCCGACTGACGGTTGATCCCCCATCTACTGGACACTGAGTACTGGGCGCCGCCAATTTTCTTGTGGCGTCACATGGTCGTGTAACCGCCATCGACAACGACCTCAGACCCCGTCATGTATGAAGCCTCGTCCGATGCAAGAAACAAAACTGCATAGGACACCTCCATCGGTTCAGCCGGCCGGCCGAGAAGCGTGGTGCCTATGATCTGCTGCGTGATGGCCTCATCAACGAGCATATCTTTTGTCATGTTGGTGCGTATGATACCCGGATGCACGGAATTCACTCGAATTTTGAACGGCGCATAGTCCACCGCGGTTGATTTCGTCAGCAACCGAACAGCCCCTTTCGACGCCTGATAGGCCGCCGAGGCCGGCGCGCCGATCAAACCGTAGATCGAAGAAATATTGACGATTGAGCCGCCACCAGCCGCCTGCATCGCTGGAAGCATGTATTTCGTCCCGTAAAAAACGCCTTTGACGTTTATGTCAAGAACGCGATCAAAATCCTCATCCAACGTATCCTGAACGGTGGACAAGACGAGAATGCCAGCATTGTTTATGAGAATGTCAACACGGCCGAAAGTAGCGATGGTTTGCTCCACGGCACTCTTCCAATCGGACGGGCACGCAACATCGAGCTTTATGAACCGGGCCTGCCCCCCTTCAGCATTTATCTCATCGACCACGGCGTGGCCGCCCTTTTCGTCCATATCGGTCACAACCAGCGTTGCGCCCTCACGTGCGAGCAGCAAAGCATGACAGCGGCCCATGCCGTTGGCACCGCCTGTCACAAAGGCGATTTTTCCGTCAACTCTCCCCATTCGCCTCTCCTCCTACTTTCCCCGTTACGCTTGCAGCGGACACTATCTGCTAACACCGCTTCGTTCATGCTCAGGCGATTCCCAATTCGCGCCTTGCAAAATTGCTGACGCCTTTATAATCAGCCTTACCATTAGGTGCGCGAAGAGCAATATCGCCAACGAGGATATGTTTCGGCGTTTTATACCCGGCAAGGCTTGCGCGGACATGGTTGCGCAACGCCGCCTCGTCAAACGTCGCGCCCTCTGACAATTTTACAATTCCGGTAACAGCCTGACCCCATTTTTCATCGGGCACACCGACCACGAGTGCGTCCTCGACGAAAGAATGCAGCTTCAGAACTTCCTCAACTTCTTCGGGATAAACCTTCTCGCCTGCGGTGTTTATACAGACACTGCCACGCCCGAGCAGCGTTAGGCTGCCGTCTTCTTCCACGATGCACCAATCGCCGGGGATCGAATAACGCTCGCCGCCGATGGTCTTGAACGTCGCGGCGGTCTTTACCGGATCCTTGTAATAGCCGACGGGAATTGGCCCGCCCAAAGCGATGATGCCAGACTTGCCACTGCCGGGCTCAACCGGCTGGTCGTCTTCGTCAAACACCCGGCACCGGCCGCCGATCTGAAACTTGGCGGTTTTTACCTCGCCGGCACTCGTCATAATGGAGCTGCCAAACCCAAGACCCTCCGAGGCACCGAAGGAATCCATCAACACGACGTTGGGCATATGTTTAAGAAGACCCCGTTTCACCTCGGTGCTCCACATGACACCCGACGAGAGAATGGACACAACACTGGACAGATCATATTTTCCCGGCGCCTCCTCAAGCCCTTGAAGCATTGGCTTGGCGAAGGCATCACCGACGATGGCCAACGAATTGACCCCACGGCGCGACACGGCGGACCACAGCTCATCGGCGTCGAGCGACGGACTTTCCAGCGTGACGATGCATCCACCGCTCATCATATTGCCTATCGCGGTGATAAGCCCGGTACCATGCATCAACGGGCAGGCCGGTAAGGATATCGGGCCGGGTCCGGCCTCTTTGATTGTCTCGACGAGCGCTGGCAAACTCTCGGGGACCGGCCCGAGCGCGCGAAGCGCGGTAAGCTGCGCTTCGCGCATGTCATCATGCCGCCACATCACGCCCTTGGGCATGCCCGTTGTTCCGCCAGTGTAGATAAACAACATATCGTCAGATGAACGCTGAATATCAAGCGGCACACCATCACCTGTTGTAACGATCTTCTCGTAATTCTCCGCAAAGGGCGCGGCAGATCCATCCGGGGCTACTTCTATGAAAGTTTTGACTTTTCCCAGCCGATCCTTCAGCTCCACGATGGTATCGCGAAACTCGGTGCCGTAGACAACTGTCTGCGCATCGGAATCGTCGAAAATGTAGAACACCTCATCGGGCTGGTAGCGATAGTTGATGTTCACATGCACCAGCTGACTTTTGAAGCAGGCGGCCATGGTTTCCACATATTCGGGCCGGTTGCGCATATAGAATGCCACTTTGTCGCCGGGCTTGGCGCCGCGTGCGAGCAGTGCACGGCCAAGATTATTGGACCGCCGCGTCGTTTCGCCCCACGAAATCACCCGATCTCCGTGAATGAGAGCAGGTGCATCCGGCGGCAAAACCTCCGAAATGCTGTCTAGAATATCACCGAAATTCCACGTCATGTTGCTCCTCCCTGGTGAGCGTCCGATTTTTTAGGGCAGCCCATTTTAGAAACTCTGGCTTGCGCCCCAACCCGCTTTTGACCGCTTTAGGCCGCCTTAGGCCGGTGTAAACACCGGCAACGCATATCCCTCCTCAGCCTCCACGAAACTGACCTTAACTCTCTGTCCGATATGAACTTTCTCCACATCGCAATCAACGATGTTCGTGAGCATCGACACACCTTCATCAATCGTAACATAGGCAATGACATAAGGCGGCTTGGCCTGCCGTGTAACTGAATAACTGTAGATCACCCCATCGCCGGATGCTTCAACGAAAGCGGTATTGTCCGCAAAACAATGAGGACAGATCGAGCGTGGATAGTAATGCACCTTACCGCAGTCATTGCATTTCTTGATCAGGAGCTGCCCCTTCGCGGCCCCTTCCCAGTAGGGCTTGTTTTCCGAGTTTACGATTACCCGGGGTTTGTTTTTCTGTCCGGTACTCATGCGGCTTCGCTCCCGAGGATGAGGGTTGCACTGCCCATGCGAGCGCCCAGAAGTCCACCGGTGCCGTGGGCAAGGGCTATGTCGCAATTGGGAACTTGCACTTTCGGGTGGGCTTCACCACGGATCTGACGGGCGGCTTCAATCACTTTTGTCATGCCGCCACGATTGCCTGGATGGTTGTTGCACAACCCCCCGCCATCGGTATTGAAGGGCAACTTACCAACACCCGAAATCAGATTTCCGTCTGAAACGAACGCGCCACCCTTGCCCTTTTCACAAAAGCCGAGGTCCTCTAGCGTTTCCAAAACAGTGATTGTAAAAGAATCATAGATCGACGCGTATTTAATGTCCGTGGGCTTAACCCCGGCCTCTTCAAAGGCCTTTGGCCCTGACCAGCAAGCCCCGGAATAAGTCAAATCGACATAGCCTCCGGCCAGATGCTTGGGCGCTTCGCCCGCACCTAAGACCTTGACCAGGGGTCGTTTCAACGACTTTGCAACTTCGGGGCTCACCACCAATAACCCACCACCGCCATCTGTCACAACACAACAATCCAACCGATGCAGCGGGTCGGCAATCATCGGTGAGTTGACGACATCCTCCACCGTCACGACATCGCGCAGCTTGGCATGTTCATTGTGCTGAGCGTGGTGCGATGCGGCGATCTTGATCCATGCAAGCTGCTCGCTTGTCGTCCCATACTCGTGCATATGCCGCATCGCGCACATCGCGTACATGTTGACAACGTTGAAGCGGTACGGCATCTCGAAGGGAAGATCTGGTGTGTCCGGACTATAGAAGCGGGCGGACTTACCTTCCTTTGCGTCTGCCACTGGTCTTCCGGCCAGCGTGATCAACGCCACGCTGCAATGTCCCGCGGCAATCGCCTGCGCTGCATGGTTCACATGGACAATGTAAGAGGATCCGCCCGTCTCCGTACTGTCCATATGGCGCACATTATTCAGACCTAGATATTCGATCATATTGATCGGACCAAGGCCCGGCGCATCGCCCGCGCAGAAATAGCCATCGACATCGTCTTTTGTCAGACCGGCATCCTCAAGGACACCCTTCGCGATCTCGGCGTGAAGCTGTGGCAAGGTCTTGTCAAGAGCCTTACGGGTCGGGTGCTCGTAGATGCCTGTTATGTACGCTTTTCCTTTGATACTCATCCCTACTCCTTCAAACCCTTCATCATAAATTCAACACCCCATCCAGCACATTTGCGGGCTGGCCGTCCTCTGGTGGGAGAGCGCCCCAACCAAGACAGTCGAGAATGTCGCAACGGGCAGCTCGGACACCGGATGCCGCGTCTGCCAGGCGCGATTGTCAAAGTCCGAGAACGGCTTTCGCGATCACGTTGCGCTGGATTTCGTTGGAGCCGCCATAGATCGAGGCGGCCCGGCCGAAATTATAGGCGCTGGCCGTGGCGACCCCATAGTCAGGTCCGACAGGCGGTTCATTGGAAGTCCCCAGCAACTGCTCTTTCTGAAACGGCTGTGCATAGAAGGCAATGGCTTCTACCGCGAGTTCGGCAAGCGATTGCTGAACTTCTGTTCCGACAATTTTGAGAGTGGACGAAGACGGCCCCGCTGGCCGGCCCGCCGCCGCGTCAGCAAGGATACGCAGGTTTGTAAATTCAAGCCCCGTGAGTTTGATTTCGATTTCCGTAAGCTTGTGCCTGAATGCCGGGTCATCCGCCAGCGCGCCGCCATCCCCGAGCCGCTCTTTGTGCGCAAGTTCCTTGATCCGCGCAATGCTCCTCTTCGACTCAGGCACGCCGGCAATGCCAGTTCGCTCATTTACCAGCAGAAACTTTGCGTAGGTCCAGCCCTTGTTTTCTTCGCCGATCCTGTTTGTTACAGGCACCTTGACGTCCGTAAAAAAGACTTCGTTCAAGTGATGCAGGCCGTCTATGGAAATAATCGGCTTTACCTCAATGCCCGGCGTTTTCATGTCGATGAGCAGGAATGTGATGCCCGCCTGCTGCTTGACTGTATCGTCCGTTCGCACCAGACAGAATATCCAATCGGCCTCGTGGGCATATGAGGTCCAGATTTTCTGACCGTTGACAATGTAGTCATCCCCCGTACGCACTGCCTTGGTCTTCAACGAAGCAAGATCGGACCCGGAACCAGGCTCCGAATACCCCTGGCACCACGCCGTGTCCCCCGACAGGATGCCCGACAAGTGCTGCTTCTTCTGCTCTTCATTGCCGAACGTATAGATTACCGGACCGACCATCGACAGGCCGAAAGGAGAAAGCCGTGGGGCATTCGCCAATGCCATCTCTTCGTTAAAGATGAATTTTTGCATTGCCGTCCAACCGGTCCCGCCATATTCGGTTGGCCAGTTAACCGCAATCCAGCCTCGTTCGTAGAGAGATTTTTGCCATCCCCGGAGAACACTCCGCTCCGCGGAGGCGCCGACCGTAACTTTTCCCGCGAGTTCCTTTGTCAGATTTTCTGCGATAAATTGCCGAACTTCAGCACGGAACGCTTCGTCCTCTTTGGCAAGCTCGATATCCATTTCATCCTCCCACCTTGCGCGCCAAGCTGACACCAAGCCGCCGAGAACACCGCGCTTGGCGAAGCGGGGTCCTGTTTATCCGGGCGGCGAAAAACATAATCACCCTGTTAGGCGGCCCATCCCTGCAATCGCGCGGCTTCGAGACGAATCTGCTCCGGGCCACCCAGCAATTGCCGGTCAAGACCAATACGTTTGAACCAATAGTGCAGTCCCAGAAGGTCGGTAAAGCCCATACCGCCATGGACTTCGGTCGCGGTGCGCGCAACGAAGCGCCCCACTTCCGACAAGTGCCCTTTTGCATGGCACGCCATAAGACGGGCATCATCGGGAACCTGATCCATCGCATATGCCGCATACCACACCAGCGACCGGCATGGTTCGAGCGCCGCCGCCATTTCGGCACACATATGCTTCACCGCTTGAAAAGACCCAATCACCCGGCCGAACTGCTTACGCTCTCCTGCATAAACCACGGCTTTCTCAATCATCATCTGGCCCGCGCCCAGCGTGTCGGCGGCGAGCATTATTCTGCCCGCATCGAGCATCCGAGCGACCACATCTGCGTTCGCGCCCGGCAATAGTTCCGACACAACGTTGTCAAACACCAGCTCGCCGACGGAGCGGGTTTTGTCGATGGTTTTGAGCGCGCGCCGGGAAAGCCCTGGCGCGTCTGGCGCGACCAGGTGCAGACCATTGTCCCGGTCGGCGACAATATAAACATCCGCCTTTGACCAATCGATGACAAACAGCGCCTTACCGCTGAGCTTGCCCTGGCTGGCATCAACACCGTCATTCTCGCGCGCGCCAACCCGCTCGGTGACACCCACGCCGGCTATGACTTCACCCGCCGCAATTTTCGGTAGCCAATTTTGCTTTTGGGCCTCGCTACCTGCAAGTGTGAGCGCAACCGGCGCCATGACACTCGTCCCAACGTAAGGCACAGGCGCCACATGACGGCCGATCATTTCACTAATAATCGCTGCATCGAGAAAACCAAGCCCCATACCACCAAAATCTTCTGGAACGAGTAACCCCGGCACACCCAATTCGCGAATGCCATCCCACAAGCCGCGCGGAACGAAATTGTTACTGTCAGCAGCTTCCCTCACCTTTTCGAGAGGTGATTGCTCCTCAAGAAATCGACCCACACTGTCCTGCAGTAATCGCTGATCTTCCGACAAGCCAAATTCCATCGGACACCTCCCTATTTTGCTGGTTTCGGTTCGCGTGGCATACCAAGCCCACGTTCCGAAATGATATTTTTCTGAATCTGTGCGGTACCGCCGCCGATGATGAGCCCGAGCTGGAACATGTAACCCCATTGCCACGAACCATGGCTGCGGACGTAAGGACTATCATCGTAAAGCACGCCGAGCTCACCCATAACGTCGATCGCCAGCGCCGAAATTGCGTGGGTAACTTCGCAAGACTGAAGTTTCACGACCAAGCGCGCAAGGCCGGGATTCTCTGCCTTAGCGGCGCTGGTCAGCAACCGCAATCCGTTGAATTTCATCGCCGCTAGCTCAGCCTGGAGTTTGAGTAAGCGATCTAGGAAAATAGGATTGTCAATCGCGCGCTGCCCGTCCAATGTCTCTGTTTCCATGAGATCGACTAACGCTTGGAACCGCGTCTCCATGGCAGCCGGATCGCCCAACATCCCTCGTTCATGTTTTAGTGTCGCGTTGGCCACGAACCAACCTTGACCGCGCTCGCCCACAATTTGCGACGTGGGAACACGTACGTCGGTAAAAAATGTTTCGTTAAACTCCGCGTGGCCCGTCATCGTCTTCAATGGACGCACTTCGATCCCCGGCGTCGCCATCGAGAAAATGAGGTAGCTGATACCCTCATGCTTGGGCTTTTCTGGCTCAGTCCGAACCAGACAAAAAATCATGTCCGCTTCATGGGCGGTGCTGGTCCAAATCTTCTGCCCATTGATAACGAAGTCATCACCATCAACGACACCTTTGGTCTGAAGGCTTGCAAGGTCAGATCCTGAGCCCGGCTCGGAATAACCCTGGCACCAAACCACATCCCCTCGGAGAGTGGGCTCAACCCATTTTTTCTTTTGCTCCTCCGTCCCCAGCTCCAGAAGGGTCGGCACCAACATTGAGATGCCCTGGTTCTGAATTCCCGCAGGCACCCGTGCGGCCGAAAATTCCTCGGCGATAATGCGTGACTGAAGGATGTCCGGTTCGGCGCCGTAGCCGCCATACTCCTTGGGGATCGTGCGAGCTGCGTAGCCGTGCTTGATTAGAAGTTGTTGCCACGCACATGCTTCTGGAGACGGTCGTCCTGCCGCTCCCAGACCCTTGGGGACCTTGTCCTTATTCGAGGCAAGAAAGTCTTTTACTTCCTGCCGGAAGGTTTCGTATGCGGGGCCGTATGCCAGATCCATTTTCAAGCTCCGATGCCTTGTCAATTCTATGATCATAAATTATGTGCGATCCTGGCAAGAAGCAAGCCTGAAGACAGGCTTGGCCTTTCGCATCACATCAGCGGCTCCGCCACGGAACAACATGGTAGAAACCACCCTATATTGATTATAATGTTTCCAAAGATTGCACCTCAATCGGGCACACAAGGAATATGAAATCATGGACAAATTCGTTCTTCGCGAGGATAAGGACCGCATTTGCACGCTGACGCTCAATCGGCCCGAGGCCTTGAACGCCCTGAACATGCCCCTCTTCGTGGAGTTGCGCGGACATGTTGAAGCGCTTAGCGCACAAGTCCATCATGTTGCCTGCATCATCTTGAAAGGCGCCGGTAAATCCTTTTCAGCCGGCCACGACCTCAAAGACATTCAGAAAAGCGAGCGGCCGCCGGAACCCCATTTCCAGGCACGAACCATCCAGGCGCTGGCCGATCTGCCCCAGCCCGTCATCGCCAGTGTCAGTGGGCATTGTTATACCGGCGGGCTTGAGCTGGCCCTGGGAAGCGACATTATTATTGCCTCGCGGTCCGCTAAATTCGCCGATACTCACAGTAAATGGGGGCTCAGCCCTCTTTGGGGTATGACCCAGCGGCTGCCGCGGCGTGTTGGTCAGTCGAGAGCCAAACAGATGATGTTCACCTCAGACGTTTTTTCTGCAGCGGCAGCGGAACTTATGGGATTAATCGACATCTGTGTAGATGATGAAGAATTGGAACAAGCGACACTCAATCTTGCCGAACGGATCGCTGCAAATTCGACATACAGCAATCAGGTCAACAAAGCTTTGTTGAGTGTGACTGACGGGCTGTCAATCCAAGCGGGGTTAGCCTACGAACTCGCCCACAGTCCGGGGGCTTGTACTGATGCACAAGAGCGGGTCGCTTCATTCGGCAAAAAATAGTCTGCGGCGGCAGCAAGGGGCACCCTCGATCTAGAGTGCCCCTTTATTCTCCGTCAGAGTTGGGGGGGGCCGACCGACAGGAGAATTCCATTCTGCAGCGATGGCTTTTTGAGGGGTTTGTAGTCTCCATGGCGCGCGATCAACTGCGCCCGAAATAGTTGACACATAACACCAACGAAAACCTCCCCGACATCGTGTTTTGACACCAGAAACCCTCTTTTTATTCACTTTGACGTTGCCATATTCTATTTAGTATAATGAATTATTCTAAGGTGGCAACAGAAATGACGATAGCATCAGGTTTAAGAATATTTGCTGACAACCAATATGCTTTCCATGCTAGGTATTTTGCTGATAATGAATTATCATGATGACCATTGGCCGACCTGCTGCTCATCATCATCAGGCAAATGATGTCGATGTCTGTTTTAGCATCCATAAAACCCCTAAAGAGGCACCATTATGAGTGAAGCCATTCTCACCACAAACGGCGGACCGATTGTGGACGCTTATGCGATACCGCTGGATGAAATAGACCTGAGCGATCCGGAGCTCTTCAGGACCAATTCGATATGGCCATATTTTGAGCGGCTGCGTAACGAAGACCCGGTTCATTACTGCAAAGGGGGTGACTACGGCCCGTTTTGGTCAGTGACCAAATACAACGACATTATGCATGTTGACACCAATCATGCCATCTACTCGTCCGAGGCCACTTTGGGTGGCGTAGCCCTGCGAGATCAAACGGAAGGGTTCTTCCTGCCTATGTTCATCATGATGGATCCTCCCAAGCATGATGCGCAACGCAAAGTCGTGAGCCCAATCGTTGCGCCGGGGAATCTAGCGATACTTGAAGGAACAATTCGCGAGCGCGCCGGAAAAATACTGGATTCACTGCCTATCAATGAAACTTTCGATTGGGTCGATCGCGTATCTATCGAGTTGACCACGCAAATGCTTGCCACGCTATTTGACTTTCCTTGGGATGAGAGACGAAAACTGACCCGTTGGTCGGACGTTGCCTCGGCGGGGACATCTTACGGTGATGAAGAAGCAGAAAAGGCGCGCAGAGCCGAACTCTTGGAGTGCGCGGCCTATTTTTCGGAGTTGTGGAACCAGCGCGTGAACGCGACCGAACCGGGTGACGACCTCATCACCATGCTCGCCCAGGGAGAGGCGACCAAGAATATGGAACCGATGGAATATCTCGGGAATATCCTGCTGCTCATCGTTGGCGGCAATGACACAACCCGCAATTCGATCACTGGTGGGTTGCTTGCATTGAATGAAAACCCGGATCAATACAAAAAGCTAAGGGACAATCCGACACTTGTTGAAAGTATGGTCCCGGAAATCATCCGTTGGCAGACGCCATTGTCGCATATGCGCCGTACCGCTCTTGAAGATACAGAGCTCGGCGGCAAACAGATTAAAAAAGGCGACAAGGTGGTGATGTGGTATGTCTCGGGCAACCGCGATGAAGAGGTGATTGAAAATGCCAACAGCTTTATCATTGATCGTGACCGCCCCCGGCAGCACCTATCTTTCGGATTCGGCATCCATCGTTGTGTCGGCAACAGACTGGCAGAAATGCAACTCCGCGTTGTCTGGGAAGAAATCCTGAAGCGTTGGCCTGCCACACCTATCGAAGTTGTCGGTGAACCTGAACGAATTTCTTCGAATCTGATAAAGGGCTATGCAAGCTTGCCGGTACGAATTCCTGGATAATCAGCCAACTCCCCCAGATACAAGGTCTGGATACAACGGTGTTGTCACAAACTCAAATTCCATCCGCGCGTAGACCTCTAGGTTTTTCCTATGATGCAGTCAGAACCCGCCAGAACGTAAACGCATGATTGCTTTTGGTGCGACGCTGACTGCCTCGGATTTGCTGTTTGGCGACTAACAAAAGCCCCTGGATTCCAGACTATTTTGCTTCTTCAGACTTCACTTCCTTCTGAAATCCCTCTATCACTGAAGGCAGAGCCGTGACGCGCGGCTCCGGGGTGTCGTAACCCCATCTATAGTGGTTTGGTGCCGACCGGAATGGCGCCAACTCCTTGACCTTTGCGGTCGGGGAGCCTGCGGCGTATGTCCAGGCTCTCCGGAGCTAAAGGCCGTAGGAACCGCCTATAGACGGTTTACGAACTCCCCGATCACCAGGATCAAGATGCCAGCTTGCGGTGGGCGCACCGCAGGTCAGGGCTACAAGGGAGTTCATGTCATGACGAGACATACGAAAATCTCAGCAAACCACTTTTCCAGCAGTAGCAGATCGCGACGATCGATCCGCGCACTCACTTACCTCTTCATACTGCTAGCGGCAGCAGCAGGCATCACAACGCAGCCAGCGAACGCTCTGCCTGCCAATTCAACCTGCCAATGGACTGTCGGCAATGATCGATCGCCTTCGGTCATCGAGGTTCGAGTCAATCGCTGGTACGAGGGAGGAACTCTCCACCGCGCCACATATCGCCAATGGTCGAGAGCGACACCCAGAAACCGGCTGGCAACGGCCAGTGACTGGGCAGCGGCAGCTCTCGGAGCAGAGCGCGTCAGACCTATCGGCATGGACGGGCTCAAGGTCTACGCCACGAGCATCGTGACCTGCGTCAACAATGCCCGGACCCCTGAGGTGATGGAAAATGAGGTCGCGGAGTTTGCTGCGGTCTGCATGATCATGATGGGGATGCGGTAATGAACCAGAAGCAGATCAAAACTCTCATGCTTTCCGCTTTGGCCCTTTCTCTTGCAGCCTGTGCTAGCGGCGCGCCCATCAACACTCCTTCCGGCTGGCCGGAGGCTCTCTTCGAAACCCCAGAGAAAACCCAAGTCCTAGACAGCATAGCTAGCGGATGCGCCGACCGGGGCCTCCATGTCACCAACCAGACCAGCACGCATGTCATGTGCGAACGCACCATGGATGATCTCGGGGGCGTATTCGCCCAGGCGCTCTTAGGGAATTCCTATAGTACAACCCCTCAAATGAAGATCCGCTTCAGTGCATTTCAGACAGGAGAAAACGTTCGCGTGCAGGCGCATCCCTGGGTTGAAACTCAGATGGCCCTCGGTCAGATCAACCGCGTGGACATAAAGACCGGACGCACAGCTAGCGACATACAAAATTTTCTGACTGATCTCAGTCGTACTTTTGAGAGAACCGGGACAGGTACCGGGACTGCAGACGCCTCGTCTCTGCCCGGCGCTAAGGAGCGCCAAAACTGAGGTATTACCTGGGAAAGAGGTGTTTACTCCCTCGCTTCACCTTATTGTCCGGGCCAGTTTCGGCGGAAACAGATGTAAAGGAAAAAAGAACTGCATACTGATTAATGATTAAAAAATACAAGAAGAGTGTTGACCGAATCATTTCAATTCATATGTTCGGAATCACATATGTTTCTCGGGCATGGAGGCCTTAACGAGAGACGACGGAGCTTGAACCGTTGTCATCTTCCTCCATGCAGACGATGGCAACCAGAGATGGAGGTTGTCATGGGCGAGAGGAAGAGCGGCAGCGAACAAAATCGCCGCGGCAAGAAGCAGTTTCCCGACAGACAGAAGAAAAGCGGCGCGCCCGATGGCGACGTCTCAAGCACTCCATTTGATGGACTGCCCTTCATGTCAACGAAGGTGGAATTGCTTTCACCCGAGGGCATTTATCTGCCAAACAGGCGGCTGCGACGCATCCCGGAAAAAGTCAAAGAACGCTGGAGGCGGGTTATCCACGAGTTCGGGTTCCTCCTGCCCTTGCTGGTGAACAGTAACTACGAACTCCTTCATGGCGAGGCTGCCTATTTGGCAGCCCTGGATTTACGCTTGCGTCAGGTTCCGGTTATCCGGGTCGACCATCTCAATCAGGAACAGCAGGCCGCCTACCGTATCTGGCTCAACAAAGCGATTGAATCCGAGGAATGGGATGAGGAGGCCTTGATTGCCGAACTCCAGGAGATTCTGTTGTCCGAGGTTGCAATCGATCTCACAGGCTTTTCTCTCCCCGAAGTAGACGCTCTGCTCTATGCCGACCTGGGTGACGGAGACCGCGCCCATCTTGATCAGACACCGGACTTAAAAGACCATGACAAAACGCCTGTCCGTGTCGGTGATGTTTGGCTATGCGCGCCTCATGTGATCGTGTGCGGGGATGCCCGTGACGTGGATCCTCTGCGGGAACTTCTCGGATCAAATCAGATCCGTCTCGTTCTGACCGACCCGCCTTACAATATTCCCATCAAGGGAGTCGTTTCTGGGGCTGGTGCGCATGTCCACCGTGAGTTCGTCATGGGATCAAAAGACATGAGCGGTGAAGAGTTTCAGGAGTTCTTGCGGGAATTTCTCCGCGTCGCCCAATCACTTCTGATGGATGGTGGGCTCATCTATTGCTTCATGGATTGGCGAAGCATCGATGTCCTCACTATGACTGCCAAGGGCCTTGGCCTGCGGCATATGAATACATGCGTCTGGAAAAAGACTAATGGCGGCATGGGCGGACTTTACCGATCTGCCCATGAGCTGATTGGCGTTTTCAAGTACGGAAATGGTGCTCACCTCAACAATGTACAGCTCGGCAAACATGGCCGAAACCGCACCAACGTCTGGGAATATGAAGGCTGCAACTCGATCAACCCGGACCGACGCAAGGAGCTCGCAGATCACCCGACACCTAAGCCAGTCGCCCTGCTCGTCGACTCCATCCTTGATGTTACCAATCGCGGGGATCTCGTGTTTGACCCGTTCCTCGGCAGCGGGTCAACCCTGATTGCAGCACAAGAGACCGATCGCGTCGTGCTCGGCGTAGAGCTCGACCCTATATACGTCGATGTGACGCTCAGGCGTTGGCTCACCCTTACGGGCGAAGAGCCTGTTCATGCCGAGACCGGCCTGACCTACTCAGAAATGGTGAAACGCGGACGCCCAGCTTCGAACCAGGAACAGATCGCTAGTGGACAAAATACCGACGCGGAGGAGGCGGTCTGATGGTCAAGAAAAAGCCAGGAGATGGTGATTATGACGTCGGGTTTGGCAAGCCACCCAAATCCGGCCAGTTCAGGCCAGGCAAATCCGGAAACAAGAAGGGTCGCCCCAAAGGGGCCAAAAACTTCAAGACCGACCTGAAAGACGTGCTGGGGGAAACAATCCCGGTAACGATGAATGGCAAAACCAAACGCATCACCAAACAGAAAGCAATGCTCCTGACCACGGTCGCCAAAGCGGTAAAGGGCGACATCAAGGCGACCAACACTGTCATCGGCATGGTCTTAAAGCTCCTTCCTGAAGAACTTGACGCAGCTGAGATAGAGCAGCTCACGGAGACCGACAAGGAAATTCTGGAGCAATTTGCTTTGGACGTGTTGAAGAATGCGGCCATGAACAAAAAAGGCAGCAAGCAGTGAACAAAGACAAAAAACTGGTCGACGCCATTGCGCGTGAGGATTTCTACGCCTTTGCCGTGCTCTTCTTTCCGATCATGAATCCAGGCGCCAAATTCATGGCGAACTGGCATCACAAGGCACTTGCCCACCGCCTGTCGCAATGCAAAACCGCTTACGAATTCAGCCGGCTGATCATTAACCTCCCCACTCAGCATGGGAAATCAGAAATCATTACATTGTTTATTGCCTGGAGTTTGGGCCGCGATCCAAAATTGAACATTCTCTGGGTTTGCTTCTCCGAAGCACTTGTAGCTCGGTTCGGCACTTTGCTGCTCCGCATCATGCAAAGTCACAGATACCGCCAGATTTATTCTGGATGCATTCTGGACAAGCAAACGACAACCGAGATTACAACGACTGCCGGCGGACGAAGATACGGAACCACCATGCAAGGGCAAATCACCGGTCAGCCCGCTGACATGCTGATCATTGATGATCCCCACAAAATCGATTCTTACCTTTCCAGGGACGAGCTCCTAAAGGCGTCCCAAACCTACGACGAGACACTCGCTTCGCGGCTTTCTCAGCCGTCCGAAGCCGTCGTCATTTGCGTTATGCAGCGGATCGCACCTGATGACCTGACAGGCCATCTCCTATCTCGTACCGCCGAACCATGGGATCAACTTAAACTTCCACTCGTCGCAGAGGAGGAAGCTGACATCCCTATCGGTCCTGACGAAATCCATCATCGCAGGAAGGGAGACATCTTGCACCCAGAGTGGCGCAATGAGAATGATGTAAAGGGGCTTCAACAAAATCCACGGGCATTTGCTTCTCAGCAACAACAAAACCCCATGCCGGATGGCGGTGTTATTCTGAAGCCAAGCTATCTCGGCACCTATGAGGAACCCTTGTACCGACATCACTTTGAGACCGTCTTCATCGGTGTCGATGGCGCATGGTCGGTTGAAGAGCATGCGTCCTACTCGGCGATGGTCGCATTGGGTGTTAAGAAAAATAGGTTCTATGTCTTTGATGCCTGGCGGGGCCGAGTGGAGATACCGGATCTTATCAAACAGACGGAGGCCTTCATCAGTGCACTCGGTCCAACACATGTTATAATTGAGTATGCTGCGTCGGGCATGGGTCTTTATCAGACCCTGCGACCAAAATACGACAACAGCGGAATCTACAAATACTCCCCGAAAGGAAGCAAGGCAGACCGCCTCTACAACGTGCTCTCGCTATTCGTCACAAATCGAGTTCTTTTCCCAAAACCTAACTGCCAATCCAAAGCCATGGCAGCTCTATGTCATGAACTGTTGACGGCTCCGAATGGAAAGACAGACGACTTGATGGATGCGTTGACGGCAGCGCTTATCGCGATATTCGGGTACGGAGTCCATAATCGCCCTCAAATCGACTACACATACAAATCCGTTTCTTTGTCATTCTGGACGCCGCCGACGAACATATAATTGGGGATTATGTGTATTCGGCATAAATACAACTAAACATTCAAAGCAATGGACGTTTACTGCGCCGTCGATACGACGCCTGCTCGGCTGCACTCATGAGAGTTGGCCGCCAAATTGTAGCTATGCTCTCTTTGTTCGGTGTGCCCTTATTCTATCTTGCTCTTCGTAAAATCCTTCATAGAATCCATACTCTATGAACTGCGCCGTGATCTCATTTGGATCATCTACAAGCTCTAACTTTTGAAGAGCGCAAATACATTTGTCGAGCAACTCATTTCTGAGCGTTTTCGTGTACGCAAACCGACTCCTTGGTCGATCCAATAGTATTTCAGCTATTTTTTCGTTAGTCCCATCGCCTATCCACCACATCACTCTTTCTCTAAAGCCTTGTTTCAGAGTTGTTCGTAGCTTCTCAGGCATCCAGTTTGCACCATCACTCAGCAACCATAGTAGGCACTCAAAACCGCTGAATACTTGGCGGGAATATGATCCGTCATGCGCGGTGGCAAACACCTTGCTGAGCTCTGCCGGTTTATAGTTGCCAAAAGATGGGTGACGCCATGCGATTAGATCGCCGCAGAGAGGTGACTCCCCGTCTATTGTTTCCTCTTTATGGTAGCGAAAAACTTCCCCTGAATCTCTGTTTTCACGGGACATCTGCTCGTCAAACACGTCGGCAAAGCCTTCGTCAAACCCCGGAATTGTGAGCTGTGGCGCATAAAGTGCTAGCACCTTTGGGTTGTCGTGTGCGCATTCATGCAATCCAGGCCATTTCATTAGGAAGTCGTGGACAAGATCAGGGTGTGTCAATTGACATATATTCCGGGTGGCTGCGTCTGATGCCCAATTCAATTGAAGCGCCGTAGCTGCGATGTCGATTCCTCGCTCTCTGCCACGCGAACCATGTCCGAACGGAAGTGGGAATATCCACCGCCAGCCCTGATTTAGATCGGGATAGAGTAGATCGGCCTCCTTCGCTTCAACAATGTCCAACCACCATTCATCTGAGATAACTGGGGGCGAGACCCCCTTTTCAATCAGATAATTTCTTGCTGTGATTAGAGGACTCTCTTCCGGCCGTATCTTTTTCAGCAATTCACCAACAACGGCCTCTATTCCAGAAGCTGATGAAATTGAAACAATATCGGCAAGAGGTGGTGAATACCGCAGTACTTCATCTCGGTCTACGTTGTGCCAAATTGGAAGAACCAGTTTCCGCTCTTCAGCTAACTGGCGGGACACCAAGCCGTTTAGTTCGTGGTTCGCCCACCTTTTTTGGAAGAACTGCGAACTGAGAACAACGATGCCAAATCGAGTTGAAACCAGACCTCGATCAATAGCTTCGCGTAGACTGTCACCTACACTTAGGGAAAACTCGTCGTACCAAACCTCTATGTGATGTGATCGAAGAGCTTCTGCTAATGGTCGAACGAATGCATCTTTGTCTTCACTAGCGTGGCAAATGAATACGTCGTGAAGCAAATCATACTCCTGAATCTATTTTGGACGCTCAAGTTTGCGATCTAATGCACCATAACATCGCAGATTTGGCGCATAATGCTGAAATCCTCTACCAAAGTGGATTTGGCGTCGTCGGTTATTGTGCGCGTTCTATGCGCTACCGCAGACCCCAAACTAACCAAATCGATGTGCCATTTGACCAAATTCAGCGACGTGTGTCTTCTCGTCGGATTGGACTTGATATAACAGGTGAGCAGCTCTTTGGAAGAAATTCAGCTATTCCACTGGACTTCCTTAGCAAAGGAAGCATCCATGGGTGTGCGCCAGGCGTTTTTGGTGCAGCTTCGAGTAGCCTGAATTGGCCTCGGGGCTCTGGGTGGTGAGGGCGCCGGATTGGCCGACGCTCCGCCAAACTGGAGCCTCAATGCATGACGCCACACCCTAAAGCTGCATCCGATACTAGCGGTGCAACTCAATCATTCTCCCCAACAACAAAGCTCGGAAAGATGGTGCGCTTGTTGCGGCGCACTAAGGGCGCAACTCTAGATGATCTTGAGAAAGCGACCGGTTGGCAACGCCATTCGGTACGCGGCGCCATCAGCGGGTCGCTGCGCGGCAAGCACGGTCTCAAAATAGATGTAGCAAATGAGGCAAGTCGTGGCCGTGTCTACCGTATCAAGTCGCCAGCAAAAGCCCGAGGTGCCAAATGAGGCCTCCCTCAACTGAACCCGAAGCACTTCCTGACAAGGCCACCCTCCGCCAACGCTGGACAAAGCTCTTCGGCTGCGCGCCTCCGCCACGTCTGCGGAGCGAGTTCCTTCACCTCGCTGTTGAGTGGCATCGCCAAGCAAAACAACTGGGAGGATTGCAACGCGCAGACCGAGAAGCAATGAGTGCCTTGGTTCAGACAATGAAACAGGGTTCAAAACCAAAGGTACCGGCAATGCGCGATGACCTTCAGCCCGGAACAGTTCTGATGCGCGAGTGGAACGAGCGGCACTATGAAGTCCTAGTGACTGAGGAGGGCTTTTTGTTCAGAGACAAGACCTGGAAGAGCCTCTCCCAGATTGCTCGAGAGATCACAGGCGCGAGGTGGAACGGCCCAGCGTTCTTCGGACTGCGGTCCAAGAGAAAGACAGTGACGGCATGAGCACCAAGAAACTTCGCTGCGCGATCTACACCCGCAAGTCGACCGAAGAAGGGTTGGATCAGGACTTCAACTCCTTGCAGGCACAACGCGAGTCGTGCGCCGCCTATGTGATCAGCCAGACCCATGAAGGATGGAATGCCCTAGACAAACTCTATGACGACGGTGGCTTCTCAGGCGGCAATATGGACCGACCCGGGCTTCAACAGCTCATGAGTGATATCGAAGCGGGGCGAATTGATATCGTGGTGGTCTACAAGGTCGATCGCCTCACTCGGTCACTTGCTGACTTCGCCAAGCTAGTCGAGGTGTTTGACAAGCACTCGGTCTCCTTTGTCTCAGTGACCCAAGCGTTTAATACAACGTCTTCCATGGGACGCCTCACCCTAAACGTGCTTCTCTCCTTTGCCCAATTTGAGCGGGAGGTTACAGCTGAACGTATCCGCGACAAATTCAAAGCTTCAAAGGAGAAGGGCATGTGGATGGGAGGAAGGCCTGTTCTCGGATTTGACATCAAAGACCGCAAGCTCATTCCCAATCCCAATGAGATCGACCGTGCGCGATACATCTTCAAGACTTACCTCGAAGTGGGATCTGCGATGGTACTCAAAGAGCGTCTTGATCAAGAAGGCATTGCCAGCAAGCAATGGGTGACACAGAAGGGGAAACAGGCAGGTGGGAAGCCGTTCACAAGGGGTTCACTCTACGGCCTGCTCAGCAATCCCATCTATGTCGGCAAGATCAGACACAAAGACAAAATCTATGATGGGCAACATGAAGCCATCTTGGACCAAAGCCTCTGGGACAGAGTTCAGGCACTGCTTGCAAAGAACCGTGTCGTTGAACTCAACAAAAAGAGAGCCAAGTCGCCAAGCTTGCTCGCCGGGATCCTTGCTCAAGAAGATGGGCGACCCTTCAAGCCAAGTCACTCCAACAAGAACGGTGTGAAACGACGCTACTACAGACACCCGTCCTGCACGCTCCCAAGCAACGAGATCGAGAACGTCGTCCTATCGCAGATCAAGCAGCTACTCTCAACGCCCTCACAATTGGCAGAAATCCTCAATATCGAAGATCAGGAGCGGCTCAAGGCGCTGCTTGCATCCGCAAATCTCCGCGTGACAGAGATGGATGCAGCTCCGAGACCGATGGCATTCAGGTCAATCCTCAAACAGGTCATCGTGGGTGCCAACGAGCTTGAGCTTCACATCTGCCCAGACAGGCTCAAGATTTTCCTGTCCAGCGATCCAGAAGCTGACCTGATCGATAGCGCATCTGATCGCGCTCCCCACATCATCACGCTCCAAACCCAACTCAAACGATGTGGACATGGAAAGAAGCTCATCGTCCGGAGTGAGAGCTCAGCGGACCCGACTTCGGTTGATACATCCCTCATCAAACTGATTGGCCGAGCTCACATGTGGTTTGACGAAATGAAGTCTGGATCAAGCTACAAAGAGATCGCGGCAAAAAAGAACGTCGATGAGCGTCTCGTCGCGCGAACCATCCGGTGCACCTTCCTGGCACCGGACATCACATCCGCAATCCTCAAAGGTCAGGAGCCCAGTGACCTCTCCAGTCAAAAACTGCTCCGCCTTCCAAGTCTGCCCGCCACATGGGATGAGCAAAGAGACCTGCTCGGGTTCAACTGAACCCCCTCGCCACTCCATGACAACAAGCCCGCGAACTACCGCGGGCTTCGCACTTCCAGACGACCAGATCATTCAACAGTCAAGCATCGCGCGTGCATCGGCGACCATCGTAATGCGCTGAAGCGGTCTTGAAAATCCCAAACAGAGATAGCTGGCGAAAGACGGGCCAGTTTGGCCTCTCTCTGCCGATAGTTCCGCAACCAGCGATGCGCAATTGGTCGCTAAGCCTTTATGAAATAAAGACTATTCAAGAGAGCCGCTAATTCCATGAGTTCGCTCAAGAAGGTTTGGTGGAGCCAGGCGGAATCGAACCGCCGACCTCTTGCATGCCATGCAAGCGCTCTCCCAACTGAGCTATGGCCCCGAAACCAGATCTGATCCACAAGGTGGGATCTATGGGAAGGCAGGCCAGTGGCCTGCCTTGTGGGGGCGGAAACTATGTCGGTCCCGCCCCAATATCAAGTGAAACTTGCAGCTAAATCGCAGTTTCCGTCACGATGCCGCTGCGCGCGCGATCAATCGTCGTCGTCATTCAGACCGGGAATGAGATCGGCGACGTCATCATCGTCGTCATCATCATCATCGAGGAACGTGTCGTCCTCATCGTCATCATCATCGATGTCGAGGAAGTCATCATCATCGTCGTCATTGCCTGCCTCTTCTTTCGCAGCCAATGCTTCGAGCGACGTGTCTTCTTCGTCGTCATCTCCGTCACCCTTCTCATCTGCCGCCGCTGCCGCAGGTGCCGCCTTCTTGCGCTCCGGTGCCGCAGGCTCTGCTGTCTTGCGTTTTGCCCTGCCTGTGTTCACGGCCTCTTCGAAACCGCATTTCGGGCAAACGATCGGATCTTTATTGAGATCATAGAACTTTGCGCCACATGATGAGCAAGCGCGCTTTGTTCCCAAGTCCTGACTTACCAAGGCTATCCCCCAGAATTCGATGATTTAAATTTCCCATTGCCACGAACGAACGCGCCTGTCAAAACCTAATCGCATTTCAATCGGGCCTTTGCCGCTTTTCGCGGTCAAATTGGCCAGAAAGTAAGGAAAATGCGTAGCGTCAGCGACCCCTGCCTCTTGGGCCCGGATTGCCTGTTTCGCGCCGCATCTTGAAGCCATGAGCCTGACCGCCCACCCATCCCGCGCCCTTTCCGGCACTCTTTCCGTTCCCGGCGACAAATCGATTTCCCACCGCGCACTGATTTTCGGCACGCTGGCTGTCGGAAAGACAAAAATCACCGGCCTGCTTGAGGGCGAGGATGTGCTCGCCACCGCGGAGATCATGCGCGCGCTGGGCGCAAAAGTTGAGCGGCTGGGGCCTGGCCACTGGACCGTGGAAGGTGTGGGCGTAGGTGGCCTGAAAGAGCCTGAGACCGCGCTTGATTTTGGCAATTCAGGCACGGGGGCCCGGCTGATTATGGGGCTTGTCGCCGGTCATCCGATCACCGCAACCTTTGTCGGCGATGCCTCTCTCTCCAAACGCCCGATGGGCCGGGTCATTACGCCCCTCACCCAGATGGGGGCACATTTTCACGCGCGCTCCGGGGGAAGGCTACCGCTCACGCTGACGGGTGCTGCAACACCGCTGCCGATCACCTATGCCTCGCCGGTTGCCTCCGCTCAAGTGAAGTCCGCCATTTTGCTGGCGGGCCTCAACGCGCCTGGGCAGACGACGGTCATTGAGCCTCATGCAACGCGCGATCATACCGAACGGATGCTGCGCGCCTTTGGCGCTGAAGTGAGTGTGGAAGAGGGTCCCAAGGGGGTCACTATTGTGCGCATTACCGGGGAAGCCGAGCTTCACCCGTCCGATGTCATTGTTCCGGCTGATCCGTCGTCTGCGGCGTTTCCTGTTGTTGCGGCACTCACCACACCCGGGTCCGACGTGACCGTCACCGGCATCATGATGAACCCGCACCGGATTGGTCTTTATACAACGCTCATGGAAATGGGTGCAGATATTGAAGTCATGAACCAGCGGGAAGAAAGCGGTGAGCCCATCGCGGACCTTCGCGTTCGCGCAAGCCAGCTTAAAGGCATTGAAGTGCCGCTTGATCGCGCGCCCTCGATGATTGATGAATATCCGGTGCTGGCTGTTGCTGCTGCCCATGCCGAAGGCACAACCATCATGCGCGGTGCGGCTGAGCTTCGCGTTAAAGAAAGCGACCGGGTGGCTGCAACCGTTGCGGGCCTTCGCGTCAACGGACTGCATGTTGAAGAGTTTGATGATGGTATGGCGATCAAAGGCCGGGCAGGCCGTGTGCCGGGTGGTGGCCATGTTGCCACGCATATGGATCACCGGATTGCGATGTCCTTTATCATTATGGGCTTTGGGGCCGAAAAGCCTGTCACCATCGACGAAGGTCATATGATCGCAACAAGCTTTCCCAATTTTGTTCCTTTGATGCGCAGCCTGGGTGCCGTGCTCGACAGCGAGGCGAACGCATGATTATTGCCGTTGATGGGCCTGCCGCCGCGGGCAAGGGTACACTCGCACGCGCGCTCGCCACCCATTATGGCTTTGCCTATCTCGACACAGGCTCGCTTTACCGTGGGGTGGCCCATGCGGTCCTCAAGGCTGGCAGGGCACCCAGCGACGCTACTGCCGCGCTCAAAGCGGCAGAAAATCTCGATCCTGCGCTGATCGATCCCGTCGCCATCCGCACCGCGGAAGTTGGGGACGCCGCATCCATTGTAGCGGTCATGCCCCCGGTACGGGCTGCCATTCTCGCTTTTCAGCGTCAATTTGCCAAAAATCCACCCGATATGGCGCCCGGCGCGGTGCTTGACGGGCGCGATATCGGGACCGTTGTCTGCCCCGATGCGGATATAAAGCTCTACGTCACCGCAAGCCCGGAAGTCCGCGCAAAACGGCGCTTTTTGGAGCTTGAAGCCGCCGGATCCCGCTTGAGCGAGGCCGAGGTTCTGGCCGACGTGATCGCCCGGGACAAGCGGGATATGGACCGGGCGGCGTCGCCGCTCAGGCCGGCTGAAGACGCTCACTTGCTTGATACGTCCAATTTGTCTATAGAAACGGCGTTCGGCAGTGCCTTGGACATTATCGAAACACACCGGGGGTAAGTGTTTTTCCGAGATTTTCGGGAAAACGTGACACGCCCATTTTGTGTTTGGATAAGGCTTCGGTTTTTTCGAACTTAATCATCGTTTCCAAACAGGCGCATGGGCGTAAAACAGACCCTTAAAAGATCCATGGGCAAGACCGTCGGAGCCAACCGCCGGCAGGAATAGACAAGTCATTTAGGAGAACCAATTTTGGTCGATAGTCTTAACCCTACGCGCGACGAATTCGCCGCGCTTCTTGAAGAAAGCTTCTCGTCAAACGAAGGCGCAGAAGGTTCCGTCGTCAAAGGTAAAATCGTTGCCATTGAAAACGATCTGGCCATTGTCGATGTCGGTCTGAAAACAGAAGGCCGTATTCCACTTAAAGAATTTGCAGCACCAGGCAAACCAGCCGCGCTTGTCGTGGGTGATGAAGTTGAAGTGTTCCTGGATCGCATCGAAAATGCGATGGGAGAAGCTGTTCTCAGCCGCGAAAAAGCGAAGCGTGAGGAAAGCTGGGTACGTCTTGAAACAGCATTTGAAGATGGCGGTCGTGTTGACGGTCACATTTTTGGGCGCGTCAAAGGCGGCTTCACGGTCGACCTCGACGGCGCAGTTGCGTTCCTTCCTGGCAGCCAGGTCGACATTCGCCCCGTGCGCGATGTCACCCCGCTCCTCAATATTTCGCAGCCATTCCAGATCCTCAAAATGGACAAGCGTCGCGGCAACATCGTTGTCTCACGTCGTGCTGTCCTTGAAGAGACGCGCGCCGAACAGCGCCTGGAACTGATCGAGACGCTCAAAGAAGGCGATGTCCGCGATGGCGTGGTGAAGAACATCACCGATTACGGCGCGTTCGTCGATCTTGGCGGTGTCGATGGCCTGTTGCACGTCACAGACATTGCATGGCGTCGTGTGAACCACCCAAGCGAAGTGCTGACCATTGGCGAAACTGTCAAAGTACAGGTGATCAAGGTCAACCCGGATACGCAGCGTATCTCGCTCGGCATGAAGCAGCTTGAGGCTGATCCATGGGAAGGTGTTGATGCCAAGTATCCATTGCAGGCTCGCTTCCGCGGCCGCGTGACCAACATCACCGATTACGGCGCATTTGTTGAGCTGGAGCCAGGTGTTGAAGGTCTTGTTCACGTCTCAGAAATGAGCTGGACGAAAAAGAACGTGCACCCAGGCAAGATCGTTTCTACCTCGCAGGAAGTAGAAGTGATGGTGCTCGAAGTGGATCCGGTAAAGCGCCGTATTTCGCTTGGCCTCAAGCAGTGCATGGACAATCCATGGGCCGCTTTTGCTGACCGCTTCCCGCAGGGAACGCGCGTTGAAGGCGAGATCAAGAACATCACCGAGTTCGGCCTGTTCGTTGGCCTCGACGAAGACGTGGATGGCATGGTTCACCTTTCCGATCTCGACTGGAACCGGTCGGGTGAAGAAGCGCTTCAGGATTACCAGAAGGGTCAGGTTGTTGCTGCCGTTGTTCTCGACGTGGACACCGACAAAGAGCGTATTTCGCTCGGCATCAAGCAGCTTGATGGGGATCCGTTCGAGAGCGTTGGCGGCCTGACGAAGGGCTCGACGATTACCTGTACGGTTACGGCCATTCAGGAATCCGGCATTGAAGTCAGTGTTGGCGATGAAGACTTCACAGCCTTTATCCGCCGTGCAGACCTCAGCCGTGATCGTTCAGAGCAGCGTCCTGAGCGCTATGCTGTTGGCGACAAGGTTGATGCACGCATCACCAATATCGACCGTGGCTCACGCCGCATTTCGCTCTCGATCAAATCGCTCGAAATTGCGGAAGAAAAAGAAGCCGTTGCGCAGTTCGGTTCATCCGACAGCGGCGCTTCACTTGGCGATATTCTGGGCGCGGCCCTGAACAAAGCCAACGACGGCGACAAGTAAGAAACGTCATCGTCCGACGTATGAGAGCCGCCTCTTTCCAGCGAAGGGGCGGCTCTTTTCGTTTTCAGCACCAATTCATGGGTTTCCCTTCAGCTTGGTGCTTCAATGGATGAATTTATTGCTCTAGGATGGCGGGATCAGTTTTGATTTAGCCTGCCGGGAGCGTTCCATGTCACTGGACATTGAAACCATTATCGATAGACGACGTCTCAAGCGCCGCCTTTCTCTTTGGCGCGTTGCTGCGCTCATTGCCGTTGGCCTTGCTATTATTGCGCTTCTGCCCAATTCAGGCTTCAGCCCTATGGGGGCCCATGTTGCCCGGGTCACGCTTAGCGGGATCATTGTTGATGACCGTGCCCAACAAGATCTCCTTCGTGAGATTGGCGAAGATGAAAACGTCCAGGCACTGATCCTCTATATTGACAGTCCCGGCGGCACGACAACGGGCTCGGAAGCGCTTTATGAAACTGTTCGGGAAGTTGCCAAAGTTAAGCCCGTTGTTGCGGTGCTTGGCACCGTTGCGGCCTCTGGCGGCTATATCGCAGCCCTCTCCGCTGACCATATTGTTGCGCGCGGCAATACGATCACCGGCTCCATCGGCGTTCTCTTCCAACTGACTGAGGTCACCGGACTGATGGAGAAAATTGGCGTCGATGTTGATTTCGTCCGCTCCGGACCGCTCAAAGCTGAACCCAACATGTTCGGCACGCCCTCAGCTGAAGCTCTGCGCTCTACCCAGGCGATGGTTGATGCCTCCTTCGACTGGTTTGTCGGCCTGGTGGTCGAGCGCCGGAAGCTCGAAGAAGCAACGGCACGCATTTTGAGCGATGGGCGGGTCTATACAGGCTGGCAGGCGCTTGAAAATGGATTGATCGACGCGATTGGCGGGGAAGAGATGGCCCGCACCTGGCTTTTTGATGAGCACAATATCGACGCCGACCTGCCGACCGAAGAATGGGTCGTGGACGAAGACAGCGAGTTTGGCGGGCTTGCCAGCGACGCGGCTGTTGGGTTCGTCGGGCTTCTTTTATCGGGAATAAGCGAAAAAACACTGTCTGCAAAGGGACTTACGCTTGACGGGCTGGTCAGCGTTTGGCACCCTGAGCCCCAATAAGAAACAACTGCATCAAGCCATAAGGGGGCGTTTGGCTAATGATCAAATCTGAACTTGTTGCCAGACTTGCTCAGGCCAATCCGCATCTCTATCAACGCGATGTTGAGCGGATTGTTGCGACGATCTTTGATGAGATCAGTGCCGCACTCGCGCGCGGTGACCGGGTCGAGCTTCGCGGCTTCGGTGCTTTTTCGGTAAAGAGCCGTCCTGCACGGATTGGCCGCAACCCGCGCACCGGCCAACCGGTGCATGTTGATGAAAAATTTGTGCCCTTCTTCAAGACAGGCAAGGAACTCCGAGACCGCCTGAATAATGGGGATGGCGGGCCAGATACTGATGGCGGCGCTGACGGAGAAGACGACGATCAGGATTGATCGCTCTTATGCGGTCATAAAGCATTGGTGTAGGGCACCACCACAGGGGCCATACCATCATATGCGAAGATGGTTTTACGGGAGTTCGGGCTTTTGCGACTTCTATCTTGGATTACTCTGCCACCGCTCACGCTTGGCGCTGTGTATCTCGCGGTCGCCAACAAGGAGCGCGTCCTCTTCAATCTGGATGCGTTCAATCCGTCGGCTCCGGCACTGGCACTTGATGTTCCGCTCTTTCTCGTTGTGCTGGTGAGCCTGCTGCTTGGCATTCTCATTGGGGGGGCTGCTGCCTGGACTGCCCAGGGGCGCTGGCGAAAAGAGGCCAAAGCGACGCGGAAAGTGGTCACGCAGCTCTCCCAGGATGAGCAAAATTCCACGGAAAAAGGCGCTTTGTCCGTTATTTCGGACGTAAAAGCAGCCGGGTGATTTCATCTCCCAGACATCGTGATATAACCCGCTCCAAACGGGCTTGGTTTTCCGGTCACGCTTTCGAGCCAGAAAACCGCTCACCCTTTTTCTGAAAGTGCTCAGGTGGCGCAGATGGCAAGAACGCCGTTCAAGAACCCAATATTTTCCGGGCTCGATACAAATGATCGGCTGGAAGCTGAAAAACTGGCCGCAGCTCTTGCGCCGGAAATTGGCGGCCTGAAGATCGGGCTGGAGTTTTTCTATGCCTTTGGGCCCGAGGGCTACCGGGCGATTGCAAAGACCGGCGCTCCGATCTTTCTCGATCTCAAACTGCACGACATTCCCAACACGGTCGCCGGCGGTATTCGTTCCGCCTGCCAGCTCAAGCCTGCCATTATCAACGTACATGCAAGCGGCGGGACCGCGATGATGAAGGCTGCTGCGGATGCGGCGGCAGAGGCTGAAACGCCGCCCATGGTAATCGCGGTCACGGTGCTCACAAGTCTTGATGATACCGACCTCCATGCGCAAGGTGTGCAGGGCAGCCCGGCAGACCAGGTGCTGCGGCTGGCCAGCAATGCGCAGAAAGCCGGGTTACATGGGGTTGTCTGCAGCCCGCAGGAAATTGCCCTGCTGCGGCGCGAATGCGGGCCCGACTTCAAACTGATCGTGCCGGGCATTCGCCCTGCCGGTGCTGACATTGGTGACCAAAAGCGGGTGATGACGCCGGAAGAGGCGCTCGGCGCCGGTGCCGACATTCTGGTCATCAGCCGCCCGATCATCCGGGCGGACAATCCAGCCCTTGCCGCCCGCGCGATTGCGCAATCTCTTGCGGCCCTCACTTGCAGCCCCGATCTAAAATCGTGACCCGCCCGCTTGTCAAAATATGTGGCTTGTCGACACCCGAAACGCTTCAGGCGGCGATCGACGCCGGTGCGGATTATGTCGGCTTTGTCTTTTTCGAGCGGAGCCCGCGTTATGTCTCTTTTGAGACGGCAGCTTCTCTTCGGGAGCGGATGCCCGCCAGCACCATTTCGGTCGCTCTGCTTGTCGATGCGGACGATGCCTTCATTGATGATATGGTGAAACGGGTCCGACCCGGCCTTTTGCAGCTTCATGGCAAGGAAAGCCCGGCGCGTGTTGCCGAGGTCAAAGCCCGGACTGGCCTTCCTGTGATGAAGGTGATCTCGGTGGCGACCCAGGATGACGTTGCGTCCGCCGGTATTTACGAAAATGTGGCGGATTTGTTGCTGTTTGATGCCAAACCCCCTAAATCTATGGCCAACGCGCTGCCTGGTGGTAATGCGCTTTCGTTCGACTGGTCGCTCCTTGCCGATCTCAGCCTGACAATTCCCTGGATGCTTTCCGGCGGGCTGGACGCTGACAATGTGGCAGAGGCCATCGACCGGACAGGGGCCACCATGGTTGACGTATCATCGGGCGTGGAAATCGCGCCCGGCAAAAAAGACGTGGCGCGGATACGCGCCTTTATCAAAGCCGCAAAGGGCTAAACGAGGTGACCGTGCCAGACGTGCCAGTGTTGAATTCGTATCGGACAGGACCTGATGAGCGAGGTCATTTCGGCATATTTGGCGGACGCTTTGTTGCCGAAACGCTGATGCCGCTTATCCTTGATCTTGAAAAAGCGTATGAGGCCGCCAAGGCTGACCCGGCTTTCTATGCCGAGCTTGATGATCTCGCCAAACATTATACCGGTCGCCCCAGCCCGCTTTATTTTGCCGAACGGCTGACAGAGCATTGCGGCGGCGCCAAGATTTACCTCAAACGCGATGAGCTCAACCATACGGGCAGTCACAAGATTAATAATTGCCTGGGTCAGATCCAGCTTGCACGGCGCATGGGCAAGACACGCATCATCGCGGAAACCGGTGCTGGCCAGCACGGTGTCGCCACCGCGACAGTTGCGGCCCGTTTTGGTTTGCCGTGTGTTGTTTACATGGGCGCAAAAGATATTGAGCGTCAGGCCCCCAATGTGTTTCGGATGAAACTGCTTGGTGCCGAGGTGCGGCCTGTCACCTCTGGCGCGGGCACGCTCAAAGACGCGATGAACGAAGCGCTGCGCGACTGGGTCACCAATGTGGATGACACGTTCTACATTATCGGGACTGCAGCTGGCCCTCATCCCTATCCGCAGATCGTGCGCGACCTGCAATCGGTTATCGGGCGTGAAACCAAAGAGCAGATGATGGAGCGTGAAGGCCGCCTGCCTGACACGCTGGTTGCCTGTATTGGCGGCGGTTCCAATGCGATTGGTCTTTTCCATCCCTTCCTGGACGACAAGAGCGTCAAAATTGTGGGTGTGGAAGCGGGTGGCCACGGAATTGAAACCGGGGAGCATTCCGCATCGCTTGCGGGGGGTGCGCCTGGTGTGCTGCATGGCAACCGGACGTTCCTGCTTCAGGATGATGACGGCCAGATTGAAGAAGGTCATTCCATCTCCGCCGGTCTTGATTATCCGGGCATCGGGCCGGAGCATGCCTGGCTGCGGGAAATGGGTCGTGTGGAATATGTGAACGTGACGGACAATGAAGCGCTTGATGCGTTCCAAATCTGCACGAAACTTGAAGGCATTATTCCGGCACTGGAGCCCTCCCACGCGCTCGCACATGTTTTGAAACTCGCACCTACGCTGCCGAAGGACCATCTCCTCGTCATGAATATGTGCGGACGTGGCGACAAGGATGTATTTGCGGTTGCCGGTTATCTCGGGGTGAAATTGACATGAAAACATTTTCAACCCGTATCGACAAACGGTTTGCTGCTTTGAAGAAAGAGAGCCGTGCGGCCTTTGTAGCGTTTGTCACCGCCGGTGATCCGGACCTTGAAACCTCGCTTGAGCTCATCAAGGGTCTGCCCGGCGTCGGCACCGATCTGATTGAAATCGGCATGCCCTTTACGGACCCGATGGCGGAAGGCCCGCCCATTCAAGCCTCCTACCTTCGCGCGTTGAAGGGCGGCCAGACCATGCGCAAAACGCTCGACATTGTTCGCCGGTTCCGCGAAGGGGATCAAGATACGCCGATCATTCTGATGGGGTATTACAATCCCGTCTATCATTATGGGGTGGAACGCTTTCTCACTGACGCCAAATCGGCAGGCGTTGACGGGCTCATCATTGTGGACCTGCCTGCGGAAGAAGATGAGGAATTGTGTCTTCCCGCCATTGAGGCCGAGATCAACTTCATTCGCCTTGCGACGCCCACGACGGACGCAAAACGCCTGCCCAAAGTCCTCACCAATACAAGCGGCTTTGTTTACTATGTCGCCGTCAAAGGCATTACCGGTGCGGGCAGTGCCGATGCAAACGAGGTTGCCGCAGCGGTCAAGCGGATCAAGGCGGCGACAGACCTGCCGGTTGCCGTCGGCTTTGGTATCAAAACCCCTCAAAATGCTGCCGCAATTGCCGCTCATGCTGACGGGGCTGTGGTTGGCTCCGCCATTGTCGACTGCATTAAGGACAATCTAACCCCGGACGGTAAAGCTTCGAACAAGCTCGTCCCGACTGTGTTAGAATTCGTAAAATCACTGGCGGACGGGGTTCGCAGCGTGCGTGGCTCACGCGCATAACAATCAGATCAAAGCATCTGTTTTGAGTGTTGGGAGAAAGAGATGAACTGGATTAGCAACGTCGTTCGGCCAAAGATCCAGAACGTGTTCAAGAAACGCGATACGCCCGACAATCTGTGGCGCAAATGCGGTAGCTGTAGCGAGATGGTGTTCCATCGCGATCTTGTGGCCGCACTCAATGTTTGCCCGAATTGCGATCATCATATCAAGCTTGGAACAGCTGAACGGATGAAGATGCTGTTTGATCGCGGCGAATATGAAGCTGTTGCCGTGCCATCTGTCCCCCATGACCCGCTAAAGTTCAAAGATCAGAAGAAATATTCAGACCGGCTGAAAGATGCGCGCGCAAAGAGCGGTCGCGATGATGCTGTAACCGGTGGCTTTGGCCAACTTGACGGTTGCGATATTGTGATTGCCGTGCAGGACTTTGACTTTATGGGCGGGTCGCTTGGCATGGGTGCGGGTGAGGCGATTATCAAGGCGGCCGAAACGGCGCTGACAAAAAAATGCCCGTTCATCATGGTGGCGGCGTCGGGTGGCGCGCGCATGCAGGAGGGTATTCTCTCCCTCATGCAGATGTCGCGCGTAACCGTCGCGATCCAGATGTTGCGGGACGAAGGTCTGCCATACATTGTTGTGCTTACCGACCCGACAACGGGCGGTGTGATGGCGTCTTATGCGATGATCGGTGACGTCCATATTGCAGAGCCGAAAGCCCTGCTCGGTTTCTCCGGTCCCCGCGTGATTGAACAGACGATCCGCGAAAAGCTGCCAGAAGGTTTCCAGCGTTCGGAATATCTTCTTGAGCATGGCATGGTTGACATGGTGGTTCACCGCCATGCGCTGAAGGAAACGCTGGCGAGGGTGGTCCGTCTGATGACACACCGCCCGAAGAGCAGAGGGTCTTTCGCGCTGCCTGCCCTGCCCGCGGCGGAATGACGGGGCCGATTTGAGCCCCCCTTCTCCCACCGCCTCTCCGTCAGACCCCAAGAGCGATCTCATCCTTGAGCGCCTGATGGGTCTACATCCGAAGCTAATCGATCTCACGCTTGATCGATGCGAACTTCTGTTGGCGAAGCTTGACCATCCGGAAAAAAAGTTGCCACCTGTGATCCATGTTGCCGGGACAAATGGCAAGGGCTCGGTTTGCGCGTTCCTGCAAGCGATGATGGAGGCGGCGGGCCTGACCGTTCACCGCTATTCATCCCCACACCTCGTCCGCTTTCATGAGCGGATTGTGCTGCAGGGGAAACCGATTGAGGAGGAGGCGCTCGCGCAGCTTCTTGAGGAATGCGAAACCGTCAATGGTGGTGAGAACATCACCTATTTTGAGATCACGACGGTTGCAGCCCTTCTCGCTTTTTCGCGGATACAGGCTGATGTCGTCATTCTGGAGGTCGGGCTCGGCGGGCGCTTTGACGCAACCAATGTCATTGAACGCCCGGCGGTGTCCGTCATTACGCAGATCGGTTTTGATCATCAAGCGTTTCTTGGCGATACGATCCATGAAATTGCAGGCGAAAAGGCCGGCATTATTAAGCGGGACGTCCCCGCCATTATCGCACCGCAGGTTCATGATGAAGCATTGGCCCGATTTGAGAAAGAAGCCGCCATTCAGCACGCCTCCCTTGTGATCGGCGGTCAGGACTGGACGGCCTTTGAAGAGCATGGACGGCTGGTTTATCAGGATACGGACGGATTGCTCGACCTACCTTTACCCTCCCTCATTGGCGCTCATCAGATCGAAAATGCGGGCGTCGCCATTGCCGCTCTCCGGCATTGGGGGGGTGCTGAGATTTCAGATGATGCCATTGCTCACGGTCTGGCTCAAACCGTGTGGCCTGCACGGATGCAAAAATTGAAGTCGGGTTCGCTGGTCGATATTGCAGGTGATGATGTTGAGCTTTGGCTGGATGGTTGCCATAACCCGGCCGGTGGCCGCGCGGCGGCGGCGGTGCTTGCCGACTTGGATGAGCGCAACACGCGCCCGCTTTACCTCATCACCGCAATGCTCAACACGAAAGATGCTGTCGGTTTTTTTGAAAACTTTCGGGATCTTGCCCGGCAGGTCTACACGTTTACAGCACCCGGCACGCAAGCTGCCGTGCCCGCAGAGGCGCTTGCCGAATTTGCCATAGAGGCCGGACTTGATGCCTATCCCATGCATGATCTCGGGGCGGCAGTTGGACGTGCTATCGGCCATGCGGAAGGCGAAATGGGAGAGCGCCCCCGTATTCTCCTGTGCGGTACGCTTTACCTCGCGGGTCATATTCTCGCGTCCCACACTTAAAGCACTTTGTCGGCACACATATGGATTGGCGCCCAAAACAAAACCCCGCATCCAAAGGATACGGGGTCATTGTGCGTCTAGAAATGAAAGCGAATCAGATTTCGCTTTCAAGCCATTCTTTGATTTTGTTCTTCGGCAGTGCGCCCACTTTGGTCGCCGCGACCTGGCCGTCCTTAAAGAGCATCAGTGTTGGGATACCGCGCACGCCATATTTCGTGGGCACGTTCGGGTTCTCATCAATGTTGATCTTCGCGATCGTCAGACGATCACCCAGATCGCCTGCAAGTTCTTCCAGCGCGGGACCGATCTGCTTGCACGGGCCACACCATTCCGCCCAAAAATCCACGAGAACAGGTTTGCTCGCGTCGATCACGTCGGATTCAAAGCTCGCATCCGTTACTTTTGAAGTGCTCATGGAAACCGCCTTTCACTTTCTTTTTCACGCTAAGCCCGTGGCTTTGCGCGACCATTGTTGCCGGGCTCACGATCTTTCAACCGACCCAAATTTCGCTTGTGTGGAATCTAGGGAGCCACCCCCCAAGCGTCAAGGTGTGAAGCTCAACGGTTCACAGTCATGTGTGCTTACATAAATTTCGCGAGCATTTCCGCCGGAATTTCCATCAGGCGCGGCCCGTCTGTCCACAAAAGGGCGGCGCGAATCGACCGCTCCGGATAAAGCACGCCAAGAAGCGCCTGATAGGCTGCCATCTGCCCCAGATAGGCCGCGCTCACATTTTCCACGCGGGCAGGCGGCGGACGGTTGGTTTTGAAATCCACGATGAGAATTTCATCGTCGGTGACGAGCAACCGGTCGATCTGCCCGCTGAGATAGAGCGGCTTACCGTCGCGTATCACCTCCCCCACGAGGGGTACTTCGGCGCGGCTGCCTGGCCCGAACAAGAGACCAAAGGCCGGCTCGCTCAAGACCGAGAGCGTTGCCTGCCAAATCTCTTCTTGCGCCTCCTCGTCCAATCGCCAGCCTGGCTGGCTCAAGAAGCGCCGCGCGACATGTTCGCGGCGTTCCCCAGCAATATCGGGTAGGGTCTGCAGCAGACGGTGGATCAGGCGACCGCGTTTGAAGCGGTTCCGCGCCCCTGCCTGCAAGGGGGAGAGCATGGCGGGTTCCGCCTCATCTTCCACAAGTTTTGACGGCGAAAGTGGTTTGGGGGGCGTTGGCTCCGGCGCAGGGAGGCCAGTGGCCCAACCAGGCAGATCGAGCTCCGGCAAGAGATCTGACATGTTCTTGTCCGGCTCCGGTTTTCCCTTCTGCTCCCCTTCAATCCGCCAGACGGAGCGCCCGTCGGGCAAGGTCACTGTTTCAGCTTTCGGTACGAGCGCCTTTGTCACCAGATTGTACCAGCAGGTTTCCTTCGGCTCGTTCTTCCCCCGGTAGCCTGCGATGTAAAGGCGGTCTTTTGCCCGCGTCATGGCGACGTAGAGGAGCCTGCGATATTCCCGCATCCGCTCGTCGCCAAGCTTTTCGCGTGCAGCGCCGGTCAGCGCATCATCATTTGCCTTGCGCCCGGGAAAGAGGTGCAGTTTGCCGCTCTCGGTTTCAACGGGCAGAAGACGCGGGTCATACTTCCCGTCAGGAATTGTGCATGTGTCCGGCAGGAAAACAATTTCAGCCTCCAGCCCTTTTGAGCCATGCACCGTCATCACGCGCACTTCGTTTCGCCCTTCAGACATTTCGCGCTTCACTTGCGCTTCGCCTGCGCCAATCCAGTGCAGGAAACCCTGCAGGGCCGGTGTGTGAATGGTTTCGTAATTCAGCGCACGGGCAAGAAACTCGTCCACCGGATCATCGACATCGGCGCCGAGACGACTGCGCAATTTTTCACGCCCGCCCTCCTTCACCAGGAGTTCGGCAAAAAACTCGTAAGGACGCAGACGGTCCGCGCGGGACAGGATTTCGGTAAGCTGATGATAGGCTTTTGCGAAAGTACCGCCTTTGGTGCGCGTGGCCTCAATTCTGGCAGCATGGCCCACCGCATCCCAAAGGCTTCCCTCGCGCCCATAGGCAAGCTCAAACAATTCATCTTCCGTTATACCGATGAGCGGGCTCTTCAACAGACTTGCCAAGGTCAGATCATCTTCCGGGAAGAGCGCGAAACTCGCTGCCGCCATCAGATCCATCACCGCGATCTGATCGGTCAGGACCATGCGGTCGGTACCCGCAACAGGTACGCCTTCATTCTTGAGGGCGCGGATCACCTCTTCCACAAAACGATTGCGACGACGCACCAGGATCAGCACATCGCCGGGGCGAATGGGGCGACCCCGCCCCTTCAATTCTTCCTTCGTGGCAAGCCAGTGAGCGATGGTGGTTGCTACTTGCAATGCCAATTGTGCATCCGGGCTTTCCGATTTTGGATAATCCAGCGGCGCATCCCAGGGCAGGCTTTCTTCGTCTTCTACCGGTTCGCACAACGGCCAGATTTCAACGAGACCCGCGTCCATCTCGCGGCGCGCATAATGGGTGGGCGGCTCTCCATCCATATTAAGGCCGTCAGCCGCCGCCGGATCCGCAAAGACATCGTCCACAGCTTGCAGCACTTCAGGTGTTGAGCGGAAAGATAGAAGCAACTCGACCGGGTTCCATTTTTTACCCGCCTCTTTTACACGCCCTCCAAAGAAAGCCCGCATGGCAGCAAAGCGCGTTGGGTCTGCCCCTTGAAAGGAATAGATGGATTGCTTCTCGTCCCCCACCGCAAAAATGGTGCGCGTAAAGTCGCGAACACCCACGCCCGACAGGAACTCTTCAGCCAAAGCCTGCACGACTTCCCATTGGTGCGGGCTCGTGTCTTGCGCCTCGTCCACGAGGATGTGATCAAGCCCGCCATCCAGCTTGTAGAGTACCCAGGCTGCGGCGCCGGATCGCTTTAGGAGATCGCGGCTCTTCAAAATCAGATCTTCATAATCAAGAAGCGCATGACGGGTTTTGTGTGCATCGAAGCGCTTGATGAGCTCATCCGCCAAAGTGAGAAGCGCCAAGGTTGCCTCTGCAATGCGAAGGGACTGACGCCGCTCCCTCAAGGCCGCAACACGCAATTGTTCTTCTTCAAACAGGGTGAGAATGAAAGGTGCCGGCTTGACCGCAGCTCCAGTAACGACGTAGCCCGATACTTTTTTCAACCCACCATCCTGACGATAGAAGAGATTGACATAAGTATCCGCCAGTTCATGCCGCGTTGTAGACGCAAGGAAGGGCTCAAGCACTTCTGCCGTCTTCAGGTCGGTTGCTTTGCCTGCCAGAAGATGGGGCAAGGCGTCGCGCAATGGTTTGAGGGGCAGACCTTGTTCGCAAAGCTCCTGCAGGATGCTGTCATCATCCTCGTCCGGGCCCAAGCCAAGCGCAGTACGCAGGACACTCTCCAATACACCTTCATGGGCTTGCAACAGGTCAGCAAGGGCTGCGCGCTTGCCAATGATCTCCTTGAAGAGATCATCGAACCCATATTCTCCAACAATATCTTCTACTGTGTTAAACGCACGCACGAGCGGGTCGTCACCGATGTCTCGCCTCTCGACAATTTCATCCAGCAGATCGTCACGGGCGAGCGCCAGGTTTTCAAGCGCTGTCCCTTCATCAAGAATTTCAAAATGGGGTGGGACACCTGCTTCAAGCGGGAAGCGACCCAGCAATCGTTCGCAGAATGCATGGATGGTTTGGATCTTGAGGCCACCCGGCGTTTCAATGGCACGGGCGAACAGAAGTCGCGCACTGAGCAGAAGCGCTCTATCCGGCTGCTTGTGTTCCAGCGCCTCAACCCGGCCTGCCAATGCTTTGTCATTCATCACCGCCCACTCGCCCAACGTGCGATAGAGACGCGATGACATTTCAGCCGCCGCCGCCTTGGTGAAGGTGAGGCAGAGAATACGTTCTGGCGGCGTACCTGCGAGCAACAGGCGGATAACCCGGTTGATCAGCACATGGGTTTTGCCAGAGCCTGCATTGGCTGACACCCAGACAGAGGCTGTAGGGTCAGCTGCTTCCGCCTGCCGTCTGTTGGTCTCGCCCCGATCTGCTTGGTCTGCCGGCGTTTGGGGATTGCTGCTCATTCGTCCCCTCCGCCATCTGCTGCAGACCATTCCCGAACACGGGCCAGATGGTCGTAATCGCTCATCGCATGGGCAAATTGCACGCGAGGCCGTGAGAGGTAAGGCGTGCTCTCATCTTCAAATTGCGCGAGCAAGGAGAGGAGACCTTCGAGCGCTCGTGTGGCAGCATCATCCTGCGCATGTGCCACAACATGTTCTTTTGCGCCTTCGTCTTTTCCTGACAGATGCAGATAGGAAAGATTTGCGACGGCAGATGAAAGCAGCGGCGTTCCGTCTTCGAGGCGAAAGCCACCGGCGCGGGCAATCGCTGCTTCCAACGGCAATTGCGGCGCAAGACCTGCTTCCACTTCCTTTTTCGATGGCGGTTTTCCGGTCTTGTAATCGAAAATGGCAAGGTGATGATCTGCGTGTTCATCAATCCTGTCGGCCTTGGCGGTGAGTTTTGTATCCCGCTTCAACCCAGTGAGGAGCAGCTCGCCTGAAATCTCCGCATGGGTGCGCAAAAGCCCGTCGCGGATTTTCGGCTCCCATGTGGCCAACCAGTTTGCAACGCGCTTGAAGCGCGGCCACCAAAAGGCCTCAACCCCTGGCCGGTCCGGCGCTGTCTCGAAGGCTTGCCGACCTGCATCCAGCAATGCCGCCTCGATCTCCATTGGTAATTTTTCGGGCCATGCACGCGCAAAGTTTTCGAGCGCCGCGTGGAGCAGGATACCGCGCTCCAGGGCGCCTGCGTCTGCGTCAAGCGGATCAAGCGCGCGGAGGCTCAAGATCTTTTTTGCATAGATCGCATAAGGGTCGCGGATCAGCGTCTCGATTTCTGTCACGGAAAACTGGTTGGGTCGTGCAGACAATGGGGGGCGCGGAGCGGGCGCGCCCAAGGCTTTCACAAGCACCGGGCGGTCCAACGCTTCTGCCCATGCAACCCGCTTGGCATCGGCTTTCAAACCATCTGTTTTTCCCAACCCTTTCAAAAGACTGTCGAGGCGCAACAGCCAGCGCGACGCGACGGTCGGCGCGCCATCCACCTTCAGCGCGCGGGTGAGCAAAACTTCTGGCGCACTCGCGGCCTGCAGAAAGTCGTGGGCGGAAAGGCCGATCCGGCGTTCTGGTGGTTCCAGACCAAGCTCTGCGCGCATGGGCCGCGACAGCCAGGCATCAATCGGCGCTGCATCCGGCCAGGTCTCTTCGTTCAACCCTGACAGGATCATGAGATCGGCGCTCAAAAGGCGTGCTTCCAGCGGCCCCAAAATCGACAAGCGCGGATGCTGGCCGAAGCGAGGGCGCACCATCCGACCGGCGGCCAGGGTCTCAAACAGTTTCCGGTAGGAATAGGGGTTCACCTCGCTCAGGTGATCCCCCGCATTGCTCAACAGATTTTCAAGGAAGAGGCCCGTCGCCTCCCCGGCCTCGCCCTGATAGAGACGGGCGGCACCCGGCTGCTCGTCGCTCATAGCCAGCGCTTCCGCCAGCATGATATGCGCCTCAACAAGTTTTTGAAGCGGTACACGGGGCTCATTCATCAAATGACTGAACGGTCCGATCGCTCTCTCAAGCCGATCGAGAAAAGCTGACAGCTGCTCGCGGCGCGGATCTTCCATGTTTGTTTTGGCTAATGTGTCCGCCAAGCCGTCGAGGCCTGGCGCCGGGCGTGGGCCGCGCAACACAGCCCGTTCCAAACGGCGTGCGAGTTTCCGGCAGTCATCGGGTGAGAGCCCCAACGCCGCCAAAGGGTGCTTCAAAAGATCGAGCAAAGCCACCGGGGCCAGCTCATCCTCCATTGCCACCAGCACAAGGCGCAGAAAGCCAAAGCTCATTGTCTGCGCAAGAGGTACGCCCGCACTGTCATCAATCGGCACTTGCCATCGGCTCATCTCCGCCGCGACGCGGCGAGCGAGCGAGCGATCCGGTGTCACCAGAATACCGGTACGCCCCGGTGTCTCCAGCAGTTCCCGAAACGCTGTTGCAATGATGCTTGCTTCTTCCCGTGGCGTTGGCGCTTCCACATAGGTGAAATGAGATACGGCATCGGCAATATTCACCGTGCCCGCGTCCATGCGGACCCAGGCGTCTGTCGTTTCCGCCGGGCGAAGCGCCTCATTGAGGAGCCTTGCGCGAGCAAGAGACACTGCACTCACTGCCTCCCCCGGCCAGGGCTTCACATCATCACGAGCAACACCCATGGCGCTCAGCAATTGCTTCATGCCGAACTGGGGATGGGCCGCATCCACTGCATCCCAACCTCTGTCATCCAGATCAAAATCCAGCCCCGGCAGCAGCACCGCGCCCTCAGGCAAGGTTGCGATCACTTTCAGCAGCTCCGCCGTTGCCGGAATGGAGCCCGTGGACCCTGCAACAAGGACCGGATGGGCTGGCGGGTTTTCGGCCCAGGCGGACGCTTGTGCCCGCACGCTCATATTGCGTCGCTTTGCCGGGTCGATCAGGCCGCGCTCTTTCAGAATATGGGGCCAGTTGTCGAGGGCGATCTGCAGAAAGGAAAGTGTGAGCTTCCAATGTTCGGCAAACTCGTCCGGGACAAGCTGATGCAGGCGATCAAGGTCCACCCCTTGCGTCTCTGCATTGTCGATCAGCTGTGCCAGTTCGCCTGCGAGTAGTGCCGCCTGACCTGCCTCTTTGGGGCCTGTCAGAAATTTTGGATCGCTGCCCCATTTCAACACAAGCTCAGTCAGCAGAAGCTGGCGCTCCATCGTGTCTATGGTCGGCGGCAGGTCGAGTGCCCCTGTCGCCTCAAACCGCTCCGTCGCGGTGAGGAGCAGCTCCTCCTCATCCACATCGCCCAATGGCCTGATGTACGGCAGAAGCACGGCGCGGCCTGCGCTTGCGCGCAAGAACGCTTCGCCCAGCGCGCGGACGGCACGGCGGGTCGGCAGCAGGATCGTGATGTCGCCAAGGGCCACAGGTTCTTTGGACAAGATCCCCCCCAGACTAGTGTCGGCAATGAGCGCCGTTGCCAGCGCATCCAGAAACGGCGTACCGGCGGGCATGGAAAAAATGGTTGGATCGATTGCGCGCGACATGGGCTCAGTCTAGTGGATTTGCGGCTACAAGTCCCGCAGGAAGCTCTCAGCGTCCATCAGATCTTCCGGCGTCCCCACATGCATCCAGGTTGCATCCATGCGAAGGCCGAAGAGACGGTCCTGGTCCTTGATCCTGTCCCAAATCAGATTGGTGGAAAATGGCCCTGTCGGCCCCGCGTCGAACAGCGTCGGATCAATGATCTGCACACCTGCATACATAAAAGGGGCAACGGATGTAGGCTCGCGCCGGGTGAGCCGTCCCTCCTGATCCATTGTGAAATCCCCGCGCCGCACTTCGCCGATGGTGCTGGTCGCACTAGCGATCATCAGGAGTGCATCCATGCGCGCCGGGTCCCAGGCTCGCATCATGCGGGTGAGGATCGGTTCTCGCCCCTCCACCCAGACGCTGTCTGCATTGAAGGTGATGATCGGATCATCGCCGAGCAAGGAGCGCGCCTTCTTCACACCGCCGCCTGTTTCCAGCAACAGATCGCGCTCGTCGGAGAAAATAATTTTAACATCCGTGCGGGTCTTGAGATGCGCCTCCAACATGTCAGCGAGGTAATGGAGGTTGACGATCACCTCTTCAACACCTGCTTTTGACAGCCGGTCCAACGCGTGATCGATCAAGGGGCGGCCCATAAAAGGCACGAGCGGTTTCGGCATCGTGTCGGTGAGCGGGGCCATGCGGGTTCCCTTGCCCGCTCCCATGATGATGGCGCGTTTGATGCGGGTCATGCAGACGGCCTGGCGGTCTTGCCCGGGGGTGGCGCGTCTTTCAGGAAATGTTCTTCCACAAAGCGGGCAAGGTCTCGCAAGACAGGGTGTGACAGGTTTCGGTTCAGATAGTCTTGGGTGCGCTCCATATGCTGCATGTAATGAGGCTTGTTATCGCGCTTCAAAAGGCGTGGCCACAGGCCCATCAGGCGCAGTGCACGCTCTGCACCAAAGAGCGCATAGGAGGCATCAAACCGTTCCTCGTCAAAGCCTGCATCATCCTGTTTCATCCGCTCGACATAATAGCGTTTCATCGCCGTCTCACGCTCCCGGCTCACGTCTTTGCGCGCATCCTGCAGAAAGGAAACAGGGTCATAAGCAATCGAACCAATGAGCGCGTCCTGATAATCAATGAGCCCGATACGGTCGAGGCCTGTTGCGCCTTCTTGCCAGAGAATGTTGGGAGAATGAAAGTCCCGAAGAAACAAGGTTTTGGGTCCGGCTTCCATTTCAGGCCACAGCGATGTCCAGATTGCCTCAAACTCGGCGCGTTGATCTATTGACGGTTCCACACCCATCACAACGGGCATGTACCAATCGAGCGGCATCGCTGTTTCAATTCGGAAAATACCATCATCAAAGGCGGGCATCCGGTGCATGCTGCCTTCGCCGACGGGAAGGCTTGCGGGGTGACCGCCGCGCTGAAGCGCAACCAGTGTTTCGATGCCTGCCTTGTACAATTCATCCAGCGGTTGGCCACTTGGGCCTGCGCCCGCGTCGATCAGGCGACCGAATTCATGCGCGCCCAGATCTTCCAGCAACAAAAACCCGTGAGCAAAATCCGCGGCAAAAATGTCCGGCGCGCGAAGCCCCTGGCCTTTGAGGTGAGTGCCAACCGCCACGAACGGACGAATGTCCTCTGCCAAATGGGCAAGCTTTGAATAGGCAGAGTGGCCGGAGGCAACCGGTGCGTCAGGCCCTGCTGGCCAGTCCATCAAAATGGCTGTGCCCGCTGGCCTCATCAGCCGCTCGTAACGACGGAGCGAGGCATCTCCTTGCACGAAAATCCTTTTCGCATCTGCCCAGCCGGCATCGTGCAAAAAATTACTCAAATGAGCTGCGCGGATCGCTGGATCAAAATCACTCATAAAAACCGCTCATATGGACGCCGCTCATTTGGAACCGCTCAATTTGGATAATGCGCCCCATGCTTCCCCTCACGCCGCTTTGCCGCTCCATTGGCGCATCATTGTACCAAGACGCTCATCCCACAGGCGGGCGGGTCCCGTCAACTTCACCACACGACCCTCCCCTTTTTCATCCAGTTCAATGTCAAGACGATCCAGCGGCAAATCCTGCCCCATGCGGTCCGGCCATTCCAGGATAAGCAAGCCCGTTTCCAGGGCCTCTTCAAGTCCGAGCTCGATTAACTCATCCGGGTCTTTCAACCGGTAGAGATCTGCGTGCCAAATGGGCAGTCCCTCGGTCTCATAGGTCTGGACCAGGGTGAAGGTCGGGCTCGGCACATCCTCTCTCCGGCCCATGGCTTCCAGCCGGGTCTGGATGAGCGCACGGGCGAGGCTTGTTTTCCCCGCGCCAAGATCCCCCCAGAGCGCCAGCACGTCTTGTGGTGCCACCACAGACCCAAGCAGCGCGCCCAGCCGCGCGGTCGCTTCCGCGTCGGGCAAGGCCAGCTCGATCTCTGCCATGCTCTCATCCTGAGGTTTTGTGCTCATGGTGCCCTTTTACGCGGGATCAGGTATCTGCGCCAAGGGAAACCAACACAAATACCCCTGTATTCCGGGCAAATTTCAACCAAACGCTCTGGTGTCAGGTCTTGCACCTCTCCGCTACTTCCCGCACATTGTCCTTGATTTCGGTCTGGGTCCCTGATTTCGGTCTGGGCCCCTTGCTTTCAGTTTAATCCCCCTTGATCTCGGCCTAGAGGGAGGTCAAATTGACCACAATCATGACGCATGCGTCACTTTCAATAAAAAGGATCCGGACACAATGTCGAATGGCGTGATTATTGTTGGAGCAGGCCATGCTGCGGGACAGGCTGTCGCCTCTCTGCGCGCAGAAGGGTATGAGGGCTCCATCACGGTCATAGGTGACGAAGCCTATATTCCCTACCAGCGGCCCCCTCTTTCAAAGAAATACCTGTCTGGCGAGCTTGATCTGGAACGGGTCTATTTCAAGCCGGCAGAGTTTTATGAAAAATCCAATGCCGAAATGCTTCTTGGCACGAAGGTTGTTGAAATTGAGCGGACGAAGAAGCTCGTCCATCTGAGCGACGGCACGACACGTTCTTACGACAAACTCATTCTTGCCACAGGCAGCCGTGTGCGCGAGCTGAACGTGCCCGGCGCTGAGCTTGAGGGCGTCTTCTATCTCCGCACAGTGGATGATGTAGATGCGATACGCGCCAAATTCAATGAAGGCGGCAAGATGGTCGTCGTGGGTGGTGGTTATATCGGCCTGGAGGTTGCAGCCGTTGCCGCACAGCACGGGCTTGATGTCACTGTGCTTGAAATGGCCCCGATTGTACTCGCCCGTGTTGTCGACCCGATCGTCTCCACCTTCTACACGCGTGTACACACCGAAGCCGGTGTCAAAATCGAAAACGGTGTCGCTGTTCAAGGTTTTGAAGGCAGCAATGGCAAGATCGAAAAAGTCGATTGCGCGGACGGCAAGAAGTTTGACGCAAACTTCGTCGTTGTCGGTGTCGGCATTATTCCCAATGTGGAACTTGCAGAAGGTGCTGGCCTCAGGGTTGAGAACGGCATTTATGTCGACGAGTTTTGCCAGACCAGCGACCCGGACATTTATGCCATTGGCGATTGCAGCAATCACCCCAACGCCCTGCTTGGCAAGCGTTTGCGCCTCGAGAGCGTTCACAATGCGCTGGAGCAAGGCAAAACAGCCGCCGCGTCCATTTGTGGCAAGCCGAAGGCCTATGCACAGGTGCCGTGGTTCTGGTCGGACCAGTATGATCTCAAACTTCAGATCGTGGGTCTGTCCGCCGGATATGATCAGGCGGTTGTACGCGGCAATCCTGAGAAGGATCGTTCCTTTGCCGTCTTCTATCTCCGCGAGGGTGTGATGATCGCCTCTGATGCGGTGAACCGCGCGCCCGAGCACATGATGTCACGGAAGTTCATTGCGGAGAAAGCCCGGATCCCGGCAGAGCGGCTAGCGGATGAAAGCATCCCCATGAAAGAAATGATGGGCTGAACCCCTCCTTACCTGAAAAGCAAAAAGGCGGCTCCCGATCTGGTGAGCCGCCTTTTGTCATTTCCACTTGGCGATGTCAGTCCGCTGCGGATGCCAGTTGCGGTCCCGCCTTGAAGTCATGGTTCATGAGCGGCAAGGTGCGCACTCTTGTGCCGGTGAGCGTGAAGAGGGCGTTCGCGACAGCTGGCGCGATACACGGTGTGCCAGGCTCTCCCATGCCACCAAGTGGTGCATCGCTCTCTATGAAATGCACTTCGATCTTTGGTGATTGTGCCAGACGCACTGCATCATAGTCCGTGAAGTTTCCCTGAACGACCGCACCGTCTTCAATCGTGATCTCACCGAACAAGGCGGCTGTCAGGCCATAGATGACCCCGCTTTCGATCTGCGCACGCGCGCCATCCGGGTTGATCACTGTGCCGCAATCGACAGCACACACAACGCGGTGCACTTTGGGATTGCCTGCCTCATCCAGAGAGACTTCCACAACTTGTGCGACGATGGTCTGGAAGCTTTCCTGGAAGGCAATGCCACGAGCGCGACCTGCGGGCAATGGCGTGCCCCAGCCTGCTTCCTTTGCAGCGCGGTCCAGGATCGCCTTGTGGCGGGAACCGTCCTCCAGAAGATCACGACGGAAGGCGTAAGGATCTTTGCCAGCCGCATGGGCCATCTCATCCACAAAGCTTTCGTTAAAAAACGTATGCTGCGTATGAGCGACAGACCGCCAGGCGCCATATGGCACATGAACCGGGCTCTCCACATAGCGGATCGCCTGATTGGCGACCTTGTAAGGAATGTTGCTTGCCTCAACAGGTTCGTCTTTGCGCGTATAGGTATTCCTCCACGCCGTTGGATTGCCCTTTTCATCAAATGAGGCTGAGAGATGCGCGGCGACTGCCGGACGGTAATAATCGTGCTGCACATCTTCTTCGCGCGACCAGACGAGCTTCACCGGCGCATCTACTTGCATCGCAATTCGGGTTGCCTGCTCAACGAAGTTTGCGGAGTTCGGTCCGCGACGCCCGAAACCACCACCAAGCATTAGGGGTGTCAGGGTGACCTCATCAAGGGAGAGACCTGCGATTTCGGCAACCTTTGCCTTCGAGCCCAACGCGTCTTGAACGCCGACCCAGACATTCGCCTTGCCATCCCTGATTTCGACTGTGCAGTTCATCGGCTCCATGCAGGTATGCGCAAGAAACGGCACTTCATAGCGGGCTTCCAGATGATGCCCGCTTTCAGCGAAGGCATTGTCAGTGCTGCCAACAATCACATCATCCTCGGTCGCACCGGTCTCGATATCGTTGTGGAATTTGGCAAACATGCTCTGCGTCGAAACAGAACCGTTTCCGCCATCATCAAACTCAATATCAACAAGCTCCAACGCCTGCGAGGCCCGCCAGTAATTGTCAGCAACCACCGCCACCCCGTCACCGGTTGAAATGACATGGCTTACACCGCGGGACTGGAGGGCGCGCGTACCATCAAAGGATTTGACCGACCCCCCAAAGACGGGTGCCTGGCGAATAGCCGCGACCTTCAGGCCCGGCATTTGCACGTCAACACCATAAGTCGCGCTGCCATCCACTTTGGCGGGAATGTCATAACGCGGTTTGGACGTGCCGATGATCGTGAAGTTTTCGCGGGATTTGAGCACAGGGCTGTTTGGCGGATCATATTCCGCCGCTTTCACCGCCAGCTCCCCGAAACTCGCCGAGCGGCCGGACGCCTCGTGGTGAACATGTGAAAGCCGAGCCACAAGTTCCGCTTCCGGCACGCCCCACGTGTCCGCCGCCGCGCGGATCAACATTTCTTTTGCCGCCGCCCCTGCCATGCGCATGCCCCATTGACCGGTAAAGCGCACAGACGTTGAGCCGCCGGTGATCTGCAGGTTCATGACTTCCGCGATTTTGAAGAAGGACGCATCAACGATGCCCGTCAAGGCTGACGGGATGGGTGTTTCGCCTGCAAGATACCCACGTCCAAGTGGACCGTTCGCCCAAATGGGGTCGGCCGGCGCTTGAACCATGTCCACGAGGCCCCAGTCCGCTTCCATTTCTTCAGCGGCCATCATGGGGAGAGACGTGTGTACGCCCTGACCCATTTCAGCATGGGGCACATAGACGGTCACCCGATTGTCTGGATGAATGGTGAGCCATGTGGTGACGAAATGTTCGCCCTCTTTCGCGGCAAGACCTTGTGCGCGCTCTGGCCGCGTTGGACCTGATGTCGCGTAACCTAAAAGCAGGCCCCCGCCGATAACGGAGCCACCTAGAAGCAATTGTCTGCGTGTCGGTTTCATGGCTCTCCTCCCTTCAAACGGTTGCCAGCGAACGGATCGCGGCACGGATGCGCGGGTAGGTCCCGCAACGACAAATATTGGTAATGGCTGCATCGATCTCATCGTCACTCGGATTGGCATTGCTTGCCAAAAGCGATGACACCGCCATCAACATGCCAGACTGGCAATAGCCACACTGCGGCACTTGATGGTCGATCCATGCCTGTTGCAGGGAGGTGAGCGTGGGGCCACCGCCGTTCAAAGCTTCGATAGTGGTGATCTCTTTACCCGCGACCGCATCTACCGGCAGCGTACAGGTGCGCATGGCTTCACCGTTCACATGAACGGTGCAGGCACCGCACGCGGCGACACCGCATCCAAACTTTGTGCCCGTGAGACCCAGCTCATCGCGCAAGACCCAGAGAAGTGGCATGTCAGGTTCGACATCAAGCTCTCGGCGCTTCCCATTTACTGTGATTGAAATGGTCATGAATTCGATCCCTCCAGGCGATATGTTCGAAATAGTGACGGCGTGTTTGTGACAGGGGATAGTCAGCCCTGTCGGCTCGCTATACTCGCAAGATAATAAATATTATTCCACTCACATAGGGTTTGGCCAGCCAGAATCAAGACTTGGGCTGCAAATTCTCTTCTTTCTGATCAAATCGCGGTGATTGATCTGCGTGATCCCCCTCTTGATGCTTTCTCAAGCATCAAAGGTGCGTTCAGGGTGAGCGCCTTCAGCACCGGTCTGAGCCCCCATCGCCGCGACGCCTGCATCCACTTTCACATGCAGCGGCAAATGACAGGTCACTTTGGTGCCAACCGCCGGCTCGGATTCCAACGTGACCCAACCACCATGCAGCTCCACAAAACTTTTCACGAGTGACAGACCAAGGCCCGCGCCCCGCCGCCTGTCTGCGCCCGCACGCGCTTCAAACCGGTCGAAGACCGTTGCCTGATGTTCAAACTTGATGCCATCGCCTGTGTCTGACACGAAGAGCTGCAATTCGTTCGCGCGCTTCTCCGCTCCGATGGTGATGCTGTCGCCCGGCTGGGTAAAGGCAATTGCATTTGAAACAAGGTTCACCATGATCTGGCGAATGCGGGTCTCGTCTGCCCTGATCACGCCGATGTCTGGCGGAAAGTCGGTATAGATCGAGATGCGGTTCTTTTGTGCGGAGGCACGGGCAAAGCCTTCAGCCGATTGCATAATACCCGGGATCGTCACATTGGAAAGATCGAGTGTCATGGCACCCGCTTCGATGGTCGACAGATCGATAATGTCGTTTACCGCCGTCAAGAGTTCTTCAGACGATGACAGAATACCCTTGGTATATTCGTGCTGCTTGTCGGTCAGCTCCCCAAACATTTCGGTCTCCAGAATTTCCCCGAAACCGATAATGTTGGTGAGTGGCGTGCGCAATTGATACGAGACGTGGCCGATAAATTCGGACTTCAACCGGTCGGCGGTTTCAAGCGCTTCATTGCGCTCCCGCAAGGCTCTCTCAATACGCGACGCATCCGTCACGTCAACGAAGGTCACAAGCGTGGCCCCGTCCGGCAGAGGCACTGTCGCGAAGTCGATGATCGTACCGTCAATGCGCTCCATCCGGTGGGTGAGCTGCCTGCGAGCTTCAACGGAGGTGACGCTCGCCTTCAGATCATCCCAGATTGAGCCTTGATCATAGAGCGCCCGGCAATTGGTGACGATCTCAGCAATATGCGGCTCATCTGCCAATTGGGTTTGGTTCAAGCGCCAGATCTCTGCATAGACCGGATTGTGCAGCTTCAAGCGACCATCAGAGCCGAACACCGCCACGCCTTCGAAAAGATTGTCGAGGGTTTCGCCCTGCACCCGCAACGCCGTGTTGTAGGAACTTTCGAGGTTCAGCTGTTCCGTCACGTTTTCATAAATATAAATGACGCCGCCCATCGGATGAGCCTGTGCCACCATGCGCAATGTCTGGCCGTCCGGCAGATACCAGAATTCCTCGACCGGGCTTGTGGCCTGGTAGATCTTCATCACCTGGGACTTCCAGACCTGGAAGTTTGCCTGTTCCGGCAGGCGGCGCGCAGTCCGAAGGGCGTCGAGCACTTCGCTATCGAGCGGCTCTTGGCGAAGCCATGCTTCATCGAGGCCCCAGAACTTCAGGTAGGCTTTGTTGAAAAAGCGCAAACGCTTGTCTGAACCAAAAATCGCAACAGGTGTTGCAAGCCGATCCAGCGTGCCGGAATGCGCATCAATATGCCGCTTCAATTCGGTTTCTGTATTGTCGAGGGCGGTCACGTCGATTGCGACTCCAACCGAGCCAGTACTCAACAGCGTATCGGTAACCTGTAATGCGCGACGCTGGCCACCCACAATCGCATAAAGGCGCTGCTGGCTGGAGGCACCGCCTGCGAGCGTGTCATTGATTTTCTTCAGTGCCTCATCGTTCAATAATTCGATATTGTTTGCCAGCACGTCTTCCAACGTCTGTCTCTCAACCGCTTCAACATAGGCTTTGTTTGCCCAGGTGAGTTTGCCTTCGCGGTTGCGACGCCAAGCGGGCATGGAGACAGCGTTGAGATGTTCCATCAAGGCATCGCGAGATTTTTCCGCGCTCGTTGCCCGCTCAATAAATCGGTTGGTCTCAGCGCGCTCGCCTGAAACGTCGCGGATCCAGACCACGGCCTGCGCACCTGCCGGGCGACCTTCCGCTTCAAACGATCTGCCATCGGGTGATTGGAGTGTCAGAGAGAAGCGGGCACCACGGGAGCGAAGACGATCCACGGCGATGCGCAGCGCACTTCCTGTCTCCGATGTCATGCGCCGAATGATCTGTTCGTAATCGACATCACCGGTCGCGGGGTCTGCAAGCGCTGCGGTGCTTCCCACAATACGCGGACGGGATTGCAATGTGCCCGGTTTTGCCACCAGCGTTTCCGGTGACCAGATGAGAAGTGCGTCAGGCTCGGAGGCGAGGATCGCGTCCACCGTATCAATTCGCGAGCCCAGAATTTCGATCTCGCTTCGATAGGCGTCCCTCAATGTGCGGAAACGGCTGGAGGTTCGCGCCATCAGGTAGGTGGTGGCAACCGCCAAGACGATTGCAGCCAGCGCAATGACAAGACCCAGCAGATAGACCGGATCATTGGCGAGCGCCGGAGCGACCCCAAGAGTCTCCACCAAAGGACCAAGCTTTTCAGTTGCCTGCTGCATCAGGGTCGGCCCCATTGGTTCCTCTGCCGCTGCGGGCCCAAGTGTCGCGCCATAGACGATTGCCCCCGCCGAGCCAAATCTCGCGCTACCTGCAAAAAGGCGCGCGTTCAAATACTCTCCCGGCTTATGACCCCACCGCATGTGCTGCCTCTCCACCGGGTGCGTTGCGCCCGATGCCCCCGTCCCAAACTCGTTCAATGACGACAGTAAAAACTGACGCTTGGCCAAGATGTTACACCTGTTTCTTCGTGTTTGCCCATAGGTCGGACGTGTCAAAATTAACGATAGTATAGGCCAAAAACGCTGCATTGGGGACAAGGTGAGTCTCTTCTGCCACACATTGTTGCGGAGCCGAATCGAGAAGGTGAAGCAATGTTTCCTCATAACAAAAACCCGGCCCGTGAGACACACGAGCCGGGTTCTGAATTTTGAAAGCATGACGCCTGATCAGTAGCGGTAGTGATCCGGCTTGAACGGGCCTTCCAATGGCACGCCAATGTAACTGGCTTGATCGTTTGAAAGGGAGGTGAGTTTCACGCCAAGCTTTGCAAGGTGAAGACGCGCCACTTTCTCGTCCAGGTGCTTCGGCAGCACATAGACTTTCTTGTCGTAATTCTTGTGGTTCGCCCAAAGCTCCATCTGAGCCAGCACCTGGTTGGTGAAGGACGCGCTCATGACGAAACTTGGATGACCTGTTGCACAGCCAAGGTTGAGAAGACGACCTTCAGCCAGCAGGATGATGCGCTTGCCGTCGGCAAACTCAATTTCATCAACCTGTGGCTTCACATTGTGCCAGGTGAAATTGCGCAGACCCGCGACCTGAATTTCACTATCAAAGTGACCGATATTACCAACAATGGCCCGGTCCTTCATGGCACGCATATGGTCGACGGTGATGATGTCTTTGTTACCTGTACAGGTAATGAAGATGTCGCCCGCAGGGGCCATCTCTTCCATCGTCGACACTTCATAACCTTCCATCGCCGCCTGCAATGCGCAGATCGGATCGATTTCGGTGACGACAACGCGCGCGCCCTGGCTGCGCATGCTTTCGGCGGAGCCTTTGCCCACATCGCCATAACCGCAGATCACGGCAACCTTGCCCGCGATCATCACATCGGTTGCGCGCTTGACGCCATCAACAAGGCTCTCACGACAGCCATACAGATTGTCGAACTTCGACTTTGTCACACTGTCATTGACGTTGATGGCAGGAACGCGAAGCGTGCCGGCTTTCGCCATTTCATAAAGGCGCAGAACGCCCGTTGTGGTTTCTTCAGAAATGCCGACAACATCATCCAGAAGCTCAGGATATTTTTCGTGCAGAATCTGGGTGAGATCGCCACCATCATCAAGAATGATGTTCGGTGTCCATCCGCCTGGGCCCTTGATAGTTTCTTCGATGCACCACCAGAACTCTTCCTCCGTTTCGCCCTTCCAGGCAAAGGTCGGAAGACCAACGGCGGCCATAGCTGCGGCGGCATGATCCTGTGTTGAGAAAATGTTGCACGATGACCAGCGTAGTGTTGCGCCCAGTGCCACCAATGTTTCCATCAGAACGGCCGTCTGAATGGTCATGTGCAGACAACCGGCGATCCGCGCACCTTTGAGTGGCTGACTCGCGCCAAACTCTTCGCGCAATGCCATCAGGCCCGGCATTTCGGTTTCGGCGATGGCAATTTCCTTGCGACCCCAGTCGGCAAGGGAAATGTCGGCGACTTTATAGTCGTTGCTCATGAAGCACTCCTGCATAGCGAAAAAATGGGCAGCACGCCCCAAAAAGGGCACACGGGTGTGCCCGACTGTTGATCGCTTCTATAGCAAGGGAAGCGTCGCACATCAAGTTCGATATAAGGATTTCTTTATGTCTTGATACAGAAGGAGTAAATAAACCCTAAGGACTACTCCCCCTCGCCGAATTTATTATCAATCAGTGCTTCGATGGCATTGAGGACTGCCTCGGCGTCTTCACCCTCGGCCGTGACGGCAATGGTCGAGCCTTTGCCTGCCGCTAGCATCATCAGACCCATAATCGACGTCCCACCCACGGTCTGACCGTCACGGCTCACTTCGACGTCGGCGTCAAACGCCTCAACACATTGCACGAATTTTGCCGACGCCCGCGCATGCAGGCCCCGTATGTTCTGAATAGTGAGGGTTCGGGCGGTGGTCCGGCTGGTGGCTGAATTTTCAGGTTTCACAAGGTCGTTTCTTCTTGTTCAGGGAATTTGCGGGTCAGGAATTTTCGCCCGCCAGCACCTTGCTCGCGACAGAAATGTATTTCCGACCCGATTCCTGTGCCTGCTCGACCGCGTCGGCAAGCGTCATCGTTTCACGCACACTTGCCAGCTTGATCAACATGGGCAGATTAATGCCCGCAATCACTTCCACCTTGGCTTTGTCCATAATGGAAATTGCCAGATTGGACGGTGTGCCGCCAAACATGTCTGTGAGCAAAATGACCCCATCACCTTCTTCCACAGCATCGACCGCATCGAGAATATCTTTGCGGCGTTGCTCCATATCGTCGTCCGGCCCAATGCAGATTGAGATCACCTGCGCCTGAGGTCCAACGACATGCTCCATCGCCGCAACAAACTGGCTGGCGAGTTGGCCGTGGGTCACGAGTACCAATCCGATCATTTTTACCTGTAACGCTCCTCAAACTCTGCTCTTGAAACGCCACTCGGGACAAGTGCCTATCTGTTCATCAAAAGCGAGTGCCGCTGCCACATCCATTGGCAGTTTCGCATCGTGCCAAGAATTAGGGTGCCCTGACAAGGCGGAATTCGTTGCGGCGCACAATGAATGCACAAATAGAAAGAGAGAGCGGCGGATTTACAACCCGCAAAGATCAGCCAACAAGGCCATCATCGCCGGGAAACCCGTTTTCCGGCCAGGATTGGAGCGCAATGCTGACCTTTGCCGGGCAGGTCAGGTCAAACCCGTGCAGCATGAGGCGAGGTAGCTGAATGCCACAGAGCGTCTCAAAAACCGGTTCGGGCAGGCGCGGCACAGCTTTGCGCGGCACAAGGTCAATCACAAGACAAAGCGGCGCGCGGTCGAGGGCTGGCAAGGTGATAATGCCCAGCCCCCGCAGCTCCAGTTTTCCCATCCAGCCGGGCTTGGGGGACGCGATCAATTGCCCCCCTTCCAGACCAAGATCGATATGATCGTCGCCGACAAGGAGCGCGGCTTCCTGCTTCACCAATCTGAAGGCAAGGTCCGACTTTCCACTGCCCGACGGCCCGCGGAGCAATGCGGCCCGGCCTTCGATCGCAATCACTGTGCCCGCAACATCTTCAGATTGTCGGGTTTGCCGGGCCGGCATCAGCTCGTTCCTTTTTGCGCTGGGCTGCTTGTGTCGGCAGGTACATCCACTACAAAGCGGGCGCCACCGCCCTCCCGGTTCTCCGCGTGAATGGTGCCGCGGTGCGCCAGCACAATCTGTTTGGAGATAGAAAGGCCGAGGCCAGAGTGACGACCAAACTCCCCTTCGCGGTCCGTATGAAAGCGCTCGAAAATCTTTTCCAGACTGCCCTCAGGAATACCGGGCCCGACATCCTCGACGGTCAGACGTACCATCGGCCCGACCCGTGCCACCTTAACAGTGACGAACGCACCTGTCGGGCTAAATGACAAGGCATTGTCGATCAAGTTGCGCAAGACCTGCCCCATGCGTTGATCATGCCCACGTACATTGAAGGCTGAGCTTGTCGCCGTATCATCAATATCCACCAGCACGGTTCGACCTTCATCGGTGCCGGTTGCGTTGAAGAGGTCGGCAATTGTCTCAGCCAAGGTCGCGAAATTGAAGATGGCCTGCGCGTCGCGCGACAGCTCTGCATCAAGCCGAGACGCTTCCGAGATGTCGCTGATCAATCGATCGATCCGGCGAATATCATGTTGAATGATGCCCATCAGTTTTTTGCGGGCGGCATCGTCTTTCACGATCTCCAATGTTTCAACTGCGGAGCGCACCGATGTGAGCGGGTTTTTGAGCTCGTGGGCAACGTCGGCGGCAAAAGCCTCGATCGCGTCAATGCGATCATAAAGCGCGCTCGTCATGCCGCGAAGGGCACCGGACAGATCACCGATCTCGTCCCGCCTGCTGGTAAAATCGGGTATCTCAACACGCTCATTCGTGCCGCGCGCCACACGCTCCGCCGTCTCCGCCAGACGGCGCACGGGTTCAGCAATCGTGCCGGCGAGCACGACGGACATTAAAATGGCGACGCCCAGTGCAATCATAAAGACTTCTACAATCGCCAGGCGCTCCCCGCGAACGATGGCGTCGATATCGCCCCCCTTTGTTGAGAGAAAGAGGACGCCCAGCACGGCCCGGAAGCGCTGCACCGGAACGGCCACGGAGACAATGACTTCACCTCTGTCGTTTACGCGTTCCATGGTTGCATGAAGGCCACCCAGCGCCAGGTTCACCTCCTGATAAATCCGCCCGTTCTGACTGCCTGCTTCGCGGTATCGCTGATAGTCCGGCCCCGGTATCAGGAAGTCCATCCAGTCGATTGCCCGGCGAAACCATCCACGATCATCAACGCCACCTGGCGGCGGCAATTCGAAAGCCACGATCTGACCGGACGCCGTCAGTTGTCTTGAATCCAGGATCAACCAGCCATCCTTATCGTAAAGGCGCGCGCGCGTTTGTGTCGGTAGAATAAGGCGGCGCAACACAGGGGCGGCCTCAATGGGCGAGATCGGGACATCGCGCCCCTCCATCAATTTGTCCGGGTCGACCCAGCCGCGCTCTTTTCCCAGGCGGGCAAGCGGATCAATGATCTCCACTTCCAGGGAGGCTGTTGCGGTTTCGGCCACTGCGCCTGCAATAATTTCAGCCTGCACGAGCAAGGCTTCCTTGCGGGCATCGATCAGCCCCTGGCGGAATTGATTGAGATAGAGCACACCTGCGACCAGCACGAGAAGTGCTGTGACCTGAAACACGACAATGCGACGGGTCAGACTTGAAAAGCGGTTCCCGGCGACGAAGTTTCCAAAAGCCCATTGAAGCGCGTCGCGGAACGCGCGAACGGCATGACGAAGCTTTGTCCAAACTCCCGCAGGCCCATTGTCGAGCCTCCCACTGTCAGACAGACGCATACCCGCTTTGTGCAGGGCACTGGATCCGCGGCCGGGTCCGTCTGGTTCTGTTTGCTCTGGTTCGCTTTCGCGGATCATGCTTTTAAATCCGGCAGGACGGGAGGCGCGATCGGTTGTCGGCCGCTCGCTCAGTCTTCTTTATAGCGGTAGCCGACACCATAGAGTGTTTCAATCGCCTCGAAATCATCATCGACCTGCTTGAACTTTTTGCGCAGACGCTTGATGTGACTATCGATCGTGCGATCATCCACATAGACCTGATCATCATAGGCGGCGTCCATCAGCTGATCGCGGCTTTTCACAAAGCCCGGGCGCTGGGCGAGCGCCTGCAGGATGAGAAACTCCGTCACCGTGAGTGTCACCGACTTGTCTTCCCAACGGCAAATATGACGGTCAGGGTCCATGACGAGCTTGCCCCGCTCCAGCATGTCGCCCTTGCGTTCTGCTGTTACAGGTTCGGCGCGCGCTTGCGTCCGGCGCAGGACGGCCTTTACCCGCTCAACGAGCAAGCGCTGCGAAAACGGCTTCTTGATGTAATCGTCCGCCCCCATCTTGAGGCCGAACATCTCGTCAATTTCCTCATCCTTGGAGGTGAGAAAAATAACCGGAATTTCCGACTTCTGACGCAAACGGCGCAGCAGCTCCAGCCCGTCCATGCGCGGCATCTTGATATCAAAGACGGCAACATCCGGCGGGTTGGCGGAAAGTGCTGCGAGCGCAGCGGCCCCATCATTATAAGTCTGAACGTGAAAGCCCTCAGCCTCAAAGGCCATGGAGACGGAAGTCAGAATATTTCGGTCATCATCGACCAGTGCGATTGTCGGCATAAGGCCCCTCGAACTTGTGACGCGCACACCGCACGTGCAATTTGGCTTTTTTCGTTAGTCGGCTGGTATAGCTGATTTTGGTCCGAATTATGACCATGACGGGCGACCTTGGCTATAGGCGGCGTGGGGGCTTCATTTGGCCCTGGATGGCTTAAACATGGCGAGTTTGACATAAAGGGTCCAAATGGGCTCAATCGGGTCAAATCTGCAGCGTCCGATGACGACGTTCCAAACTGTGACTTTCGGGGGATATTCATGAAACGGATTTTACTGGGCCTTGTCGGGCTGATCGTCCTCGTGCTTGCCATTGCGCTTGTGCGGACCTTTACCGTCAGCCTGCCGGAGACGGCTTCAAACACCGAAACGGGTGACGAACGCGCGATTGAGATTGATGCACTGGCCGCGGCGGAGCGTCTGGGCGAAGCCATCCGGTTTGAAACCATCTCCACCCAGTTTGGCCGGGAGGAGCGGCGCGAACCCTTTATCCAGTTTGCCGCATGGGTGGAGGCGACTTACCCTGCCCTCCACCGCGCAGCGTCCCGCGAAGTGATCTCCAAATACACACTCTTTTATACATGGGAAGGATCGGACCCTTCACTCGAACCTATCCTGCTCATGTCACACATGGATGTTGTGCCTGTCGTACCGGGCACAGAAGCCAATTGGGAAGAGCCGCCTTTTTCCGGCAAAGTTGCCGATGGTTTCATCTGGGGCCGGGGCGCCATTGATACCAAGGGATCTCTCGTTGCAATCCTGGAAGGGGCTGAATATCTCGCCAGCCAGGGCTACCAGCCCCGCCGGACGGTCCATTTTGCCTTTGGTCATGATGAGGAGCTGGGCGGCCTTTTTGGCGATCAGAAACTTGCCGGTCTTTTGAAAGAACGCGGCGTTCGGCTGCATTGGGTCGCGGACGAAGGTGGTGTCGTTTCTGAAGGTCTGGTGCCAGGTGTGGACCTGCCGGTTGCGATGGTGGGTGTCGCGGAAAAGGGCTATGTCACGCTGAACCTCGTTGCGAATGCCCAGGGCGGACATTCCTCCATGCCACCAGCGGAGACGGCAATTGGCCGTCTTGCGCGCGCAATTGACCGGCTTCAAAACAATCAGTTCCCCGGCGGGGTTGAAGGGACGGTGGCTGGGATGTTGGATGCCATTGCCCCGGCGACCCCTTTTGTGCAGCGCCTCGCGCTCACCAATCCCTGGCTGTTTGGCCCGATCCTTGATGCCACACTCGTTGCGAACCCCACGACGGCAGCGATGATGCGGACCACGATTGCACCGACCATGATTGATGGCGGTATCAAAGAGAATGTGTTGCCGCCCTCGGTCAGCGCCAAGGTTAATTTCCGCATCCATCCGCGTGACACTGTCGAGAGCATCGTCGCCCATGTGACAAGCGCTATTGATGATGAAAATGTTGAGGTGAGTGTTTTCAATCCCGGGCGGGAGGCCAGTCAAATCTCTCCGACAGACTCTGAAGGGTTTGACATTCTCTCCCGCACCATCCGGGATACATTTCCCGGTGCGCTGGTTGCACCGAACCTCGTCGTCGGCGGTACGGATGCGCGCTACTTTGAAGAGGTGTCGGACAATGTCTATCGCTTCATTCCCATCGTGCTTGGCAAAGAGGACACCGCACGGTTCCATGGGACGAATGAGCGGATCACGGTTGTGAATATGGGGCAGGCCGTTTCCTTCTATATCCGGCTGATTGAGCGCGGGTCACGCTGAACAATATGTTCCCGGCAAAAGCAAAACGCCCGGCCATTTAGACCGGGCGTTTCTTTTTGAGCGGGGGGATTAAAGCTCGCTTGCAGGAATGTCTTTGATGTTTTCCCACGCCGCATCGGCAGCCTTGATCATGCCATCGACATCCGCCAACCAACGGTCCTGAATTTTGGTATCCAGGTTGAGGTAGAGGCGGCCATCAACCACGCGCCAAACTTCTGGATCACCAAAGAATTTCTTACCCAGCGATGCCGCAAAGGCGCAATGCCCACCGTAAGCTGGCAGATATTTAGCCGGATCGGCGAGGAAGGTTTCGCGGTTTGCAGCGGTTGAGAAGAGATAGGTGACGCCTTCATGAGCGACCGTATGATGACCATTGCCCCGCAACGGTTTTTCGTTCGTCTGATATGAGACAAGGTCGTAACCCGCAACACCAACAGTGTAGTTTGCATTGTCTTCAGCGCGAGCGATCTGCGTGCCCAAGAGGACAAAGGCCGCGATGGCGACCGCGAAAATATTCTTGATCGATGTCATTTCATGAACTCCTTGATCGGCCAGACTCAGATGGGCGGGTTGCCTGATTTCGTTTGCCCATTTGATCTGCCATGGTGAGGAAACCGAACTGTCTCCCTTGTGAGCTAGGTATACCGACCTGTTTCCTTTTTCAAGGAGACCGTGAGCGATGTGTGCCGAGACACAAATGTACGGTGATCTAAGCATTTGTTTTTAAATGATTTTCTTTCTTTTTCTCGCTTCTCACATCTATGTGATCGACAGAAGCAACCCCGCCCTCCTATCTTGGAGACAGATCTGTTCAGGAGAAAAAGATGGTGATCAGCCGCCGGGACCATCTGGTCCAAGTCGCACAGGACGAGTTTGCCGCGCATGGGTTCCACGGCACGGGCATTGATGGCCTGTTGGCAAAAGCCGGTGTTTCCAAGAAGACACTCTATGCGCATTTCCGGTCCAAGGAAGAGTTGATCGTAGCTGTGCTGCGCGGACATGACACAAACTTCCGTGACGATTTCAAACGCGATGTTGAAGCGCTGGCGGATGATCCAAAAGAGCGCTTGCTTGCGGTGTTTGACGTTGCCTCAGACTGGTTTCATGAAAAATCTTTCTATGGCTGCATCTTTATCAATGCCGTTGCGGAATATTCCGAAGGCACGTCGCCCATTCGCGAGGCCTGTCGTGATTTTAAACAGATGATGAAGACATACATTATTGATCTTGCGCGCGACGCGTCCCTTCCCCAACCGGGTGTGATCGGGGCGCAGCTTGCCCTCTTGCTGGAAGGGGCAACGGTGACTGCTCAGGTCTCCGGCGACAAGAACGCCGCTCTCATTGCCAAGGAAGCTGCACGCTCTCTTATTGCAAGCGCTCTTACGCCCGCTTAACGGCACGTTTGGACACAATAGAGAAGCGTATTGTCTGCATCGCAACCGAAAGGAAGACCGCAACCGCGATGCCATATTGAAGACCCATCGCACCCTGGCCGAAATGGAAAGCCGCAATCCATGCGGTCGGCACACCGGCAATCCAGAACGCAATAATATGCATCACCATTGGCAACCAGACATCCCCCATGCCGCGAAGTGCGCCCATGGCCACATTCATCATGCCGTCGGCCGCCACAAAAATTCCGGCGACAAACATGGTACCGGTCGCGATATCCAGAACCGCATCGTCGTTCACATATAATGTTGCCAGCCAATGAGGCGCCGTGAGAATGATGAGAGACGGGATCAACAAGATCACACCGACAAGACCGAGGCCCACCCAGCCTGCCATCCGAACGCCTGGTTGATCCTGTCGGCCGACTGCATTACCGACGCGGACCGCCGTTGCCGCCGCCATGCCAATGGACGCCATCACCAGCAAGGCCACCATGTTGGAGGTGATCTGGTGGGCGGCTAGGGATGTCGGTCCGATGAGCCCTGCCATCAAAACAAGGGATGCGAAGGCTGCCGATTCCAGACCATAGGCCATGCCTGTTGCCGCACCGAGGGCACGCATCTTCTTGCCCATCTCGCCGCCAAGCCTTGACGCCTCGTGCCAGACCGTCGCCAGCGATACACGAATGCCGAACGTGTCTTCGCCAATCCTCAGGTGAAGCGTAATGATGTAAGTGATCATGGCAAGGGCTGCGACCCAACGGACGGCAGAGGTTGCGATCACCGCACCATCAGCTCCCATCGCAAGGCCCGTCCCAAACCACCCAAAAACCAACATGCCATCAAGGCCGACATTCAATATATTGACTGCCAGCATGACGATCATTCCAACCCGGGGACGCTGAATGCTTTCCAGAAAATAACTGGAGGCGACATAGAGCAACATGGCCGGCATGCCCCAGCCGAAATGAATGGACACAGAGCCGCCCCCGGCGGCGAGCGTCTGCGACTGGCCGAAGAAGAGCAGAACCGCTTCCCCCGCCGCGCAGATGATGCCGAGCACCAACCCGAGCAAACTGGCGTGATAAATCCCGTTCCGCCAGGCGCGGCCGCAGGTCTGCCACTCACCCGCGCCATAGGCTTGAGAGGAGAGGATCATCGTGCCTTGCAGGAGGCCAATGCAGACAAGCATCAACACCCCTTGCAGTGACATGCCGAGACCCAGAAAGGCAAGCTCCTCACCACCCAATTGTCCCACCATGATTGTATCAACGGTAAAGAGAACCAGAATGCCGGAGCGGGCAACAATCACTGGCCCCGCGAGCTTCAAGGTACGGGTGATATGTTCCCGTAGGGTCAGATTTTCCGGATGGTGCGCAGACCCAGGCCCGGAGAGCGTGTCTTGTGACATGGAGGTTTCGAACCTTGATATTTCGGGAGCTGGCCCGAACGTGCGGGGAGCGCTGGCGGGAGGGCGTACCTGCGATGCATTTATTCTTTGTTCGGCGTAGTATAAAGTGACTTATGAGCGAAGAAGAGAAAAAAGAAGCCGCCAACAAAGCAAGTCGCGAAGCCCGGTCGCTGGTTCGCGCCGCAAACAAGGGCGCACTTGGCACATTTGACCCCCATGGCTTCCCGCTGGTGACACTGGTCGCACTCGCGACGCGTGAAGATGGGGCTCCTCTTCTCCTCCTCTCCCGGATTGCGGGACACACACAGAATGTGATGCGGAACCCGCGCGTCTCCTTGATGGTTGAGGGGCCTGTCTCGCATAAAGACCCTATGCTCACCGAACGACTGACGATTGTCGGCACGCTCGTTCCACTGGAAGACACGCTGCGGGCCGATAGCAAACGCCGCTTTACCCAGCGTCATCCGTCCGCCGAGGCTTATGATACGGAACTGGATTTCAGCTATTTCCGGCTGGAGGTGGATCATGCCCGGTTTAATCAGGGATTTGGGGCCTTCACCCGACTTCGGGCGGACCAGCTGGTTTCATGAACCAGATCAGGCCGGTCTAAGCAGGTTACCCCTTGACGCCGTCATGATTAACCATGAAATCTCATCACCTTGCCCAGCTAGGCTCGCTTTTCTAACGAGGCTGGTACTTCCCCCAAAAGGTCTTAGAATAGGCCGGAATCCAGTTGCAGAAGGGGGGCTGCGACACTATGGTGACGCCAAATTGAGAAGCCTTCGCATAGGGTGAGCCATACGCAGATATGACCACCCAGCCAGACAGGTCGGCGTCTGCTCGCAGGTTGGCAACAGCACAAGGCCTCTCGTTACTGGAACAGTAGTTAGCAAATTTGAGGCGGGGTTTTGCCCCTGTCTCTTTCGGATTTTCCGGACACTGAGCGGCTCTTCAATTCAGCGCCGCCAAGCGATACGCGAAGGAGAGCGGGCGTGAAACAGACGGGTCGTCACATCAGCAAAAACGGTGTGGAAAAACAGGGCTTCAAAAATCTTGCAGCCGTCAATTGGAACTTAAAGCCTGCAGCACTCTACGAAATCGCGCTGAAGCGCGGCGAAGGTGAACTCACGTCAGGCGGCGCATTTGTCGCCCGCACAGGGGTGCATACCGGCCGCTCCGCTCAGGACAAATTCATTGTCAAAGACGATGTCACAAAAGACACGGTCTGGTGGGACAATGCCAAGCCCATGACGCCTGAGCAGTTTGACCTTCTTCATGCTGACATGTTGGCACATGCCGAAGGCAAAGAGCTTTTCATTCAAGACTTGTTTGGTGGCGCCGATCCGACCCATCGTCTGCCGACCCGGGTTTTCACTGAACTTTGCTGGCATTCTCTTTTCATTCAGAACCTGTTGATCGAACCAAAGCCCGAAGAACTGGATGGTTTTGATCCAAAGTTCACGATCGTCAACCTGCCAAGTTTCCGCGCTGACCCTGCCAAGTATGGTTGCCGTACCGAAACAGTGATCGCATGCAATTTCATGAAGCGGATCGTTCTCATCGGCGGCACGTCTTATGCCGGCGAAACGAAGAAGTCCGTTTTCTCCATGCTGAATTATGAGCTGCCTGGCAAAGGCGTGATGCCGATGCATTGCTCGATCAATGTCGGCGAAGATGGCGATTCCGCCATTTTCTTTGGCCTCTCCGGCACGGGCAAGACGACACTTTCTGCTGATGCGTCCCGCACACTTGTTGGCGATGACGAGCATGGTTGGTCAGAGAATGGCGTCTTCAATTTCGAAGGTGGCTGCTATGCGAAGATGATCAATCTTTCCGCAGAAGCTGAACCAGAGATCTACGCTACCACCCAGCGTTTTGGCACCGTGCTTGAAAACGTGGTCATTGATCCTGAGACCCGCGAGATTGACTTCAACGACAAGTCGCTCACCGAAAATACCCGCGGTGCATATCCGCTTTCCTTCATTCCCAATGCATCAGAAACCGGTACTGCCGGTCACCCGAAAAACATTATCATGCTGACGGCTGATGCATTTGGCGTGCTCCCTCCCATCTCCAAGCTGACGCCGTCACAGGCCATGTATCACTTCCTGTCCGGCTATACTGCCAAAGTGGCGGGCACGGAAAAAGGCGTGACCGAGCCTGAAGCAACCTTCTCAACTTGTTTCGGTGGCCCGTTCATGTCGCGGCACCCGAGCGAGTATGGCAATCTGCTGCGTGACCTGATCGCAAAGCACAAGGTTGATTGCTGGCTGGTCAACACCGGCTGGACCGGTGGTGCATACGGGACTGGCAAGCGTATGCCGATCAAGGAAACCCGTGCCCTGCTTGCTGCCGCCCTTGATGGCAGCCTCGCCACCGTTGATTTCCGCACGGATGCCAATTTTGGCTTCCAGGTTCCTGTGTCTGTACCAGGCGTTGATAATTCAATCCTGAACCCGCGCGACACCTGGCAAGACAAAGCCGCATACGACGCACAAGCCAAAAAGCTGGTTGGCATGTTCATCGAGAATTTCAAGATCTATGAAGCCCATGTGGGTGCAGACGTTCGCGATGCGGCTCCTGGCGCAGCTGCGGCGGCTGAATAACAAACTCAATTCTTTTGACACTGCAAAACCGGACTTGGAGACATCTGAGCCCGGTTTTTTCTTGCGTTACGCCAGTTGAATATAGTCTCTTTTCAGGATCCGTATTACACTCCAGCTTAATACAGCTCAGCTGAAGTTTCCTTATTCAACAGAACGCGTTGTTTTGTTAAGAAGTTGGCAATAGGTTAAGAATGACCAAAAAGTACATGACTGGTACCTACACTCTCCAGCCCGGCAGGTACTCAGCATTTTTCCCTGCTTCGCTTCCACCAAAACCCGACCTCATCATTGACAGTGAAATGCAAACGTTGCTGTCACGTGCGGACCGTGCGCTTGGGCGGCTTGACGGTTCTATCAACGCCCTGCCTAACGCCGACCTTTTCGTCATGATGTATGTCCGAAAAGAAGCTGTGACTTTCCAGTCAGATCGAAGGTACGCAAGCTTCACTCGCTGACGTCCTTGAAGCGGAGGCCAAGGTCACCGCCTCATCACAACCAAATGATGTTGACGAAGTCATTAATTACGTAGCGGCAATGAATGCAGGCCTCTCGCGGCTGAACGAACTTCCGATATCCATACGTTTGATAAGAGAAATACATGCCGTTCTTATGGCGGGCGTGCGCGGCGACAACAAACAACCTGGAGAAGTTCGGACCATTCAAAACTGGATTGGTCCTGAGAATGCGCCAATCAAGGAAGCGACCTTTGTTCCACCTCCACCAGATGTACTTGGCCAAGCACTGCACGACCTAGAAAAGTTCTTGAACGAAGAAAACCCCAATCTTCCACCCCTCATCCGTTTTGGTCTAGCACACGCGCAGTTTGAGACGGTCCACCCATTCCTTGATGGAAACGGGCGAATGGGGAGACTTTTGGTAACACTCCTTATCTGTCGAGACGATATACTCACCAAACCTGTACTTTATATATCGCACTACCTCAAACAACATCGAGCGAGATATTATGATCTCCTGCAAGCCACGCGCAATGATGGAGACTGGGAAGCTTGGCTGAAATTTTTTCTTACCGGCATCTCTGAAGTTGCAAACGAAGCGGCACAAACAGCAACCCGCATTGTAGAACTGCGGGAACGACACCGTACCCTAGCAACGACAAACCATGGTCGCGCAGCGGCGAACGTTCTGCGCCTCCTTGAGGAATTGTACAAAATACCTATCACAACGACCAACAGGGTGAGCTATCAACTTGGTCTTTCGTTTGCTGGAGCAACCAAGCTAATTTCTCGGTTGGAAGGAGAGGGAGTATTAACAGAGATAACCGGACGGGCTCGCAACCGAGTCTACCGATACGAGGCCTACCTATCGCTTTTTTCATAACATCAATCAAGCAAACCCTACTGTTTGACGCACAGATTGCGCCTTCATGGACAAAAAATTGGCGGTCCCGGATGAGGCCGGAACCGCCTGACATCATTTTGATCTTCGGATGACGGTCATATCTTGAGGGATGCTGACGGCCAAGAGGGACCAAAATGACTTGCCAATTCTATTCGCCTCATCTCTTTTTCAGATAAACATGAGGGTTCGAGACTTAGGATCATCCGAACCTGCATCTGATGCAGGTTCGGCTTTCTGTGTCAGAACGAGTAGCTCAGGTTGATGGAGACAAAGTCCTTGTCGCCATTGTTTGAGTACTTCTCGTTGCCGAAAATGTTTGTGTAGGAAATCCCGCCCCGCCATGAGTTCTGGAATGAACCATTAACGGCCAGGCTGACTTGCTTACTTCCTTCGCGATAGTTTGACAAAGGCGCTGGCGAGTTACCCTTCACGTCATGTGAAAAGGCAATTTGTGGCGTGAGCGTAATCGGCGTACCGAACGCATTATTATACTGAAGCTGCCCAACAAGAACATAACCGTAGGAGAATTCCGTTGAACGGCATCCTGCGCGTGAGCTCAATGCCAGGAAACCTTTCATCGGGAGATCCGTGCCTGACGTACAGACGTTGGCCCACTGAGCCGTATCGTTGACGCCATCTCCATTTACGTCGAACACACCTTCGTTTGGCACATCAGGTACCCACATGCCGCCAACTTCCGTCAACAGAACGCCGAGATCCGCGCCCATCATACCGATGAAGGCATTGGAGTTGGTGTAGGTGGCAGTCGTGCCCACATCGAACGTCATAACCTCTTCGCGTACATAACCCGTGAACTCACGAACGGTACCAACCGGTGTGCTGCCGCAGGTGCCGCCTGCAATTGTTTGAAGGCGATCAACTGCACCGGTCATGACGGTTGGGCTGAGAAGCGCGTCAAAGATACACGTCGCGCCCAAGGCCGCAATGGTCAGTTGGTCCGTATCAAGCTGGAAAGGCTGGTCGTCACGATACGATACCTCACCTTGAACACCCCAGTCTCCAAGTGTTGTGTTGAAGGACACGCCGAAGAGTTTGATGTCTTCTGGATATTCAAGGAACAGACCAAGAGATTCGGCGCCACCGACCGCGGTGCCCGGTACAACAATTTCCGTTCCATCTGTCAGAAGGCCCGCACCCGGATCCGCCTGCGCAGCCACAAGGCGACAATTGAGGATGGCCATTTCCAGAAGGCTATTGTCGTTGATCGTGCCCCCTGCAGCTGCGAGCACACCTGCGGATGCCAGCGCCTTCGCATCCCCGCCCACGGCGGTTTCAGCTGCAGCGAACACACCATATGTATCGTTGATGATGGTATTGTTCATGTAAGCGAACTTTGCCGGATTAAGCAGTGCTGTTGCGATGCTAAGCGTACCACCGCCTCCGCAACCCAACGGTGTTGTCCGGCCAGAGGTCCCAACATTATCGCCCACAGCGCTGTAGGTGCGGAAAACTGAGTCTCCCCTGTTTGCAAAACGTTCGGATACGAGCGGCAGACGCGAGTGGTAATTCATGAAGTAGAAGCCAAACTCAGTTGAGTTCAATTCCTCTGCGTACCAACGCAATGCAACGCCATACTGCCCACTGTCTTTTGCACGACGATCCTGATCGCGCGCAATATCAGCCGTTCCACCGTTCAGCGACAGGCGGAAAAGCTCGCTCTGTCCGATCGGTAGGTCTTGTGTGTAATCAAGGAATGCATTAGTGCCGCCAGCACCACAGACAAACTGCGTCAAACCGGCATTGGTATAGGCCGTATCGAAAAGATTTGTCAGTGCATCTGGTGTCGAACAGTTGCGGTTCAGGAATCCACCGCCGTCCGCACCTGAGGTGACAAACGACTTGGCACCAACGCTGCCACCGCGTGCCGAACCTACACGTGCCACATCCGATCCCGCAAAAGGCGTTCCCGGACGATCAATTTGAATTTCTTCAAACTCAAGCTGATAGAAAGCTTCCAGGGAAAGATCATAAGGCAAACCCAGTGAAGCATAAGCACCCCAGACTGGCAGAAGACCTTCTTTCACTTCGGCACCAGGACGACGGAACGCGTTCACGTCAATCGGGCTCCACGAATTGATCCCGTTCAGTATGAAAGTAGCTTCGCCCCAGCTCACCACCTGTTTACCCAGGCGCACATTGAGCGGCAGTTCGCCCAGATCAAAGTTGCCGGAAACATAAAAGTCCAACAGATCAATATCGCGAGCCGCGTCAACGCGGGCCCCATCGGTGATGCCTGAGCGTTCATACGAACTCGAATTGTCCAACACCGCGTCATAGAATGAGCTGACGCGTGCAAAGAACGTATAGTTCTGCCAGTTCGCCTGAATGTCATTGGTCATTTTGACCACGCCTGACGTCAGGTCACCTTTGTCAAAGTTCAAACGGCTGTCGTCGGAGTTGATCGAACCGGCGAAGGCATCACTGTCAAATCCACCCAGCGCATTGATGTTTGCGTAATTGTACGTGACGGCCTGGCCAGCCCCCAGACTGGTCACGCCCGTGGCAGCGCCCGGCGTGAACGCCGGATTGAAAGAACCGCCCACGCTTGTGGCATGCGACCGAATACCGTCAGGCGTCTGAACAGAAGCGGTCGAAGTAACCGGACCCCCGTTGCCACCGGCTACAAATGCCATGTTTCTGTCCGCAACGCGCATGGACACACCAGCGGAAACCGTGGTGTCCAAAAACACCTGTACTTCGCCGAAATTGTATTCAATGGCAGCTGCCGGCTGAATGCCGATAGCTGCGACAGCACATGCTGCCATAACGGACGTTTTTGATGCCCGTGAGAATCTACGCATGGGTCCCCCCCCTTTTTCATGCCCTCGATGCACGCCACCCCGTCGTTCCAGAAAGGCAGATGGACGCACTCTTTATTGGCTACACCAGCAAACCAAATTGTCATTTGATATGTCAATCTTTTTTAGTCATGTTAAGTGTCATTTTTTATACGAGCTCCCCCTTATTCCCCACCCTGTGTCCTTTATATTACATTACTTCCATAAACCTCTTTATTTTCGGGAGATAATGTCAGAATATTCAGCGCCTTTCGATCAACTTCCTCCTGCATCCTTTGTTGCCATTTTGGTAATTGGCATACTTAATGACATGTCGCTTTAACTGCTCTTTTTTTACTTGCCTCGCGAGAGTATGTTTAGTGGAAAAGGCAGAATTCCGCCAAAAAAGTCGCCCCACATGACATTTTTATATAACCTTCAAGGTAGGGAGACGTTTCGTGCGCTGACGCTGCGCAGCACACCGAGACTTGCAAGCGACTTTGGAGGGTCAATGGAAGATGATCGATCGGACGCGCCCGGGGGAAAGAGCGCGCGTACACAAGAGAAGATTGTCATCGCCTTGTTTGAACTGGTGAAGGAAGGCAACCTAAGACCGCTGGGCGAAGAAATTGCTGCAAAGGCGGAGGTTTCCGTCCGAACATTGTTCCGGCATTTTGCCGATATGGAGAGTCTGTTTGCTATCGCACAGGCCATTATGGCTGAACGGATGACAGGCGACCTTGGCTTGCCAAGTGTGAGCGGCCCCTTCGTTGAGCGCTGCCACACCTACGCCATGGCACAAGGCAAGCTCTACGACGAAAGTCGAAACTATCTGCTCTTCTATGCGTCCAGAGCCAAAACGGTCAATGAGATCAACAAGCTTGAGAAAACATCCAGCCAGCATCTCCGACTCCGTTTGTGGAGCGCTTTGCCGGAATGCGCAGCCGCTCACCCCCCCATTCGTGAGGCAATTGTGCAGCTCTTTTCCTTCCATGCCTGGCAGCAACTACGCCACGAACAAGGCCTCTCAAGCGAAGATGCTGTCAACACAATATGCAAATGCACACATGAGCTCCTGAAAGCATCCATGATCAAGATTGATATCTCCTGATCAGGTGAGATCATTTATGTTTTTCACACCCTGGCTCTTGAGGTAGACGGCAAGGGTCTTGTCCTGGTCTGGTGGAATGCGTTCATCCAGCACCTCCAGATCCAGCATGCGGTCTGCGCGAAAGGCCCTAAAATCCTTCCTGAGTTCGCACCAGCCAGGAACCGTCCACACCGCCCCATAGAAGGAGAGCGTCAGCGGCCAGATGGTGCGCTTGGATGTCTTTCCTTCCGCGTCCGCGTAGGAGAAGCGGATCTTCCTTTTTCCACGCACAGCCTTTCGGACCCGCGCAAGGTCAATCACAACCTCTGCCTGATAATGCGCAGGCGGTGCCATGACGCCCAGCGCATCGAACTGTGCTTTCAGATTTTGCGGAAGCACGGCACGCAATTTCGCCAAGACCGCTTTTGCGGCTTCACCCAATTCCTCATCACCCCAAGTCGACACAATACGCGCGCCGAGCGCCATTGCTTCTGCTTCTTCTTCGGTAAACATGAGCGGCGGCAGGTCATATCCATCGCGAAGCAGGTAACCGAGCCCCGCCTCCCCGTCGATGGGCACACGGCTTGCCTGAAGGTCCGCGATATCGCGATAGATCGTTCGCACAGAGACTTCGGTCTTCTCCGCCAGCTCTGCTGCCGTCACCACACGACGATGGCGACGCAGATATTCGATAATGTCAAACAGTCGGTCAGCTCTTCTCATATTCTGATCCTCCCATAAGGATACTGACAGCAGGCTGTCAGTAGTGTGCGGCTAGCTTTCCCCCACCTCAAGAAAGAAACGCTCAAGGAGAGACTTATGATCCGACTTCACACATTCGAAGATTGCCTGCCGGGGACGCCCAGTGTCGCGGATGCAACCGCCTTTGGCATGCTGATCAATATTGTGGGGCCTGACGATCCCAGCCCGCTTAAAGATGCAGCTACCGCGATGCCAAAACTCATAGCCTATATCGAGCGCATGCAGACCCTGTTTGACGGTGCGGCTTCCGGTACTGCCAAAGCGGCATAACCCTTCGTGGCAATGGCGCCAGATGCGCTTTTACCTGCAGAAAACGCTCTGGCCTTTTTGGCATCTGTGCCGCACACTCTTTCCAAAAAGGGGAGAGTAGTCTGATGAACAAGAATGAAAAGACTGTCCGCGCATTTATTGCTGCCTGGTCGAGGCTCGATGCCGCTGAGCTTGCTGCCTATTTTTTGGAGGATGGCAGCTATCACAATATGCCGACCGGACCGGTGACAGGCCGCGCGAAAATCGAAGCGTTTATTGCGGCCTTCATCAAAGACTGGACTTCCACCGAGTGGGATATTCTGAATCTGGCCGTGAGCGGCGACATTGTCATGGTCGAGCGGCTTGACCGCACAATGGTCGGCGACAAGAAAGCAGACCTTCCCTGCACCGGTATCTTTGAAATGCAGGATGGCAAGATCAATGTCTGGCGCGACTATTTTGATCTTTCCACCTACATCAAAGCGCTATCCTAATCGGGAATGCCGGGCTCCATCAGACGGCCCATGCTTGCCAAAGTGGACGATACAAGCTTCCCGCATTGCTTGAGTGCTTCAAGCTCTTCCTCGTTTTCGACCGTCATCTGCTTTCTTTAACGCTCAATGGGCTTCATCCCAATTGTCGGCGGCTTGTGCTTCCACGTCCAGCGGGACGGAGAGATGAAGTGCAGGCTCTGCCGCTTTGCTCATGACATTTGCAACGAAGGCGCAGGTTTTTTCGGCTTCCGCTTCCGGAGCTTCGAAGATCAGTTCATCATGGACCTGAAGCAGCATGCGCGCATTGAGTTTCGCTTTTTCCAACGCGCCCGGCATCTGGATCATCGCACGGCGGATAATGTCTGCCGCTGAGCCCTGGATCGGTGCGTTGATGGCCGCGCGCTCCAGGAAAGCCCGATGGGCCGGGTTCTTGGAATTTATCTCCGAGAGATGAATGCGGCGACCAAAGATCGTTTCCACATAGCCCTGCTCATGGGCGCGGGCCTTGGTTTCCTCCATATAGGTGCGGATGCCCGGGAAGCGATCAAAATAAAGATCGATATATTCCGCCGCCTCCCCGCGGCCGATGCCGAGCTGGTTGGCCAGACCAAAAGCAGAGATGCCGTAGATAATACCGAAATTGATCGCCTTCGCCCGGCGGCGGATCGACGGGTCCATATCCTTGACCGGCACGTTGAAAATTTCCGATGCGGTCAGTGTGTGAATGTCGATCCCCTCCGCGAACGCCTTTTTCAATTGCGGCACGTCTGCAATATGCGCCACAAGACGCAGTTCGATCTGACTGTAATCTGCGCTGATGAGCTTGTTGCCCTTCTCCGCAATGAATGCGGTGCGGATGCGCCTGCCATCATCTGTGCGGATTGGAATGTTTTGCAGATTGGGCTCGGTTGACGCAAGGCGCCCCGTGCTGGTGCCTGCCATTGAGTAAGACGTATGAACACGGCCTGTTGTGGGCTGAATAAATTCCGGCAGCGCATCGGTATACGTACTTTTCAGTTTCGCCAGACCGCGCCATTCCAGCACTTTAACAGGCAGGTCATGGCCCCCTAACGCCAGCTCGTCCAATGTGCTCGCATCGGTCGACCAGGCGCCGGTTTTTGTTTTCTTGCCACCGGGCAGACCCATCTTGTCAAACAAGATTTCGCCCAATTGTTTGGGGGACGCGATGTTGAAATTTTCACCTGCAAGTTCGTAAATCTCTGCCTCGAAGCCCGCCATCTTCTGGGCGAACTCGCCTGAGAGACGCGAGAGGACCGCGCGGTCCACCTTGATGCCGGCCCACTCCATCTCAACCAGCACCGGCACAAGTGGCCGCTCCAGGGTTTCATAGAGCGTGACTTTGCGGTCGGCAACCAGGCGCGGCTTCAAATGTTTTGCCAGACGATAGGTTACGTCTGCATCTTCCGCGGCATAGGCGGTTGCCTTGTCAATCGGCACCTGATCAAACGTGATCTGCTTTTTGCCCGTGCCCGCCACTTCCTTGAACGGGATCGGGGTGTGGTCGAGATGGATTTGCGAAAGCTCATCCATGCCATGACCATTCCGGCCCGCATCGAGCGCGTAGGACATGAGCATCGTGTCATCGATGCATGAGACGTTCACCCCGTGGTTTTTCAAAACCTGAAGATCATATTTGATGTTCTGCCCGATCTTGCGAACGGAGGGTGCTTCCAAAAGTGGCTTGAGCGCTTTCAACGCGTCTTGCAGCGGGATCTGCTCTGGTGTGCCTTCACTGAAATCAAGTCCCTCGCCCGCGCCATGTTGCAGCGGGATGTAGCATGCCTTGCCCGGCGCAAGGGCGAGCGACACACCGACGAGCCGCGCCTTCATCGCATCGAGGCTGTCAGTCTCGGTATCAAGTGCGACCTCTCCCTGATCGAAGGCTTGGTCGATCCAGGGTTGCAGGGCCGCAAGGCTTGTCACGGTTTCGTAAGTGACATTGGCCAATCCCTCGCCCAGGCCCTGTTGGCTTGCGCCCGGTGTACCGCCTGCCTTGATCGAGCCTTTTGTCGGCGCGCCCTTGGTGATTTTTGGTTCCGGGCGTGCGCCATTGTCATAGGCGCCGGTTGCGGTGATGGCTTCTCCATCCACACCGAAGCGCTCGGCAACACGGCGCGTTAGCGTGTTGAACTCCATGTCCTTGAAGAAACCGATCAGCACATGAGGGTCCGGATCATGAAGGCCGAAACTCTCGATCCCTTCCTCCACCGGCACGTCCTGCGAAAGCGTCACGAGCCTGTGGGAGATGCGGGCCTGATCTGCAAACTCGATCAGGTTTTCGCGGCGCTTGTTCTGTTTGATCTCACTGGCGCGCGCAAGCAGGGTTTCCAGATCACCATATTCATTGATCAGAAGTGCCGCCGTCTTGATGCCAATGCCTGGCACGCCCGGCACATTGTCCGCGCTGTCACCTGCGAGCGATTGCACGTCGATCACTTTATCCGGGCCAACGCCGAACTTCTCCACCACCTCATCGGGCCCAATGGTTTTGTATTTCATCGTGTCGAGCATATCGACACCGTCCCCCACCATCTGCATCAGATCCTTGTCGGATGAGACGATCGTCACGCGTGCGCCTGCGTCCCGCGCAATGCGGGAATAGGTTGCGATAATGTCATCCGCCTCAAATCCCATCATCTCAATGGCGGGCACTGCAAAGGCACGGGTTGCATCGCGTATGAGCCCAAACTGTGGCACCAGATCTTCAGGTGCAGGCGGACGATGCGCCTTGTAGTTGCTGTAAATCTCGTTTCGGAAGGTCTTGCCGGACGCATCGAAAATGACGGCGAGATGGGTCGGCTCAAACTCGTCCTTCGTGTCTTGAATAAGCTTATAGAGCATGTTGCAGAAGCCATGCACGGCGCCCACGGGCAGGCCATCGGATTTCCGCGTGAGGGGCGGCAGTGCGTGATAGGCGCGGAAAATATAGCCTGAGCCATCCACCAGAAAGAGGTGGTCGCCCTTGCCTATTGGCCGCCCAACCCCCATCTTTGCCTGATCGGTCGGTGCTTTTGTCTTATTCTTTTCAGATGTCATTCCGCCTGCCCTGGTGGTCGCGCCTCGCGAGGTTTGCGAGTGGCGTCAATATGGCATTATGAAGGGCCTCGTTAAAGGCTGGAGGCTGGACAGGAGCCCCGAAATGACAGATGTGATTACATGCCTGTGTCATATTTGGTTCCATGACCGGTGCAATAGACAAGTGCTGCTCTGGAGACGGGTACTGCTCTGGCGCGCAATAGGGAGTTTTGACGATGGGCAATGTTTTGGCAGATGATTTGGAAATCGGGCAGGTGCCTGCGGCTGCTGAGCGTTCAGGCCGTCTTGTGGATGACCGGCCTTGCGCGATCAAGGCGGAGAATTTGCGCAAAGTCTATAAGGCCGCTGGCGGCCAGCCTGCCAAGGAAGCGCTGAAATCGATTAATCTCAATATTCTGCGGGGATCATTTTTCGGTCTGCTGGGTCCGAACGGTGCCGGCAAATCGACCTTCATTAATATTCTGGCCGGCCTTGTGATGAAGACGTCCGGGTCCGCTTCCGTTTGGGGGTTTGACACGGATGTGAACCCACGGCAGGCGCGTGCGTCGATCGGTGTTGTGCCACAGGAATTGAATGTGGACCCCTTCTTCACCCCTGCTGAAGCTCTGGAGCTGCAAGCGGGTCTCTATGGCGTGCCAAAATCTCAACGTCGGACGATGGAAATTCTTGCCGCGATGGGCCTTGCCGACAAAGCTGATGCCTATGCCCGCACACTCTCTGGTGGCATGCGCAGGCGGCTCCTTGTTGCAAAGGCGATGGTTCACAATCCGCCGGTCCTTGTGTTGGATGAGCCGACAGCCGGTGTTGAGATTGAGCTTCGCAAACAGCTTTGGGACTATGTGAAAGAGCTGCACGCCAAGGGGACAACCATTGTCCTCACCACCCATTACCTTGAAGAAGCGCAGGCGCTGTGCGACGAGATCGCCATTATCAATCACGGCGCTGTTGTTGCCTGCGAGCCCACATCGCAGCTGCTTGGCCGGATTGACGAGAAGCGCTTGATCATTCGCCCGGCTGAGGCGATCAGCACTGTGCCTGCCGGTCTGGAGATTTACCGGCCTGAGCTTCTGGCAGACGGGTGCCTATCGCTTCAATACAATATGAGTGAAGCGCCGATGGCGCGGCTGCTGGGTGACATTGCAAAGACGGGCATTGAGATTGCTGATCTTTCAACCAAGGAAGCGGCGCTCGAAGATGTGTTTCTGCAGCTCACCTCATCGCGCAAAACCTGAAGCGATCCGCATCTCTCAGGTGTGGGGCTTCAGGATGCGACGGCAGCCAGATTTTCAAACCGTAATTCGGTGAACCGGGCCATGTCCGCCCGGCGGATTGAAACGGTCTCAATCAACACCATGTTCACGTGCCCGTCTTCGTCAACGAGTGGCAGGGCTATCCCCTCCAAAGCTGCCTGCGGATTGCCGGGCAGTCGCGCCTGCGCAAAAAAGCGCATGGGGCGCTTGTGGGTCACGAGGGCGGTGAGTGCCGCCGCCACCAGTTTCCCCGATGTGTTTGGCAGGATCTGATCGAGCCTCTGACCCCTGTGATCATGGCCCAACAGGTCATCAATGCCGGTGCCCGACAGACGCACGTTGAAACTTTTGGCATCTGTCCCCTCGCCCGTCACGTTGAGCAGGGCAAGCCTTGGGAGATGGGCCACAAGCTCTGCGGGCGATACATCGGCGCGGCGAGGCAATTGCGCGCCCTGCCGCTTGGTTTTCCAATAGGCCAGCATCTCAGTCAGACGCGCATCGACGATCTGAAGCGTCGGGTCAATAAACAGGTTCAACGGCCTTAACTGCAATGCCCCGCTGCTACCCATTCTGCACACCTCTTTTGACTGAGGGCGCTTACGCGACTGGTGCGCCCTTGGCCCTATTAAAGCGCTTTTGGGCTCACGTGAACACCGGAAAGTAGAGGGCGGTGCCCGCTCCCCGAGCGGCACTCATGTCTTAACGGATACGTGACCCTTGTGATCCAGAAGGAAGGCGAGGCAAAGGCAGGCAATAACGATGGAAAATCCGAGAACCCCGAGGTTCATGCCCGCCACCGTCTTTTCGGATCCATCGAGATATTTCATCGAACCGCCATAGGTGTTTCGGATGAGAAAGGCCACCATAAAGCCCCCGGTGATGGTGAGGCCCAGGACCGCGGCCAGGCGACTGTCATCCCGACCCCAGGCGAGCCAGATGCAGACAAAGCCCAGGATCGTGTTGGTGAATAATTGCCAGACTTCATGAATGAGCGCATGGGGCGTCCAGTCCGGGTTGAAAACATGGGTGTCATTGATTTCGAGGATGGGGACGCCAACGCCCCAGACGAGCGCGGCGAAAGTGATCAAAAGCTTGGCGGGCATGGCAGTGCTCCCTTTTTTGATGAATTAACTGTGACGATCTCAAATATGGACAGTGTCTACATAAGATATAAATAGACAATGTCAATATTATTTGCATGCTGGCCTCATGAGTGAAAAGCGGGACCCCTACCATCACGGCCAGTTAAGGGCGGAATTGCTCAAGGCGGGCCTTGCTCTGCTTGACGGGGAGGGTGTGGACGCGGTCACGGTGCGCGCCGTGGCCCGCAGCGCCGGGGTTGCCCATTCCGCCCCCGCCAATCATTTCAAGGATCGGCGCGCGCTCCTGACCGGACTTGCTGTCGAGATTTTTAGAGGTCGCGCGGAAGCCGCCGAGCGGATTTTCAGCGAGGGAGCGGAGTCGCCGAAGGAGCGGATCAAGCTCTTTGCCCGCGATTGGCTGGCCTCTGGCCTTGCCTTTCCCCACCGCTACCGGCTGATCTGGCGACGGGATTGCCTTGATCCTCAAAACACCATTCTCAACGCTGAAATGGACCGGATCTATGATCCGCTGGTCGCCCTTTTCAGCGAGGCAGGCGGCCAAGTCCATGTGAGCCCGCAGAGCCAGGCCATCGCGCTCTGGTCGCTTCTGCATGGTTATCTCTCGATGCGGCTCAACGGCAACCTTGTAGAAGGTCTCGACGAGATCACCGGGCGCCCGCGCGAAGACGCGATCCTTGAAAGCTGGCTCACCAGCCAGAACATTTAGGCCCAGAACATTTAGATATGGGCTTTCGGATTGATCGGTTGCCATGGCCCGGAAGCTCAGCTATTTTCCGCCGCGTGTCGTGGAGCGTGTGTTTCGCCCGCTTTCCAAGCACCCGTAGCTCAGCTGGATAGAGCGCTGCCCTCCGAAGGCAGAGGTCGTGCGTTCGAATCGCGCCGGGTGCACCACAAAATCAATGGAATAGCGGGCGTTCAATGTTGAAGCAGGGCCGATCACGTGATCGCCTAAAAGAGCGTCTCTTGACCCTTTGGACCGGTCGCAGCCGGTCCGCTCTGACTGCGTGACGGATCGCGCGTTTCACCACTATCGCCGCCGCCAAATTCGCCTGACATCAGTTCCTCCATGAAGAGGCTGATGAATTGCGCCCGCCCGTGTGTGCCTGATTTGGCATAGATGCTGGTCGCTTGCGCGCGCACCGTCCCCGATGCTGTGCTGCGAACTTCTGCGATCGTCTCATTATCAAGACCTTTGAGGATCATGATGGCCACATCCCGCTCCGCATCGGTCAGGGCCCATTCGTCGAAGAAGGTCTTCATGACATCTGCCATGTTGCCCCGAGCCACCCGTAGGCCCACTTGCATGTCTCCCATGCGCGCGAGCAGGCTGCGCAGTTCAACCATCAAAAACATAACACCAGCGACAAGCGCCAGCGCCGCTATCGTTTCGAGGAAAAGATGGGGGTCGTCCAGATGGCCGTCTTCGCGGAAATCCTCGATCACGTCCCCGATGAAAAACAAGGCGCACAGGGCCTGCCAAAGGATAAGACCCGCAAGAATGGTTGCGCGCCTCTCCTTCGGCTTTGCAGGCCATGATGTCCACTTCATTCGGTTTCGCGTCCTTTGGGCCAGTTCTTTCGACCCACAATCATAGCACGGACAAGGTTGACACCAGAGTGCCAAGTGTCGAATGCCACGCCTGCAACATGCAATGCCACCGAGGCCATAAGCCATCCGAAGGCGATTTCATGGGCTTCTTCGACCCAATCCACACCATAAAAACTGATCGTGGTCATCATGTGGCCCGTCACGCCAAGAGCGATGACCGTCAGCCAGAGATTGTAGACCATCAGCGCGCCGAGCGGGTTATGCGACAGGTGCAGTTCCTTTTCGCCCGCAAAGACTGCCCGCAGATAACGAACTGTACGCATCGGGCTCGGCGGGAAGGCCGAGAAGCGGGCATGTTTCGGACCGATGACGGCCCAGAGCAGACGTGTTCCCACAAGGCCCAAGGCGGTGTAGCCAACCCACGCGTGGACCTTGCTATCTTCGTCAATGATGGTGCTGTTCAACAGGATGGCCAGTGCCAGCGACCAGTGGATCAGCCGGACCAAAGGATCCCAAACCGCAACCTCGCGGACGCTTCCACGCCCGCGGGATTGATCAGTCGTCATGACGCTACCCAAAGTCATTTCAGGTCGAGCTTGGTGATGGTACCGGTCTGGGGATCCACATAGACCTCACCCATCTGGCCGTCCCGAACGAAATAGACCTCGATTTTGCCATCTTCCATCTCGGCCTTGCGGACTTCGTAGCCCTTCTCGACCAGGGATGCCTGAACTTCTTCGATGGTCGTGCCCAGCACGGTTTCCATTGTGAGCTCTTCAGCCAAAGCGGGGGAGGCCAAAGCGGGGGAGGCCAAAGAGATGAGGGCGGCGACAGCGATCACAGCTAGCTTGCGCATTGTGTTTTTCCAATTTCTGTTTGAGCCGACTGCGCCGATTGAACCAATTTTGTTTGTGGGAGGTCGGCATGACAGATCGGCAGATTTGGCGGCAACAAATGTTGTCGCTTGCTGTCATATTGCCGGTGGGAGGTCTGATCGCCATTGGAAGGCGGCTTACGCTGTGCCCAATAAGCTCGTGCTTATGGCGGAAAACCGTCACCGGAAGAACAATGCGGATGGGATTGGCGCCCCTTCTTAGCCCACCGCCGGGCGACCGACCGAGTAGTAGACGATCCCCGCATCTTTCATCTCTGACAATGTATAGATGTTTCGCAGATCAACGATCAAGGGCCGCGTGAGGAGCGACTTGATGCGTTGCATGTCGAGCAGGCGGAAGTCATTCCACTCTGTGAAGATGAGGAGTGCTGAGGCACCCTTCATCACCGAATAGGGATCTTTTCCCCAATCAATATCCGTCAGGAGGCGGGCTGCCTGTTCCATCCCTTCCGGGTCATAGGCGCGAATGACAGCACCTGCCTCCTGCAACAAAGGTATAATGTCGAGGCTTGGTGCATCGCGCATGTCGTCCGTATTTGGCTTGAAGGTCAGGCCCAGCACCGCGAGCGTCTGACCTTCCACACTGCCGCCGCACGCCTGGACGATTTTGTCCGCCATGCGACGCTTGCGTTCTGTGTTTGCCGCGATCACCGCTTCCACAATTTGCGTTGGCCGTCCCACCTTGCGGGCGGTGTCCACCAGCGCCAACGAGTCCTTCGGGAAGCAGGACCCGCCAAAGCCCGCGCCTGCCTGCAGAAATTTTTGGCCGATGCGTGTATCAAGACCGATGCCCTTGGACACATCCTGCACGTTTGCACCGGTCGCCTCGCAAATATCCGCAATCTCGTTGATAAAAGTGACTTTGGTCGCAAGGAAGGCGTTCGCCGCATACTTGATAAGTTCGGACGTTGTGCGCCCGGTCATGACGATCGGTGTTTCGCTCAGACCCAGTGGGCGATAGATCGCGCGCATGACGGCTTCTGCGCGCTCTGACTCCGTGCCAACCACGACCCGGTCCGGTTTCATGAAATCGTCGATGGCAGAGCCTTCGCGCAGAAATTCCGGGTTGGAGGCAACATCAAAATCTGCCTGCTGGTTCTCGCGCGCAATGATGGCTTCAACTTCATCCCCCGTGCCCACGGGAACGGTTGATTTGTTGACGATCACGGTATAGCCCCGCAGGCGGGGTGCAAGTTCAGCTGCTACCGCGTAAACAGCACTCAGGTCGGCACTGCCGTCAGCGATACTTGGTGGTGTGCCCACCGCAATGAAGGCCGCATCGCAATCTGCAATATCAGCGCCCGACCAATTGCTAAAGCTCAACCGGCCGACCGCGACATTCTTCTTCACCAGCTCTTCAAGACCTGGCTCATAGATCGGAATTTCGCCGGCAGCCAATCTCGCCAGCTTTGCTTCATCATTGTCGATACAGACAATCTCGTGCCCCAGGTCTGCAAAACACGCGCCCGTGACGAGGCCCACATACCCTGTTCCGATCATCGCGAGGCGCATTCAGACATCTCCTGTTTTTCTGTCTCCGTCTGCTTACGCATTTTTTATGACGAAATACATACATATTGGCAATTTTGCTAACCTGACGCCGGGGATTTGGCCAATTGGTGCGGTCGTCTCGCGCCACTCCGCCCGAAACACACCCTTCTGTTTTCCCGGCACTTGGTAGGTTCCGTTTACTATTTTCTTGCCTTTCCAGCCTTCGCGCTTTTGACTGGTTTCATCGAAACACACTTAGGCTGCACTCGATGCTGGCCGAGAAGGAATGACTATGACAGATCAAAAAGAAGGCGCGCTCGATTTCGATGCCACGGCATTGCGGGACAAGTACAAAGCAGAACGCGACAAGCGTATCCGCCGCGACGGGAACGAACAATATCTCGAGATGAAAGGGGAATTTTCCCAATATAAGGAAGACCCTTATGTGACGCCCGGCTTTGAACGGGCGCCACTGACCGACGAGGTGAATGTCGCGATTATTGGCGGCGGCTTTGGCGGGCTGCTGGCTGGGGCACGTCTGCGCGAAGCTGGTATTGACGGCATCCGCATGATTGAGAAAGCCGGTGATTTTGGTGGTACCTGGTACTGGAATCGGTATCCGGGCGCCGCCTGCGATATTGAATCCTATGTCTATCTGCCGCTCCTGGAAGAGACAGGCTTCATGCCCAGCAAAAAATATTCGCCGGGGCCTGAAATCCTTGCGCATAGTCAACGGATCGCCAAGCAGTATGGGCTTTACGACAACGCCTGCCTGCAAACCGAAGTGACAGAGATCCGCTGGGACGAACAGGCTGCACGCTGGATCATCCAGACGAACCGGGGCGATGCGATGAAGGCACGCTTTGTCATCATGTCAAACGGGCCTCTCCACCGCCCCAAGCTGCCCGGTATTGCGGGCATCGAAACCTTTAAGGGACACTCGTTTCATACCAGCCGCTGGGACTATGCCTATACAGGCGGCACGTCCGAGGGTGGCCTCACGGGGCTTAAAGGAAAGCGCATTGGCGTGATCGGCACGGGTGCGACCGCTGTTCAATGTGTGCCCCATATCGCCGCAACCGCTGATCAGCTCTATGTCTTCCAGCGCACGCCCTCTTCCATTGATGTGCGCAATGACCGCGAAACCGATCAGGATTGGGCGAAAAGCCTGACGTCTGGATGGCAGACCGAGCGCATGGAGAATTTCAACATTCTCGTCTCTGGTGGTTTTGCCGCTGAAGACCTGGTGAATGACGGGTGGACGGAAATAATTCGCAACCTGTTGTTCATTGCGAGCCAGGGCGACAATAAGAACCTGTCGCCTGAAAAGCTTTCAGAAATCGCCGAGCTTGCGGATTTCCAGAAAATGGAACAGGTGCGCGCCCGTGTGGATGAGATCATCAAAGACCCGGCAGTGGCGGAAGCGCTCAAGCCTTGGTATCGGCAGTTCTGCAAACGCCCCTGCTTCCATGATGATTATCTGCCCGCCTTCAACCGGCCCAATGTTGAACTGGTAGATACGAACGGACAGGGCGTCACCGCCATTGATGAAACAGGTGTGATTGCCAACGGTCAGCACTACGAGGTTGATTGCCTGATCTATGCGACCGGCTTTGAAGTGGGGACGGCCTATACACGGCGTTCCGGCTATGAACTCTATGGCAAAGGCGGTATCAGCTTGAGCGAAGCATGGGGTAATGGCGTCCGCAGCCTGCACGGTCTTTTTGTGCGCGACTTCCCCAACGTATTCATCATGGGTGGCCCACAGGCAGGCTTCACCGCCAACTACCCTCACCTGCTCAACGAACAGAGCCAGCATATTGCCTGGTTGTTGAACGAAGTAAATGCACGCCAAGCGCGCGCGCTTGAACCCACCGCCGACGGAGAAGCAAGCTGGGTTGGAACCATCAACAAGAAGGCCGCCCTGCGGACCAAGTTCCTCGAAGAATGCACGCCTGGCTATTATAATAATGAAGGCAAGCCCGCCGAGCGCTCTGGTCAGAACGGACCTTATGGGGGCGGCTCTCCTGAATATTTCGAGATCCTGAAAAACTGGCGTGAAACGGGCCAGCTGGAAGGCCTCGAACTTCAGCAGGCGTAAAAGACGGGTGCGCGCCTTAGAGGTGCGCACTCTCTCTCCTCTTATCGATCCATCATCGAATAGATTGAACCTGTCACGGCTCTTCCTCTACCATTACCCCATGCTCAAACTAGCAAACCCTGATATTGCTCTTCATGTGCTGCCTGATCGCGGTGGCGGGATCATGAAGTTTGAGGCGTTCGGGCGTCAGGTTCTACGCCTCGGCAAAGGGCTTGCGCCCCATCCGTCAGAGCTTTCCGGGTTCAGCCTGCTTCCCTATTGCAATCGCATTGCGGAGGGGCACATTCCTGGCCACGCCGCCCTTAAACCCAACCTGCCAAAGGAACCCCATCCCATTCATGGAGAAGGTTGGCTCTCCCGCTGGCAGGTGGACGAAGAAAGCGCAGACCAAGCAACCCTTTCGCTTGATTTCCAACCGTCTGCGGGGCGCTGGCCATGGGCGTTCACGGCCACACAGTCCTACCGTTTGGACGGTGCCAAGTTTCATCACACGCTTTCCCTCACCAACCTGAGTGAGCATCCCATGCCGGCCGGGCTTGGGTTTCATCCCTATTTTTCTTATCGACGCGGCGACCTGTTTCAAGCGTCTGTCAAAGGCATGTGGGACCGGGATGGAGCGCAATTGCCAACCCATCATCATCTGGTCGGAGCGGAACAATATTGGCCGCGTGGACGGATTGATGAGACAGCCCATCTCGACAATTGTTTTACCGGATGGGACGGGCGTTTTCAGATCACCCGTCGCGACATAAGCATCCAGGTAACGACAAGTGGTAACTTGCCCTTCCTTCATATTTATGCGCCTGCGGGTGAGGCCTTTGTCTGCCTTGAGCCGGTGTCACACATTCCCAATGCGATCAATTTTAGGGATGCACCGCCCATGGCGCGGCTGATGCCACGGGACACGATCAGCGCCTCACTCACTTATGATGTAAGCTTGGCGTGAACCTCAATTTCCCAGATTGATTTCGAGCGATGAAATGGCGTTCACGAAATTATTGGGGGCCTGAACGGTCTTGCCGGTCCAGGTCACATTCGGGAAACGATCCAGAATACGCTCATAGGCCACTTCAAGCTGCATCGCGGCAACGCGCTGCCCGAGACAGACATGAGGGCCCGTTCCAAACGCCAGATGATCATTTGCATTCTCGCGGCCAATGATGAACTGGTCTGGATCCTTGAACATAGCAGGATCGCGGTTTGCCGCACCGTAATACATGATGACCTTCTCGCCAGCGGCGATCTTCTGCCCGGCGATTTCCGCTTCCTGTTTCAGGGTGCGACGCATGTGAATGACCGGCGACACGAGGCGAAGCGCTTCTGGTACCATTTGCGGTATGAGCTTTGGATTTTCCAGCAGGCGCTGCTTTTGATCGGGAAACTCGGTCAATAGCTTCATTGTGCCGGACAGCGAATTTCGCGTCGTGTCATTGCCTGCAAAAATAATCAAAAGCCAGGCGCCGTCGAGAAACTCTTGCGGCAACAGTTCGTCGTCGAGTTTCGCCTGCGCGATCGCGGTCAACAGATCTTCGCGCGGATGACGGCGTCGTTCTTTGAGAATTTTCTCACCAAAACGGAACATTTGACGGACGTTCCAAAGAAACTTTGCCACGAACAAGGGGCTGATGCGACGCCCTTCCGCGCTTTCAGAAAACATGTGCCCAGCAAGTTCGAGATAGTGCATCCAGCGGATGACTTTGGGTCGATCCTTCTCGTCCACGCCCATCATCTCGCACAGGGTGAAGAGCGGCAGCTGCTCGGAGAAAAGCGGCACCATGTCGACGACAGGGCCCTTCCTCGCCATCACGTCAAGGAGTTGGTCGACCTTCACTTCAACCTTTTTGCGAAGTTCTGCAATATAGTCGGGCGTGAAGAATGCACGATGTTGCATGCGCAATGGCACATGGTAGGGTCGGTCCAGACAGATCAACGTATTGAGCGCGGCACCATGCAAGCGAACATGGCGTTTGTTCGACGGGCCATAGGCCATGTTGATGCCGCCGAGCTGCGAGGAAAACGTGTCAGGATCGAGCTCGATGCGTTTTACATCTTCATATCGGGTAATCGCCCAAAACCCCGCCGAGTGCGGGACGGGTGTCCAGGCGGCAGGCGCCGTTTCACGGAGCTTGCGGTAATAATCAAAAGGCTGACCGTCGGTAAAATCCGTGTTGCTCGCCAGTTGAAAACCACCGGGGGTTTCATAGATGGGTGGATGGAGCGGTCCCGCGCCAATAACATCATCGAGCACTGTTTCACTGACGGGTTTGAGCATTTTTGTCTCCTCGGCTGACCGAGAAAAACTCTAAAGCAATTTGCTGGTTACACAACCAAAATACTCTGATCCTCAAATACCGGCCCTTCACGCACCAGCCGGGGAGGCACACAAAAGAAAAGGGAAGAAGGTCAAACCTTCTTCCCCCAACATTCAACGGGCCAGTGGTCCGTTCAACCCGCTTTAAAGAAGCGCCAAGCCAACAGCTGACGTCTTGCCGTTGCGGCCTGTTTCGAGCTCGTATGAAACCTTCTGATTTTCATCGAGCGCGGCAAGGCCCGCTTTTTCAACGGCTGAAATATGAACGAAAACGTCACTGCCGCCGTCTTCCGGCTGAATAAACCCGTAACCTTTGGTCGGGTTGAACCATTTGACTGTACCAGTCGCCATGTCTTTCTCCATTTCGGCACTCCCATGCCGATCGTCTAAATTCGCACAGACTGTCTATGCGCCGAGCATCAAATAGTCTTCGGAGAAGCAGCATGGCCCATTGGCATCTCACCAACATGAAACGGGAGCTGCTCTTAGGTCCCAAAACAAATTTGATGCTAAATAAAATGGTGCCTTCTTTCGCCCTTGGCAAGGGCGGAGTCGAAATTCTGGCTGCGGAAATTTCAAAACCCTGAGGCCGCCGCGCCGCTTTCTCGCGCACGGGGCAACTCCCGCCCCAAAAAATCCGCCGCTTTTACCGGCGGCGGCGCTTGGCTGCGTCCGCTTTCTGGTCGTCATAAAGCGAGCCCAGAACATCCATAAAAGCGCCCCTGCCCCCCGCAAAATAGGGCGCAACCAGACTAAGGATCTGGTAGACGCCACCATGAATAATATCAGGCCCTGACGCGTCTGGGTGGCGCACCGCTTCAAAGTTCAACCAATAGGTGAGCAGCATTGTGAGGCGCTCGGCCAATTGAGACACTTCGTCTTTTCGGATATCGAGCACATTTTTTCCCGAAAGATTTCTTATCATCGAGGCGGACGTTGCCTGCTTCCGAGCCAGAAGATCCTGAAAGCGCACATTTAGTGCGGGATAGCGGGTCAGCAGGTCTGTCAGGTTTCGATAGAAGAAGCGGAAGTCGAAAATCTCCTCAAAGACAATGTAGAAATAAAGCCAATTGTCTTCCGGCTTTAGCGGGCGCTCAACCGGCGCGGTGAGGACGATCCGCATTTCCTCTTCGAAACTGTCATACAGCGCCGCGATCAGCGCGTCCTTGCCTTTGAAATGATAGTAGAGATTGCCCGGCGAAATATCGACCTGGTTGGCGATATCAACGGTTGAAACATTTGTCTCCCCCTCATTGTTAAAGAGGGTCAAACTTGCCTGCAAAATGCGATCACGTGTCTTCATGGGAGACACCGCCGATCAGGATTTGGTGAGCTTGGCTGGGCGGACCGCCTTCTTCGCCCCCACACTTTTGCGCGCAGACGGTTTTGGCTTTTGTACCGTCTTCTTCACCACACCCTTTTTGATCACTCTCTTTTTTATCGGCGCTTTTGGCGACTTTGTTACGTGGGGTTCGCCTTCAGGCTCCAACACTCCAACCAAGCGATCAAGCTTTGCTGAAAGGCTCGCCACTTCAGCTGCCAGGCGATCCACTTTTTCCTCCAGCCCATCTCCGGACTGGTTCAAACCCAACATATCGCGCATGCGGGACAGACGATCTTCCATGGACAGGGACATTTCAGTGCCGCGCTTGATACCTTCGGCGCGGACGTCTGCACTGAGTTTGCCGAGCGCCCCCAATTTCTGTTCCAGATCATTGCCACGGTTTACGAGGTCCTCAAAAAACTTGGTTGTGTCCTCGCTCACTTGCGCCACGCGACGGTTCACCTTTTCCTGCGTTTCGTCTACGGCCTGCCCATAAGCACCCACGCCCGCAAGCCAGATCTGGCGCGCCATATCACTCGCGCGGTCAACAGGTGATTTTGCGGTTGTTTCTTTTGCACGACCGGCCGGTTTCTTAGCCATGGCTCTCTCCCAATATGGTGCGCCAACGAAAACGCTTCGCAACTACCTTAACGCGTTCAAGATGCTGTTGGCACCAATCACGTAGAATTTTTTACCGACGACGCAAAAAAGCCCCGCAGGGGGGTGCGGGGCTTTCTAAGCACGAGTGGCGCAGCAACCAAAGCTGACACGCCACTCGGCTTACGCTCGCAAGGCTATTAAGCAGCTTTGCGGGCCGGGGTCTTGCGTGCCACTGGCTTTGCTTTGGCTGCACGGCTCAGGGCGTTAACTTTTTTCGTCAGCGCTTCAATTTCAGCTTCCAGCTCGCGTACACGTGCGGACTTGAAAGGTGTGATCTGTGAGAACTGGCCAAGCTCTGGCATTTCAGGGAACTTTGGCAGCTCTGGAAGGGAGTCACGGAGCTTCTTGATGCGCTCTTCGACTGACCCGTTCGTGTCGAAACGGACATCCTTCAGGGCCTTGCGTGTGTCTTTTTCCACAGCCGCGCCGCGGTCTACCAGTTCGTCAAACAGCTTGTTGGCTTCTGCGCGAGCGCCGCCGACACGGGCTGAGGTCTCGTCAAACAGGCGGCCATAGAAGCCGAGGCCTGCAAGCCAGATGTCGCGTGCCAATGGAAGCTTTACTTCTGCCTTTGCAGCTTTTGCTGCCTTAGTGGACTTTTTCGTCTTACGGGTCGTCGTCGCCATGATGATCTCCTTGATCCAGGTTTGGGACCTTGCGTGGGTGTGAGGGATGCAGGTACCCGGCTCTTGCTTGGCCCCTTGATATGACGAGAGATCTAGAAAAAGCATACTAATTCCCGGAATGCCCAATTTCCCGCCGTTTTCCGCTGCATTTTGACGGTTTCAGCTGGCCTGCCGGATGCCCTTGTTACAAGCTGTTACCAAGCAAGAGCCGCGTAAGGATGGTTCACCCTTTCATGGGGCGGAATTGTCTTTAGGATCGCCGACCAAAGAAGCCCACCCCAGAAGAGGCCCGAGGAAACATGACCAGCGCATATGAAGAACAGATCACCCACGAGCAGCCCGGTGGGCATCTGACCGTTACCGGTGCCACGCCCACGGGCAGGCGCGGGATGTTTGGCTGGTTCATCTACGACTGGGCCCTCAACCCCTATTTCATCCTGATCAATATTTTCGTCTTTGCGCCCTACTTCTCCTCATCCGTTGTAGGAGATGATATTCGCGGGCAGGCGATCTGGGGTTATGTGCAAGCAACGGCCGGGATTTCGATTGCGCTGCTCAGCCCGTTTTTTGGCTCTCTGGCGGATGCGGCCGGACCTCGAAAACCAGGCATCCTGATTTTTACCGTGCTGGCCTGTATCGGCATGTCCAGCCTGTGGTTTGCGGCGCCGGGTGACCCCTCGTCGGTGATGGTTGTCATTGTTGGCGTCGTGATTGCGGCGACGAGCCTTGAGTTCGCTATCGTCTATCACAACGCCATGCTGCCGGCGCTTGTCTCCAAACGCCGGATAGGGACGCTTTCGAGCTTGGGCTATGCCATCGGGTCTGCCGGGGCGATCTTGTCATTTGTCGTGTGGCTTGGCCTGTTCGGTCTGCCTGAGGTGACATGGCTTGGGCTCGATAAAATCGCGGAAGAGCATAACCGTATTGTTGGGCCACTCTCTGGGATATGGCTACTTTTATTCGCGATCCCGTTTTTCCTCTTCACGCCTGACCAACCCCGCACGGGCCTGCGGCGCATGGACGCCGCAAAAAAGGGCGTTGCCATGGTGGTGGGAACGATCAAAAAGCTGCCGCACTACAAAAACATCGCGATCTACCTGCTCGCCCGCATGATCTATTATGATGGTCAGGCGGCTGTGTTCATTTTTACCGGCGTTTACGCAAAGGGCATTTTTGACTGGCCGACAACCCAGATCGGTTTTTACGGTCTGATCATTATTGTGTCTCAAATTCCGGTGACGATCCTGGGCGGACTTGTTGATGACCTGATCGGCTCAAAGAAAACAATTGTCGTCGCGGTTTCCTGTTTTGCGCTGGGCCTTCTCTTTATGGTCGGCACAACAACGCAAACAGCGGCCTTTTTCGTGCCCGTCAATCTTGAGCCCATTCTCGCAACCAATTTTATTGGTGAAGCGCTCAATGCAATGGGCTTTGATACAAGTGCAGAGCGCTGGTTCCTGTTCCTTGCAACATTGACCGGCACGTTTGCGGGTCCCTCGCTTTCCTCCAGCCGGACCATGCTTGCGCGCATCGCACCGCCCAGCATGATGGCTGAGTTCTATGGGCTCTATGCGCTTTGCGGGAAGGCGACGAGCTTTCTCGCCCCCCTAACTGTCGCCATCATCACGCAAGTCAGCGAGAGCCAGCGCCTGGGGCTTGCCAGTGTTCTTATCTTCATGGTGGTGGGACTGGCGCTTATGGTTTTTGTGCGCGAAGAACAGTCGGTCTCTCACACGCACTGAGCCGTCCCTATCGGCAGCCGCCGGACGCAAAAAGGGATGGGGGAAACCCCATCCCTTTTTCCATGCCTATACGTGCGCGCGTTTCAGATCGTCCGCCAAAGTTCGGGCCGCAAGGAGGAAATGCAGCGCGCCCCAAAGACCAAGCGGTGTCATCACGAGCAGCGCATAGCGCAGCGATTCCACACCATATGTTGGCTCCAGCAAGTCGCTGACAAATCCAACTGCCTGTGGTCCAAGACCCAGGCCGATAATGTTCAAAATGAACAGGAGCAGTGCCGACGCTGCTGCGCGCATTTTGAGCCGGGCCAGACCTTGGGTCATCGCGAGGCTCGGCCCGAGGTAGAGCGAACCCGCTGCTGCGGGAATGATGAAAAGACCGAGTGCCAGGCTCAGATCATCCACCAGGTAAACTGCAAACCCGAAGGGGAAGGTGGCCGCGCCCGCAATCGCGATCACCCACATGTACCAGCGCACATCTTTCTGGCCCAAACGGTCTGCGATAACACCCGCACCAAACGTGCCCAGACCGCCTGAAATACCAATGATCAAAGATAGTGCGAGCCCTACATCGCCCACATTCATATTGTGTGACCGCATGAGGAAGGGGGGAAGCCAGGCAACCGCGCCGTAGCCCACGAAGGAAACAAGGGTTGCCCCTGCCGCGATATGACGGAAGGAAGGTTGCGTCATGAGGAAATGCAGCACTTCGCCTATCGTCGGCGCAATCTCAACTTCGCTACTCGCCACACGGCCCTCCGAGTGACCCCGTGGTGGCTCTTTGAGTGTAAGCCGCACAAGGATCGCGATCAGCAGGCCTGGCAGGCCAACCACGAGAAAAGCTACACGCCAGCCATACCAGGCGGCCACATACCCCCCGACGAGAAATCCGATAAAAATCCCGATATTCACGCCCAGCGAAAAGATGGCGAGAGCGGTCGCGCGGGTTTTCGGCTCATACATGTCGGCAATCATTGAGTGTGACGGCGGACTTGACCCCGCTTCGCCGACGCCCACCAGAATGCGCGCCACCATTAGCTGCCAGAAACTGGTGACGAAGTAGCACGCCGCCGTCATGCCGGAAAAAATCGTCATTGCCGCTGTGATGACGTTTCGTCGATTGCTGCGGTCCGCGAGCATCGCGATCGGCAAACCAAGGGTCGCATAGAAAATGCCGAATGTGGTGAAGAGGAGACCAAGCTGCGTATCACTCAGGTTGAGATCGACCTTGATCGGTTGTAGCAGGATCGAAAGGATCTGCCGATCAACATAGTTCGCGGTGTAAACGGTGGTTAGCAGAACGAGCGCATAGGTGCGATAGGCAGGCGTGATGATCACGCTGTCAGCCGCTCCTCCTCCCGCCGATCCCTGTTGTGTGTCGGCCATGACATCCCCCTTTGAGCATCTTCAGCGCGCCCATGATTTTTGAGCACCTGACCGTATCAGGGAAGGAGCCCATGAGAAAGCGCTCAAAGAAAAGGGCCGCCCCCAAGATGGAAGGCAGCCCTGTTCTGGTTCAATGATATGAGCGCCTTACCACTCGATACGCTCAATACCGTCGAAGGTAATTTCTGATCCGTCTGCAAAGGTAATGGTCCCGCTTGCATCATCAGACAGGTCGTAGGAACCGAGCCCGCTTGTGTCGATTGAGCCACTATCCAGAGACAAGGTCCAATCCATATCGAGATGTCCGCCACCATTCGCCTGAAGCTGGATCGTATCTGTCCATCCGCCGCCAGAGCCGCCATCAATATAGTCGCTGTCACCATTCCCGGTTTGGAAGATGAAGAGGTCAGAACCTGCTCCGCCATCTAGTGTGTCGTCTCCAGACCCGCCGAAAAGGACATCATCTCCTGCGCCGCCAAACAACATATCATTGCCGCCGCCACCCTGAAGGGTATCGTTCCCGGAGAGACCGTAGAGCGTGTCGTTACCCGCTGTGCCAGTGAGCGCGTCAGCACCGCTTACATAGGTATCTGCTTCAGTGAATTGAATTTGCGAGATGGTGAAATCGGACCCGTCTGTTCCGTCTGACTGCAAGTTTCCTGTAAAGACCAGCTGATCAAATGTTGTCCCAGGATCAATACTGATCGTCCCTGAACCGCTGCCGCTCCCTTGTTCTGTAAAATCACCTTCCGCAACCAAGGCACCGTCCTGATAGACGGCCCAGTGTGCATTTTCTCCATAGCTGTTTGTGTAGAGATGCTGGAAGTCAAAATTGGCGCTCTCAACGTCATTGTCAAAGTCGACTATCAGTTTCTCAGAAAGGCCCGACGCCTTGTCAAAACCAATCTGCTGTTTGTAAAAGCTATCACTATCTGAGACGGCGCCGCTTGCCCCAATCCCTGTCCCAAACAAAGTGGAAACATTGCCCAAAGAGGCTGACGTTAATGATCCTCCCACGACATTTTGAGCCGTGACTGTAAAGCCATCATCAGTGTCTGCAAAATTGTTGATGTCAATTGTCTTGGTCTCGCCCGCAACGGCAATTTGCTCGGTACCATTTATGGTTTCACCATCTGGGGTTGCAATCTGTACATTCATCGGGACCGATACGGTGTTGGTGGAGCCATTCGAGGCTTCGGTTGATGTCGCATCAACAGACAGGCTCATGGTCCCCGAATAGTCGGTCGGCGGTGTTACAGAAAGGGAGGTCAGATCCCACCCATCAACATCGGCAGAGACATTTCCTTCCGTCGCTGTAAATGTGTGTGTCCCATCAGTAATTGTTGCGCCGACAGGAAGGCCGGAAATAGCGATGCTGAGGCTTTCTGATCCGTCCGTGTCAGTCAACGAAGACGTAATGTCCGGTAAATCAATCGAACTGTTAATCTCACCCCGCGCGTCGCCTTCAATCGTTTCCGTCAGCACCACATTATCCAGACGCATGCCGCGCCCATAATCGACGTCAGTACCTGCTTCTCTGAACTGCAGCTTGGAGATGTCGCCATCACCTTCCAGCGTATAACTGAAGGATTGCCAGACATTGTCGCTGTTACCCGTGCCGTTCAGAGAGATTGTGTCAACAACCTGCCCGTCCCAGACAACATCGATCCTGTTGACCGACGCGTCATAACCGGGACGCGGTGACAGATCGAATGTCAGCGTGTAGCTCGCTCCATCCACCGTTTGGACGTTTTGATAGATGTCGTTAGCGTCATCATAGTGATCGATCTTGTCATTGTTGAGCTCGACATAATTGTCGCCATGCGACGCCGACTGATTGTCCTGTTCGGCGCTCCAGACTTCAATGGCATCACTGTCCGTGCTCCAGCCATCAACAGAGGCCTGGAAATCCTGATCAGACCCCTCAAAGCTCGAATTGATGATCGTCCTAGTACTGGAAACCGTGCCGATGTTCAACGTAGGTTGATCGGCAACAGCCGCGATGTCCAATGTAGCGCTTGCACTCTGGGTAGTTGTTCCATCCGAAACCGTGAATGAGAAAGGTACATTGTCCGCGCTAACATTGGCCGTTGGTGAGAATGTCCATGTTCCATTGCCATTGTCGGTAATGGCCCCGTAAGCGGGGTTAACAGTCAAGGACGTAACATTTAGTGTGTCCCCGTCGACATCCGAACTGTTCGCCAAAAGCTGGCTTGAGGTGATCGTCATCGAGGTATCTTCATTCGTCGCACCCAGGTCCACATTGCCTGCCACTGGTCCTTCGTTCACATCACCGACGGCAATGGAGAAGGTCTCCGTATAGGTGAGACCACCGGCATCGGTCGTGGTCACCGTCACATCAACGGAGGCTTCCGCCTCGTGATTGAGGGAGACACCTTCTTTGAGC
>JAVKCY010000020.1:0-14013 GCA_040223265.1 Parvibaculum sp. | reverse complement strand
GCGTGGGAGAACTGGTCCAGATCGCGAGCGCGCGCGGCCGTGTAACGCGGGCCGACATCAAACTCGGCATCTGTGGGGAACATGGCGGAGATCCCGCTTCCATCCATTTCTGCGAGGCAGGATCTTTGCGAGCGCTTTCCGGCGCCCGTCCAGATCATCGGCCACGATCATCTCCCGCATGGCGAGAATGCGATCATCGGAGAAGAACATATGTTCTGTGCGGCAAAGGCCGATCCCCTCTGCCCCAAACTCGCGCGCGGCACGGGCATCCTCCGGCGTCTCTGCATTGGCGCGGACCTTCATTCGCCGCACTTCATCCGCCCAATCCATAAGCTTGCCAAAGTCGCCAGAGAGTTCCGGCTGGAGCATGGGAAGGGAGCCACGGATCACCTGACCGGTTGAACCATCCACGGTGATCACATCACCCTTGTGGAAGATTTCTCCCATGATGGTCATTGTCTCCGCGCGATAATCAATCTTGAGGGCATTCGTACCGGAGATACAGGGCTTGCCCATGCCGCGCGCCACCACGGCGGCATGACTTGTCATCCCGCCACGCGAAGTGAGGATGGCAACAGATGAATGCATGCCGTGAATATCTTCGGGACTTGTTTCCACCCGCACGAGGATGACATCGCGCCCTTGCGCCTTGAGGGAGCCTGCTTCCTCCGGCGAGAACACAATCTCCCCTGATGCGGCGCCGGGCGATGCTGGCAAGCCTGTCGCCAGCACATCACGATGAGCGGCGGGATCAATGGTTGGGTGCAGCAATTGGTCGAGCGAAGCCGGGTCCACCCGCAGAATAGCATCTTCGCGCGTAATCAGACCTTCTTCCGCCATATCGACTGCGATCTTGATCGCGGCCTTTGCCGTGCGCTTGCCGCTCCTCGTTTGGAGCATCCAGAGCTTGCCCTCCTGGACGGTAAATTCCAGGTCCTGCATGTCACGATAGTGAGCTTCCAGTTTCTTGTAGACGTCTACCAGCTCGTTGAAGACGGGCGGCATCACCTCTTCCATGGAGAGGGCTGTCTCGCCGCTTTCTTCTCGTGCGCGCTTCGTCAAATTCTGTGGTGTGCGAATGCCGGCCACGACGTCTTCGCCTTGCGCATTGACGAGGAACTCGCCGTAAAAGGCATGCTCACCGGTTGACGGATTTCGGGTGAAGGCCACGCCTGTTGCTGAACTGTCCCCCATATTGCCGAAGACCATGGCCTGCACGTTGACGGCAGTGCCCCACGCCTCCGGAATATTGTGGAGACGACGATAAATAGTGGCGCGCGCGTTCATCCAGGAACCAAAGACCGCGCCGATCGCGCCCCAGAGTTGCAAATGCACATCCTGGGGGAACGGCTCATCCAGCTCCTCCTCCACACGTTCCTTGTACTGGTGAACGATGGTGCGCCAGTCGTCAGCGCTGAGATCTGTGTCGAGGTTATACTCGTTCTCTTCCTTGTAGATTTCGAGTATCTCTTCAAAATTGTGATGATCGACGCCCAGCACTACATCTGAATACATCTGAATGAAGCGGCGATAGCTGTCATAGGCAAAGCGCGCGTCATTTGCCTTGATCGCCAGCCCCTCAACCGTTTCATCATTCAGCCCCAGATTGAGGACTGTATCCATCATGCCGGGCATTGAGGCACGGCCACCGGAGCGAACGGAAACAAGCAAAGGGTTGGCTGCCTCACCAAATTGCGCGCCGACGGTCTTTTCAACGAGGCTGAGAGATTGCTCCACCTGCTGTTTCAGGTCAGCGGGATATTGCCGTTCGTTGGCATAGTAGGTGGTGCACACGTCGGTCGAAATGGTGAAGCCCGGCGGCACGGGCAAGCCGAGATTAGCCATCTCGGCCAAGTTTGCGCCCTTGCCGCCCAGCAGGTCCCGCAGGCTTGCGTCCCCTTCCGCCGTGCCGCCGCCAAAGCCGTAAACCCATTTCGTCGAACCGGTCATTTACATCACGCTTTCAGTTGGCATGTGGGGTCGAAGTCTATCCTTCGATCCTGGAGAAGTCTGCAACACTGTGGAGCGCCGTGCGGATTTCCGACAGGAGCTTCAGCCGGTTCTCACGAACGTTCTTGTCATCTGTATTTACCGTGACTTTTTCAAAGAAGGCATCGACTGGCCCGCGCAAGGTGGCGAGCGCCGTCATGGCGGCGGCAAAATCTTCCATTGCAACCGCGCTTGAGGCTTTTCCCCGTGCGATGGTGATCGCCTCAGCGAGTGTCTTTTCTTCCGCGTCCACAAAAAGACTTTTGTCCGGCGCGCCGTCGTAGGTCTTGCCGTCCTTCTTTTCTTCAATACGCAGAATGTTCGCCGCGCGCTTGTAGCCAGCGGCGAGGTTTGCGCCATCGTCGGTTTTCAGGAAGTCGGCCAATGCTTCGACGCGGCGTACCACGAGCCACAGATCGTCTTGACCCTCTATTGCAAATACCGCGTCCAAGAGATCATGGCGTGCGCCTTGCTCGCGGAGATAGACTTTCAAACGATCTGCGAAGAAGGTCGACAAATCACGAATTGTGACTGGTCCGGTCCCATACCATTCCAGGCCAAAATTGGAATAAATGGTTGCCGTCGACGAAAATACATCTGTCAGTGAGAACTTCATATTCCTCGCTAACACAATGCGAATGACACCGAGTGCGGCGCGGCGAAGCGCATAGGGGTCTTTGGAACCCGTTGGTTTTTCATCAATGGCCCAGAAACCCACCAGCGTGTCGAGCTTGTCGGCGAGCGCCACCGCCTGGGCTATAGCCCCTTGTGGCACATCGTCGGACGGGCCTTGCGGCTGATAATGCTGGGCAATGGCGTCCGCCACTTCAGCATCCAGCCCGTCATTCAGCGCGTAATAGCGACCCATGAGGCCCTGAAGCTCCGGAAACTCGAAGACCATGCCGGAAACGAGATCGGCTTTGGCGAGTCGCCCGGCGAGTTCCGCTTTCGCTTTGTCCGCACCGGTCACACTCGCCAATTCGCCTGCGAGCTTGGAGATGCGTTCTGCCTTTTCCGCCACCGTGCCGAGCTTCGCGTGGAATGTCACTTGTGTGAGTTTCTTCGCAAAATCCTCCAGCGAGTGTTTCTTGTCTTCGTCCCAGAGGAAGCGCGCGTCGGAGAAGCGCGCGCGCAAGACGCGCTCATTGCCGTTCACGACAGCAGCGCCGCCATCCTCTGCCTCAATGTTTGAGACGACGATAAAGCGTGGGGCGAGCGCCCTTGTCTTTGGATCGCGCAGCGCAAAATATTTCTGGTTTGCACGCATGGTGGAGGTCAAAACCTCTTGCGGCACAGACATGAATTCATCATCGATCTTGCCGATCAGGACTGTCGGCCACTCAATGAGGCCTGCAACTTCTGTCAGCAGGCCCTCATCTTCCACCAGCTCCAGGTTCTGCGCGTGGGCGAGATTTTTCGCGTCTGTCAGAATGTGGTCAGCGCGCGCCTGCGGGTCGAGCATGACTTTCTGACGCTCCAGCTTTTCCACATAATCGTCGAACGTCTTCACTGTGATCGCGTCCGGCGCCATGAAGCGATGACCGTAGGTGATGTTGCCGGACTTGATGCTTGCATCCGGTTCATTCGCCACTTCGAACGGCACGACTTCGCCGTCCAGCGTGCAGAGGATGGAGTGGAGCGGCCGCACCCAGCGCAGCGAGCCGCTGCCCCAGCGCATGGACTTGGGCCAGGGGAAATTGCGCACAATGTTGGGGACGATCTCTGCGATCAGCGCTTCCACCGCTCGGCCGGGCTTCTCGATCTTTGCGACGTAGAAGCTCCCCTTCCTGTCTTCTTCAATCACGCATTGGTCGAGCGTGACACCGGCAGATTTCAAGAAACCTTCAATCGCCTTTGCTGGTGCGTCTGTGCGGGGGCCCTTGCGTTCTTCCTTGCGGTCTTCCTGCCGCGCAGGCAGACCGGAGATCGCGAGCGTCAGACGGCGCGGGGTCGCGAACGCCTTCGCGCCATCGGCAAAGATGTTTTCAGCGGAGAGCGCGTCCATTACCAGCTTTTGCAGATCAGCCGATGCGCGGCCTTGCATGCGGGCCGGAATTTCTTCCGAGAAAAGTTCGAGCAGGAGATCAGCCATCAGACATCTCCTCCGGCTTGCGGCGTCAGGAGATAGGCCTCGCAACAGGCTTTGGAGAGGTTACGTACACGCGCGATGTAGGCTTGGCGTTCCGTCGCGGAGATCACACCACGCGCATCCAAAAGGTTGAACGCATGGCTTGCCTTGATGCACTGGTCATAGGCTGGTTGAACAAGCGGCGGCTTGAAGTCGAGCAGAGAGGCGCATTCCTTTTCCGCATCTACAAAATGACGGAGCAACATTTCGGTGTCGGCGGCCTTGAAATTGTGGTGTGAGTACTGCACTTCGTTCTGGTGGAAGACGTCCCCATAGGTGACTTTTTTGTCGCCTGTCTGGCCATTGAAGTCGAGCTCATAGCCATTGTCCACGCCTTGCACATACATGGCGAGACGCTCCAGCCCATAGGTCAGCTCTCCGGAAACGACATCACACTCAATGCCGCCCACTTGCTGGAAGTAGGTGAATTGAGAGACTTCCAACCCGTCGCACCAGACCTCCCATCCCAAGCCCCAAGCGCCCAGTGTCGGGCTTTCCCAATCATCTTCGACAAAGCGGATGTCATGGTTTTTGGGATCGATGCCCAGCTCGTAGAGGCTTTGCAGGTAAAGTTTCTGAATGTTATCCGGGCTTGGCTTCAAGATCACCTGAAACTGGTAATAGTGCTGAAAGCGGTTCGGGTTTTCGCCATAGCGCCCATCGGTCGGACGGCGCGAGGGTTGCACAAAGGCCGCGTTCCACGGGTTTCGCCCCAGCGCGCGCAAGGTGGTTGCCGGATGGAAGGTACCCGCCCCCATCTCCACATCATAAGGCTGCAAGATCACGCAACCATAATCCGCCCAATATTGCTGGAGGGTCAGAATGAGGGACTGGAAAGACCTGTTCCGGCCTTTGGGGCTGGTCATATGGGCACTCAATTTTCAGAAGCCTGATCGGCATTTGGGACGAGCCACTATGGACCCAAAAGGTCCGATAGTCGCGCGCGCAACCTAGCCTTCGCATGGGAAATGGTCAAGGAAACCGCCACATTGGGGCGGCGATTTGCAGGTGCCGTTCAGGCAGCGCTGCTTGGCCGTTATTGGGGCTGATGATCGGGCGCAAAGCTGCCGTCTGCGCGGCGGCTCAAGGTGCCAAGATCACGCGGCTCCGACGGCGCGGAAGGTCTCACCTGTTCCTCAATCCGGATCCGGGTGGCTGCCTGCAACTTCCTCAGAAGCTTGGCTGCCCCCAGAACGCCCGCCATGACCAGGCTTGCTATGACAATCTCATTCATGAGGACCCCTCTCCTGAATTCTGCCCTACAGGGCCAGTATAGGGGCGTTAAAGGCCAAATCGTGACCAAAGGGACCGGGCTTCGAGACTTGCCAGCAGATCACCGGCAAAATGGCCGGGCGCGGCGCTGGTAAGCCCCTGAAACCCTGACATTTCGCTCGTGATGGAGGAGCGTCTGCGCCACCAGGCACGCGGGCCGCCCACAAGGCGAAGTTTGGTCTTTTCGCCAAACTTCTCCTGCATGACGCTTCTGATATCGCCAATCCCGTCGATCAGGCCGAAGGGGAGTGCCTGAGTTGCGACCCAGAATTCCCCGGAAAAAAGGCCCGGCGTCTCTTCTTTCAGGCGCTCACCACGGGACGCCTTGACGAGGTCCTTGAAGCCCTTATGGACTTCCGCCTGCAGTGCGAGCAAGCGCTCCACATCTGCCGGGTTTTCCGGTTTGAACGGGTCGAGCATGGATTTGCTTTCGCCCGATGTATGGACGCGACGCTCGACGCCGAGCTTTTCAATAAGGCCGGTAAAGCCAAAGCCCGCACTCACCACACCGATTGATCCCACAACGGAATGCTCATCGGCAAAAATCTCGTCGGCTGCGCAGGCGATCATATAGCCGCCAGACGCCGCCACATCTTCAACAAAGGCATAGACCGGTACTTCCTTCTCTTTGGCGAGCGCACGAATGCGTTTGAAAATGAGAGAGGATTGCACCGGTGAGCCACCGGGGGAATTGATGATGAGGGCAACGGCCTTTGCCGCCGGTTGGCTGAATGCCGCCTCCAGATCGCCAGCAATGCCTGCAAGGTTCAGCCCGTCGCGAAGCGGTGAGGCGGAAGCCGAAATCACGCCGCCCAGGCGCACCACAGGTATGATGGCAATGTCTGGATCAATCCAGGCCAGCAATCGTTCCTGTAGCCCTTTGTGGGGAATGGTTTTGATCAGTTTTTGTCTGCGTTGTCTATTTGCCATGGGCAATACATAAACCTTTTTATTCCGTACTCAAGCGGTCTTCAGGCGCAATTCTCCGCCTTCCTTTAAAATTGTGTCAGCCTCTTGCGTGAAGCCACCTTCGCGCTTGTGCAAGGTCAGGCCCTGCGCCATCACAAACGGAGCCTTTGATCCTTTGGTGCCGCGCAGAAGGATGCGTTTCGCTGCCTCCCCCTCTCGTGGCCACAAAGGAAAAGCGATCAGCGCGCCGAGCCGCCCGCCAATATGGCTCAGGAGATCCGGCAAAGCATCGGCCCGGTGCACAAATGTTACCGTGCCTTTGGGCTTTGCCATTGCGCACGCAAGCTCTACCCAGGCTTTGAGCGTTACCTCGCCCAATGCATGTGCCGTTGCCTTGCCCTCATCAGGCGAGGTCCAGACCTTGTCCTCATCATAAAAGGGCGGGTTGGTCATTACGTGATCAAAACTGCCATAGGCCATGTCTTTTGCGGCAAGGGCCGCTGCTTTTTCGCCCGCCGACCCTTCGATGAAAGTCACGCGCGCCGAAAGCCCGTTCCGGCTTGCATTCTCGTTGGCCAGGGCCACGAGATCCGGCTGAACCTCCAGCCCCGCAGCTCTCACATCGGTCAGTCGGCAAGCCAGACAGAGCGATGCGGTGCCCACACCGGCCCCCAGATCCAGCACCCGTTCGCCCGCCTTTGCATCAACACTTGCTGCCAGCATGACAGCGTCGAGCCCCGCGCGATAGCCTTTGGTCGGCTGCAAGATTTTAAGCCTTGAGCCCAGAAAGCCGTCATCGGTCGGTGTCGGAGCAGACTCAGCCATTGTCGGAGCTTCCCTGCTCAAGAGATGCTTCTTTTGCAATCACCATTGCCGCCTCATATTCCTCGTCTATGACCATCAACCGCCGCGGCAAAATGCCGATAGAGCCTTCGACGATGCTTGCATTTGTATCCATGACGAAGGGTTCAATGCCCGCTTCTGTCAGGCGAAATTCCAAAAAAGAAAGAAAAACCACGTCGTTGGTTCTTAGAATCTCTTTCATGTTTCTTCTCCACACCGATCTTCACGGTCTTTTCATCGTCGCTTGTCCCCAAAAGCCCACACTCTTTGACCAATTGAGGGGAGCGGCGCTGGGCCGCACTTGCCGCTTTGCCCTGTAGAACCTATTGTGACACACATAGTTGGTCGGTTTCGCGCCGGTTTTTCTCTTTTCATTACTCGCCTGGGGGTCCTTGTGGGTGTTGTCGTCCCGCTCGAAAATGAGCGTCAAAACAGTGAACAAGCGGTCCGCAACCTTCAAGCGTTGGTCGCAGAGGATATGGAAGCTGTCAATGAGCTGATCCTGTCGCGATTGGGCTCAGATGTTTCGATGATCCCGGATCTTGCCACCCATCTTATCGACAGTGGTGGCAAGCGGCTGCGGCCCATGCTCACGCTCATTTGTGCCCGTATGTGCGGGTATAAAGGCGAAGATCATGTTCGGCTCGCCGCGTCAGTTGAATTTATGCATACGGCAACGCTCCTCCATGACGATGTTGTGGATGAGAGCGACCTTCGCCGGGGCCAGAAAACGGCCCGGCTTATTTGGGGTAATCAGGCCAGCGTGCTGGTCGGTGATTTCCTGCTCGGTCGTGCATTCAAAATGATGGTGGAGACAAAATCTCTGCGGGCGCTCGAAATTCTGAGTGAAGCCGCCTCCATCATTGCTGAAGGCGAAGTGATGCAATTGGCAACTGCCAAAGATACCAGCACCACTGAGGATGCGTATCTCAAAGTCATCAGCGCGAAGACGGCGGCTCTTTTTGCTGCCGCGACGGAGATTGGCGCTGTTGTTGCCGGGCTTAATGGCGAGAAGGCGGCAGCGCTTGAAAGCTATGGCCGCAATCTTGGCATTGCGTTTCAGCTCGTCGATGACGCGCTCGATTATTCCGGCAAGGCGGCCACACTGGGCAAGAATGTCGGGGATGATTTCCGCGAAGGAAAGATCACTCTTCCCGTCGTTCTCACCTTCCGTCGTGGTGACGATGAGGAGCGTGCCTTCTGGCGCCGGACCTTGCAGGATGGTGATCAGCGGGATGGCGATATCGAACACGCGCTTGATCTGATGTCCAAGCACAAGGCGATTGACGACACGGTCACCCGCGCGCGCCATTATGGCGATATGGCGCGGGATGCACTGGGTATCTTCCCCGCATCCGAACGTCGTGATGCGCTGTCAGGCCTTGTTGATTTCTGTATCAGCCGCGCATACTGAGCGCGCGCTCGATTCTGGCTAAACACCTTTGAAGATGGTGGCGACAACCCACCAGTCAGGTGCTGCCTTTTTCAGAACAGAGGCGGCTTCTGCTGCATCAAAGGGATTGTCATAGAGGCCGAAGCAGGTAGCACCGCTGCCGCTCATGCGGGCAAGTCGGCAACCAGGCGTTTCTGCAATCCGTTCCAGAACCTTGTCGATCTGAGGCTCCAGTTTTCTTGCCGGTGTTTCCAGATCATTCCCATTCGCGGCCAAATAGGTGAGCACACCCTCCTTATCCGTGAAGGCAGGCGCATTTGTAGTCAGCACTGATGACATCGCTTCTGGCTGGCTTATGGGCTCAGCCCGCAACGTCTTGAACACAGCGCCGGTACTCACCCGCACGCCCGGATTGACCAGCACTGCATCCATGTCCGGCAAAGAGCGTAGCGGCGTCAATTGCTCTCCGATGCCCGACATGATGGACGGTTTCTTGCGCAAGCACACAGGCACATCTGCCCCGAGGCTCAATGCCAAAGACTGAAGCGTGCAATCAGGATCGCCCCAGAGCCGCACCATGGTCCGGATTGCAGCGGCGGCATCCGCCGAACCACCGCCGATACCGCTTGCGACGGGCAAGTTCTTCTCAAGTGTGAACGCAAGATCAGGTTGCCGACCCATTTCAGCTGCGAAACTTTTTGCAGCCTCCAGAACGAGATTGCTGCTCCCATCGCTGCCCAATGCAGACGCGAAAGGGCCAGACAATTCCAGCGAGAGATGGTCAGCTTCGCGGCAGGTCAGCCGGTCGGCAATATCAGCAAAGACCACCAGGCTTTCGAGCAGGTGATAGCCGTCAGCCCGCTTTCCCAGCACTTTGAGTGAGAGGTTTATCTTGGCGTTTGCCGTTTCGAGGATGGCAGACATTCACAGCCCGGCAGCACGGTCCGGATCAGGCGTTGGACCCAGCCCGTTTTCAAGTTTCTCGTTGATCGCGGCGGCGAGATCCTTGTCCGGATCAAGCTCCAGAGCATGAAGCCATTGGAAACGCGCCTCGATCTTGCGCCCCACGCGCCAGAACGCATCGCCCAGATGATCATTGATTGTCGGGTCCTCGGGCTGAAGTTCGACGGCGCGCTCAAGATGCGTTACCGCAGCCTCAAATTGACCCAGCCGATAATAGGCCCAACCCAGACTGTCGACGATGAAGCCATCGTCGGGGCGCAGATCCACCGCTTTCTGGATCATGGCCATTGCCTCATCCAGATTTGTTCCCTGCTCAACCCAAGAATAGCCGAGATAGTTAAGTACAAGCGGGTGCTCATTTGACAATTTCAGCGCCAACTTGAGGTCTTTTTCAGCTGCGTCCCAGCGCTTCAGACGCTCCAGGCACATGCCGCGCGCATAGTAGATTGTCCAGACGCGCCCTGTGGGCTCACCTGCGAGCACGATCGCCTTGCTATATTCAATCGCGGCGCGCTCGTAATCTTCACGGCCCCGCAATATATCCCCCAATGCCGTCAGGGGCTCCATCGAGGTGGGAAATTGCCGGGCGAGCGTTCGCAGCCGCGCGACAGCATCCGCTGAGCGATCCATGCGGTCTAGATTGATGGCGATCTGGATTTGTGCGTTTTCGTAAAGTGCTGATGAGCGCGGAACGTCGCCATAGGTGGCAACGGCGTCATTTGGTCTTTCCGCCCGCTCGTAAAGGTCCGCCAACAAGGTGCGGCCAACATCAAAATCCGGTCGCATGTAAAGTGCGAGCTGGATATAGAGGATCGAAATATCGATACCACTTTCCTGCGCGAGCGCGGATGACAATCCATAAAGCGCTTCGGCCAGCCCTTCCGCCGGAGAGGAGACAAGGCGCGTTGGCGTGTCGCCCGCAGCAACACGCGCGAGTGAGGCGTTGATGATGGGATGATTGGGCGCAAGCCGCTCGTAATTGCGGTAAACCTCTCGCGCCAAATCCACGTCACCCTGCCGCTCCAGGAAGCGGCCATACCCCTCGACAATGCGAAGGCTGGCACCGCTGCTTGCTGCCTGAGACTGGACATAGGCAGTGCGGGCCTTGGCCTGGCTCCCCGCATAGTCGGCAATCATCGCCTCGTGCATAATCCGAAACAGATCGAAGGCCGGACGGTCCTTGAAACTGTCGAGAACAGCTTGTGCAGCGTCCACGTCTTCCCGTCCCGCCTCTGCCCAGGCTTTGACGAGCGTGCCAACAAGCGCGGTAAAGGGACCGGGTGCGGCTGCATCTATCTCGGTAATGGCCTCATCGTAATTGCCTGACTTCAGCTCCGACAGAGCCAAGACGAGCCTTGCTGTCCGATTGTCGGGGGAGGTTTCGATGATCTGCCGTGCAAAGCGCAGCGCAGCTGGCACATTGCCCGCCGTCACCGAGAGAAGAAAAGCCCGCTCGACAATAAACGGATTGTTGGGATCTTCCGCCAACGCATGCTCATAATAGGTGGCGGCAGATTCCATATCTCTGAGCGAGCCTGCATAGCGGCCCGCGAGATAGTTTCCATATAGGGATTCTGTGTTGCGCTGGCTCGTGCCAAAGCCACTGCTCGCGCAGGCATTGAGCCCCGTCGCGAGGGCTAGCGACAGCACAACGCCTCTCACGCTCCGTGTCCACAGACGCTTGATCAAAACCGACTTAACCACCTGGGGACTTAACCTTTCGCCGACATAGCGGCCCATCATACAGGTACGGCCCAACAGATAGGTGCCGCCCAATCATCGCAAATCAGATGCGCTGCACTGACCCTAACCCATAATCCCCGACGATGGCGATGAAAGAGGGAAATTCGATGAAATTTCCCTCTCCCGGAGATCACATATTCGGGTAATTCGGTCCGCCTGCCCCTTCAGGCACCGTCCAGTTGATGTTCTGGGTCGGGTCCTTGATGTCGCAGGTCTTACAATGCACGCAGTTTTGGGCATTGATCACAAAGCGCGGATTGGATCCGTCCTCTTCGCGCATCACTTCGTACACGCCCGCCGGGCAGTAGCGCTGGGCCGGCTCATCGAACAGTTTCAAATTATGTTCAATTGGAATGGATGCATCCGTCAGCCGCAGGTGAACCGGCTGATCTTCTTCATGGTTTGTCGCGGACAAGAAGACAGACGACAGGCGGTCGAAGGAGATTTTTCCGTCCGCCTTTGGATAGTCGATCTTCTTGTGCTTGGATGCAAATTCCGTTGCCGCATAGTCCGGCTTGCCATGTTTCAGCGTAAAAGGCAGACCGATGCCCAGTTGGTTCATCCACATGTCGATAGCGGCTACGCCGACACCGATAATCGTCCCGAAGCGAGACCAGAGCGGCTTCACGTTGCGAACGCGCTTCAGGTCCTTTTCGACGTGGCTGCCAACATAGGCTTCTTCGTAGGCTGAAAGTGTGTCGGACTGACGACCCTCTTTCACGGCCTCAAAAGCAGCCTCTGCGGCCATCATGCCGGTTGCCATTGCGTTATGGCTGCCTTTAATGCGGGGCACGTTGACGAACCCTGCCGAACAACCGATCAAAGCACCCCCCGGGAAGGCAAGCTTTGGTACCGACTGATAACCGCCCTCGGTGATCGCGCGCGCGCCATAGGAAATGCGCTTGCCACCTTCAAACGTGTCCCGAATGGTCGGGTGCGTTTTGAAGCGCTGAAACTCTTCAAATGGTGACAGGTGCGGGTTCTTGTAGTTGAGGTGAACCACAAAACCAACCGACACAAGATTGTCATCGAAATGATAGAGGAAAGACCCACCGCCTGTGCGGTCGCTCAGCGGCCAGCCAAATGAATGCTGGATCAGGCCCTTTTTATGTTTGGCGGGATCAATCTGCCAAAGCTCTTTAATACCGATCCCGAATTTCTGTGGATCGCGGCCATCGTCGAGCTTGAACTTGCGGATCAGCTCCTTTGAAAGGGAACCACGGACACCTTCACCGAACAAGGTGTACTTACCGCGCAATTCCATCCCGCGCATGTAGGTGTCTTTCTGTTCGCCTTCTTTGCCGACACCCATGTCGCCCGTTGCAACGCCGCGAACAGAACCGTCTTCATTGTACAGCACTTCCGCGCCTGCAAAGCCCGGGTAGATCTCAACACCCAGTTCTTCGGCCACGCCACCCATCCAGCGGCAGACATTGCCGAGGCTGACAATGTAGTTGCCATGGTTCGACATAAGCGGTGGCATCAGAAAGTTGGGCAGGCGAATGGAGCCTGACGGGCCCAGATAAAGGAAATGGTCCGCTTTGACTTCGGTCGTGATCGGCGCGCCTTTTTCTTTCCAATCTGGCATGAGCTCATTGAGCGCGATCGGATCCAGCACTGCGCCAGAGAGAATATGTGCCCCGATTTCGGAACCTTTTTCGATCACACAAACCGAGAGGTCGAAATCTTCCTTTATGGCCAATTGGCGCAGCCGGATGGCCGCAGACAGGCCTGCAGGACCGCCCCCGACAATGACCACGTCATATTCCATATATTCCCGTTCGGGCACTACAGCGGCTTCTTCGCTCATTTTCGTCTCCTCGGGCGGTGGTGCTGGTGGCAGCTACCGCGGCGGATTGGTTTGATCCCTCCCTTCCCTTGGATGAGCCACGTCGTGGATCAGTGACAAGGAAGACCGGAAGGCACCGGAATTTGGCACCTCTTATCCTGTTTCAGCGCTTTAAGGTCAACCAAGCCGAAAATAAATCCGTGTGAAATCAGGTGACGTGGTGCATTTAGGGGGGCAAAATGCGCCACGGGAGAGTCTAGCGGCTTCTGTCCACCAATCAATGGGTACCCGGCTTTAGCTGACGCTGGGGAACGCATCTTTTTCAACAATTTCAACGCATTTTGAGCCTAATTTGACCCTCCAGACCGACATTGATGCCAAAGAAGCGAAACTGGACACCCAGGAGGCGATCCGGCTCCTTCGCTTCTATGTCGAGGCGGGGGTGAGCGACGGACTGGATGATGAGCCGGTGGATCGCTACGCCCTTTTGCCGCAGCAACCAGCGCCGATAGCAGGCGCACCTGCTGCGACCGGCCAGGGGGCGAGAATCACCAGCGAGGGACAGACTGCCTCCCGCCGGACGCCGGCACCCCAGTCCTCCACAGTTGCTGCGGCTGCGCCTCCTGCCATTCCCCTTTCATCCATTGAAGAAGCGGCGACGGCCAGAGCGCTTGCTGCATCCGCCAACAGCCTCGAAGAGCTTAAAGCCGCACTCGCCAGTTTTGATGCCTGTCCTCTCAAAGCGACAGCAAAAAGCCTCGTCTTTGCCGACGGAAACCCGCAGGCCGACATTATGCTCGTGGGGGAAGCGCCGGGCCGCGACGAAGATCTTCAAGGCACCCCTTTTGTCGGGAGTGCCGGTCAGCTGCTCGACAAGATGCTGGGGGCGATCGGGTACAATCGCTCAAACGTCTACCTCACCAACGTACTGCCCTGGCGACCACCGGGAAACCGTGCACCCACGCCGCAAGAACTTCTTATGTG
>JAVKCY010000125.1:0-12262 GCA_040223265.1 Parvibaculum sp. | reverse complement strand
TTCCCGTCATAGAGCTTCAGCGCATGCACATGCGGCGGCGCTTTCTCAATATCCTGAGCTTGAATGCGGGTGAGAATATTTTTCCAGCTGGGCATCAGGCGTCTCTGTCACTTTCGAGTGCAGCTGCTTCAGCCAGCATGTCGCCCAAGCCGATCAACTCATTGTATTTTTGGAACGTCACTCGCGGCATATCGACCGGCAGTTTGTTGGCTTTGAGCATCGCACCATAAAGCGTTTGCAATCGCTCTGTGACCGAAAGGAGAGCCGAGACAGGGAAGATCACAATCTTGTAGCCAATCTCCTGCAACGTCGGCGCATCAAGATAAGGTGTCTTGCCGTCCTCCACCATATTGGCAACCAGCGGCACGCCTTTGAACGTTTCGACAACCCTCACCAGTTCTTCATGGGACCGTGGTGCCTCGATGAAAAGAATATCGGCACCCGCTTTCAAGAAAGCCTCACCCCGCCGCAACGCCTCATCAAACCCATGGGTAGCCCGCGCATCGGTCCGCGCCATGACTTTAAAATTCGGATTGTCGCGCGCATCAACCGCCGCGCGGATTTTCGCCGCCGCCTCCTCAATCGGGACAATCTCCTTGTTTTCCATATGCCCGCAACGTTTGGGAAAAACCTGATCTTCCAGCTGAATGCAGGCGACGCCGGCCTGTTCGTAAAGTCGGGTGAGCCGCGCAGCATTCAGTGGGCCACCATGTCCATTGTCCCCATCCGCGAAAACGGGGACGGGCGCGGCGGCACCGGCAAGCGCGCGGGCACGGTCCGCCATTTCTGTGGCACTCATGAGCCCAATGTCCGGCACACCGAGTGTGGAGCCCGCAACGCCAAAGCCCGTCATATAGACAGCCTGTGCGCCAGCTGCCGCCGCTAGTTTTGCAGAAAGCGCATCATAGGCACCGGGGGCGAGGATAATGTCGGGCGTGTCCAACAAATCGGACAGACGATCAACTGCGAGAGTCATAAGAAGGGCCTTTTAAAAGCTAGGCGGCGTGCAGGAGGAGACGATAACGCATGGCGTTTTGCCGAGATTGCGAAACCGGTGCGGCAGGCGGCTGTCAAAATAGTAGGCCTCGCCCGCTTGCAGAAGCCGCGTCTCGCCGCCGACCGTCAGCACCATCTCACCGCTGATCACAATGCCGCACTCTTCCCCACTATGAGCAAGCATCTCCTCGCCTGTGTCGGCGCCCGGTTGATAGGTCTCATGCATCATCTGGATCGCGCGACCGCGCGTATCTTTGCCCAGAAGTTTGAAAGAGATGGGATCACCACCGGCGATCTCTTTCATATCCTTATCGCCATAAAACACTTTCCGGTTGGGCGCGAGGTCGAGGGTCAGAAAGTCCGTCATGCTGATGGGGAACCCATCCAGCACTTTCTTCAGGGAGCCGATGGACGGGCTGATCCGCTCCTGCTCAATCAGCGAAATTGTGCCATTGGTGACACCGGCACGCTTCGCCAGCTCCCGCTGGGAGAAGCCATACATTTTCCGAAGCTCGCGCAAACGCCGCCCAATGTCCGGCGCTTCCGTCGGTGCTTCTTGCTGTGCTTGCCCGTGGGCAATCCGAAAATCTTTTTCCATTCGTTTAATTTACTAAACGTGAATTATTTGTCACCCCCTCATATGCTTGTTTTGAGAAAGAGTGAGGCGTTTTATGGATTACTATTTCAACAATTGAACGAGAGACAAGTACGGGAGCGGATGATGGCAAGCACAATGGATCAGGGACAAATGAGCGGCGGCTTGAAGCCCAATGACCTTGAGGCCTTCTGGTTGCCCTTCACACCCAACAGGCACTTCAAGCGTGACCCGCGTATCATTGCGCGCGCCAAGGACATGCATTTCTTCAAGACAGATGGCACACCTGTGCTGGATGGCACGGCGGGGCTCTGGTGCTCCAATGCCGGTCATTGCCGGGAGCCGATTGTGAAAGCTATTCAGGATCAGGCGGCTGAGCTTGATTTTGCACCCACGTTCCAATTCTCCCATCCCAAAACTTTTGAAGTGGCAAACCGGCTGGCGAGCCTCATGCCCGCAGGGCTCGACTATGCCTTCTTTTGCAATTCAGGCTCGGAGGCCGCAGACAGTGCGCTCAAAATGGCGCTCGCCTATCACCGGCTGAACGGGGAGGCATCACGCACCCGTTTTATTGGTCGCTCGCGCGGTTATCACGGCACGGGCTTTGGCGGTATCTCTGTCGGCGGCATTTCGCCCAACCGCAAATTCTACGGCACCATGCTACCCGGCGTGGATCACCTGCCCGATACCTATAACCGCGAACAGCAGGCATTCAGCCGGGGTGAGCCAAAATGGGGCGCGCATCTCGCCGATGATCTGGAAAAGATTGTGGCACTCCATGATGCCTCAACCATCGCGGCGGTGATTGTGGAGCCGATGGCAGGATCCACCGGTGTGTTGCCGCCGCCGCAGGGCTATCTGAAGCGCCTGCGCGACATTTGTACCAAACACGGCATCCTGCTGATTTTTGATGAAGTCATCACAGCCTTTGGTCGCTTGGGTTATGCCACGGCTGCTGAACGGTTCAACGTCACGCCTGATCTCATGACCTTTGCCAAGGGTGTCACGGGCGGCACTGTGCCCATGGGCGGCGTAATGGTCTCCAAAGACATTTACGACCGTTTTCAGGCCGAGGGCGGACCAGACCACGCCATCGATCTTTTCCATGGCTACACCTATTCGGGCCATCCGCTCGCCATGGCGGCCGCTCTTGCGACACTGGACCTCTATCGTGATGAAGGCCTGTTTGAGCAAGCGCGCCGCAATGAAAGCGTGATGGCCGATGCAGCCCATGCGCTCAAAGATCATTCCCTGATCCTGGATATTAGAACTATTGGACTGGTTGCGGCCTTCGACATGATCCCGCTGGAGGGCCTGCCGGGCAAACGCGGCTATGACGCCATGTGTCACGCTTTCCACAAGGAGAACATGATGATCCGTGTGACCGCAGACACGATTGCCTTCTCCCCGCCCTTGATGGCGACAGAGGCCCATATCAGCGAAATGTTTGAGAAATTCAGGCGTGTGCTGGATGCCGTTGCGTGAGTTTTGGCGTGAAAACGCATCAATGTTTGGTGCGTTTTTCAACTACGCAAAATTTTAAGGAATGATCCATCTTTACATCTTGTAAATCCATGATCGCATCTTATTTCTCTAGTGATCCCCGATGGTGATCAGCCAGTAATCAGCATCCCCCTCCCGCTGAGGCCTGATCCCACCGAGCCCCTGGCGCTCCCCTCGCCGGGGGCTTTTATTTTTGGGGGTCTTCCGTCGATCATTTACGCTTTTTAAGCCCCAGGCGTCCGGCGATAATTCTGTCGACGGTGCGTTTTGGCAAAAGCTGCGGAATGGTCCAGTTCATCAGGCGACCGGGCACCACGGCGTAGCGCGTTTTCGGATTGTCGGCGCTCAGCGCCGTCCAGATGACCCGGCCAAGTTTTTCCGGCGGGAAGCCTTTCTTCCCCATGTCGATCATGACCTTCTTCACGCGCTCAAGCCCGGGGGCGAAGGGTGTGTTGAGGAAAGGGGTAATATCAACCTCTTCCGCCTTGTCCCAGATTTTTGTGGCAACCGCCCCCGGCCCGACAATGATGACATCAATACCAAACAGCATCAGCTCCCGGCGCAGACTTTCTGAAAGGCCTTCAAGCGCATGTTTGGAGGCGGCATAGGCCCCAAGGAAAGGTGTGCCGTTTTTCCCGGCAGCTGACGAGATCATCACGATGCGACCGGGTGCGCCTTTAAGCTCTTCGTCCGCTCCCAACAAAGGCGCAAAGGCCTGTGTCACCATCAGTTGACCTGTGACATTAACCTCCATCTGGGTACGAAACTCGTCGATGGAGAGGTGGAGCAAAGGACCGGAGACGGCAATGCCTGCATTGTTCACAAGGCCGAACAGCTTTTCGCCTTTAAGGGCAGTGCGCACTTGTGCGGCGGCAGCGGCAATCGCCGCCTCATCCGTCACATCAAAGATGAGCGGGGTGAAAAGGTCGCCAAACTCAGCTTTCAGCGCTTCGCCATCAGCCGGTTTGCGCACGCTGCCAAAAACATGAATGCCCTTAGCCGTCAGAACTTTGGTCGCGCCCCAGCCAATGCCGCTCGACACGCCCGTCACCACAACTGATTTCATGTTTCTGTCCTTTGATAGAGGTTGGCAGCTTAAAGATCGATTTCATATCGGACCCAATCTTTACGGGTCGCAATCTTCTCATATAGCGCTTGGGCCGTGTGATTGTCAGAGGCCGTCTGCCAATAAACCCTCTCCCAGCCCTTGGCACGCCCTTGGGTGGCAAGATAGTCAATGAGCGCACGGCCGATGCCAAGCTCTCTCGTGTTCTCCGCAACAAACAGGTCTTCAAGGTAGCAGACATGGCCCACGTCCCACGTGCCTGGATGAAGGAGATAGTGCGCAATGCCAACAAGGCAACCGTCCTTATCGGTCGCCGCGATGCCGTGGAGGCCCTCATCAGGAGAGAGGAGCCGCGCCCAGCTATTTTCGGTCACTTCGGGCGCAAGCTCTGTTTTGTAAAAGTCGAGATAGCCCTGCCAGAGCGGCAGCCATTGTTGCTTGTCTGCGGGGCCAAGCGGTCTGATCTCGATCATCAAAAGTCTCTCTATGCGATGGTGACGCCGCCATCGATGACAAGGTTTTGCCCCGTCATGAAGGCACCGGCTTTGGACGCAAGGAAGACGGCCGCCCCGGCAATTTCGTCGGGCAGGCCGATCCGGCGCAGGGGTGCCGTGGCGGTCGAGCGCTTCAGCGTTTCAGGATTGTCCCACAGCGCTTTTGCAAAGTCGGTCTTGATGAGGCCGGGCGCAATGGCGTTGACGCGAACATTGTTCGGCCCAAACTCAACCGCCAGATTGCGCGCAAGTTGGAAGTCGGCAGCCTTTGAAATGCAATAAGCGCCAAGAACAGACGAACCGCGCAAGCCCCCGATGGAGGATACGATGGTGATAGACCCTTCGTTCCGCTCAATCATCTGTGGCAGCACAAGCTGGCAGAGCCAGTGATTGCTCTTCACGTTGGAGGACATGATTTTGTCGAACGCATCGTCTGGAATGTCTTTCGCGGACCCGTAGAACGGGTTCACTGCCGCGTTGCACACGAGCGAGTCGATGGGTCCCCAAGCGTCATTGGTTGTCTGTACAAGGCGCTTCAAATCATCTTTTGAGGAAATATTGCAAGGAACGGCCATGGCGTGGCCTGGAAAACGATCATTGATTTCGCCCGCCGTTTTCTCGCATGCATCGGCCTTGCGGCTGGAGATCACAACCTTTGCGCCGTGCTCCGCCATGCGTTGGGCAATGGCCTCCCCAATGCCACGGGTTGAGCCGGTGACGACCACTACTTTGTCTTTAAGATCAAATAGTTCCATGAATATGACATCCCTTTTGTCAAAAAGCGCCGGGCCTTTTGGCGTCCGGTCGCCTGTCGGTGAATTCTGATGGGGCATTTTTGCACGCTTTATCCAATTAAGACAGGCGCAAGGCTGAAAAGTCCGTGCTAGAGTGCTGGTGTCGGGCCGCGCTGGGGTCCGTCATTGTGGGTACAGCAACAGGTTTGGCCGACATTGGGTTACACCATGGGCCACACCATTTTGGATCGAATAAGAACCGCACATTGCGGTGAGGGATCTCAGGAGTTTTTAATGAAACGTATCGCAACCTTGGCCGTCGCAAGTGCCTTTGCCTTGACGGCTTGTACCTCGGCAGACCCCTATACCGGGGAACAGTCTACTAACAATACGACGATCGGTGCCGGCCTTGGCGCACTCGCAGGGGGTGTCGCTGGTGCGCTGATCGGTGGCGGGGACTGGCGCAAGCGCGCCCTGATCGGTGCAGGCGTGGGTGCACTCGCCGGTGGTGGTATCGGCTACTACATGGACCAACAGGAAACAAAACTTCGCCAGCGTCTGCAGGGCACGGGCGTGTCTGTTACGCGTGTTGGCAATGATGTCATCTTGAACATGCCAGGGAACGTCACATTTGCCAGTGGCTCACCGGACATCAATGCAAACTTCTACGAAGTGTTGAATTCCGTCGCCATCGTGCTGGAAGAATATGACAAGTCGCTGGTGGATGTTTATGGCCACACAGACAGTGACGGGTCAGCTCAGTTCAATCAGCAATTGTCACAAAACCGCGCGCAGTCTGTTGCGACCTATCTGCGTGGTCGTGGCATTCGCGGTGATCGCTTCCTGGTGCAGGGCCTGGGCGAGAGCCAGCCGATTGCATCCAATGCCAATGAAGCCGGCAAGGCACAGAACCGCCGTGTGGAAATTCGCATCGCACCACTGACGGCCTGAGTTTAGAAAATCCGACATGTGAAGCGGGGCCTTTCGGGGCCCCGTTTTCATTTTGAGTACGCTCATAGGCAAACATGGGCTAATAGGCGGACATCAGCTAATAGGCGGACATGGGATTATAGGGAAGATCCGTGTTTCCATAATCAAGGCCCAAGCGGTGCAGCGCACTGGTAACCTGGGAGCGATGGTGGGTTTGGTGGTTGAACATTTGTGATGCATGAAACCAACGTGGCAAAACCCGCGACCGGTTCAGTGCCTTATTTTCAAGTGTGACCGTTTCTTCAAACCAAGTATCCGACGCGTCATTGCAGATTGCCGAAATACCATCATCCTCGGCATAGCGGTGGTTCTTGTAGTCGTTATAATCGTTAGAAAGGCGCGTCGCCGGATCAAACGCGGGCACGACACCGTGACAGAAAATGCCGATCAGCACACGATCTACATAGAGCACGTGGTCAAGGGTTGCGAGAATGGACTTGAAGAAGAGACCCTGGTTCCTCTCAAGTTCCGCAGCATTGAGCGTGTCGCATATCCCCATCATCTGGCCGTTCTGCCAATGATTGTAGCGCGCTAACTCCTGTGCAACCGGCTTGTAGCTCATGGCTTTATACTCACTTGAGAAGGCGCTCAATCTCAGCTGTGAGACTGGCATCAAGCGGGCTCACCTTGGAGGAATAAGCACCCACCAGACCACCGTCTGGACCGATCAGATATTTGTGAAAGTTCCACTTCGGCGCACCCGCAGCTTCCGCAACGACCCATTTGTAAAAAGGGTGAGCATCATCGCCGACCACTGTCTGTTTCACCGTCATGGGAAACGACACGGAATAATTGACCTCGCAAAAGCTCGCAATATCCGCTTCGCTACCCGGTTCCTGAGCACCGAAATCATTGGAAGGAACCCCAATCACTCCAAAGCCCTGCTCACGGTAGCGCTCCCACAGGCCTTGCAGTTCACGGTACTGGGGTGTGAAACCACAGCGGCTGGCTGTGTTCACGATCAAAACACCACGCCCGGCATAGTCATCGAGCGAAAGCTCACCGCCCGCAATGTGGGAAAAAGCGAATTGATGTGCGCTCATGATTTAACCTCCTGTTTGGTTTCTCGGATCGACCGTCCTGCTTTCTCACGTTAGGATGAGAAAAAGGGGAGTGCCAGCTTATGTGTGACACAATGGTAGCGCGACCAGCCACCAGCGCAAATGGCGGACTGGTGTTCGCCAAGAACTCTGACCGGGAGGCGAATGAAGCGCAAGCCCTCCTCTATGTGCCCGCCGCGACCCATGAGGTCGGGACAAGGCTCCAATGCACCTATATCGACATTCCTGAAGCCCGCGCGACCCACGCCGTCCTCCTCTCCAAACCCTATTGGATGTGGGGGGCGGAGATGGGGACCAATGACAAAGGTCTTGTGATCGGCAATGAGGCCATTTTTGCCAAGATCAAACCGCAAAAAGAAGCAGCCCTGATCGGCATGGATCTGTTGCGCCTGGCGCTGGAGCGCGCAGCAACGGCGGACGAAGCCGTCAGCGTCATCGCCGGCCTACTCAGCGAGTTCGGGCAGGGCGGCAATTGCGGTCACACCAGCCGGTTTGAGTATCACAATGGCTTCCTGATTGCAGATGCCGAAGGCAATGCATTGGTGATGGAGACGGTAGGCCGCGACTGGGCGGTGGAGCGTGTGGAGAGCATCCGTTCCATCTCCAACACGTTCACCATCGGAACTAGCATTGACGGGGAGAGCAAGGGCCTGCGGGAGGCGGCGACCGGCCTTGGTTGGCGGGCAGGTGGGACGCCCCTCAATCTGAGTGAAACATTTGCAGACCGGACGCGAAGCCGTTTCGCCACCGGGACCGAACGCTGGTGCCGCACCACTGAACTGCTTGAACCCAAGCAGGGTTCAATCAATGCGGGCACCATGATGTCCGTCCTGCGCGATCACGGGCCCCGCGCTCAGCGGGACGTGGACTGGCGACCGGATGGTCTTCTGGGCGGGTCTGTCTGCGCTCATGCGTCGTTCGGTCCGGTCCGCCGGTTCGGGCAAACGACCGGTTCCTGGATCACGGAGATAAGGGACGGAAAACCCGTACATTGGGTGACGGGCACCTCCTCGCCAGACACGGGGATCTTCAAGCCCGTGTTTTTCGGGCCCGGTTGGGACGAAGGCGTGCAGCAGACATTTGGTCCTGCACCCACAGGGCGGTTTGACGAGCGCTCTCTCTGGTGGCGCCATGAACGCTTGCACCGTGCGGTCCTCCAGGATTATGCGCCGAGACTGAACGCCTACCGGGCGGAACGCGATGCGCTGGAAGCGAAGTTCCGCAGCGACGTCGATCAATACATCGCGCGCGGTTGCACAGCGTCCGACGCCGCCAATTTGCAGCAAAAATGCTGGGCAGAGGCCGAGAAAGCCGAAGATCGCTGGTTGGCGAAAGCGGCATCGGTGAAGCCCCGCCGGGGTGCGGGCGGCTCCGCCTTTTACCGTATGCACTGGCACCGGCTGAACCGAATAGCGGCATTTCCGGTATCCTGAGCCCGATGGTTAACACTTTCTCAAACCCTGCCTGTCACTGTCTCAATTAGGGAAAAGCGGGCTTCGTCTCGCTTCATATCTAGAGTTGCATATCAAGAGACGGGAAGAACACAATGTCGCGCCTGAACAATGTTCTCATGGTCACAGCCTCCTCGCTGATCGCAGGGCTGAGCGCTTTTGCCATCATTATGTTTGGTGGCTTGCAAGGGCTTGAAGCCGGAATGGCAGCGGGGCTTGTCTTGCTGGGAACGGCACAGCTTTACGGCAGGATTTCCCGTTCAGCGGAACGTCGCTCTTTTGCGAAAAGCATGGCGGATCTGAACTCATTTACAACCGGCATTCACCGGGACCTGGAGCGTGCTGAGGCAGCGCTTGAAAAGCTGACCGAACGCTTTGAAACAGAAACCACCGAACGCAATGCCGAAATCGTGGCCGAGATGCGGCTCATCGAGACGCTGGTAAAACGCCTTGCCGAAGATCGCATCGCCGAAAAGAAAAAGGCAGAGATGATTGCATCCGACACCGCGCTGCCGTCTGGTGTCGTCGCATTCAACCAGGGCGAGGCAGGCGAGGCAATGCCTGCAAACGTCGCCGCGATGTCGGATGTCGAATTGCTCGACACGATCCGCGATGCGTTGGAAGACAATCGCGTTGATCTCTACCTGCAGCCAATCGTCACGCTGCCACAGCGCAAAGTGCGCTATTACGAGGCTCTGACCAGACTTCGCGGTGATCATGGTGAGGTGATCATGCCACGCGATTATATGCGCGTGGCAGAGCCTGCGGGCATCATGCCAACCATCGACAATCTTCTCCTCTTCCGTTGTGTGCAAATTGTACGCAAGCTGAACGAGCGGGACGCGGACACAGGCGTTTTTTGCAATATCTCCGCAAACTCTTTGCTCGATAGTGATTTCTTCCCTCAATTTATTGAGTACATGGAGCATAACAAACATCTGGCAGAACAGCTTGTCTTTGAGTTTTCACAAGCGACCATTAGCGGGATCGGTCCGATCGAGCAGGCAAGCCTCATGGCATTGTCACGCCTGGGCTTCCGCTTCTCTATGGATCAGGTGACAGATATCAATTTCGACTATCGCAAGCTTTATGAACTCAACATCCGCTATGTCAAAATTTCTGTGAATGTACTGGTCGCGCAGGCAGATGACGGGCGCTCCGATATCCGCCCTGAAGACATAAAGGAATTAATGTCCCGGTTCGGCATTAATCTGATCGTCGACATGATTGAAAAGGAACGTTCGGTCGTCGATGTGCTGGATTTCAATGTGGATTACGGACAGGGCTACCTGTTTGGCACACCGCGCCCGGTACGCGATGATGTATTGGGCAAGGCCGCTTGATTTCGGCTCCTCAAGCCCTTGCAAATGCCAACATCAAAGCCCCATTTGGCGAATTTTGACGTCTCCGCTCTTGACGGTTTGGCCCCGCGCGGCTTACTGACCTGTCATGAGCAGGACAACAGATCAAAACCAAAACCTCGTGCCCATTCATCAGGGCTTTGCGCCGCTGGCGGAACGCTATAGCGCGCTGCTGTGTGATGTATGGGGCGTGCTGCACGATGGCGTGGCGGCTTATTCGGGTGTTGTCGATACGCTCCGGCAATACCGCGCGGGCGGGGGAAAGGTCTTGCTGCTGTCCAATGCGTCGAGGCCGGGTGTGCATATTCCATCGCACTTGGCGGAACTGGGTATCCCGCGGGAGGCGTATGACGATGTGCTGACCTCCGGCGATGCGACCCGTGCTTCCCTCAAGACAGGCCGGTATGGCAAGCGCTTCTGGCATATCGGGCCAGAGAAAAACAGCCTGACCTTTGAAGGGTTGGAGCTGGAGGAAGTATCCGAAGGTGAAGCGGAGTTTGTTCTCTGTACGGCGCTTTTCGATGATGAAGTTGAAACACCCGAAGATTATGCAGATATCCTGGCGCGCCTGAAGAGCCGCGACATGGAGCTGGTGTGCGCCAACCCCGACATTATTGTGGATCGGGGCGAAAAGCAGGTCTTCTGCGGTGGTTCAATTGCTGAAGCCTATGTTCGGTTGGGTGGGCGTGCACACTATTTTGGCAAACCCCATCCACCTATCTACAAGATGGCGCGCGAGCGGCTTGAAACTCTCTGTGGCCAGAGTGTCGCCATGGACAAGATTTTGGCGGTTGGCGATGGTCTTCTGACCGATATCAAGGGCGCTAACACACAAGGCTTTGACGCGCTCTTTATCACCGGTGGCATTGCCGTGGAGCGTTGTGGACCGGATGCAGAAAACCCGCAATCTGATCTTGTTTCAAATCTGTGTCGGGAAGTGGGTGTCTGGCCGACGGGGGCCATGCCCCGTCTGCGCTGGTAATCGATTTGCTTTTGTCTTAGTTGAAGAGGGCGTCGATATCATCCTGGCTGGCACCATCGCCCATCAGGTCGTCAACCTCACTCTGATCAATACCTTCGCCTTCAAGAGCTGGTCCATTGAGGATCAGTTCACGACGACGTTTCTCTTCAGCTGTTTCAGGCTCTTCGACCGCTTGTTCAACGATGGATGAACCAAGGGCGTCTGCGAGTGCGCCGATCTTGCTCTCAATATAAACAAGCGTGCTGACAATCTTGCTGATGCGTTGACCTGTGATGTCCTGGAATGAGCAGGCTTCAAAAATCTCCATCACCGCCGCCTGAACCGTTTCATGGTAGGCATCCGCATCGGCCGGATCTGCCGACATGATAAGCTCTGCCTGCTCCATGATCGTGTTCGTTGCATCTTCCGTCGAACGGACAATGGCTTCGAGCTCTTTGCCGGCTTCCGGGAAATGCTTCTGCTTGAGATCGTTGGGCTGAAGCCTGCCGATCTCAGCCCGCGTATTATTGATGAAACTCGAGATCTGCGTCAGTTCTTTGTAGATGGACGTATCAAGTTGTCCAAAGAACCCTTGCATCGACCCCACCATGATCTCGGCAAGTTTCAACACGTCGGGCAAAGCCAACGTGGTTGTGTTCATGTCACGAATATGTTGCGTGACTTCTTCAAGTCTTGTGTCGGCCGACAATGTAGGCGCACTCATGGCGTTGATCCCCCGCGTATAATCCCAATGAAAGAAAGATCAGAAATCGCCGAGAACGGCGGAGATCTTTGTTTTCAAAGTGGCGGCGTTGAACGGCTTCACAATGTAATTGTTCACGCCAGCTTTTTTGGCGGCAATCACGTTTTCCGTTTTGGATTCAGCCGTGATCATGATGAACGGCGTTGGCTTCAGCTGTTCGTCAGACCGAACTTCTTTCAAAAGCTCATAGCCTGTCATGGGCTCCATGTTCCAGTCAGAGATGACCAGGCCATATTTTTTACCCTTCATCTTGGCCAGTGCTTCGGTACCGTCAGCGGCATCGTCAA
>JAVKCY010000123.1:0-7543 GCA_040223265.1 Parvibaculum sp. | reverse complement strand
TGCAGGTCGATCAACTCCTTGATCTCACCGAGCGAAAACCCAACAGCCTTGCCACGGACGATCAGAAACAGCCGCGCCCGGTCACGCGGGCGATAGACGCGGGTCTGGCCATTGCGTGTCGGGTGCAAAAGGTCCTTGTCTTCATAAAAGCGAATGGCGCGTGTTGTGACGCCAAACTCTTCCGCCAGCTGCGTGATGGAGAAAGTTACATTGTCATCATTGGACGAGGCTTCTTTGTAGCTCGTCACCGATCCGGTATTGCCAGACGTCATCTGCTGCATGATCATTCATCCCTGTCCATTGCCTGCGCTCTCAAAGTCAGGCTTATTTTGGTCATTTGGGCCCGCCGGACATGGCCAGCGGGTGTTGGGGGTTTTTTGGCGACCAGGTCGCCAAAAAACAAAGGCTTGAAAAACTGATATTTTCTGCCGTTTTTCAATTTCCGGGCGGCACAATATTTGACGTTTACGTCAACGTCAACTCAGATCATCTATTTTCTTGGTCGCCCGACAAATAGCCCAAGCAGTCCGCCAAAGTTCCAAGAAGTCAGCCAATATTCCAAGAAGAAGGTCTGCAAACTGGTAATAATACGTTACCTTTATGTCAGGAGGATCGTTCAATGCATGCAAAACAAGCTTTAATCATTCTTGCGACCTATGGGCTCGTGACGAGCGGGCTGCTGGCAGGCTGCGCGTCGGGCACTAGCGGTTCATCGGCCCCGCAGGTGCTCAATAACAGCCAATTGCCGGCGGTTGCCACCACACAGACCGCGAGCCTTTCTCCGCTTGGCCAGACATTGCTCGGTGTCATCAACGAATATCGCAAAGGCCCTCCCCTCGGCGTCGAAGTCCGGTTGCAGCGCATCGCGAGTGTTCACGCTGCCGACATGGCGGCGCGCAACTTCCGCGGTCATCATAATCCGGAAGGGCAAGGGCCACTGGATCGCATGCTGGCGGTGAATCCAGACTTCAAAGGTACGGTCGGGGAAAATATCTGGGTCGGCACACGGTCCAGCGGCCAGTCAGACGCAGACTTTGCCCAACATGTGCTGCAGGGCTGGCTCAATTCGCCTTCCCATCGCACGCTTCTTGAGAGTGACAAATACAGTCAAACCGGCGTCGGCATCGCGACGCAGGGCAACGTCTTCTATGCCGTGCAGACATTTTCTCGATAGGCCTGCCTCCATCCTAATCTGGAGCGCGCAGGTTGCCGGCACCCTGTGATGCATCCGACTCATTTTTTCGGTTTTTGCTTGTCCATTACAGGTGAATGTTAACCGTGCCTTTACCAAAATCCTGCTTGATAAGGTCTGCGAAAGGTCGATTACATATTTGTTTCCAACGCCTCGCATTTTGGTCTAAGCGCCAAACCTTCACGGTAAGATGCAAAAACCAAATTTTGTAGGCATAGGGCGGGTTTACACAGAATCTTGTGGTCGATACAGTCGCAAATCGTTAACAGGCATAGTGATTCGATGAGACCGGCAGTACCGTGGAGCGTAAAAGGCATTGAGCCTGAAGCACGGGAAGCGGCCAAACAGGCCGCCCGACGGGCAGGCCTGACTCTCGGTGCCTGGCTCAACCAGATGATTATGGATCAAGGCACAGACGATGTCGGGCAAATGCCCCCGTCTGTGCGTGACTTTGGTGGGCCTGGGCGTGACTTTGGCGGCTTTGAAGCAGCAGCCAGCCAGCCCCAATCGCCCAGCCAGCAAGGCTATTCTGGCGGTGCGCGCTATGCGATGCCGGCGCAGCTCGACCTGTCACCGGTGACGGAGGCGGTTCGTGATCTGGTACGCCGGATCGACACAAACGAACGCCGGATTGAAACTTCACTGGAGGCGCTTGCTGAACGGGTTGAAACCTCGGAGCAAAAGATTGCCTCCGGCGGCACGACCAATGCAGACAAAGACAGTGTGCTTGAGCGCAAAGTGCAGCAATTGACGGATCGTCTGGAAGCAGCAGAGCGCAATCGCTCTCCCTTTGGCAAACGCCCGGAGGATCGCATCGCCTTCCAGGGCCTTGAGAAAACCATGAACGCCGTTGTTGACCATATGGAGACAGTCGACAATCAGAGCGAGCAGAAATTTCACGAAATTCGCCAAATTCTTTCCGAACTGTCGGAGCGGGTCGAAACATCCGAGATTGCGTCCAAACGCGATCAGGAGCGTGCCCGGGCGGATGCCTTTGGCAACACGCTTCAGAACCTGTCCGAGCGCATGGCGGAGATGGAGCAATCCGTCCATTCAGCCACGACGAATGCAGAACAAAACCGCCGTCTGGCTGTCGATGAAGCCTTGAAGGCCGTCACGTCAAAACTCGATTCCGATCAGCAGCGCAGCCGCATGGAAGACATGCAGAAGATGGTCGAGACGCTGTCATCGCGGATTGAAACGTCTGAAGCCCAAAGCGGCCAAGCGATCAAAACCCTCGAAAACAGCCTCTCCAGCTTTATCGACCGGCTCGAAAAGCGCCAGGTGACCGCACAGGACATTGTCCCGCAGGTCATGTCGCAGCTGGATGACCGATTTGAACAAGTACTTGCCCGCGTCACAGATAGCGAGACGCGCGCGCTGCAAACCGCCAGCTCAGTTGAACAAGCGCTTTCTGCCCTCGCTCAATCCCTGCATGCTGCCGAAGAGCGCAATGCCAGTGCACGGGAGACCATGCACGGCCTGGTCGCGCAGGTCAGCCACCGGATTGAAGATCTGGAGAGTGGCAACAATCTGCCTTTATCACCGAGTGCGGCGATCGGTGCGGGCCGTGCGGGCATGACGCCACCACCCATTTCAAGTGCGCCACTACCACCACCGGGTCCGCTGGACAGTTTGAGCCAGATGTTCCGATCACCGGAACCTGTTGCACCGAGCAAGCCTGCAGAAAAAGCATCACTGCCTGTACCACCCATGACTGCGCCACCACTGGCTGCGCCGTCACGTACAGACACACCGCCACCACCGCCCGCCATGTCAGCACCGCCAATGCCACAGGCACAGTCCGGGGTCGCAGCGGATGCAGATGCGGGCGAACCACCGATTGCACAACCTGCCGCGCCGATGATGGACGACAAGCGTTCAGCGCGCGACTTTATCGCCGCCGCGCGCCGCGCGGCACAGATGGCTCATGCCACGGGCGAAGCGCCCGGACTTGGCTTTGGGGAGCAAGCAGGCCGCTTTGCAGCGTTCGAAGAACAGGAAGAAGGTCGCGGCAAACGCATTGCTCTCATTGTTGGTGGTGCTGTTGTCGCCCTGATCGTGGTTCTGGCTGCCGTCAATTGGCTGACCGCACCGGCTGAGCCTGACCTCGTCGATGTTACGGTTGGTGGTGAGCCTGCGATTGATCCTGTGTCCGAACTTGATGTCGCGCCACAAGTGATCCCTTCAGAAGACATCGTACCGACACCTGACCCAAGCGTCCCAACCCCAGCGATAGAAGCCGGGACTGCTGAAACTCTTATCCCGGAGGCCATTCCGGAGGATGCCGGGGCTACAGTGGCGGCTGTAGCTCCGGTGCCCGCGCCCGTTCCTGCGCGTTCTGCACCAATACCTGAACCAGCAATTGCGGCACCTGTTGTTACACCGCGTGAAATCGTTCCCAATGCGGATGACCTTCCTCCGGTGGAAGCCGCGCCGACAACACCTGTCACACAGGCCCCTGCACCTGGCAGCCGAAGCGCTCTTCGCACGGCGGCGGCGGGCGGCAATGCGGCTGCGCAATACGAAGTGGGTGTCCGCTATGCACGTGGTGGCGGTGTCCCGCAGGATCTTGATCAGGCCGCTTATTGGTTTGAACTTGCTGCCAAGCAAGACCTTGCGATTGCCCAATATCGTCTGGCAACACTTTATGAAAAAGGTCGCGGCGTTCCTTTGAATATGGAACTTGCGCGCCAATGGTATGAAAAAGCAGCACAAGCCGGCAATGTGAAAGCCATGCACAATCTCGCGGTGATCTATGCCGAAGGCAAAGGCGTGCAGCAGGACTTTGCACAAGCGGGTAAATGGTTCCTCGGGGCGGCCAATCACGGGCTTGCTGACAGCCAATACAATATCGCGGTCCTGATGGAACGCGGGCTCGGCCTGACAGCCGACCAGTCAGAAGCCTATAAATGGTTCTCTATTGCTGCCAACAATGGCGATGAAGGTGCGAAAGCGCGTCGTGATGCGCTGGAGCAAACACTTGATGCCGCCACGCTGGTCGATGCGAAACTTGCGGCACAAACCTGGGCACCGGAAACCGCCGACCCGCTTGCCAATGGCAATCTCTCCTCCCTTGGCAGCTGGAGCAGCAGCTCGCTCGATAATGGCTCGGGAGAGTTTACCGGCTCCATCGCCGTTGAGAGCGACCCACAGATTGCAAGCGCGCAACGCCTGCTTCGTGAACTTGGATATCAGCCCGGCCCTGCCGACGGCATGATGGGTCCACGTACACGTGACGCCATTCGTGATTTCCAGACCAATGCTGGCCTTGCTGTCACGGGTACGGCAAATGATACACTTATCCAGACGCTTGAGGCCTACGTACGGTGACCCTGGTTGCCCGGTGCCCGCAGCGCGTGGACGGGCCCAGTATGTCTTACACGAGCCCAAGAGTTGCGCCTGCAATCCGATCAGGGGTGGCACGCTGAATGTTTCAGATTTACCTCCCCATTGCAGAAATGCCCGTGAACATACTTCTTATTCTGGGCATGGGTGCGTCTGTTGGCTTTCTGTCGGGCATGTTTGGTGTGGGGGGTGGCTTTCTGATGACACCGCTTTTGATCTTTACGGGCATTCCACCTGCGGTCGCCGTCGCCACGCAAGCCAATCAGACGATTGCCTCTTCCATTTCCGGCGTTGTCGCCCATTGGCGGCGCAGCGCAGTTGATTTCAAAATGGGGACAATGCTGCTGATCGGCGGGGCGCTCGGCTCTTTTGTCGGGGTCTATATTTTCAGCGTCATGAAGGCACTCGGCCAGATTGACCTTGTGATCTCTCTTTCCTATGTCATTTTCCTGGGCATTATCGGCAGCTTGATGCTGAATGAAAGTGTGCGCGCGCTGATCGCCCAACGGCGGGGCAACAGCGCCAGTTCCAGCAATCAGAGACATCATAGCTGGATCCACGGCCTACCCTTCAAGATGCGATTCCGTCGCTCAAAACTCTATATCAGCGCGATCCCCCCCATTGCGATCGGCTTCTTTGTCGGCATCCTAGTGGCCGTCATGGGTGTTGGAGGCGGCTTTATCATGGTGCCCGCGATGATTTATCTTTTGCGCATGCCGACCAATGTCGTGATCGGCACCTCGCTTTTTCAGATCATCTTTGTGACCGCGCTTGTGACTGTTCTTCATTCTGTTGAGAACCAGACGGTTGATGTGGTCCTTGCGACGCTTCTTTTGCTGGGGGGTGTGGTTGGCGCCCAGTTTGGCGCAAAGGTCGGACAGAAAATGCGCGGCGAACAATTGCGCGCCCTGCTCGGCCTCCTCGTTGTGGGGGTCGCGCTGCAACTCGGCCTTGGGCTCGTCCTGCAACCAGATGATCTCTATTCGCTGACCCTGGAGATCACGCAATGACCGGCGCTCTTTTCAACCGCACCGGCGGCGCGTTCGTACTTGCGGGACTGGTGGCCTTCTTCACAAATGTGACCGCGCGCGCTGACCAACTTGTCACCGATCTCTCCAAACACCAGATTTCCATCAGATCCAATTTTACGGGAACGGAAATCCTGATATTCGGTGCGATTGAGGCGGCCGATCCAACGAACTTTGCAACGGAGCGTGATGTGATTGTGGTTGTGAGCGGGCCGAGCCTGCCGGTCACCGTTCGCCGCAAGAATAATGTCGCCGGTCTCTGGATTAATACGGAGGCCGTCACCTTTGAGCGTGTGCCGACCTTTTATGCGATTGCGAGCACGCGCCCGCTTACGCGCGTTGCCTCTGAAGAAACACGCACGGTCGAGGGGCTCGGTCTTGATCAATTGAGCCTTGGCAGTGCCACCGCTCGTGGAGCCCTTGGCAGTGACGATAACGTCACTGCGGCGGAGCGGCAGGCCTTTACGGAAGCGCTGATCCGCAACAAGCAGGCGGACGGGCTTTTCCGCACCGAGCCTGCGGGGGTCGCCTTTCTCGGTCGATCCTTGTTCCGCGCCACAGTTGGCATTCCCGCCACGGTGCCAAACGGGCTTTACACAGCAAAGGTCTATCTCCTCTCTGATGGCAAGGTGAGCGACGTGGCATCTGCCCCGCTCTATGTGGTCAAAAGCGGTATGGAACGCGCGATTTACTCTTTTGCGCATGATAAACCCCTGCTTTACGGCCTTTTCGCGGTCGTTTTTGCGACTTTCGCCGGGTGGGCCGCTACACTCGTCTTCAAAGATTAACCCTCACCTTTTGGTGAGCTTGTGTTCCTTGAGCGGAGCCGCAAACTGTGCGACGCAAGGTTGGTTTTCACCAATCGCGGGAGTTGTGACTTATGGACGGATTTGACGCAGGATTTCTGGCAGCCTTAATCGGCGGCATTGTGTCCTTTCTGTCGCCTTGCGTTCTCCCCCTTGTGCCTGCCTATCTCTCCTTTGTGGCTGGCGCGTCTTACGAAGACTTGACGGCGGAAAATGTGACAGGGGCGGGCACTGAGGCAAGCTCTCTCCAGAAGCGCGTCGCGATCGGGTCTCTCGCTTTCGTTGGGGGGTTCTCCACCGTCTTTATTCTGCTTGGCGCGACGGCAGGTGCCATCAGCCCTTTCCTCCTCGCGCACAAAGTCGTGCTGGGGCAGATCGCCGGCGGGATCATCATCGTGCTGGGCCTCCATTATGTAGGCCTCTTCCGCTTTGCGCTGCTTAATCGCGACGTGCGCTTCCTGCCAAGTTTTGCACCCGATGCTGGCAATGGTTTTGTCCCCCGCGTGGCGATGCCCTATGTGGTGGGTCTTGCTTTCGCCTTTGGCTGGACGCCGTGCATCGGACCTATCCTTGCAACCATTCTTGCGATTGCCGCGTCCCACGAGAGCCTTGGTTATGGTGTGGCGCTACTGGCTGTTTATTCTGCGGGACTTGGCATCCCTTTCATTGCGGCCGCTCTTGCCGTGCAACGGTTCATCGGTTTTTCCACCCGGTTTCGGCGGCACATGCCGAAGGTGGAGATTGCCGCCGGTGTGCTTCTCATCGCGACCGGCATTCTGATGGCATTGGGATCGCTGGAATTGATTGCGATCTATCTGATTGAGGTGTTCCCATGGCTCGCAGAGCTTGGATGAGTGACAGCCCTGCCCCTATTACACCGCTGAGCGCCCGGCTGCTTGGTTATGGCGGGCTTGTACCCTTTGCTGGCACGGGCATTGTCAGTTGGTTTCTTTGGCCGTCTGAAATGTCAGATGCAGCACTCCGGGTTCAACTTGTCTATGCAGCGCTCATTCTCTCCTTCCTTGGTGGCATTCGCTGGGGCATTGCGATGACCCATGCAGGCGAGTTCAAACGCCGCGTGCCGGAGGGTCTGGGTATGAAGCTTCTCTTCGCAGCACTTCCTGCTTTTGGTGGCTGGCTCGCGCTCTTCACGATCAGAGAGGCGGCTT
>JAVKCY010000116.1:0-3872 GCA_040223265.1 Parvibaculum sp. | reverse complement strand
TCATCCTCATTGGGAGGATGGATCATGTCAGCACCTTTGCCTGCGGCGCTTCGGAAACGGTTTCAGAGATATATTGAGGAAGGATTGAGCGGGCGTGCGGCAGCGTTGCGTCTGAAGGTGTCACCGGCCACTGGCGCACGGTGGGCGCGTCAGGTGCGGACCAAAGGTCATGCGGGACCGGCTCCCCAGGGACCTCCACGCGGCAAGGGAAAGCTGGCGCCGCACCAGGGTTTCCTTGAGGAGTTGGTCGCGCAAGACCCCGACATCACGCTCTTCGAGCTGCGCGATGCGCTGGCCGATGCCGAGGGCGTGCGGGTGCATCATTCTTCCATTGCCAACCTGCTGTCCCGGCTCGGTTTCACGTACAAAAAAAGTCGCTGGTCGCCGCCGAGCGCCGCCGCGCCAAGGTAAGACATCAGCGCGTCGATTGGTTCAGGCATCGGCTTCCCGCCGTCTCGGTCTTTCCTGAACGCGTTGTCACAGCCCATGTGATTGGCGATGTTGGCAAGGGACAGGCCCGCATTCAGCAGGCGCGTTGCAGCCGTCCCCCGTGCATCGTACAGGCGCAGCTCATCGGACAGCTTGGCTTTGCCGCGCCACTGGCGGACACCCTCGGACGCGCGATGCGGGGTCAGGGCATTGCCATTCGCATTCGTAAGGATCAGCAACCGGCCCGGCGGGGTCGTGTCGATCACCTCGGCCAGCGCCGGCGTGATCGGGATATGGGCCAGCCGCTTGCGCTTGTTCGTCCTGACGCGAAGGCGACGGCCGAGCGGCGTCTGCTCGATATGGGCAGGCGTCAGCTTGATCAGGTCGGCAGGGCGTAAGCCGGTTTCGCAGGCCGCGCAGAGAATACGGCGCACCCATTCCGGCGCGACCGCGTTGAAGGCTTCCCGGTCCGCCGGGGTCCAGACGATTTCTGAGCGATCCACCTCATAGAGCCGGTGGAGCTTGTGGCAGTGATGTTCGGACAGCTTGCCCTCATCCACCGCCCAATTGAGAATGCGAACCGCGTGGGTGCCCGCCATATCGTGCTGCTTGGGCGAGTGCTTCCATAGCGCTCGCCATGCGTTCACCTCGCCCCGTGCGCCGCGTTCCTCGAAGATGACGGCGGGCGCATCCTTGAAATGGTCCGCGAATCGCAGACCCCATTTCCGAATATCAGCGCGTGAACGCTCACCCTTGGGCATGGCGGTATTGGACAGGAAGTCATCCACCATCTGAGGCGTCGTGTAGTCAGCCGGTTTCGGGCGCGCAGCGGCATCCGCGTATGCTTGATAGAACGTGGGGTCGCTCGGCTTACGGTGGTCATCTTCCCAGAACTTGGGACCGCCGCGCCATGCGTAGAAGTGAAAACGGCTCTTGCCGTTGGCCAGCTTCCGCCGGACGCGGTGCACGCCTTTGGGCAGATCAGCTTGCGGCACGGCTTGCCCTCCACTTTTCGAGCGGTGTCATATCCGGCTTGGCAGCATCGCCGCCCGTCCCGGCCGTGATCAGGAACCGCTTGCCATCGGCGGTTTCCACAACGATGGACACCTGATCAAAGCCCGCAGCCTTCGCGGCCTCGAAAGCGGGCGTCAGGTCGGACTTGCGGATTGCGGCGGGGCGGCGCTCCATCATCATGCCTCCCCTAGATCGCGTTCGAACCAGAGGCCCTTGTCCGGTGTAAAGTCACCGTCGCGATGCCGCCGGATGCTCTCTTCCTCGGTCTCTTTCTGCATGGTCTCCCACGAAACCTTGTCGCGCCATTCGAGGTAGAACGGCAGGGCGCATTGAGAGAGGGCACTCGGGGCGATGCCGCGTGAAACCATGATGCCGCCATGCGCGCAGCGATCCTCAAGGGCCATGTCCTCGGGCCGGTTGCGGGTGGCAAAGTAGAGACCGGCGCGCTTGCGTTCGCCGTGCTGATACTTTCCGTCGATCAGCGGCGAATGCTCAATCGTGGCAATACGCTGATTCTCTTGCAGCTCAAGGTATGGCGAACACTCGAACGGCCCGCCGCCCTCGACACCCTCGGGGAACATGTCAGCCGTGAACATGTGCAGCAGAACGGATTCCAGCGTTGCGCCCTCGTGGACGCCGAGGCTGGCGGGATGGGGCCCATTGTAGCGGTCGGGCTGATAAGTCATGCTCGCGAACCGCTGATAGAGCTGCACCGCATGAGCGGCGGTGCCGGTGGCGAGAAGCGCAATCGTCAGGCGCACCGCATCGCGCGGATGCATGTGCGGGGCGTTCACCCCCCTTGCGCCGGAGGTGATCAGCCCCGCCTCTTTCATGAAGCGGGCATAGAGCGTCACGGTCTTTTCCTCGACCCGGTAGGCTTCCGCCACGATCTTTATGAAGGCACTCGATTTCATGCTTATTGAGTAACCCACGATAAGAGTGCACGTCAAGCATTAATGTGGAAGGTTCAGTTAGAGAGATGGGGATTCCCGCTCCAACCTGGCCGGGTTGTCCAGAATATCGCTGATCCGGTCCAGCTGCTCGGTCGCGCGCACCATCGCATGGGCCACCTGATCCGCCAAATAGATCGCTGCATCACGTTCCGGGCCATCGTCGTCGGTGGAGCCATGCTTGACCATAGCCTCAAGCGCGAAAGAAAAATGCAACGCTTTCTCAATGCCTTCCGGATATGCGCTGTATTCAAAGTCAAGTAGTTTCTTGGCGGCAGAGATGGCGTCTTGGGGATCGGACGGCAGGCTGTTTAGGTACGCTGCCTGTCGGTTCCGCAGGGTCTTCACCTCGTCTTTGTGCTCGCCCCACATGTATTGACCGCACAGGGCATGGCCCTTCGCCTGATTGTTTTCCCAGCTGCTGACGGGGCGCAATTCTTCATTCGCGCGGGCGCGTTCTTTGGTCATTGTCAGGGTCTCCTGATTAGGTTACACTTTTAGGGCAATGCTGCACTTTTAGCGCAGATTGCACTATTAGCGCAAGGTTAAAAATGACGCCCTCACAATGTCGCGCAGCTCGTGCCCTCGTGGCGATGTCTCAGGATCGATTGGCTGAAGCTTCTGGCGTGGCCAAAAGGACGATTGCCAGCTTCGAAAAAGAGGGCCGTCACCCCTATGAAAGAACCATAGCGTCCTTGCAGAAAGCCCTTGAGAATGCAGGGGTCGAGTTTATTGCAGAGAACGGCGGAGGCCCTGGCGTCCGTCTGAAAACAGGAGAGTGAATTGGACGAAGAAGTAATTAAAGAGCTGACGGCAGCGATCAAAACATTGACGCATAGCAATAATGTGCAGTCGGAAATTCTGGAAACCCTCAGCGCTCGCCAAGCCGATTTGATCGAAGAAATCAAAGTTTTGCGCGATGTCATCGAGACAAGCGCGAAGGAACGGTAGCCCACATAAGGCAAAAGTGCGCGCCGCGCCCAGTGGAGGACCGGGCCGCGCGCTGTAGGGGTTGTACGGCACTCACCGACTGATCCGGGTCGCTTCGGGTGAACAAGCTGGACAAGAGCTTTCCCAGGCGCGACCGGCCTATCTCATTTCCCCCAATCGACCATGCGCATCGCGCCAGACACGTCGCCTGCTGGAATGCCAGCCTCCTTCGCTTCGGCCAGCGTCTTGATGATCGCGGATAGCGCCCTGGCGCGTCCGCCTGCGTCGAAGGCTTGCAAGGGGCGGATCGTGTCGATCTCGACCACCGCGCCCAGCTTGGCGGTTGCTTCCTCGGCCAGCAGCGCGGCGATGGGCTGCAAGGTCCAGATCGCAAGCTGGCGCTGGGCTTTGACCTGCCACGGGATTTTTCCTCCACCGTCGATTAGAGTCCGGCCCAACTTGAGGACGGACAATGAAGCGAACGAGATTCACAGACGAGCAGATCATCGGGATTCTGGCGGAACATGAGGCAGGGGCAAAGTGCGCCGA
>JAVKCY010000109.1:0-27435 GCA_040223265.1 Parvibaculum sp. | reverse complement strand
AGGGTAGGGCGGGCCGGAGATCACATCCACATGATGGCCGAGATCCACAAGTGCCTTGGAGATGTGGCGCATATAGACGCCCTGACCGCCGGTCGTGGAGTTGGAGCGGTAGCTCGGCAACAGAATGCGCAAGGGGCGATCCCCCTTGATGGCTTCAATGGTGGCGTCGCGACGGGGTGCCTCGCCCAGCGGTTCGACAATCGGGGCGACAGCCTGGCTGTCCAGCACCTGCGACATTCACCTCTCCTTTTCTCTTTTTTCTTGTTACGACCAAGAGCGGGGCATCCACGGGCTGAAAAGCGCAATATGACGCGATATCAATCCATGGTGAACCGGCAGGCCGATCTTCCGATGAACGGTGAACGTCTGTTTAGGACGTAGACAAGGGTCCACGCAACCTGACAGTTGCTCGTTGGCCGGGATCATACTCAAGGCGTCTCCTCGCAACAAGCTCAACATTAACAAATATGTCAGTTTGAGGATGAGGGGCGATTGCCTTGAGAGAGTGTCAGGGAATGAAGGTTAATTGAGGGGACGCGCTTCCGCCACGTCATCCCCCTGCGGCGGGGCGACGGTGGGGCCTGACTGGTGGTGGAAGATGACCCAGCCAGTGCCCTCCCGGTTGAAGAGATTGGTTGCCACCAGCCATTCGCGTCCGATTTGTTCGTAACAGGTGACGAGGCCGATATCGCCGATCAGGTTAGCGCCTGCTTGGTGACAGATAATTTGCGGCGGGGCTGGCCCCGCCATGATCCGTTGCCAGCTTTCCATGACTTCCATGCGTCCATGGAGCGGTGGCCAACCTGGATGCACACAGGAGGCAGGGGCATTGACCGACCAAAGCCCCTCCAGAGCATCCATATCACGGCTCACGATGGCCTGGTAAAAGGCATCGTTTGCAAACAGCAGGGTTTCAATATCGCGCCGATCAGACAGTGTCTGCCTCCAGCGCCCAGCCACCCTTGCCAGTCAGTTTGCGCAGAATGATGTAAAGAAGCAGACCGACCGGTCCCAGCATGAGCGTGAAAAAGAGACAGGGGACAACAAGCCAATGGTTCATGCCGCGTCGCTTTGCGTCTCTCACCTGCCAGGCGCCGACAAACAGATCGAAGACAAGATAGTGCAGCCATCCGGCAAGGACGGCCTCTGGAATGGTGAACGTCTTCATCAAGGCATCGAGTGTTGCGAACCCGTCGCCCTGACTGAGTGCGCCCGTGGCGACATAGGTTGTGTAGGCCGCACCGATGACGATTGGAAAGAGCGCGGAGTGCACCAGCGTTTGTGTGAGGTGCCATTTTGGCGCGAAGGCGAGCAAGAGCCAAAATGGCAGGATCCCATAGGTGGCGATCAGGAATACAGTTTGCGGTGTCAGTTGCATCAGGCGTACCTCTTCTTTTCCCTAAAAGTCCGGGGCTAGATTAGTCCGCTTGCTGTCTTGTGGCCAGCGCCTGTTTGGTTGTTTCGGTCTACGCAAAATGCCGTTTCAGCCAGTCGGTGATAAGCGCGTTGAGCTCGTCGGGCCGTTCAGACTGTGTCCAGTGACCGCAATTCGGAATGATGTGTTTTTCAAGGTCTGGAATAAAGTTCTCCATCCCTTCAGTCATTTCCGGGCGCAGCACCACGTCGTTGGCGGCTGAGATCATGAGACAGGGGACATTGATCCTGTCTTCGACCCCTTCCGAGCTTTTCCAATTGCGGGTGAAGTTCCGGTACCAGTTGATACCCCCTTCAAAGCCCGTCTGTTTGAAGGCGTGCACGTAGAAATCGAACTCGTGGGGTTCCAGCAGCGGCTCGCCTGCCCATTCGTCTTCAGGGCGCTTGAACGCTTCGGCGAGTGCAAGACGTTTGTTTTCCGCAGGCTGCGCGTCAAATTCGGCGAGGGTCATCGTCCAACGTCGATACCAGAAACGCATGGTCTTTTCGATGTCGGCTTCAAACAGGGCTTCGGCCTGTCCGTATTTTTGGAAGAAGACAATGTACATGTCTTCGCCGAATGCCATTTTCATAAGCTCAATCGGGTCCATGGGTGCGCGGGCCGTGAAGGGCGTGTTGACGCCGATCACGCCGGCCACACGGTCCGGGTGATGCAATGCCATCTGCCACACAACAAATCCGCCCCAGTCATGGCCGCAAAAAATTGCCTTCTCAAGACCCATCTTGTCCATCATACCGATGAGATCGTCGAGCAAGTGTTGCATGTCATATTCAGGTATGTGCGCCTCACCTTTCGGCCCGCCGGTGCGGCCATAGCCGCGCTGGTCTGGCGCGATAGCGTGAAATCCCGCTGCGGCTATTGCGGGCACTTGATGGCGCCAGGAATAGGCAAGCTCTGGAAAGCCGTGGCAGAGAATGACCGGCAGACCTTTCCCTTCCTCATAGACCGCCATTTTCAGGCCGTTGGTTTCGATGAAGCGGGGTGTCGTGAAATCAACCATGATAAGCTCTCAGATATTTGGCAGGTGATAGGGCGCAGAAATTCGGGACGGCGATCACGCGTTTGATTGATGCGTTTGCATGTCGGCCGTTGGCGAGATATTTAACATTGCAAACATGTCTTCGCGTTTCGGGCCAAGACGGGGCAGATAAAAATCTGCATTGCGCTTTTTGCCCCGGATCCAATAGCGCAGAACGCGCAACATGTTGCCGGGCTTTTTCAGCCAGTCATTGGGATGGCTGATCATGTGAAAGCCCTTCATCGCTTGCCGGAAGAGGGCAATGTCGGCGCGAAGCGAGATGTTTAACGCGTCCTCGATGAAACTTTTGGTGAGCGTTGCGCGCCACCCCGGTTTGTAACCTTCTTTGAGTGTGTTGGTTGCCTGGCGCAAGGCGGCGGCATCCTGTTTCCGCATGACGTCATAATAGGGGCGGATTTCCTGAGTGACTTCTGCAAAATAGGCGAGAGCCTGTTTCGCTGGATCATCGGTGAGCATGAGTGAATTGTTCAATGCTTCAGCGGCCACAGCGGCGAAGGAGCAGCCGCGCCCATAGAGCGGGTTGGTGCGGATGAGATTGTCGCCGATCGGGAAGTAGTTCAGCACAAGGGGGCAACCATTTTCGACAAAATGTCGCCATTGGCTTTTCAGTTCTCCCATGCCGAAGACACGGGATGTTGGTGTAACACGGGTCTCTTCCACCCAGGGTGCAAGGCCCGGTATAGAGCGGCATATGGCATCAAAATTTTCCGGCCGGATGACGGCGCGGCGTAGTTCCATTTCAACGTCCGGCACCGCAAGGGTAATGGAGAAGCAGCCATTGTCTGCGGGGAAGAGGCCATATTTAACGTAGCCTATGTCAGCCGCTGCTGGCAGTTTGCCGCGTTCAGGCTCGGTCTGACCGGGTTTCAGCCGATAATGGCGTGTGTAATAGAGGATGCCCGCATTCTCTGCCTCGGTGCGGAGCGTAATGCCTGCATCCTTCAACCAATCTGTGCCCAGGGCATTTTTCCCGCCTGCATCCACCACCAGGTCGGCGGTGGATGATTTGACGCCATCCCCCTCCAGATAGGTCACTCCCGTTACGCGCGGTGTGCCATCTGGTGCCTTATCCAAAGTGAAACCGGTGACGCGTCGGTCTGTCAGAATGCTGACACCTTCCATCCGGCTTACATAGGCGCGCATAACAAATTCGAGTGTCGTCCGGCGGCTGGTCAGGATGGTGAGGTTCTCATCATCGGGAAGGGGTACATAGGCTGTGCGCAGGGTCGCGGGCAGCGTGTCCGCAAACCGGAGTTCCCGGCAGCCTGCGGCCAGCAGGTCCGACAGCAGTGCGGGATGTTTGGTTTTGATGAGGACATAGAGGCGGGCGAGGAACGCATGGCTATGGCGCAAATGGCCGACACCCTTGCGTTCCCAGACATCAAAAGCTTCGTCCGGGCTTGTGTCAGGCGGGGGGGCATCACGTTCGATGAGCGTGATTTTGCGGCCTTTACCCGCCAATGCCAAAGCAGCATTAAGGCCGGCAATGCCCGCGCCGATCACCAGGATTTCGCGATCTTTCACCATTTTTCTCCACCCCAAATTCAGATTGAGAAATGTAGGTCTATAAATAGACTTGAGTCTATATTTTTATTCAAATGGCCCTACGGCAAGCGATAGGCGGCGACGGCAAGGCAGAACCAGCCGATCAGAAAGGCAGTTCCGCCCATCGGTGTGATGAGGACAAGCGCGCGGCTGCCGGTGAGGCCGAGATAGTAAAGAGAGCCTGAGAAAAGAAGGATGCCCAGGGTGAATGCCCATCCGGCGGCCGAGACGAAGGTGGAAGGTGCCTGCGACGCCATCCAGCCGACGGCAAACAGCGCGAGCGCATGATAGATGTGATAATCTGCGCCAGTGCTGAAGGCTGCAAGGTCAGCTTCGCTGGCGCGTGCTTTCAGGCCATGTGCGCCGAAGGCACCAAACCCCACAGCCAGAAAACCGTTCAGGGTGCCGAGTATTATCCAGAGTTTCACTTTTTCTCCTGTGTTTCTGTTGGCGGTTCTGTTGGCGTTCTGTTGGTGTTCTGGGGTCTGCTTGCGTGCAATGTGTGGGGGCTTGGTATGGGGGCTTGGCCGTATTACTTCGCTTGCTTCAGGTAGCGGCTGATTTCCGGGTCGACCGGTGGCGGCGTCACATTGAGCCCTTGGCCGAAGCGGTCCAGAATAATGTCGAAACAGGCAAGCCTTGCGTCCTTTTTGCTGTTGGCATCTACCTTATGCCAGGGCGCGTGCGGCGGGGAGCATTCCTGCATCATTTCTTGATAGGCTTTCTCATACTCATGCCATCGTTCGCGGTTCCTCACGTCTTCTTTGGTGAGTTTCCAACTTTTTGTGGGTGTATCCAGGCGGCTCTTCAGGCGGTGGAGCTGTGTCTGCGGAGAGATGTCGAGGAAAAGCTTTACAATGCGGTAACCTTCCTCCGTGAGTGACCATTCAAATTCATTGATCTCCCGGTAGGCGCGCTGCCACTCGGCTTCGTTCGCAAAACCTTCGATACGCTCCACCAGCACACGTCCATACCAGGACCGGTCGAAGATACCGATCTCGCCGCGGGAGGGAATGCGGGTCCAGAACCGTTTGAGCCAGTGCCCGTTCAGTTCAAGGATTGTGGGTGCTGATATGGCTGCAACATGCAGGCTGCGAGGGTCCAGACACCAGGCGATGCGGCGGATGGTGCTTCCTTTACCGGCCGCATCCCACCCTTCAAACACGATAATGCCGCGTTCGCCTTGTCTCTGCATGGCCTGCTGAACGAGGTTGAGTTGTTCCTGCTTGTCTGTGAGTAAATTTTTATAGTCGCCGCGCTCCATGGGTGACGCTCCGTCTTTTTGCTGGTGCCGTCCTGCAAGAGGTGCAGATCGGTGTGTGCCTCGTTGACTCTTTGATGTGCTGATGCAGTTTAATAGGCATCACGGTATTCAAACAGGATCAAAATCAATTGGAGGAAATAATGCATGCAATGCGCCTTGAAGGAGCTTTTGGATTAGACAATCTGAAGCCAGTTACCCTTGAGAAACCGACGCCCGGGCCCGGTCAGGTTCTGGTGAAGCTCAAATCGGCATCCATTAATTACCGAGATCTTGCAATCGTATCAGGCTATGGCGGCAATTATCCCTTGCCATTGGTGCCCCTGTCTGACGGCGCGGGGGAGATTGAGGCGGTGGGGCCGGGCGTCACGCGTGTCAAAAAAGGCGACAGGGTTGCGCCGCTGTTCTTCCAGGGTTGGCAGGCGGGGGAGCCGACACAACATGCGTTGGCCACGTCTCTGGGTGGCCCGCTTGACGGGTGCGCTGAAGAATATGTCTGCCTTTCGGCTGAAGGTGTTTCCAAGATACCCGCAAGCCTTGGTTTTGCGGAGGCTGCTTGCCTTCCCTGTGCGGGCTTGACGGCGTGGCGCGCGCTTGTCTCGGAAGGGGAAATCAAGTCCGGTGACAGCGTGCTTGTTCAGGGCACTGGCGGTGTTTCCATTTTCGCCTTGCAGTTTGCGAAGGCAGCAGGGGCTGAAGTGATTGTGACTTCGTCGTCCGATGCGAAGCTTGAACGTGCAAAGGCACTGGGAGCGGATCACCTCATCAACTACAAGACGACGCCTGATTGGGCGAGCGAGGCCCGCAAGCTTACCGGTGGTCGTGGTGTTGATCACATTGTGGAAGTGGGTGGTGCGGAGACGTTGCAGCAATCCATCGCGGCGGCGCGGCTCGGAGGGCGCATTGCTGTCATTGGGCTTTTGTCTGGTCTTATGAAAGACGTGAATGTTGCCGCGATCTTTTCGCAGAACCTGACGATCAAGGGCATCACGGTTGGTAATCGGGAGCAATTTGACGAGATGGTGCGTGCCATCGATCGCAATCAGATCAAGCCCATTGTTGATGCTCATTATGGTCTGGATGATCTCACCGGCGCGCTTACTCACATGCAGGGCGCCAGCCATTTCGGCAAGATCGTTATTGATATTGCTTGAGTATTATTCGGCAGGCGCGGCGGCGGTGGGCCGTGCCTGCTTGCCCGTTGCTTCCGTCTCGAAGATCGGCAGGATGATTTTCATCAGTGGTGGAATGATGAGTAGGGTAAGTACGGCGGAGAGCATGAGCCCGCCGATTACCACAGTGCCAAGACCGCGATAAAGCTCCGAACCTGCGCCGGGGAACAAGACCAACGGGGCCATGCCGAAAATACTTGTCAAGGTTGACATAAAGATCGGGCGGATGCGGTTTTTCACTGCATCTGCAATGGCGTCATCAAAACTCTCGCCTTCTTCGCGCACATTGTAGAGTGATCCATGCACCAGAAGGATGGCATTGTTCACCACAATGCCGATCAGGATGACAAACCCGAGCAGGGTCAGCATGTCGAGTGCCTGGAAGGTGAAAATATTGAGGAACACGAGGCCCGCTACGCCGCCTGCTGTTGCCAGCGGGACGGAGAGCAGGATGATGAGCGGATAGACAAAGCTTTCAAACAGCACAGCCATGACCAGGTAGACGATGATGATGGCGAGGAGGAGGTTCATCACCAGCTCGCCCCAGGCTTCTTCCAGCTGGTCGGCAGAGCCACCGAGCCCCATGCGCACGGTCGGTGGTATGCCTTCGGCCTCCAGTTCATCGATGATGGCTTCGAGTTCCTCCAGCGCAACTTCAAGCGGCATCTCGTTTGCGGGTTTTACCTGAAGGGTCACAACCCGGAACCGCTCCAGATGATGGATTTCTGATGGTCCTGCGGTGATCTCTACATCCGCGAGGGAGCGGGCGGGCAGGATTGTGCCGGAGCGGGTAACGACCGGCAGGTTCTCAATGCTCTGGGTTTCGTTCGCCCTGACAATGCTGCCATAGAGCGCGAGGTCCATGCGGCGACCGTCCACAGTGATTTCATCCACGCGGACGCCATCATTAAAGGCATCAAGCGTGATGCCGAGTTCCTCCGCGGAGAGGCCATTGTCCCCGAGCTTTGTCCGATTGGGGGTGATGCGTACTTCCGGTGCGCCAAGTTCCAGCGACGGTTGTGGCCGCATCTGGTGTCCGTCGCTTCGGGGAAGACGGGCTTCCACTTTTTCTGCGGCCCGTTGCGCAGTTTCGATAATGTCTTCAGGGCTGGTGCCGGCGATCACGAAATTGACCTGCCGTCCTCCGCCCACGCCGCGCCCGAAAAGTGACCGCTGTGAGAAGAAACCGAACGTGCCGGGTTCCTTCAAAACCGGTTCTGACAGGATAGGCAGAAGCTCTGCCGCCCGGTCTGTGTCTTCGGGGTAAGCGCCGACAAAGGCAAAATTGGAAGAGGCAAAAAAGAAAAAGTTTTCCATCCAGGGCCGGTCGTCCGGGTCGCGGTCGAGGGGCGCGGTGGGTACCCAATGATCCCGGGTTGCATCTTCCACCCGACCGGCGATTTGGAGCGCGGTGTCCAGATTGTAGCCGGGCGGTGGGCTGATAAAGCCAAATACGAAGGCCTGATTACCGTCCGGCAAATAGTCAAGCTTGGGCAGGAAGAGGAGCGTGCCAAGAGCTGCTACGCCGCAAATGGTGGCCACTGTTGCGGCAGAGCGTTTGAGCGTTGCAATCATCCAGGTGATGGCTTGCATCACTTTGTCCACAAACTTGTGGGCCAATGCGTCGATGCGGGGCAGTTTGAAGAGCGGCTTTTCCTCGCCTGCATCGTCCGGCAATAGCTGTGCGGCAAGCGCGGGGATGACGGTGACGGACACGAGCAGCGACAGAGAGACGGCGACCGAAATGGCAACCGCAATGTCGCGGAACAATTGCCCGACTTCCGCCTGCATGATGAGAATGGGGGCGAACACGGCGACCGTTGTCGCTGCCGAAACAAGGACCGCACTCCAAACCTGTTGCGTGCCTTTGTAGGCGGCTTCGCGCCTGTCCATACCTTCCGATTTCAGGCGGTAGATGTTTTCCAGAACAACGATAGCGGCATCAACCACAAGCCCCACGGCAAACGCAATGCCCGCCAGAGAGATCACATTGATCGAACGACCAAGAGCAGCCATCGCCACAAAGGAGCCCACAACAGAGACCGGGATGGAAAGCGCCACGACTGTTGTTGCGCGCCATGAGCGTAGAAACAGGATCAAGACGACGATGGCAAGTGTGCCACCCATCACAATGTTCTGTCTCACAAGGTCAATGGCGGATTCGATATAGACCGTTTCGTCATAGGTCTGTCGGGCAATCAGGCCTGCATTAGGAAGGTCAAATTCATTCAGCTCGGCAATGGCTTCGCGAATGCCCGCCATGGTCTCAATGACGTTGGCTCCAGATTCCCGCACAGCGTTGACGGCCATGGCATCGCCGCCCAGGCTTCTGAACTGGCCCGTGCGTTGCTTGTAACCAAATTCGACAACCGCAATATCACCGACGATCACACGGCCGATACGCCCTGAGGTTTCATCCTGCTCTGAGCGAAGGACAACATTTTGGATTTGCTCGACGGTTTTCAGTTCGCCTTCGGTACGGACGATGTAGGCGCGCTTTCCTTCCTCCACTGCGCCCGCGGAGACGGAGGCATTGGCAGCGCGCAAGCGATTGACCACATCAGGCACGGTCAGGCCGTAGCGAGCGAGGCGTTCAGGATCTATGATGATTTTCAGCTCGCGCTCGGTCCCGCCAAAAACATTTGAGCTGCTGACGCCGGGCACGCGTTCGATACGTTCTTGAACGACATTCTCGACAAAATCGCCATAGGCATTCATGGGTCGATCGTTGCCGGGCAAACGGGTGAGCACGATCCAGGTGATCGGATTGTCTTCTGACCCGGATGAGCGCAGCACGGCCTCGCGGGCTTCGCTCGGGTAGTTGCTTATCTGGTCCAGCCGGTTGGCAACAAGGAGGAGAGCCCGGTTCATGTCGGTGCTCAATGCGTATTCCAGATAGACTTCACCGCGCCCGGGCAAAGACCGGCTGGTCATCTGGGTGACACCTTCCAGACCTTTCAGGTTTTCTTCCTGCCGGTTGACGATTTCCCGCTCAACTTCGATCGGCGATGCGCCGGGCCAGGCAGTTGTGACAGTCAGGAGCGGCTTTCGCACATCGGGTATGAGCTGGATCGGGATTGACCGCAGTGCCACAAATCCAAACACGACCAGAATGATGACGCCTGCCAGAATGGCGGTCGGTCGTTCGATGGAAAGCCGGATGAGGTTCATGTTCGTTACACTCCCTCGTCGACAGTGACGGTTTGCCCGGCTCGCAAGCGTTCATTGCCGCGGACGGCGGCTTTTTCACCAACCTCCAGGCCCGTTAGAACGACAAACCGGCTGCCGACCGGTTCACCTAGGCGAACACTTCTCATCTGGGCGACATTGTCCTTGATCACGAAGACAATTGTTTCTCCCAATCGGTTGACGACAGCGTCCTTGTGGACGGTTGTTACTTCTTCGCGCTCTCCAACCGGCACAAAAAGGGTCACCGTTTGATTGGGGGTGAATTTGGGTGCAACGCTTGCGGGGATCGAAAACCGCACGGCACGTGTTCGTGTGAGCGGGTTTTCAACGGCGACCAGGGCCCGCACATTGGCGCTCACTCGTTCGCCCGCGATCTCCATCGCGACATTACGACCGGCCGTCAGACCTTCAATCCTGTCAGAGGGGATGTCGGCTTCTGCCTCTAGCTCCAGATCATTGACCATTGAGACGACTGGGGCACCCGTTGATACATACGAGCCCGCCTCAGTGTGGCGCAGTGTGACCGTGCCATTGTAGGGAGCCAGCACGTGGGTGTAGGCAAGGTCAAGATTGGCGAGCTCAAGCAATGATTTGGCTTCGACGACGCTCGCTTCGAGTGTGGCGACCTCCAGTCTGGTGTCGTCATAGCGGCTCTGCTGGAAGGCAGCGGAATTTCGCAGGCTGCGCAGGCGTTGCATTTCGTTTTTCCGGATGGCGAGTGCAGCCTCAGCGCGTTGTAGCGCGGCCTCATTGCGTTTCACTTCCCATTCCAAGCGATCGGCGACGAGTTCCGCGAGAACGTCCCCTTCGCCGACGCGGTCTCCAACCTGCACATTCATTGTGGCAATGGCACCGGAGATACGGGCCGCCACAAAGCCGGACTGTCTGGAGACAATGCGGCCAATGGTGGGGGCGGTCTGGCCAAACGTCTCAACGATAACGCTGTCGACCTTGACGAGAGACGGGGGTGGACCTTTTTGGTCGTCTTCAGCAGATACCGCGAGCGGGGCCAGAAACAGAGCCACCGTCATACAGGCTGCCGCAGTGATTTTCACACGGTAGTTCATGAGCTATTGATTGCCAGCTTGATTGAATTCGGTTGGCGGGAGTGTAGGCCGCAAACTCAGGTGGTACGAGCAGAAACTTGCATTTCAACCGAAAAGTGTTGGGATTGATGTCAGCCCCAGAGCTTTGCGGTTGGAAACAGCATCTGGCTGCCCTGATAGGTGATGGCGTTGGCTCGATCCTGTTTGAGCCACAGGGGCCCGTCCAGATCGACGATATCGCCGGGTTGGGCCAGTAACATAGCCGGTGCCATGCCAAGCGAAGTGCCGATCATGCAGCCGATCATGATGCCAAAACCCATATCCCGCGCGGCGCGCGCCATGGCGAGTGCTTCCGTCAGGCCGCCGGTTTTGTCGAGCTTGATGTTGACGGCATCATAAAGGCCGATGAGTGGGGCAAGTGAAGCAATCCCGTGGCAGGCTTCGTCGGCGCAAAGCGGGATGGGGCTTTCAAAATCCCGCAACGCTTCATGATCGTCGGCAGGCAGCGGTTGCTCAATCAAGGAGACGCCGAAGGCTGCCATGGCGCCAACATTTTCTGCCAGATTGTGCTTTGTCCAGCCTTCATTGGCGTCGATGATGAGCTGTGCGTGCGGCGCTGCCGCGCGGATTGCACGGATGCGTGCTTCATTGCCTTCGCCACCGAGCTTTACCTTCAGGAGCGGGCGGTCCTTGGCGGCCGTTGCGGCAATCGCCATTTTTTCCGGTGTGTCGAGACTGAGCGAGAACGCAGTGGTGATGGGCGCAGGCGTCGGCAGTTTCAGGCGGGTGTAGATGCGCTCACCGGTTTTTTTCGCCTCCAGATCCCAGAAGGCGCAGTCGAGTGCGTTGCGCGCTGCGCCAGGTGGCAGGGCCAGTTGCAGTTCTTCTCGCGTCATGCCTGCTTCAATGTCGGCCTTAAGGGAGAGGATGGTCTCCATAACACCCTCAACGCTCTCGCCATAACGCGGATAGGGCACGCATTCACCTTGTCCGGTAAAGGTACCGTCGGCGAGTGTTGCGGTAACTGTATGCGCTTGGGTCTTTGCGCCGCGCGAAATGTTGAACGAGGTGGCAAGCGGCCATGTGTCGATGGAGCAGGTGAGTCGTGTCATGAAATGCACAATGGCGGGGGAAGGGTCCCCCGCCAAGCTCTTTGTTGCATCAGGTCCATTCGCCGTCTGACGGTGATTTGTCGATCACAGGCGACCGGCGAAATAGGTACCGTTCCAGTTTGCCCCGGGCGGTTCCTGCTCCAGGTGCCGGATGCGTGCCTCATAATGATCGTAGAGGGTTGCGATGGAGCCGTTCAGGCCACGACAATGGGCCAGTGCTTCGCGCGCGGCTTCCCAGCGCTGGTTGCGGTAAGCATCAAACAATTGCCGATGTCCGTCTTCCAGCGCCCGAAATTTGGGACTTGCGCGGACGATGGAATCGCCGAGCAGGGCATAGGCGCGCCATCCATTGGGGTGTCGTGGTGTTGAAATCAGATCCACTTCGAGGAGGGCAAAGCGCTCTCCGACAATTTCCTTGAAGCCATCACCGACAATAACGGCGGGACCATAATCAACCGCACGGTGGCGCAGATAATGGGCGATGGAAATTGGTTCACCCAGTACCCCGTAATCATAGCGCTGGGTTGCGCCCATATTGCCGACAATCGCGGGGCCCGTTTCGACACCAATACTGACGGACAGTGGAATGTGACTCAGATTGTGGCGACGGGCATCTTCTTCGAGAAATTCGTTCAGTGCGTCCAGCTGTTCGCGCATGCGCAGTGCCGCGTCGCACGCTTTCATTGCGTGGTCGTGCGCGGTGAGCGGCGCATTCCAGATAGCGAGCATCGTGTCGCCGGTATAGCGATCCACCATGCCGTTTCGGTCGTGCACCGTCTTTGTCAACGGCGAGAAGAAGCGGTTCAGAATATCTGCATAAGCAACCGGATCATCAAGATACCGGTCCGCGATGATGTTGAACCCGCGCAGGCCCGCGACCAGTGACGTCACGTCGCGCATCTGGCCCTGTTCAGGGATAAGCTTGGGGCGATGCACCACTTTTGACATGGCTTTGTCGGACAGACGGCGGGTCATCTGGTTTTCAATGAACCGGGTTTCGGCTTCCACACGGAACCGGTTGACCAGGCTTGTCGAGATGAAAATACCCGCAAGAGCCGCCGCTGGCAGCGTTGGGTCGAGGAGAAGACCTTCCGTGTCAAACAGGTACCAGGCACCGGCTGCACTACCTGCAATGGCAACACTCATGAAGATGAATGCCCATGTGGCCCGCGTGCGGACGACCAGGATGATGAGGATTAACCCCACGACCAGCATGAAAACCTGTTCAGCGGGCGCCGCCCAAAAAGGCCGTTTCAGAAAATGTTCGGATGCGATCTGATCGATGGCTTCCGCCACGATAGCACCGGACGGCAAGGGTCCGACGACAGTGTCATAGGTCTTCTCCGCGCCATTGACCGAGAAGCCGATCACAGCAATTTTGCCGTTGAAATCAAGTGACGATGCGTCGTCCAGAATGCGCCATGCTTCATAGATTGACTGTTGGGCGAGCGAACGGAAATAGAGGCGCAGCGAACCATTTTGGTAGGTACTGATCCCCGTCGACAGGCCATCAAGATTGACGCTGGTGATGCCGGACGGCTCTGTGACCATGAAGGCGCTGTTGGGGATTGATACGTTTACATTGTATCCGTTTTCGCCCCTGTCCGCGCGAAGTGCCTCCAGTGCGGTTGACGGGATAAGGTGTCCGTCGAGCAGGGCGAGCATTGGCAGGGTGCGAATGGTATTTGATGGTTTCTGGCTCGGCAGGCCAATGCCGATGCCATCTGCACCATTTGCAACGCGGCCCAGCGTGCCGGACCAGGTGTCGAAACTGGGCGCATAGCGCGCAGGGTTTCCACCATTTTCTGTAAATGCTGAAATCGCGCCTGATATTTTTTCTTTTGCACCCTTGCCCGGGATGACTGACACAATGGAAGGACCGGCCCGCAGTGCGTCTGACAAGAGAATGTCATGATCGGGCAATCCGGCGAGACCTGCGGCCAGGCTTGTGACATTCATATCTGCTGGTAGAGGTGACCAAAGTTTCAGCGCTTCGCGTGGCGAGGTGATGTCAGCGCCGGGCAGTGGCATGTCCAGCACGACGGTTTTTGCGCCTGCCTTGCGCGTGGCGCGTACAAGTTCGGCAAGGCGCATTCTGGTCCAGGGCCAGCTGCCATAGCGTGCGGCGCTTTCTTCCCCGATATCAATATAGACGGTTTTTTGGGCACCGGATGCGCGTGGCTTGATCTGTTGGTACAGATCGAATGTGCGTTCAGAAAGTGAGGTTGCAACGCCCAGCGGGTCATAAAGGGACAGGCTGAGTGATCCCAGCAGGATGACTGCGGGGAGGAAAGCCGCTAAGCGCCGAAATTTGGTTGACGATTGCATTTTACGCGAACTCTGTACTGTCTATACACATTTTGCCTGTTTCCGGGCATTTGGTCGGTTCTTCTCATTTGCCTCTTATTCTTAAGCTGATCGGTGCCGATCGTCCCAGTATGAGACGCACAACAAGAAGATATCTCATAGCTTGCATAAACTATTCCATTGTCTCAACCGACACTTGTTTGTCTTGGGACGATTGAGGCTTTACCATGCTGACCAAATCAATCTTACCGCAAGATCCACATCGGGGAGTGTTTCATGATCTCTATAGTTAATGGCGCAAAGAAATGGGCTGTTGCTTCGTTTGCAACAATGAGCATTCTACTCAGCGCCGCGTCAGGTGTGCAGGCGGAGGGCGAGCCGGAACGTCGCTTCGTGACTGTGGGGACGGGCGGCGTGACCGGCGTCTATTATCCGACCGGTGGTGCGATCTGCCGGCTGGTCAATATGGATCGGCGTGAGCATGGCATCCGCTGCACGGTGGAGAGTACCGGTGGCTCCCTCTTTAATTTGAATGCCATTCGGCAGGGCGAGATTGAGCTGGGGATTGCGCAATCTGACTGGCAGTTTCATGCCTATGAGGGTAGCGCGCAATTCACTGATGCTGGCGCCATGAGCGAATTGCGTTCGGTCTTTTCCCTGCATCCTGAGCCCTTTACCGTCGTTGCGCGGGCGGACGCAAACATTCAGTCGTTTGATGATCTGAAAGGCAAGCGGGTCAATATCGGTAATCCAGGCTCCGGTCAGCGCGCGACGATGGAAGTTGTGATGAAGGCGATGAGGTGGACGGTCAATGATTTTGCCCTTGCATCGGAGCTGAAGTCAGCTGAACAGTCTATGGCGCTTTGCGACAACAAGATTGATGCCATTGTTTTTACGGTCGGGCATCCTTCGGGCTCCATTCAGGAAGCAACAACGACATGCGACACGGTTCTGGTCAATGTGACGGGTGGTGCCATAGACAAGCTGGTTGCCGACAATAGTTTCTATGGTCCGGCGACCGTGCCTGGTGGCATGTATAACGGCAATCCGGAAGATGTGATGACGTTTGGCGTTGCAGCGACTTTCGTGACTTCGGCCAATGTTAGTGATGATATTGTTTATGCCGTTGTCAAAGCGGTGTTTGAAAATTTTGAAGAGTTTAAGCGTCTTCACCCCGCGTTCGCGGTCTTGACGAAAGAGGGCATGGTGCGCAATGCCCTGTCGGCACCGCTTCATGCGGGCGCCGAGAAATATTACCGTGAAGTTGGTCTGCTGCCGTAAGTTCTGGCGATAGCGCTCTCGTTTCCGTTTGTTTCTGAAGATCAAGGATGACGCCATGTCGAGGGGAATTGATGCGGCTGAGGAATTGATTGCTGCGGAAACGGGTGCCCGCCAACCTTTCGGTGTCGCCGGCAGGCTGATCGCAGCTGTTGCGGTTCTGTGGTCGCTTTTCCAGCTGTGGTATGCGTCACCCCTGCCGTTTGTCTTTGCACGGATTGTGCCGGTTCTGAATGACACAGAAGCGCGTTCGATCCATTTGGCCTTTGCCGTTTTTCTGGCGTTCACGGCTTTTCCGGCCTTCCGCTCTTCACCGCGTCATTATGTGCCGGTCACTGACTGGTTATTTGCAGGTGCGGCCGCTGTAGCTGCGGCCTATCTGTTTCTCTTTAATGCGGACCTTGCGACCCGCCCCGGCCTGCCGCTTGACCGGGATCTGATGGCGGCCGGTTTTGGGCTTGTTCTGTTGCTGGAGGCGACGCGCCGGGCCCTTGGTCTGCCGCTCGTTATTCTCGCGTCGATCTTCTTGGCTTACGTTTTCTTTGGCCATCTCGCGCCCGACATTATTGTTTGGAAGGGCGCGTCGTTCTCTCGTGGCATGGATCACATGTGGCTTGCGACAGAGGGCGTATTCGGCATCGCCATCGGGGTTTCGACCAGCTTTGTTTTTCTGTTTGTCCTTTTTGGTGCGTTGCTCGACCGGGCAGGGGCGGGACATTATTTCATTCAGGTGTCCTTTGCGCTGTTGGGGCATTTGAAGGGTGGCCCGGCGAAGGCGGCGGTTCTCGCATCCGGCATGACCGGGCTTGTCTCTGGTTCCTCCATCGCCAACACAGTGACAACCGGCACCTTTACCATTCCGCTGATGAAGCGGGTTGGCTTTTCACCTGAGAAAGCGGGCGCGGTTGAAGTGGCAGCGTCGGTCAACGGGCAGATCATGCCGCCGGTTATGGGGGCTGCTGCCTTTTTGATGGTTGAGTATGTCGGCATCTCCTATCTTGAGGTGATCCGGCACGCTTTTTTGCCCGCCATTATTTCCTACATTGCGTTGATCTATATCGTGCATCTGGAAGCCTTGAAGGCGGGAATGGAGGGCTTGCCGCGTTCGGTCACGTCTTCATTTGCGCTCAGGGCAGGGCGGACAGTGGTGACCATTGCCGGTTTTCTCATCATCGCGGGTGGGTGGTATTATCTGATCCCTCAGGTACAGGGCGCTTTTGGTGACAGCGCGCAATATCTCCTCGCGCTTTGCTTTGGCGGGCTCTATCTGGCGTTTTTGTTGTTTGCATCGCGCTTTCCTGATCTCCCGCCGGAGGATGCAACGGCACCGGTCGTGTCGGCGCCTGCGCTTGCGGAGATTGGTCGCACGGGCTTGCATTTCATTCTGCCTATTGGTGTCCTTGTCTGGTCCTTGATGGTTGAGCGCTTGTCGCCCGGTCTTTCCGCATTTTGGGCGACGGTTGCGATCAGCTTTATTTTGCTTACGCAGAAAGCGGCTCTCTCTTTGTTTCGCGGAGATGGCGGTCTTGTCTCTCATCTCGTGACCGGCGGGCGTGAACTTGTTGCCGGGTTCGAGCTTGGTGCCCGCAACATGATCGGTATTGCGGTGGCGACGGCGACGGCGGGGATCATCGTCGGGGCTGTGTCGCTCACGGGTGTGGGCCAAGTGTTGACGGAGCTTGTGGAGCTTTTGTCGGGCGGCAATGTCATCATCATGCTACTTCTGGTGGCACTCTTGTCGCTTGTCCTTGGTATGGGGCTGCCGACAACGGCAAATTATATTGTCGTGTCTGCGTTGATGACCGGGGTGATTGTTGAGCTTGGCGCGCAGGCAGGCTTTGTCTTCCCGTTGATAGCGGTTCATCTCTTTGTCTTTTATTTTGGCATCATGGCCGATGTGACGCCGCCGGTCGGGCTTGCGTCCTTTGCTGCGGCGGCAATTTCGCGCGGCGACCCTATCAAGACAGGTGTCACGGCTTTTCTCTATTCGCTCCGCACGGCGGTGTTGCCCTTCCTCTTTTTGTTTAACACCAAACTCCTCCTGATCGGGATTGAGGGGCCGGTTGATCTCGCGTTGACGGTCATTGGGGCCGTGTTCGCCGTTCTCGTGTTTGCTTCTGCCACTCAGGGCTTTTTGCTGGTTCGTAATCGACTTTGGGAGACGGCGATTTTGCTGCTCGTTGCGTTTACGCTCTTTCGCCCGCAATATTGGGTGAACCTCGCGCAGCCTCCCTTTATCTCTGTGCCCTTTGAAGCTGCCGCTCCAATGCTGGACAATGTGCCTGATGGGGCGTCGGCACACTTTGTGGTGACAGGTGAAACCCTGGACGGGAATGTGGTCACGCGGACCGTTTTGCTGCCGCTTGGCGCGCGACGGGCGCACCGGGAGCGATTGGAAGGTGCAGGCATCGTTCTTGTGCAAGAGAAAGACAAGACGATTGTTGATGATGTTGTGTTCGGGAGTGCTGCTTTCGAGGCCGGGATCGATTTTGACTGGGAGATCGTTTCTGTCGAGATTGCGCAGGATCAGGTCAATGGTTATCTGATGTATCTGCCAGCGGGGCTTCTGCTCGGGGCTGTGGTGACGGGGCAGCGTCGGCGTCGGCGTATCTCTCATCTGGAATGAAAGAGGCGTCGGGCATGAAAGAGGCATTCGGCATGAAAAAGGCGACCCTAGGTTCGATCCACGGGCCGCCTTGATTTTCGCTCATTAACGGAAACGTCTAATGTCTCGCGCTTATTCCGCCGCGCCTGTTTCCTGTTTCAGGAAGGCGAGGATGTTGGCGAGGTCGCTCTCTTTGCGCAGGCCCGCGAAGGACATGTTTGTGCCCGGCACAAAGTCTCTCGGCTTCGCGAGATACTCGGTGAGAAACTCATCCGTCCAGGTGCCGATTTCAGCCCCTTTGGCGGTCATGGCGTCTGAATAGTTGAAGTCAGCGGCAGAGGCTGCGGGGCGGGTAAAAATACCATGGAGGTTTGGGCCAATTTTGTTTGCGCCACCTTCTTCAAGCGTGTGACAGGCTTGGCACTTTTTGAAAACTTTTGCGCCTTTTTCCAAGTCTGGTTCACTGGCTTGTGCGGCGATTGGCAGTGCCAATGCAAGTGCTGCAATACTGATGCCCTTAATCAAACTGTTCATATTCATTCTTCTCCAGATTTCTAGACGAACTTACGCCTCGTACCCGCTTGTGATGGTCCGCCTGCCGACGGAGTGTTTTATGGTCGTTTATGAATGACCCGCCGGATTTAGCACGTCGCGGTGACGGGTACCAATCGCAAAACATAAACGTGTCTCATCCGCTCGCAATGTGGCCGTGTGACGCGGTTCCTGTACTATTTAGGTGCAGTGGCCCCCATGATATAGAGTGACTGGACCGGCAAAATTAGGCCAGATTGTGGCTTTTGGCTGGGTCTGCGTGCAGGGTGCGTGGTGAAAGTGGCAAAACAGGGCGAATATGAGCGGACCAATAGCTAGGCTGGAATTGCAGGAAACGGACGCGGGGTTGCTGATCCGTGCCGTTGGTGAATGGACTGTCCGCCATGTCCGCGATCTGGATGAACCGCTTCGTGCTCTCAGCCCCCAGCGTGCCAGAGGGCGCTCTGCGATCATTGATCTGAAGCGGGTTTCGCGGTTGGACACGGCAGGTGCCTGGTTATTGCATCGGACGAATGAGCAATTGCGGCTGTTGGGTTTGCAAGTCAGCTATCATGGGGAAACGCCGGAAATCCGTACTTTGCTCGGCGTTGCCGAGGCATGTGATTCCGGTTTCAACTTGCGGTTGCCGCGCCAATCCATTTTTGTAGAGCAATCAGAGCGTGTCGGTGGCTATGTTGTGGCGGGCGCTATGGAGGTGAGGGGGCTTGTCGGTTTTTTCGGCGTTCTGCTTCATGCGTTGTGGCGGACCGTCAAATCTCCCAGCCGGTTGCGGGTTGTCCCGCTCATCCATCATATGGAGCGCGCGGGCTTTGACGCGCTGCCGATTGTCTGCCTGATTACCTTTTTGATCGGTGCTGTGCTCGCGCAGCAAGGCGCTGTGCAGTTGCAACGCTTCGGTGCCGAGATATTCACGGTCAACCTCGTGGCCATCACGTTTTTGCGGGAGGTGGGCATTCTGCTGACGGCGATCATTGTCGCGGGTCGGTCAGGGAGCGCGTTCACGGCTGAGATCGGGTCGATGAAAATGCGCGAGGAAGTGGACGCCATGCGAACACTTGGGCTCGACCCGATGGATATGCTGGTTGTGCCGCGCGTACTGGCGCTTGTCTTCATGTTGCCGCTCCTTACCTTCATTGCCGATATGATGGGGTTGATTGGTGGTGCGCTGGTCGTTTGGGAAACGCAAAATACGTCGCCCGGTGTGTTTATCGTGCGCCTGTCCGAGGCCGCAACTTTCTGGACCTTTGGGGTCGGGCTCATCAAGGCGCCCTTTATGGCGCTGATGATTGCTATGATCGGCTGCTATTCCGGTTTGAAGGTAACGGGAAGTGCGGAATCGGTTGGACAACAGACAACCCAATCTGTTGTGAAGTCGATCTTTATGGTCATCATTCTGGATGCATTATTTGCCGTGTTCTTTACGGCGATGGGAATATGAGCTGATGGCGGATGATGATCTGATCATTCAGGTGCGGGGGCTCAGAAACCAGTTCGGGGCGCAGGTTGTGCATGATCGTCTGGACCTTGATGTCAGGCGCGGTGAAATTCTGGGTATTGTCGGTGGATCAGGGACCGGCAAATCTGTTCTTTTGCGGTCCATTGTCGGGTTGCAGCGGCCAGTGGCTGGTGACATCACAGTGCTCGGGCGCAAAATTGCCGAGATGAATGAAGAGGAACGCCGGTTGCTTGAACAGGAGTGGGGCATTCTGTTTCAGGATGGCGCTCTCTTCTCCGCACTGACCGTGGCTGAAAATATTCAAGTGCCCTACCGGGAGCATTTAGGCCTCTCCGATAAGCTGATGGATGAGCTTGCGGCGCTCAAAATCAATATGGTCGGGCTGCCGATGAATGCAGGCACCAAATATCCGTCCGAATTGTCAGGCGGGATGCGCAAAAGGGCCGGACTTGCGCGCGCATTGGCGCTTGATCCGGGGATCCTTTTTCTTGATGAGCCGACGGCGGGGCTCGATCCCATTGGGGCTGCCGCATTTGATGAGCTTATCCGCGATCTGCAACGTACACTCGGGCTGACGGTGTTTCTCGTTACCCATGACCTTGATACACTTCATGCAACATGCGACAGGATAGCTGTTCTGGCAGAGAAACGGGTCGAGCTTGTGGGCACGATGTCGGATATGTTGAAGAGCGATCATCCCTGGATCAGGGAATATTTCACCGGGCCGCGCGCCCGTGCTGCTGCCACTTCAGCAAACCATTGAGCACAAAGGGACGATTATGGAAATCAAATCAAACAATGTGCTGATCGGTGCCTTTGCGATCGCGGTTATTGCCGCGCTTTTCCTGTTTGCGCTGTGGATTGGTCGGGTCCAGCTTGATCGAACCTATAATTATTATGAAGTGGTGTTCTCCGGCTCGGTCTCAGGCCTCACAGAATCCGGTGTTGTTCAATATAACGGTATTCGCGTTGGGCGCGTTGTTGATCTGCATCTGGCGGATGATGATCCCAGCAAAGTTGTGGCGCTTGTTGAGCTTGATGCGCGGACGCCTGTGAAGGAAGACACGGAAGCGCAGCTTGCGTTGTTTGGCTTGACCGGTGTTGCGCTTATTGAGCTGACGGGGGGGAGTGCCGAGTCTCCCGGGCTTTCCGCTCACAGTGACCAGGTCTACCCACGCATTGTTGCGACGCCCTCGACATTTCAAGAGCTCTTTATGAGTGCCCCTGACGCACTCCAGAACGCGAATGCGTTGATCACAGATGTGCGTGCTTTGGTGCGCGACAATCAGAAATCCATTCAGCTGATTATGTCGAATATGGAGAAGCTTTCAGCTGATCTGGCTGAGGGGGGTGGTGATGTTTCTAAGACCCTTGAAAATATTAACAAGATCACGACGGATGTTGCTGCGGCATCCGGCAAGCTGGAGGCGCTGGCGACGTCTGCCAACTCACTGGTTGACGGGGATGTGCGCAGCCTCATGCGGGAGGCACGGGAGGCGGCTGCGTCCTATCGCAAGGTTGGCAAGGAGCTTGAAACGGTCATGACGCAGAACCGCGGGGCGATCAACGGTTTCGCGCGCGATGGATTGGGGCAATTGCCACTGTTGATTGAGGAGGCACGGGATATGGTAGCCTCTCTGGATCGCTTTGTGTCCCGCGCGGAAGGAGATCCTGCCCGCTTTCTGCTTGGGCGCGACGCACCTGAATATAATCCGGAATGAGGCTTGAGACGATGTTGGACAGCGCGAAGAAACTAAGTCGGGTTCTGATGATGGCCGTGATTGCCGCCTGGATCAGCGGATGTGCGCTTGCGTCTGTTGCCTCAGAAGACGCGCCAAGCATTTTCGTTCTCACTACGCCTGTTGTTGACTTCGGGGCGGCGCCAACCATGCTACCGCTCCAGATTGTGGTGGATGAGCCTTATGCACCAGCTGCGCTCAACGCCAACCGGATTGTGTTTCAGCCATCCGCGAACGAGATTGGGTATCTGGGCGGCGCGCGATGGTCGGACCGTGTTCCGCTGATGGTTCAGGTGTTGCTCGTCGATGCGTTGGACCGGTCCGGCAGGTTCCAGGCTGTGGGTCGCAAGGCAGTTGGTATGCGGTCCGATTATCTGGTGCGTGTCTCTGTCACGTCCTTTGGTGTGCTGAAGGGCGATGGAGAGGCGGACAAAGTCGTTGTGGATTTCAAGACGCAGCTGGTGCGCCGCTTTAGCGATGATATTGTCGCGGCAGAGCGGTTCTACGCTGAAGCCGTGCCCAGTTCCTCGCGCACGATAGATATTGTGGGTGCGTTCGATAGTGCGACGTCGGAGGCGCTGTCCAGGCTTTCTGTCTGGCTTTACAAAGCTGCCGCCGATGCCGAAACAGGCGCCAGCGGAACTTGATCAAGGTAACAGTTTAGCCGAGCCGCCCGGTTGCCTGTGCCAGCATCAGATATACTTTGCCCGTGTCCGATGTGAGATAGGTTTCCGCCAGAATACCATCACGGTCGCGGTCATTCGCATCGTTCAGCAATTGCTCAAACAGATTGACGAACTTGTCCGTGTCCGCGCGGAATTCCTTTTCGCTCGAATATTTGCCTGAAATCCTGTCCAGCAAATCGCGGCCTTGCATATTGTAGAGCCTGCGGGCAAAGACATTGCGTTCGCCCGCCTTATAGCGACGCCACAGATCGGGCGGCGGGCTTTGTTCCAGTGCGCGGTCAAGGTCAATCGCAATGGATTGCAGGCTTTCGATGATGTGCAGGGAGCGGCGATGGAGTTCGCTTCCGCTTGTCTTGGGTGTGTGGTTTTCCTGACCTGCTGCAGCCAACAGGTCCGAGATGCCCCAATTGCCTGCCTCTCGTTCCGGTTCTCGGGGGGAACGTGTGGGCGGCGCGAAGGGTGCTGCGACCTGCGGGGCGGCGCTGGTGCGGTTGCCGCTTGATCGGTCAAGGGTTCTTGCGTGGCGCACCACAATTTCAGCGATGGAGGCCAGTGCTGATACCTGATCTTCCAATACGCGCTGCAGTGCTTCTGCGCCTTCCGCAGCTTCTTGCGGCAGATCGTTCATGCGCTGTGCAAGTTCGTCACTTGCAGAGATGAGCGCGTGACCTGCATCTTTTGCCGCGCCGCCAATACTGAACATGATTTTTCCCAGACGTTCTGCGGCCGTGTCGGCGGTTGTCCCTGTCTTCGCGATTTGCTGTTGCAGGTCGAGGATGCGTTGGTCGAGTTTTTCGTGGGCGGCGCTTGTGTGGATGGTGACAGCGCCTTCAATTTCAGCCGATGCTTGCGACAATGTTTCGGCGGCCTTCAGCGCGGATCGGGCGGCTTCGTCGGTTGCGTTGCCGAACGAATTCGTCGCCGCGATGAGGCTATCCTTCGCACTTCGGCTCGCGTCGCCGACAGCGTTTGCGGCGTCATTGGCTGCTTTGGTGATGCTGCTCACTTCGGTTGCAAAAGTTGTCCCCAGGCTTGTTGCGCGGGAGGACGCGGTTTCCATCGCGTGGGTCAGTTCGCGAGACAGTCTTGCCACTGCCTCGTCAATTTCCAGCGTGCGTTTGGACAGGTCACCCGATGTGCTTTCAATCAGGTTGCGATGTTTCTCGAAAGAGGCATCAAGGCGATTGCGTTCGCTTTCAAGCGCAAGGGCCGCCTCAGAGAGCGCGTCGCGCTGAGCCTCATAGCGTGCGGTGAGACCATCTGCCTTCGACAGGGCGTTTTGCGCCACAGCTTCCAGACGGGAGGACTGCCGGTCGAGGGTTGAGGTTGTGGCATCCGCACCGGCGATGACGGTTTCGCTGACGCGCGTCAGCGCTTCCGTTTGCTGGCGGAGGCGTTCGCTCGCGGCACCCAGCTTTTGCTCTGCCGTTGTGGTTGCGCCGCGTACGGTTGCAACCTGATTGGTCATCATGCGGGCAACCGTGTCAGTTTCATTGCCAAGCGAGGTTGCGAGATCTTTCAGGCCGTTTTTGTGCTCATTCAAAAGCGCGTTCAGCTGTTCTGCGCGCAGTACCGCGCGCTCGCTTCCCTGATCGATCTCTCCCAATTGCGCGTGGAGCAGGCCGTTAATGTCCTGTGCGCGGGCGAGGGTTGCATCAAGCCCATGCGCCATGGTCGCAAGGTGTGATGCGACGGCGTTGCCAAGCCGTTGCAGATCGCCCTTGGCGGTTTCCTCCGGCTCCGTCAGGCGCAGTGCGGTTTGGGCGAGGGCATCCGCCATGATCCGCAATTCCTGTGTGCGCCAGATCGTAAAGGCGACCAGCCAGATCAGCGTTACAGGGCCGAGCGTGGCCGCGCCCAGCAGGGCAAGCTCTGCCCGCGGCGCTTGAGCCAAGCTTTCCAGGCCATAGAAACCGGCGACATAGGCGGCAATGACCCCTGCCCAAAGAAGGGTGAGGCCACCGGCAATGGTCAATGTCGTGTGATCGGGTTTGCGCGCCAGCATCCGGTAAAGGTGGCCGGTGGCGGGCGAATCCTCATTGGCGGGTAACACGGCCTTCTCGGACGTTGAAGGACGCGATGCGGCCTCGGTGCGTGGGGAGGGGGTGTGATCTACTTGTTTCATAAGGATTTTTCCGGTCGGCCTCGTTGGTGCCCTGAATGGCGCCAGCGTGTTGGATTGGTCTTCCTGAGTCAACTCTTCTTGCCCTGCCGCAGGCTTTGTTTTGGCGCTTTACCCCCGTTTTTCCCATGGTGTCGAAAGGACGGGCTGCAAACTCTTGCCGTGGGGAGCATAAAGGGTCACGATTTCGGTCTGTACCTTGCGTCTTGTCTTGATCAAATACCCAGATGGTCCTGTGTTGGTGGCCCCCGCTGGTGGCTTCTTGTTGGCTTTGCCCGGGAAAGTGACGATGAGCGATGTGACTGAAGATAGGCCCGCAGATGAAGGCGGGGATAAGTCCGACCTCCAAGCAGCGGCGGGACCGCACGACACGCGTCCGCAAATCCCTTCCAAGCCCAATTCAAAACCAACATGGGCGCAGGTCAGATATCTTATTCGTGGGTTGAAGGAGCCAGGCGGCAAACTTCCCTTGTTTGATGATGAGGGGCAGGAGATCGACATCCGCACCATCCGGTCCTGTGTTGATCGGGGTTGGGCTCGACCCTGGTTTGCCAACCCGATCAAAAAAGATTGGCTTGTCTGCCGGTTGACGCCTGCCGGATACCGCATTCTGGGGGTTGAAAAGCTTCCCAAAAGCGCGCTCCGCACCACCGAAAATGAGGGCGCTCCGCGCCGCGGAAACTGAGGGCGGGCAGCGCTGAAATTCGGCTGATTTGCAAAGAAATACCCCCGGCGTTTGGGGGGTCGCCGGGGGCCTGCGAGGGGTTCTTCCGAGTCACGAGGCATTAAACGACCTCATGTGAATGTTTACCTAAATTTAACCATAAAGTCAAGTGAAAATTGCATTTCACTCATAGAATGATTTGTATTGTCAAGGTCGTAAAGTGGTTTTCCACAGAAAAATTAACTATTTGCGGCCTGATCTGCTGAAGTGCCGCTGTTTGCTCTTCGTTAATCCTGCAGACAAATAGCTGCGGTGAAGTGGAGGCGGCGGCGGGATGGAAAGGTCTTTCGTAAGCTTTGCGCTGGATAGTAGGCGCATCGTTTAAGTTTAGTGGAGTTGAGTATGGCTGGGGGACAGGTTTTGCGGGCGGAGACTGCTTCATGCATCGGGATTCGACGGGAGAGCTTGTTGATCGACCTCGTGCATCTTTCAAAATATACGCTGGGCGAACGGTCTCTTGAATGCGAGCTGCTCGGCCTCTTCAAATCTCAAACGGCTGTCTATCTGGACCGGATGCGTCAGGCCGACTGTGCGAAGACGTGGAAGGATGCAGCGCATACGTTGAAAGGCTCTGCGCGCGGTGTCGGTGCGTGGGCCGTCGCGGATCAGGCGGAAATGGCCGAGGCACTTGCCGACCCGCAAGGCGCGGCCCGTGAGGATGCGCTTCGCGTGCTTGAGGCTGCCGTGGATGAGACCGTCTCCCACATCTCCATGCTGATGGAAGAATAGAACTTACCGGTTCGCGAGGTCTGCGACGTGATCGCCGATTGCGAGTGACGAGGTGAGACCCGGGCTTTCGATCCCGAACAGGTTGATCAAGCCTGCACGGCCATGGGTTCCTTGTCCGTCAATCCGGAAATCTTCCGCGGTTTCGCCTGGTGCCTGAAGCTTGGGGCGAATGCCGGCATAGTCTGCATGAAGGGCCCCGTCCGGCAGGCCCGGCCAATAATCGCGGATCGCCGCATAGAACACGTCGCCGCGTTTGGGATCGACGTGATAGTCCGGCGCCTCCACCCATTCGACATCCGGGCCGAAGCGCGCTTGCCCGCCCAGATCAAGGGTCAGGTGAACGCCGAGCCCTGCCTTTTCCGGCACAGGATAGATGAGGCGGGAGAAGGGGGCTTTGCCGCTGAGCGAGAAATAGTTTCCCTTCGCGTAATAGGCTGTTGGTACGTGGCGCGGATCGAGCCCATCCGTTTTCGCAGCGAGCAGGGGAGCGGAATAGCCGGTCGAATTGATCACGGTTCTTGCGCGCACCACCATCTCGTTTTCGCCACCCACATGTACCATGACGCCTTTGTCTGTCGTCTCAAGCCGTGTGACATCGCTCATGAAGGCGATCATGCCGCCTTGTCCTTCCAGATCCCCTTGAAGGGCGAGCATGAGCCCGTGACTATCCAGAATTCCGGTAGAGGGGGAGAGAAGAGCGGCGACGGCGTGGAGGTGTGGTTCCATCTCGCGCAGTTCCACTTCCTCAACGAAACGCAGATCATCCACGCCGTTCATCTGGGCGCGGGCGGCAATGGATTGAAGTTCTGTCTTTTGGCTTTCACTTGTGGCGACGATCAGCTTGCCGCATTTCTTGTGGGCGATGCCACGCTCTTGCAGGAACGGGTAAAGCTGTTTGCGCCCTTCGACACAGAAGTGGGCTTTCAGACTGCCCTTGGGGTAGTAGATGCCCGCATGGATCACCTCCGAATTGTGAGAGGAGGTTTCGGTGCCGATGAGGCCGGCCTTCTCCAGCACGACAACATCGCGGCCCCGGAGCGCCATCGCGCGGGCGACCGCAAGGCCAACCACGCCCGCCCCGATCACGATACAGTCCAGTTCTTCCATGATGTCGCGGGCTCCCCAATTGGCGTCTCACCTGTTTGCCGAATTGTTTCGGGGAAGGCAAGGATTGAGGTGTTTTCATGCCGCTCCGGACCCTCGGGCGAGGTTTTTGACGGGATGGAAAAGTCAGCCCCGTGTGCACGAGCGTGACCATGGGAGAGGAGTGAGTTGTCAGCTGTGTAGGCCCCGGCTTGCGACACGTCGCGTCCGGGATGACACCTGATGGGGTGATATCTGGATTACCTAATACCGCTCGCTCGCCCGCGCTAATGGCCCGTCATCCGTCAGGGTGACGTGGGTCATTGTGGCCTCGTCGTGCAGCATCCGCCATGAC
>JAVKCY010000107.1:0-4830 GCA_040223265.1 Parvibaculum sp. | reverse complement strand
GTCCGCGAGATACTGGTCGAATTGGGGCGCCGCCGGATGGTTGGCGGACAGGAAGACATGATTGTTGACGTGGCTCTGGATCTTGTCCGGCAGAAATCACAAAGAGAATCCCTGACAGGCTAAGTGTGAGGATGCTTATTTACGTCAGTATGTCCGGAATTTAGAATCGTAATATTTGACCAACCACGGTGGATGCAGAGTTGGGGGGTGGGGGGGAGACCCAGAGGAGGTTAATGAAACATCATGAGACTATCTGGCCCCATCGGCCTTCTGTTTAAAAATCAGTCCTGCGTATCCAGTTCCTGGCCGCGCAGGTAAATCCGGGCGAGGCCTTCCTTGATGACTTCCAGTGCCTTGTCGCGACTCATAGCAATATGGTCTTTGAGTGCTTTGGCACCAGAGTCTGCATCCCGCGTTTCAAGAGCGTTCAGAATATCAATATGCTCGTCATACAGCGGGGCATGCCGTGTCCGGTTTTCAAGGTCGATGACACGGCAGAACCGGATGCGTTCGGCAATTTGGCGAATTGACTGCAGGAGCTGCTTGTTGTTTGAGAGAGCGGCTAATCGTTCGTGGAAATCTTCATCATTAGCCGTGATTTCACTTATCGTCATGCCGTCATAGGATTCCCCGAGACTGCGCCAATGTTGGCGAAGGGAAGCGATATCTTCGTCCGTAGCCCGATCAACGGCATAGCGGAAAGCGGCAATTTCAAGCGCCAGACGGACTTCGAATAATTCGACAATTTCGGTAACGTTCAGATCCCGTGCCGAATACCCCTTGTTCGGTATGAATTTCAGAAGACCTTCGACGGCAAGCCTGTTGAGAGCCTCGCGTATAGGAGTTCTGCTGACACCAAACTGTTCAGACAGCTGCTTCTCATTGATGTTCTGGCCGGGTGGAAATCCATAACTTATAGCGAGCAGTTTGATTGCTGCATAGGCGCGCTCTGCACCGCTGCTGGCTGTTGGTTTCTCGTTTTTAGTTTTCGTCATTTTCACCATACATTTGTATATATAGCAGACGCGGGGGATGGCCAATGCAAGGTCAATCGATCTCAGAGGCGATTTCCCGTGCGCGTTCGAAAGCTGCCCGGGTGGCCCTGGTGAGCAATGTTTCCAGGCCCGATTCTGCCATGAGTACAGCCAGAGCCGCGGCCGTTGTGCCATTCGGACTGGTCACGTCATTACGGTGATCTGTCGGAGACCGGGCAGACTGCATGAGCATGCTGACGGCACCAATCAGCGTTTGTCTGGCGATCTCATTTGCCTGTTCTGCCGGCATATCCAGTTTCTGTGCTGCCTGACCCAGGGCTTCAACGAAGTGAAATGCGTATGCTGGTCCGCTGCCACTGATTGCAGTGAGAGAATCAATGGCCTGATCGTCCGCAAGCCAGAACAGCTTGCCGAGCGGCGTCAGCAACAACTCGATTTCATTCCGTAACAAAGTGGGTAAAGATATTGGGCAAACTGCACCAATGACCCCCTGTCCGGTCATCACCGGCATATTCGGCATTGCACGAATACAGTAAAATGGTCCCGGTCGTATCGACATAAGTGTCGGGAGTGAGATGCCGGCTGCCAGCGAAATGAGTGTTTCAGCTTTGCTAATGTATTTCGCATTGGCTTCCAGGACATTTACGGCAATGTCCGGCTTTAAGGCGCAGATTACGTGACGGGGAATCCAGCTTTCCCCGAAGAGCGCATCAACTGATCTGGTAACACGGATCCCCTCATTCTTCAGATTGCTTTGGAGTGTCGGCATTGGGTCGACAACGACAATCTCTGTCGAATTAGTTTTCGCCCGATTTAATCCGGTGGCAAATGCGCTGCCCATTTTTCCTCCTCCAAAAATCAATATTTTCATAGACTTACCTCCTGAGATTTTGTCTGAATTCCGGGATTATAAAAATCCAATTCAGCATATTGACAAGAATATTTAAATGTATACAATAAAATATATCAAATAGGATATTAAAAAGAATGCAAATTAGGAAGCCCACTTCAAAGGAATCGGTTGCGGATCGCGCCTACCGTGAAATCCGGGAGCTGGCGATGATGTACAAGCTCCGTCCGGGCGAGTCGCTTAACGAGGTGGAGCTGGCTCAGCGGCTCAATGTCAGTCGCACACCGTTGCGTGAAGCGCTGAACCGGCTGGCCAGTGAGGGCTTCTTCACGTTTGAGGCCCGGCGGGGTTTTCGAAGCCGGTCTTTCGAGGTCCGAGAACTGGTTGACCTTTATGAACTCCGAAGTGAGTTGGAGGTTTTTGCAACGAAACTGGCCATTGAGCGTGCCAGCGACGAACGGATCAGCGAGCTGGAGTCATTCTGCCGGAATGAAGGTGCCAAGCGCTTCGGCGCAGACATGATGGCGCAGCTCGACGTTGATGAACTGTTTCATGAGCGCCTCGCAGCGCTGTCAGATAATGGTGAAGTCGTTCGTATGCTCAAGAATATAAATGGCCGGATTCGGTTTGCACGATGGGTCGATATGGATGGCCGCTTGCGCCAAACCGACAGCGAACATCTGCAGATAATCGAGTCCGTTCGACAACGTGACGAGGAGCGATGCCAGCACCTTGTCGCTGGCCATATATCCCGTCGCGTAGACCAGATCCGCGAAGTCATCAAAGAAGGCTTCGCACGGATATTTATTGAAGAAATTCAAGCCTGATAACGAGGAGAAATAAGGCTGATGACGAAGAAAATTACCGGGGGTGAAGCAGTTGTCCGTATGCTTGAAGCTCACGATGTTGAACATCTGTTCGGACTATGTGGCGACACAAGCCTGCCATTCTATGATGCGATGGCTCGAAACAATCGTGGCATCAGGCATGTTCTGTGCCGGGATGAACGGTCGGCCGGATACATGGCTGACGCTTATGCCCGTGTTACCGGAAAGGTCGGGGTTTGTGAGGGGCCAAGCGGCGGCGGTGCAACCTACATCTTGCCGGGCCTTGTAGAGGCAGGGGAGTCGTCGATTCCCGTTCTCGGAATTACGACAGACGTTGCTGTCAATTCCCGTAACCGTTTCACGCTTACCGAACTTGACCAGAAGTCACTTTTCCGGCCGCTGACCAAATGGAATGACGTCATCAACCGGTCGGTAGATGTGCCGCGAACCTTCCGCAAGGCATTCGTGGAGATGACGACAGGTAATCCGGGTTCCGCGCATATCGGACTGCCATATGATGTTCAGACCGGAGAGGTTGAAGAATCAGACGTCTGGGCTGATCCGTCCCTTGGTCATTATCCGTCACGTCGTGTTGCGGCTGATCCTGTATCGATTGATGCCGCCGCCAGGGTTCTGTGCCGTGCGGAGCGCCCCGTTGTGGTTTGTGGTGGTGGCGTTGTCATCTCCGGAGCTGAAGCCGAACTGATTGAGCTGGCTGAACTGCTGGGGATGCCGATCGCCACAACGATCAGTGGTCAGGGGGCAGTCGCTGACAATCATCCGCTCGCGGTCGGGGTTGTTGGCAGCAACGGCGGCACGCCGCAAACCCGGTCAATTGTGGGATCGGCTGATGTTGTGCTGTTCATTGGCTGCCGTGCGGGATCCGTTACGACCGAACGTTGGCGCTTTCCGAATGCCAGCGCAAAGATTGTGCATCTTGATGTCGACCCGACGGTTATCGGGGCTAACTATCGTACCGAGGCTGCCCTTGTTGGCGACGCCCGGCTGTCGCTCGCACAGTTGCGGACGGCTGTTGCGGGTCTTCCTCGTGCTGTGGGCGATTCCAAGTCTGTTGAGGACGAAATTCGTTCTGCGAAATCTTCCAAGGCGCAAGATTTCCAGAAGTTGGCGATGTCAGAGGATCTTCCGATCAAGCCGGAACGTTTTGTCTCCGAATTGTCGGAAGTTCTGCCCCGGGACAGTGTTGTTGTCGCTGATCCGGGAACGCCATGTCCTTACCTCTCCGCCTTCCTGCCGGTGACGTCTACCGGTCGGAATTTCATCACCAACCGGGCTCACGGTGCCCTCGGCTATTCACTTTCGGCAGTTGTCGGTGCTCATCTCGGACGGCCGCAGGCAAAGAGTGTCGCTGTCATGGGGGATGGGAGTTTCGGTTTCACGATTGGTGAAATGGAGACGGTGGTCCGGCTTAACCTGCCGATCACCTTCATTGTGATTTCAAACAGTGTCTATGGTTGGATCAAGGCCGGACAGAAGTCCGGTTTTGACGAGCGGTATTTCTCTGTCGATTTCAGTACGACCGACCACGCGAAGATCGCGGAGGCCTACGGTGTGCGGGCATGGACGGTTACAGACCCGGCACAGATGAAAAAGGCTCTGGGTGAGGCGATGGCGCACGATGGGCCGTCACTTGTCGATATCGTCTCGCAGCCGCTGCATGAAGCTAATGCGCCTGTAAGCGAATGGGTCGCTTGAGGCCGAGAACAGGAGGAAATAAATGCGCTTAACTGATGAACAGGTCCGCCAGTATGACGAAGACGGTTATGTCGTTCTTCATGGCATTCTCACACCAGCGGAAGTTCGCTTGCTACAGGCTGAGGCCGAGATATTGCGTACGGATCAGCGCGGGCATCCAGATGCCAACGTTTACGAAAAAGATGGCGTATCCCTGCGGGCTGCATGGTGTGTCGAAATGGACTCCGAAGCCTGTCGACTGGCGATGAGCATGAAGAGAATTTTCGGTCCGGTTCGCCAGTTGATGGGAGAGAGGGCATACCTCTATCAATCGCGGCTGAACTACAAGGTTGCTGGTCGTGGCGATGTCTTCCAGTGGCATCAGGACTATGGCAGCTGGGTTGAGGACGGTGTGCCAAGTGGGGCGCATCGGGAAATGCTCAGCGTTCTGGTAATGCTTGAT
>JAVKCY010000098.1:0-4824 GCA_040223265.1 Parvibaculum sp. | reverse complement strand
CTTGCATCGGGCGGGCTGGAGCCTGTCACCACCGATCTTGACGCGATTGCACTTGGTGCATCGACTTCTGCCATCACAGAGTCGGACACACTTCAGGGACAATTCAACACAATCAGCACATATACAACGAGCAACGCGCTTGTGGAGGCTATGGGTGCCGATCTTCTGGTCGTCCTGCTCAATGGCGGATTCATGTATGTGCCTGATGCCGGCGACCTCCTCCTCAACCATGGGGGTAGCGAGATCGGCATAGACAGTGCGACCGGTGCTGCGATCCTGTCGAATGGTGTCACGACAACCCAATATGCAACAAGCTTTTCGACCGGGTATCGGCTCTCGCTGATCTCTACCTACAACAACCCGTTCGACCTGCCCATTACGCTGACACCATCTGTCGGATTCCGGCATGATGTGTCCGGCTTCGCACCCGGCCCCATCGGACCTGGATATGTCAAAGGCGTGAAACAGGTAAGCGTTGGTCTTGGCGTTTCATATCTAAATGCCTGGAGAGGCGACGTCAGCTATACAAACGGCTTTGGTGGTGGCATCCACAATGGTAGTTCGGACAAGGATTTCGTGTCCGCGAGTGTGAGCTACGCTTTCTAGGCAAATCCTGTTTTCGCAGGTGAAAAGGGCCTCGGTGCTTCGGCGCTGAGGCCCTTTTTATTCGCCGGTCCCCTGTCCCCGGGTGATCCGGTTTGCTGGATTGCCCCGGCGACGGAAGCTCCATACTTGACGTGAGCGTCCAAAGGCGGTTCAACAGCCCCATGACAGTACCAATGACAGTTTCGGCAAGAGCCATGGTTCTCTTCTCCGGTGGGCAGGACTCGACGGTTTGTCTTGCCTGGGCGTTATCGCGCTTTGACGAGGTGGAGACCATCGCCTTTGACTATGGCCAGGGCCACAAGGTGGAGCTAACATGCCGCCTGACTGTGTTGGACAAGCTCAAAGCGCACTTCCCGGATTGGGCAGCAAAGCTCGGTCCCGATCACATGTTGCACCTGAACGCGCTTGGGGAGATCAGCGAAACGGCGCTGACCCGCGATCAGGAGATCGAGATGGGGGGAAATGGCCTGCCGACGACCTTCGTACCGGGTCGCAATCTCCTCTTCCTCACCTATGCTGCAGCGCTTGGTTATCGACGCGGCGCGGCGCATCTGGTCGGTGGCATGTGCGAGACGGATTTCTCCGGCTATCCGGATTGCCGCCATGACACGATGCAGGCGCTCGCCGCTGCGCTCTCTCTCGGCATGGAGCGTAGTTTCACCATCGAGACGCCACTTATGTGGATCGACAAGGCAGCGACCTGGGCACTGGCCGACGAGCTGGGTGGTAACGCCCTCACCCAGCTCATTATTGAGGATACCCATACCTGCTATCGTGGTGACCGGACGCATGCCCATGACTGGGGTTATGGTTGTGGCACATGCCCTGCCTGCGAGCTTCGTGCGAACGGCTATGCCGCCTGGCGGAAGGGGTAGGTCCATGTATTCCGTCAAAGAAATGTTTTTCACCCTCCAGGGGGAAGGCCGCCACGCCGGGCGTCCGGCCGTCTTTTGCCGCTTCGCCGGTTGCAATCTGTGGACGGGGCGCGAGCAAGACCGGGCGAAGGCGGTCTGCACTTTTTGCGACACAGACTTTGTGGGCGTTGATGGCCAGAATGGCGGCAAGTTTGGCGATGCTGAAACGCTCGCCGCCCGCATCGCCTCTTTCTGGCCTGAGCGGCGGACGGAGCCTCACTATGTGGTCTTCACCGGCGGGGAACCCCTCCTTCAGCTGGATGAGGCGCTGATTGAGGCTGTCCACGCCCAAGGCTTTGAAATCGCGGTGGAGACCAATGGCACACTTGCCGCGCCCGTCGGCGTTGATTGGGTCTGCGTCAGCCCCAAGGCCGATGCCCCCCTCGCCCAGAAGCAAGGGTCTGAGCTCAAACTTGTTTACCCTCAGAACAAAAACAGCCCCGAAATGTTCGAAAAGCTCGATTTTCAGCATTTCCTGCTACAACCGCTCGACGATGCATTGTATGACGCCCATCTGAAGGCGGCGATTGCCTATTGCAAGGCACATCCGCAATGGCGGCTTTCGCTACAGACGCACAAATATCTCGGGATCGACTAATGCGTATCTACAAGGAATTCGGGTTTGAGGCCGCGCATCATTTGCCGTCTGCACCCGAGGGGCATCCCAATTCCCGCATTCACGGGCATTCATTCCGCGCGGTCGTCTGGCTTGAGGGTGAGCCTGATCCGGAGACCGGCTTGATCCGCCATTTTGGTAGCCTGCTCGACGTGCTGAATGAGGTGCGTGAGCAGCTCGACCATCATTACCTGAACGAAGTGCCGGGGCTTGAAGTTCCGACGCTTGAGAACATCTGTGTCTGGATCTGGAACCAGCTTTCGCCCAAGCTGAAACGCCTTGCGCGGGTCGAAGTGCATCGGGACACCTGCCGCGAGGGCTGTGTCTATGACGGACCCAAAAAGGGGTAAAGGATCATGAGCCATTACACCGACAATCTGACGCAGCTTGGTGGCGCAAGCGATGCGCCCGACAGCCCAGACGAAGCTGTACTGGAGCGTGTGCCCAACCCGCAAGCGGAAACGCGTTATGTCGCGCGGTTCACCTGCCCCGAATTTACCTCGCTCTGTCCGGTAACGGGTCAGCCCGATTTTGCGCATCTGGTGATTGATTATGTGCCAGGCGATTTTCTGGTGGAGAGCAAGTCGCTCAAGCTCTATCTCCAATCGTTTCGCAATCATGGTGCATTCCACGAGGATTGCACGGTTGGGATTGGCAGGCGCTTGGCGGATGAACTTCAACCGGTGTGGCTGCGTATTGGCGGCTACTGGTTCCCGCGTGGTGGCATCCCGATTGATGTGTTCTGGCAGACAGGCGCTCCGCCTGCGGATGTTTGGCTCCCCGATCAAGGCGTCGCGCCCTATCGTGGCCGGGGGTGATACCACTGGATTGCCGGACCAAGTCCACTGCTGTCCGGTTAAGATTGCAGCTTTCATTGGGAATTGAGGCGGGTGTTGGAAATTGGGACGGATTGAGGAAGTGGGACACAGGTTTTTGTTTTGTGGGACAAGATTGCCTTATCTACGGATGTCATCCCGGACGGTCTGAAAGATCGAGCCGGGACCCATAAAGCGTCTATGCACCGGGCGGGGTCACAATAGGCCCCGGATCAAGTCCGGGGTGACGATTTAGTTGTGGCTCCGCCTTGCCAAACTTGAAACCTGTCGCTTCAGGCGACCAAGCCACATTCTTAACCGGACAGCAGTGGACTTGTTCCGAGGGTCCATTGAGGCGTGGGTGCCGCATCAAACCAACCGGCTTTGGGCGATGGCGGCTTCGATGAAGGATTTGAACAGCGGATGCGGATCGAGCGGTTTTGATTTCAGCTCCGGGTGGAACTGCACGCCGATATACCAGGGATGATCCGGGATCTCGACAGTCTCTGGCAGGAGGCCATCCGGTGATACGCCAGATACGACCATGCCGGCGGCTTCCAGTTCCGCGCGATAGGCCATGTTCACCTCGTAGCGGTGACGATGGCGTTCCGAAATTTCGCAGGTGCCGTAAATCTCCGCGATCTTGGTGCCCTCTTTCAGCCGCGCATTATACGCGCCGAGCCGCATGGTGCCGCCAAGGTCCCCGCCAGCGCGCCTCTGGACAAGCTCGTTTGCCTGCATCCATTCGGTCATGAGACCCACGGCGGGCTTCTCCGTCGCGCGGAACTCAGTCGAGGTCGCATCCTTGATGCCAGCCAGATTGCGCAAAGCCTCGATGACCGCCATCTGCATGCCGAAGCAAATACCGAAATAGGGCACCCCATGAATGCGGGCGAAGTTTGCTGCTGAAATCTTGCCCTCGGACCCACGCTCGCCAAAGCCGCCGGGCACCAGAATGCCCTGCACGTCTTCCAGATGTGCGACGGCGTCTTCTTCTTCAAAGATTTGCGCCTCAAGCCATTTGAGGTTCACACGGACCTTGTTTGCAATCCCGCCATGGATCAACGCTTCGGTCAGTGATTTATACGCGTCCTGAAGCTCGGTATATTTGCCGACCACCGCAATTGTGACTTCGCCTTCCGGCTCCCGCACGGTGTGGACGATATCTTCCCACGCGGAGAGGTCGAGCGCGGCCTTCGTATCCAGGCCGAAGACCTCCAGCACTTCCCGATCCAAGCCTTCGTTGTGATAGGCATTCGGCACGGCGTAGATCGTATCGACATCCATGGCCTGGATCACGGCGCTTTCGCGCACATTACAGAAGAGACCGATTTTGCGTTTTTCTTCTGGCGGGATCGGGCGATCACAACGACACATCAGAATGTCTGGCTGAATGCCGATGGAGCGCAGCTCCTTCACCGAGTGCTGGGTCGGCTTGGTCTTCATCTCGCCCGCACTTGGAATGAAGGGCAGCAAGGTCAGATGAATGTAGCAGGCGGTACCGCGTGGCAAATCATTGCCGAGCTGGCGGATCGCCTCGAAGAAGGGCAGACCTTCAATATCACCCACCGTGCCGCCGATTTCGCAAAGGACGAAATCCACACCCTCATTGCCCGCAAGCACAAAATCCTTGATCGCGTCGGTGACGTGGGGGATCACCTGCACGGTGCCGCCCAGATAGTCCCCTCGACGCTCCTTCGCGATAATGTCCTGATAGATGCGCCCGGTGGTGATGTTGTCGAGCTTGGTCGCGGGGACGCCGGTGAAGCGCTCATAGTGACCAAGGTCAAGGTCCGTTTCCGCCCCATCGTCGGTGACGAAAACCTCCCCATGCTGGATCGGGCTCATGGTGCCCGGATCAACATTCAAATAG
>JAVKCY010000089.1:0-17821 GCA_040223265.1 Parvibaculum sp. | reverse complement strand
CCGGTTCAGCTGCTTGCCTATTACACCGCCGTGGCCAAGGGTACAGATGTGGACCAGCCACGAAATCTCGCAAAATCGGTCACCGTCGAATAGGAAACCTTACCCTCTGAGAGATGAGGCGACAAATGCGCCTCGTTGACCTAGCCTAGCGTGAGTCCATGCGATTGATTCGCGTGCGGTCGTTTCGACATTATAGCGTGGGAAAATTGGTGAGAACGCGGCGGCAAACTGAGGGTCAGCAAAAGAGGGTCATGGATGGATGGCGTAAGTATGCGCTCGCTTTGGCTGCTCCACTGGTGTCTTCTTTCCTTGTTCTCCCTTCGCCGGTTTACGCAGCGACGAGTGAAGCACGTGTTTCGGCCATTTCATCGCTGAATGCGGGAACTGCAGCCCTGCAATCCGGTCGGTCATTGGAAGCTGTTGAGTATCTCAATGTTGCCATCGAGAGTGGAGCGCTAAGCGCTGAGGGGCTCGCTCTTGCCTACCATCACCGTGGCATTGCTCACCAAAAGCTAAGCCTCACGGGACACGCCGTCGCAGATTACACAAATGCGATTTGGCAGGGTGGACTGCCGGTAAATGTTCTGCCGCGAAGCTATTACAATCGGGCCGTTGCTTACTCGCAGATGGGTCAACAGGACCGGGCCGAGCAAGATTACAACAAGACGATTGAATTGCAGCCTGATTATGCGGCTGCGTTTCACAATCGAGGAAACTTGCGGCGGAACCTTGGCCGACATGCTGAAGCTGTTGCAGACTATACGCAGGCGCTGGCGCTCGGCATGGCAGATGGATCCCATCTAACTTATTTTGCACGTGCTCTTTCAAACCGGGAGCTGGGGGCGACGGCGGAGGCTGTTCGCGATGCGCAACAAGCATTGGCTGTAAAGTCTGACTTTCCGGTTGCGCGGGCTGCGCTGGCGGAGTGGGGGCCTGCTCCCGTTGTTGCTGTAGCTACACCAGCTCCCCAAACGCCAGCGACAAGTATAGCACAGGCCGACCCCGCCGATGGAATTATCACGGCGTCTCTGCCAGAGGTAGCTCCAATGCCTGTGGTAACTCCTGTCCAAGTGGCCGCACCAAAACCGGTAACGCCACAATCTGCTTCGGTGGAACAGATACGGGAACCGAGCCGTAGACCTCAGCCCCAGGCATCAGATGTGACTTCGCCGGATCAACCGTTGACGCTGCTTCCGCCGCAAGTCGCGGCTATTGAGCCGCAAACGGGTAATGTCACCGTCGCACCTCTGTCTCAAGCCTTGCCGCCCGCGCGTGGCGGAGAAGGCTGGACCGCGACGGTTACTCGATTTGCTGATAGGCCTCGCACATCCGGACCAAGCGCCACCGGGATTGCCAATGACGGGTACACTCAAGGACGTGCGGCTGTGCCCGCATCGCCAGCAGGCGGAGCCGATAATCGTATTGTAACCGCCTCGATCGATCCGTCAGGTGCCACGCCTAGTATTGACCGTGCCGTGAACGCCAATGGGCAGGCACGCATCCAGCCTGTGCTGGTAGCGCAGAATGAAACCGACACCTCAAATGATGCGGGGGCTAATGCGACAGTCGCGTCCGGTCCACGCGCGCAGATTGCCTCGTTCCGGTCAGCGGCTGAGGCAACGACCGCCTGGGACAAGATCACGCGCAAGTTTGGGACCATTATAGGCCAGCGGCAGCCCTACATTGCTGAAGCAAACCTTGGGGCGCGCGGCATTTATTATCGGTTGCAGATTGGTGGATTTAGCACCGCTGATGAGGCCAAAGCGCTCTGTGTTGAGTTGAAAGAAGCCGGTCAAGACTGCATTATTGCTAGGTAAATTGCCTCAGGCCTGATCTGTATCTGATGCACTGGGACCATTGGGCCGGGTGAGGACATAGGTGGCGACTGAGACGAGTGTCACGCCGACCCCTATCACAACATATTTTGGTGCGTTGGTTCCCAGTGAGAGCCAAGTGAAACTGGCGCTCATCATCACAAACGCCATAATCTTGGCGCGGAGGGGAATCGCACCATATTTCTCCCAATCAACAATATAGGGCCCTAAATAGGGGTTTTCGAGCAACCACATGTGAAGTGTCGGGGAGGAGCGTGCAAACGCCCACAGGGCGATCAGCAGGAAAACTGTTGTCGGCATGATTGGAAGCACGATGCCGATAGCGCCGAGGCCGACGCAGACCCAACCCAATATTTGAAGCAAACGGCGGCGAAAAACGCGCTCTGTTTCAAGGCTCATGCTGGAAATCTCCTCCCAAAAGGCGATTCCTGCACGACGAAAATCTTCCATTTTCGATCCAGTTCCAGCGACGTCAGCAATGACGTTGCGTCCGGAAGGGCTTTTAACCCCCCAGTCCTTGCCACAGGCTTATTCTTGCTGGAATAGAGAAACAACCGGTAAACTCGCTCCAAATTCTTGGGTTTTTCCAAAAACCACCCAAGACATATAGGGACGCAACTGCATTCAGGGAAGGGACATGATGCCTCAAAGCACGATCGGTCTCACAGGGTTTGGCGGGTATATTCCCCGTCTTCGTCTGCAACGTAAATCCGTTACGTCTGCCAATGCGTGGATTGCGCCAAATCTGGCATCCAAAGGGCGTGGCGAACGAGCAATGGGTAACTGGGATGAGGATTCCGTTACAATGGCTGTTGAGGCCGCGAGAGACCTTCTGGGGCGAGATGATGACCGTTCGCAGATTGACGCTCTCTATTTCGGCTCAACGACAATGCCTTTTGCTGATCGCCTCAATGCCGGGATTATCTCTGCGGCCCTGACGCTTGATCGTGCTGTTCAGGGTGTCGATGTTTCATCAACGCAACGGGCGGGCACACTTGCGCTCATTCAGGCGTTGAATGGGGTTGCGGCCGGCGCGGTCCGGAACGGGCTTGTTTGCGCAGCCGATCGACGCAAGACCAGGGCGGCCTGTGCCCAGGAGCTTGAGTTTGGGGATGGGGCCGCCGCACTCTCTGTCGGATCCGAGAACGTGATTGCCCGCTTTCTGGGTTCTCATACCCAGACGGTCGATTTCGTAGATCACTTTCGAGGAAGTGGCGAAGAGTTTGATTATAACTGGGAAGAGCGCTGGATCCGCGATGAGGGCTACGCGACGATCATCCCTGAAACTGTGCGCGGATTGCTTAAGAAAACCGGCATAAGTGCCTCTGAAATCACACATTTTGTCATGCCGTGTACGTTTCCAAAGCTTGGAGAGAAGCTCGCAAAGGCAAGCGGTGTCGAGCAGGCAGAAGTGACCGATACGCTCAGTACCAATTGTGGCGAGACTGGTGCAGCGCACGCGCTCGTTATGCTGGTTCATGCGCTGCAGACAGCCAAGCCGGGTGACAAGCTTCTCCTGGTCAGTTTTGGGGGCGGGTGTGATGCGCTTGTTTTCGAGGTCACGGACCTGATCTCGAGCATGGCAGATCGACGGGGCATCACAGGGTCCCTGGCTGATCGCCAGGAAGAAACCAATTACATGAAGTTCCTCACTTTCAACGGTTTGGTGGAGTGGGAGCGCGGGATGCGTGGGGAGCAGGATAAGAAGACCGCGCTCACAACGCTCTACCGGAACGAAGACACAATCATGGGGCTGGTAGGAGGCCGCTGCACCGAGACGGGGGTCGTTCAGTTTCCACGCTCCCGCATCTCTGTTGCGCCAAACAACCCGGCCGTGGACACGCAGGAGCCATACAAATTCGCGGAACGGAGGGCCACTATTCTCTCATGGTCTGCCGACTATTTGAGCTTCTCGATGAACCCGCCCAACCACTACGGGATGATGGTTTTTGAAGGGGGTGGCCGGATCATGATGGATATTGCCGATGTGACCCCCGGTGAGGTTGATAGCGGGATGGAGGTCCGTATGGTCTTCCGCATCAAGGATTTTGACGATCAGCGCGGCTTTAAGCGCTATTTCTGGAAGGCTGTTCCAGTGCGAAGCGCCGCACATAAAGCGCAGGCCGCCGAGTGATTTGAGTTTACGATTGGACAATGATGGACATGAAGGCGTCGCACGCGTGACGCCGATCCTCAAGGGAGGGACGAATGGCACGAGGGATCAAAGACAAGGTCGCCATCCTGGGCATGGGTTGCTCGAAGTTTGGCGAACGCTGGGATTCAGGACCAGAAGAACTGATGGTCGAGGCTTATCTGGAAGCGATGCAAGATGCGGGCATTGAGCCAACGCAATTGGATGCAGCCTGGTTTTCGACCCATATTGATGAGATTGGCACCGGCAAGGGCGGTACGCCGCTTTCGGTAGCGCTTCGTCTCCCCAACATTGCCGTGACGCGTGTGGAAAATTTCTGCGCCTCAGGGTCTGAAGCGCTGCGCGGGGCTGCCTACGCTGTCGCCTCCGGTGCTGCTGATATCGCTCTCGCTCTCGGCGTTGAGAAGCTCAAAGATACAGGCTATGGCGGCTTGCCGGTCGCGAACCCAGGCACACTGAACCCTCAATTGATGCCAAGCGGTTCTGCCCCCGGGAATTTTGCCCAGCTTGCTTCCGCCTACCGGGCCAAGCACGGTGTGAGCAAGGATGACCTCAAGCGCGCCATTGCCCATGTCTCGGTAAAGAGCCATGCGAACGGGTCCAAAAATCCGAAAGCGCATTTGCGGAATGAAGTGACTGAAGATCAAGTTATGAATGCTCCAATGATCGCAGAACCGCTCGGTCTGTTTGATTGCTGTGGCGTGTCTGATGGTGCAGCCTGTGCGATTGTCACAACGCCCGAGATTGCCAAGGCGATGGGTAAGTCAAACATCGTCACGATCAAGGCGATGCAACTTTCGGTCTCTAACGGTCTTGAGAGCCAACACAATAGCTGGGACGGTTCCTATTTCCATACGGCCCGTATCGCAGCGAAAAAGGCCTATGCCGAAGCTGGCATTGACAAGCCACGCGATGAAGTCTCGATGATCGAAGTGCATGATTGTTTCTCCGTCACCGAGCTTGTGACGATGGAGGACCTTTTTATCTCGCCGGAAGGTGGCGCGGTGAAAGACGTTATGGACGGCTTTTACGATAGTGATGGCAAGGTGCCTTGCCAGATCGATGGCGGACTCAAGTGCTTTGGCCACCCCATTGGTGCTTCAGGCTTGCGGATGGCATATGAAATGTATTTACAGCTGCAAGGCCGGGCGGGCGAACGTCAACTCTCCAGCCCCAAAATAGGACTTACGCACAATCTGGGTGGCTCCCCCTCACAGAATGTGTGTTCGGTCACGATTATCGGCGCACAGGACGCCTGAGAGGTTTGATCAACGGGAACTGCTAACGATTAGTATCGTTTGGCGGTTCCCTCTTATGGGGCATCGTCGCGGGTGAATTCAATTTCAATATCGCCGGGTGCCATCGTCCAGATGAGTTGATCAATTGTCATACCGGCGGACTTGGATAGCGGGTGTACGGATTGATAGACCTGCTTCTTGGACATGCCGGCGATCTTGAATTCATCTATGGAGTAGCGTGGCTTTTTTGATAATTGTGCATGCAGGCATTCCCGGCGTATCTCTCCTGCCAGTTTCTTCGGCAATCCGTCGTTTATACGCAGACCGGTCGGGTCGATGCCGATCAGACCCGCAATTGCGGGGCCGGCGAACTTTACCCAAAAGTCGATATCCGTTCCGAGGCCCTTATCCTCAATCAAAATGAGCCAGGGCAGGAGGGGTGATATTTCAATGAGATCAATACGGCCCGCAGTCGAATGAAGGGGCTGGTTCTTCTTCTTCTCTAAATATTGCCTCAGCAAATTTACTGGGTGCAGCGGTTTGATCTGGCTGCTGTCGACAGGCTCAATGGACATTCATCGGTTCGCTTTAACAAAAACTCTCGCGCTTGCTTGAGTTAATGCCACCACCCCGAACCCTAGAACCTTTGTTTTAACAAAAACCTACCATCGACCTTTGAGCGGGCTCAGCGTTTCCAGAACGCTGAAACCCTGAGGGCGATGTCCTGCCTGATGTTCAGGTGAAAGAGGTTATAATCGTAGATATGGTAGTCACCCCCGAACATGCCGAAGGTGAGCCCATCATCGTCTGTCGGAGGAGAGACGATCAGCATGCCATCCTGACAGGCCGCGCCTGTGAGCGCCGGAATAAGGGGGCGAACCGGTTCGTCAGCGTCAGAGAAGGGTTGTCCGCCGAGATTGGCTGCGGCCTCAGCCACGCCACCAAGTGAGCCCGTCAACGGATTGACGCAGGCAATCGGCCGACCGGCGATGTGTTGCAGTTTTCCGTCGATCCAAATTTTTGTTGTTTCTTTCCAGCCCATGGTTTTGGCATCCGCCGTCACTGAATTCCAGTTGAGGTAGCAGCCGGTCTGGTTCTTATCCCGGCACGGACCAATGTTCTCCGTCCCCAGATCCTCCGGGATCGAAAAGCCTACAATGTAAGCAGCGATCATCCGGTTTGCGAGGTTGGTGCCCGCGATCTTGTCTTGCAGCAGTTTCATCGCATGGAGCGAACCCTGACTGTGAGACGCCAGAATGAAGGGACGACCATTGCTCATTTTAGAGAGGAAATGATCGAACGCGCGTTCCACATCACCATAGGCAAAGGTGAGTGCTTCGTAGGTATCCGGCTCCTCCCCCATGAAAGAGTAGAGCGTTGCCTGGCGGTAACGCGGTGCATATATGCGCCCGGAACCGTTGAAAATCGACGCCTGAAACCGCATGACCCCGCTTTCCAACATTTCCTTCGTCGAACCCTGCTCGTCGAAAGCAGCATTCCACTGGTCATCAGAATAGTAAGTGGTTGGATGCACAAAGAAGACGTCAATCTCAGCGTCTGACTGACGATCCTGAATATCCGTGTCGGGCGGGAGCAGGTCCGCCATGTCGGCTCTGTCGGGAAGGGCGACCCATGCTTCCGGGGTGGCATAATCCGGTGCGGGCGGCGCTGCCGCTTCATCAAATGCCGCCGATGGCTTCAAGAAGATACGTTGAGACAGTTTCGGGTTGAGATAGAGAGTAAGGGCTGCGACTGCGCCCACAAGAACGACGCCAAGTACGCCATAAATCCACTTCCGCATTTTGACCACCTGTCCCAAATTTTGTTTCTCCCCAAATGACTTTTTTTAGGGGAGATTGTTGATGTCTTCGCCGTTTTCAAGAAAAGCACTCATCATTGAAATGGCGTCGTCGCTCTCTGCAAGGAGTGAAGAAAACACGCCACGTTCCGTTGCGCAACCCTCTACAAGCGGGCGTTGATTAGCTCCTTTCACAAGGACCTTCGCTGCGGCCAGTGCCTGTGGTGATTTGGCGTTCAGTTCGTCAGCTATCTGAAGGGCATACTCCAAAGCAGGGGAGGTCACGTGAAAGTGAACCAACCCTTTTGATGCGGCTTCGTCAGGCGAGAGGGTTCGACCTCGGAGGATCAATTCCAAGGCCTGAGCTTCCCCAATGGCACGCGGGAGCCGCTGTGTGCCCCCGGCACCGGGGAAGATGCCGATATTTGTTTCCGGCAGGCCAATTTGATAGTCACCGGCTTCAGCAATTCTTATGTCGCAGCAAAGTGCAAACTCAAAACCGCCGCCCTGGCAGAACCCGTTGATGGCCGCGATGGTCGGTTTCGGGAACGCATCCACACGATCAAACAGGGCTGAAATCGGGTTGCCTCTTTTCCCCGCTTCCATCAATCCTGCGCGGTCATGCCCGCTGGCTTTTACAGCTGCCACTGCGTCCAGGATTTCATTCACGTCGTAATGACGGATGAAAACGCCCGGCACCGCGCCGGTGAAGACAATGCTTCTTACGCTATCATCTTGCTCGATATCATCAAGAATGGACGACAATTCCCCAACCTGCGCACGGTTCAGGTATCCGCGAGGAGGATTGTTGAACGAGATGATGGCTGTTGCTTTTGCGCGCACCAGCGTCACAAGAGGGACGGGGGATGCGGACATCAGGTACGACCTTCCTGCTGAGCCTTTTTGAAAGCTGAGTATTTTGGCTGATCAACGCTCAGTTTTGCGAGTGTCGTTGTCCAAAGATGTTCTTTCAGACCTTCCGTCTCAAGTGTAAGGCGACCGGATCTAAGCGCGTCAGACAGTTCCTTGTTGAGGTCTTCAAGAGTACCATCGGACCCCAATAGAGTGGTCAGTCTTTTGTGTTCGGCACTATTATCTGTTGGCGCCTTATCTAGTTCGCGCACGACAATATCCAGCGCATTTGCCGCCACGAGAGCATGGAATTTTTTTCGCCCTTCAAGCTCTGGCAAGATTTGCTCTCGCAGAAACTCGCTCACGACACTGATGATTTCGTTGGCTGTTGGTAAATCCTGCATGTTATCCTCAGTCTGCTGCGATGAGATAGAGAAGGTCGATCTCGGTTTCGGAAGACCGACGCCCAATGGCGGCACGCTCCACTGAGCGATCCATGCCCGATTTAAAAGCTTCGTACATGGTGGTGCACATGATGCCCCATTTGAGCGTGCCCAAAACCTCCCAGAATTTTACGCGTTCCGGGTCAACTTTGATCCCGCTTACGGCTTCATAACCCGCGAACATATCTTCACGGCGCCCAAAACCACCGACCGGCTTGTCGATGCTACCGAAGCGCCAGGAGTTTACACAGATCCACCCAAGGTCCTCCATCGGGTCACCTGTGTGCGCCAGTTCCCAATCGAGCACGGCGGCCACGCCAAAGGTCGGGTCGAACATGATATTGCCATTTCGGAAATCACCGTGCACGAGCTTGAGGCGTTCCGTGGTGGGAAGATGGTCTTCCAGCCAACGAAAGGCCAGATCGAAGACGGGATGTGGGTGGCCATGCGCGTCGTAAACGCTCTCATAATGTTTCAGCTCTTCTGCAGCCGGCGAGTGGCGCAAGGGAGGCAGCTTGTCTGGCGCGATGGCGTGCAGCCTTCCCAACGCTTCACCACATTGACGGGCGAGGGCCGGACGAATTTCATCAAACTCATGGCTGCGAACAATTTTTGCGCCCAGCGCTTCCCCGTCAATGTGGCTCATGATGAAACAGGAGCCCAGACCGTCTTCGGGACAGGCCACATAGCGGACGATGGGTACCGGGACATGGGCCGCGGCCGCCAGTTGGATGAGCTTTGCTTCTGTTTCCAGCCCTGCGGCGGTGCCACTTGAATTGCCGCCGCCACGGGGGACGCGCCGCAAAATCAAACGCTCGGCGCCCTGATCCGTTTCAACGCTAAAGGACCATGTTTCCTGGCTTGCCCCGCCGGACAATCGCTTTAGCCCCTCAATTTTTCGGGCACCGAGGTGCCTTATTGCGATCTCGTGGAGCGCTTTTTCCAACTCCGACATATTTCCCCCATTTGATGCACGCGAAGCGTATCAAATTGTTGATTTGACTCATTTCGGTCACATATTTCTGACACGAAACGCCGGTGATGGTAAGGCTGACCTAACGGCAAGGGTGGAAAGAATGACGGAACCTGAGGATCAAGAGACGCACTCATTGTTGCTGCCCGGCAAGAAAGTCGGCCTCGCCGCGAGGTTAAGGACCTATTTCCTGACTGGGCTTGTTGTTGCGGCCCCCATCTGGATCACTATCTATTTGACGCGCTGGTTCATTGATTTCATTGACCAGTACATTGTTGGGTTCATTCCCGCCCAATATCACCCTGACAATTTCCTGCCATTTACCGTTCCGGGGATCGGTGTTGTGGCTGTCCTTGTCGGCCTAACGCTACTTGGCGCGCTGACCGCGAACTTCCTGGGGCGACGCATTCTTGGGTTGGGTGAGCGTCTGGTTGACCGCATGCCGGTGGTGCGAAACATCTATAATGCGCTCAAGCAAATTTTTGAAACCGTGATCTCGCAGAGCGGGTCATCCTTCCGTGATGTGGGCTTGATCGAATATCCGCGGAAGGGGCTTTATGCGCTGGTCTTTGTCACGACGAAAACACGTGGTGAAATTCTAGAAAAGGCAACCACAGAAGAAAAGCTTGTTAGCGTCTTTTTGCCGACGACACCAAACCCGACATCGGGTTTTCTTCTGTTTGTCCCGGAGTCGGAAATTCAGATTTTGGATATGACAGTGGAGGAGGCCGCCAAGCTGATCATTTCCGCTGGCCTTGTTGAGCCGCCAAAGAAGAAGGACCTGGCGCAAGCATCTCTTGCAATCAGTCAGCCGCCTTCCAAATAACGGATGGCCTCGTCGCGCTCAAAAAGATAGAGGAGCGCGCGCAGCGCCTGTCCGCGCTCTGTCTTGAGTTCAGGGTCCTTCTGGAGGATCAGCCTTGTGTCGTCGTGAGCAGCCTCAAGCAATTTGGCATGGGCAATCGGGTCTGCCACGCGAAAGCCTGGCAGGCCGCTTTGCCGCGTTCCCAGAACTTCACCGGCACCACGAAGTCGCAAATCTTCTTCCGATATGACAAATCCGTCTTCGGTCTCTCGCAGGATATTGATCCTTGCTTTAGCTGTTTCGCCAAGCGGTGTTTGATACAGCAGGAGGCAGCTTGATTTCCCGCTGCCGCGACCGACGCGTCCACGCAGCTGGTGTAGCTGTGAAAGGCCAAACCGCTCCGCATGCTCAATGACCATGATGGTGGCTTCGGGCACGTTCACACCCACTTCAATCACTGTTGTCGCGACAAGCACGTTTAGCTCGCCGGACTGGAAGCGTGCCATCACCTTGTCTTTGTCTTGCGCTTTCATGCGACCATGGATCAGGCCGACCTTGTTGCCGAAATGCTCCACCAGCATGGCGGCGCGGTCCTCTGCGGCGGCGACGTCGAGATGTTCGCTTTCCTCCACCAATGGGCAGACCCAATAGACCCGGGCGCCTTCGCTGAGTGCGCGACCGACGCCCTCAACAATCTCATTGAGCCTTGAAAGCGGAATGCCTCTTGTGGTTATGGGTTGACGCCCGGCCGGTTTTTCCAGCAGGCGCGTCACATCCATGTCGCCATATTGTGTGAGTGCAAGTGTGCGCGGTATGGGGGTGGCGGTCATCACCAGAACGTCCGCCGGGATGCCGCCTTTGGACGAGAGGCGCAAGCGCTGGTGTACCCCGAACCGGTGCTGTTCATCGACGACCGCAATGGCCAGATCCTTGAACTCTACATCAGCTTCGAAGATGGCATGTGTGCCCAGGAGAATTTGGATGTGTCCCTGCCGCAGACCTTCGAGGAAGGCTTCGCGCTTCTTGCCTTTGTCGCGTCCGGTCAGGACCTCGATATGAATTCCGGCGGCATCGCAGAGTGGTTTGAGTGTCTCGTAATGCTGCCGGGCCAAAATTTCGGTTGGGGCCATCATCGCGGCCTGTGCGCCGGTTTCCACAGCGTTCAACATGGCCATGAGTGCGACCAGGGTTTTGCCACTTCCCACATCTCCCTGAAGCAGGCGCAACATGCGGTTGTCGCTTGCCATGTCGCGATCAATCTCTGTGAGAGCTGTTATCTGACTGTTCGTCGGTTTGAACGGGAGAGCCGCCAGAGCGGCGGAACGCAAGCGACCATTGCCTGATGTCATTCGGCCTTTTCGCCCGCGCATGCGCGTTCTGACCAGCCCCAGAGCCAATTGGTTTGCCAGCATTTCATCATAGGCGAGACGTGAGCGCACTGGCGTCGTCGGCTGTAAATCCGTGCTTGCCTCTGGCGAGTGAGCCTCCAGAAGCGCTTCATGCCAGCCGGGCCAGCCCTGCTGCTTCAGCCAGGCTGCGTCCTGCCATTCGGCCATGTGTGGCGCAAGGGCGAGAGCCCCCTTTGCGGCCTTTGCCATCACCTTGAGGGTTACCCCCGCCGTTAGCGGGTAGACGGGCTCCACCAGCGGCATCTCGTCTGCTTTATCGAGCGCAACAATATGATCGGGGTGGGGCATTTGAGGCTCGCCCTGATAAAATTCAATGCGCCCGGAGATCAGGCGTTTGGCGCCTTCTGGCAGGGCTTTTGTCAGATAGTCGGCCTTGCCATGAAAGAAGGTCAGCGACATCTCCCCCGTTTCGTCGAACACATGGATCCGGTAGGGCAATTTTTTCGTACGGGGTACAATATGTGTGCCGATAGTCACCTCCAGAGTGGCTATCTCACCATCCAGAGCCTCCGCAATTTTGGGACGATACCGGCGGTCAATGATGCCAGAAGGGAGATGCCATAGCAGGTCCACAACATGGTTCCCGATCAGCTTCTCCAGCAGTTTTTCCATGCGCGGTCCGATGCCCGGCAGTCGGGACAGCGGCACAAAGAGAGGAAAGAGAATTTCTGGCCGCATGGGGTTTGGTGGTTCCTGAGGATACAAATTTGGGACGAAAGCTGGCTGGAAACCAGCGGGGACTCGGGTTCCACCATCATAACGCCCTGCCGCAAAGTCTGCGACCAGAGATCGTGATTGTGATGGGGAAGGTGGCTGACAGGCGCGCGTGAACCCTATATACCCACGGCTAAATGATTTCCCAGAGCGGATTAGAGGGTCTTATGAACGATGAGACGCTGGTGAACGGGCAGGCGCTGGACGTCCGCCGGAAGCGGCTGAAATTTCGCGCCTGGCATCGCGGTATCAAGGAAATGGACCTGATCATGGGGACATTTGCCGATACGCATGTGGCGACCTTGACCGAGACGGAAATCAACCAGTTTGAAGAGCTGCTGGAAGAAGCCGATGCGACGGTTTTCAGCTGGATCACGCATGGTCAGACGCCTCCCGAGCCCTTCAACACGGCGCTTTTTGAACGCATTCGCAAGCTCGACTTCATGGACGGGCTTCCCGAAAAAGGCTGAAACAGCGTGTCTTCTCCAAAACTCCCCCCACAGAACCGCATCGTTACCGCTGCCGGGCATCTGACAATCGGCGAAACGCCGGATGGTTACGATGCGTTGGTGCTGGCCGATCTCGTGAGAGCGGGGGAAGGGGTGCATCTCCACATTTCGCGGGACGATGCGCGCATGTCCGGCCTTGTGGAGGCGCTTGAGTTTTTTGCACCCGATCTTGAAGTTCTGCTGTTTCCTGCTTGGGACTGCCTGCCATATGACAGGGTATCGCCGCAACCTGATCTTGTCGCACGACGGATGTCGACACTCGGGCGGCTTGCCAAAAATGTGACCAGCGGGAAACCCCGAATTGTGCTCGCGACCATTAATGGCGCCATGCAGCGCGTCCCGCCGCGTGAATTGCTGGAAACGGGAACCTGGGCCGCCAATGTGGGGAACCGGATCGACCTGGACGAACTGACGGCCTATCTGGTCGTGAACGGTTACAGCCGCACGGGCACGGTGCGGGAGCCCGGCGAATACGCCGTTCGCGGCGGTATACTCGACCTCTTCCCGCCGGACGCAGCGTCTCCACTTCGGCTCGACATGTTTGGCGATACGCTTGAGAGCATCAGGGCGTTTGATGCCGAAAGCCAGCGAACCACAAGCCAGCAGACCAAGATTGAGCTTGTGCCGGTGAGTGAAATCCATCTGGATGAAGAGGCCATTCGTCGGTTCCGCCGAGGCTATGTTACCGCGTTCGGCGCGGTATCCGGGACGGATGCCTTGTACGAGGCGGTTTCTGAAGGACGCAAGCATCATGGGATGGAGCATTGGCTCCCGCTCTTTCATGATCGACTTGATACGCTGTTTGATTTCCTGCCCGGCGCCATGGTGACTGTTGACCATCTGGTTGATGATGCCCGCAACGCACGATTGGATCTCATCAAAGATTATTACGACGCCCGCAAGCAGGCGCTCTCCATGAAGAGCGTTGAAGGCACAAGCTTTAAGCCATTGCCACCTGAACAACTATATCTGACCGAAGTTGAGTGGGTGGAATGCATGGGCGACCGCCGCACCCGCACACTGACACCTTTCGCAACCCCCGAAGGCCCATCGGCCCTCAATCTGGGCGCGAAAGAGGGGCGAAATTTTGCGCCTGAGCGGCAGCAGGAAGGCGTCAATATTTTTGATGCGCTCGGTCGGCATATCCAGCTTCTAAGAGCGGCGAAAAAGCGGGTTGCCATTGCAAGCTGGAGCATCGGCGCACGTGAGCGGTTGCAAGGTGTGCTCAAGGACCATGCTATCGGCAATGCTGTTGTTACCGATGATTGGGCAAGCGTTCTGGGCTCTAATCCCGCCAACGTGCATCTCCTCGTTCTGGGCCTGGAAACCGGCTTTGAGACAGACGAGCTTGCTGTCATATCCGAGCAGGATGTACTGGGTGACAGGCTTGTCCGCCGTCATCGTAAAAAGCGGGCAGACAATTTCCTCACCGAGGCGTCCAGCCTCAGCCCTGGGGATTATGTTGTCCATGTGGATCACGGGATCGGCCGGTTCGACGGGCTGCAAACCATCGATGTGATGGGTGCGCCGCATGACTGTTTGCAACTTGTCTATCATGGTGGGGACAAGCTGTTTCTGCCGGTTGAAAATATCGAGCTTTTGTCTCGCTATGGTTCTGACGACATGCTTGTTCAGATGGACAGGCTTGGGGGAACGGGCTGGCAGGCGCGGAAGTCAAAACTTAAAGAACGCATTCGCGATATGGCGAATGAGCTCATCAAAATCGCGGCGGCCCGCCAGCTGAAAGCCGCGCCCCGGATCCTGCCGCAAGAGGGGGCGTATGATGAGTTTTGCGCCCGCTTCCCGTTTGAAGAAACGGAGGACCAGCTTCAGTCCATCGAAGCCGTTATTGAGGATCTGGGGCTTGGCAGGCCGATGGACCGGCTGGTTTGCGGTGACGTCGGCTTTGGCAAAACAGAGATCGCACTCCGCGCGGCATTCGTTACCGCTATGGAGGGTCGCCAAGTAGCGGTCGTCGTGCCGACAACGCTTTTGGCGCGACAGCATTTCAAGAGCTTCGTTGAGCGTTTTAAAAGCTTGCCTGTTCGGATCGGTCGTCTGTCCCGACTTGTTGGAGCAAAGGAGGCGAGTGCAACGCGCGAAGAGCTCGCCAGTGGACAGGTGGATATTGTGGTGGGAACGCATGCGCTCCTCGCCAAGAGCATAAAGTTCAAAGACCTTGCCTTGTTGATCGTTGACGAAGAGCAACATTTTGGCGTGGGCCATAAAGAGCGGCTCAAGCAGCTGAAATCAGATGTCCATGTATTGACGCTGACCGCGACACCCATCCCGCGCACGTTGCAGCTTGCACTTTCCGGAGTTCGTGAGCTTTCCATCATCGCGACACCACCGGTGGACCGGCTGGCCGTGCGGACCTATGTCACGCCGTTTGATCCTGTCGTTATTCGTGAAGCGATTTTGCGCGAGCATTATCGTGGCGGACAGAGCTTTTATGTCTGCCCACGGATCGCTGATCTTTCGGAGATTGAAGAATTTCTGCGAGACCATGTGCCGGAAGTCAAATTTGTGACCGCGCATGGCCAGATGAGCCCGTCTGAGCTTGAAGACAAAATGACGGCCTTCTATGACGGTCAGTATGATTTGCTGCTTTCGACGACAATCATTGAGTCCGGGATTGATATTCCGTCTGCCAACACGCTGGTCATTCATCGGGCCGACATGTTTGGCCTGTCGCAGCTCTATCAGCTGCGCGGACGGGTTGGCCGGTCCAAGTCGCGTGCCTATGCCTATTTCACGACACCGCCAAACCGTACGCTGACGGCTAATGCTGAAAAAAGACTGCGGGTTCTTCAGTCACTCGACAGTCTGGGTGCGGGTTTCAACCTTGCCAGCCATGATTTGGATATTCGTGGTGGTGGCAATCTTTTGGGCGACGAGCAGTCCGGTCATATCCGTGAAGTTGGCTTTGAACTTTATCAGGAGATGCTGGAAGAAGCGGTCGCACAGCTGCGTGGCGAAGAAGATGATGACAGCGGCAGCTGGTCGCCATCGATCAATGTAGGCGCGCCTGTGTTGATCCCGGACCATTATGTGACTGACCTTGATGCGCGTATGGCGCTCTATCGTCGGCTTTCGCAAGTGGATAACAGGCAGGAAATTGACGGATTTGCTGCGGAACTTATTGACCGGTTTGGACCCTTACCGGATGAAGTCAATTCATTGCTCAAGATCGTTGAAATCAAGGGCCTGTGCCGTGCAGCCGGGATTGAGAAAATTGATGCTGGACCAAAGGGCGCGGTCCTGACTTTCAGAGGTAATCTCTTTGCCAATCCTTTGGGGCTTGTTGAATTCATCAATAGTGAACGCGACAAGGCCAAGCTTCGCCCGGACCACAAGCTGGTGTTTCAACGGGTTTGGGAAATGCCGGATGAACGATTGGAAGGTGCCTATCGCCTCGCCCGGAAACTCTCTGAGATTGCGAAGGAGGGTGCCGGAACCTAGCCGGCAGCCCCTTCAACCAGACGCTCCTGCACGCGGGTGAAGACTTTTGTGAGCGTATCGACTTCCTGTGCACCGACGACCGAAAATTTCTTCTCAAAGAGGAAGAACGGAACGCCGGTCACGCCCATTTCGCGCGCCATGTGGTCTTCATACTCGATGAACTGACGATCGGTTTCGCTTTCAAGGAGGTTGCGAACCTGATCCTTGTCCATGCCGATGTCGGTTGCAATTTCCAGCAGCACGCCATGGCTGCCAACGTCTGCACCCTCTTCAAAGAAACGTTTGAACAAGAGCTCTACAGCGTCCAGCTGTTTTCCCGCTTCGCCCGCCCATTTCACCAGACGATGGCTGTCCAATGTGTTGGGAGATCGTTTGATCTTGTCGAAAGAAAACTTGATGCCTTCGATCTCACCATATTCGGCAATGACTTTGCCCGCGTTCTTTGCGCGTTCCGTCCCGAATTTCTTTTCCATGTATTTCTGGCGATCTACGCCTTCCGCCGGGATGGTTGGGTCGAGCTGATAGGGGCGCCAATCAACCGTGATCGCAACTTCTTTGCGATCCCATGTGGCCATCGCCTTATCAAGTCGTCTTTTGCCGATGTAGCACCAAGGGCAGACCGTGTCTGAGATAACGTCAATTTGCATGTTGTTGCGCCTCATTGGTTCAGGGCATCAAATATGTGTGTGAGTGCAGTATGCGCCGAGATGAGCCGGGGCGCAAAATTTGCGTCATCACCTTTGCTTGACGGCGGCGTTTTCACCCCTAGGATGCCCGAAATTGATATTGGAGAGGCAAAATGACGTTTACACCCCCTGCATCACAAGACTTGTCCGGCAAGGTTGCCCTCGTCACCGGGACGACAAGCGGCCTGGGGAAACGCTTTGCCCAGATCCTCGCCAATGCCGGGGCGTCCGTCGTTCTCACCGGTCGCCGCATTGACCGGCTGGAGGCTCTCACGAAAGAGATTGAGGCCATGGGTGTGCGTGCACTGCCTGTTGCCCTTGATGTCACAGATATTGCTTCCATTGACGCTTGTGTCGCCGAAGTGGAGACAGAGTTTGGTGGGATTGATATTCTTATCAACAATGCCGGGATGAATGTTCAGGCAAGTGCCGTCGATCTGACGCCTGAGGATTTTGATCGCATCATGAATACCAACATGCGCGGTGCTTTTTTTATGGCGACCCGGGTAGGGGCGAAAATGATTGCCCGCGGTGAGGGGGGCAACATTATCAATGTGGCGTCCATCGGCGCCCACACTGTTTTGCCAGGGCTTGCCACATACTGCATGTCGAAAGCAGCTGTCGCCATGATGACCAGATCTCTTGCGCATGAATGGGCGCGACACAAGATCAATGTAAACGCGATTTGTCCGGGTTTCATCGAAACCGAGCTCAACTCCGAATGGTTTGAAACCGAAGGCGGTCAAAAGCAGATCAAATCCTGGCCACGGAGACGGCTGGGTTTGGAAAGCGATCTTGACGGAATGATCTTGCTGTTGGCAGGCAAACAAGGCCGACTGATGACAGGGTCTGTTATAACGATTGATGACGGGCAATCGATCTAACGGCCGTCAAATCCGTGCGTGGTCTTTGGCCAGTTTTCGCCGCAGTACCTTGCCGTTGGCG
>JAVKCY010000088.1:0-41067 GCA_040223265.1 Parvibaculum sp. | reverse complement strand
CTCCGGTCGGCACGACTTGATTCGAAAATTTGAAGCTAAATCTAGCACGGCCCCCGTCATCTAGCATGGTCCCCGTCATCAGGCCCTTCAACATTGTGTCCATATCACAGACGGCTGTTAAAGAGATGGAAAGCAAAGCCTGTCTATGCTGCGACCTGTAACGGTATCGGGCACAAAGTGTCCACGAGCGCGTCCAGGAGATTTGTTGCGTAATGAAGGGCATTAGCAAGCATCGCGAGACCAACAGACGCCGCTGGGTGTCGGGCACGCTGGATGCAGATCCGTTCCGTTTGCCTGCAAGCCTGACCGTGCCACATCAGCCACTTTGGCGCCGGATGGCCGGTTTCCTGCGCTATGCAACCATCTACCGCGACCGGGTCAAGGTGCAAGACAGCTCGCCGCCTTTTGGTGTCTGGGATTGGGAAGCATCCATTGCTGACTATGACGGCATCGCATTGGTGGTGGCCTATAAGGACCGGAACCCCGATGCCCCCGTCATATTGGTGGAGCTGCATCATCCAGAGCCAGGTAAGAGTGTCATATTGCATGCCTCGTTCGATGGGGCAGACGCTGGCGCGCGCTGGCGGTCCTGGTCGCAGGTTTTGGGTCTGCCGCTTCTCGTGGAAGACCGGCAGGGCATTGTGCGCGAAGCCACGGACCGGATGGGGCAGGTAGCCCTTTTACCGGTGCAGCCACATCGCGGTGCAAGCCCGCTTACCTGGCGCAGGCCCATGAGCTTTGGTTTTACCGGCCGCCCCCGGCAATGGAGCGACCGGGTGTCTGGCACAAGGCCACACGCCTATTGATCTCAGAGTTTTGAGAAGTCAGCCGGGCGGCGCTCGGCAAACGCCATGGCAGCTTCGGCAAATTCAGCCGTCTGCAATTGCGCAGAGAAATGCACGCTTTCATCAGCCATTTGCTGTGCGACATTATCCCGTTCGTGTTTGATCAGCGATTTTGTGAGCTTCATCGCATTTGGTGCGCGTGCTGCAAGTGTTGCGGCGATTTGGGCCACCTCTTCACGCAGCGCTTCAGCACTGATAACGCCCGCAATCAGGCCGATACGCTCTGCCTCGGTGGCATCGATCTTCTTGCCAAGCAGCAGAAGCTCATTTGCCCTCTGCTGCCCGATTAGACGGGGCATAAGCAGGCTTGACCCCGCTTCCGGCACGAGGCCCAGATCGACGAACGGTGTTTTGAAAGTGGCATTCGGGGACGCATAAACCAGATCACAATGCAGCAGCATGGTGACGCCTACACCGACGGCGAGCCCATTGACGGCTGCAACCAGTGGTTTTTCCGCCTCAAGAATGGCGCGGAGAAACCGGCCAACAGGCGGCAACTCATTCTCCTGCCTGTCCTTAGCCGAACCACCGGCAAAATCACCCAGATCATTGCCCGCGGTGAAGCTGTCGGCAGTGCCGGAGAGTACGACAACACGAATATCGGGATCGGATTGTGCGGCGACCACATTGTCGGCAAGGGTTGCATACATTTCTTGCGTAAGCGCATTCTTTTTCTCAGGCCGGTTCATCGTTAGCGTCAAAACACTGCCGGTCCGGTCAACAAGAATATGTTCCGAGCTTGTGATCATTTTTGTCTCCTTTAGGGGGTAGGTTTTTGAAGGGTGGACGCGGCGCGGGCTGAACGCTCGATAACCTGCGTCAGAAATCGCTCAATGGTAGAAATCTCGGCGACCGAAAAGCCTTCGAGAAGCTGGGCATTGGCAGCTTTCGTGTAAGGGACAGAAGCTATGATTGTTTGACGGCCTTTGTCTGTGAGCTCCACAAGCTGCGCGCGGCCATCATCGGGATCGGCCATGCGACGGACAAAGCCAGCGTCTTCCAGACGGGTGAGAAGGGTTGTCACCGCTGACTTGTTCATGTCGAGCGCCTTTGCGATGGCGGACGGGTGGCAGGGTTCCGTCTTGCCAATCACAAACAGCGCCCCTTGCTGGACAGCACTGACACCAAGCTCCGTCTGCAAGGTCTGATCTGCCGCTCTGAAGAGCGCCCGGTGCGCAAGCTGCATCAAATGAAATAGGCGGGGTTGTCGGGACAAGCGGTTCGCCTCCAAAATCATTTTAGTTCATATATGTACTAAATAAGCGGATTGCAAGTCCAAAAACACGAGGGCTGAGAAGCTGGGTGAAAAATCGGGGAGAAGTGAAAGCGGGCTCGGCGCAAGCTAGGTGATGAATTGCCAGACAGACGTGCTCCTTACATCTGTATCTTCCAGCGCCCGCGAGGTTTTGACAGCGTATGCGGTGAGCTTCTCAAGCACAGCTTTGGGAAGATACGTGCGTCCCGGATCGCCGATTAGGACGGATGCCCCGCGCGCAGAGAGATCACGAAGCCAGTTCTCAATCTCGGATGCCAAGGGCTGCTCGTAGCACATGTCGCCTACAAACACGCAATCCCAATCACCTGTAGTGCCAATGAGATTGTCTGTAATGGCCGTCACCGCGACACCGTTTGCTTTCGCATTCAAGGTCACTGCGGCGGCAGCAAACGGATCAATGTCGGCAGCCACAACATGGGCCGCACCCGCTTTCATTGCTGCAAGCCCGACGATGCCGGACCCTGAGCCAAAGTCGAGTACGCGTTTACCCTTGGCGAGAGTGGGATTGTCAAGAATGTAGCGCGCGAGGGCCTGTCCGCCCGCCCACGCAAAAGCCCAGAACGGGGCGGGCAGGCCAGTCAACGTCAGATCTTCTTCACTCATCCGCCAAAGCGCATCGCTTTCGGTCGCAAGATGGAGACGCAGCTCCGGCACAAGAGGTGGCTCATGCAGTGCTGTGTGCGTCCGGATGAAAGTGACCGGATCCAGAATGCGGGCCGTGAGCGGATCAGTTTGCAGTTTCAAAGCCTTCTGAAACAATGCCGGCAACGCGCCTGCGCGTATTGTGAACCAGTTTGCCGGGTTGGTCCTGATCATTCGGTTTGGATGTCGCCATTTTGATGACGCTCCAATACCCCTTCATCGTTTCAATCTTGTCTTCATGACCATTGGCGATGAGGAACGCGCGGGTCTTTGGCAGATTGTAACAGGGGATCCACATCATCAGATGATGCTCAACATGATAGTTGACAAAATAGGGGCCGAACAGCGCACGCTCCAGCGGATTGAGAAGGGTCGTGCGAGATGAACGGAACACATTATTGTTTTCAGGCACCATCGCATGCTCGGCAATGTTGCGCACCCGTGTGATCAATTGGTGCCAGGTAAGAAAGGGTACGAGCCAAAGCAGGAAATAGAGATACCAGTGGCCAACAGCCGTGAGACCGGCCAACAGAATAAGATGGGAGACCGTTGGGCGCCCGAGTTTTGACCAATAGGTTTGGGCCCGCTCCGTAACACGCGCGCCAGGCGTACCGAGCGCATTCTTGATTTGCGCCTTGCGTTGCTGGTATCCGGTCTGGCCTGAAATATCCCGCCACATTTTCCGTTTGAAGCTCTTCCATGTAATGGGGAAGGGCGCAGATAGAATGAGGTCCGGATCTTCGGGCTGTTGTGTATAGCCATGATGTTTCAGGTGATAGCGTCGATAGATCCACACGTCTGCGAGCATGGGATGACCAACCAACCATTCACCGGCAAATTTGTTGAGCCAGGGCGTCTTGCACAAAACACCATGCGATGCGTCATGCATAAGGATGGCCAGACCCAGTTGCCGCGCACCAATAACCATCACCGCCAAAACAAAGGTGAGCGGATTGGGAAAGGCAACAAACAGTGCCATCGCAGCGAAGATTGTGCCCCAGCAATGAAGGATGAGCCAAAGTCCCTTCCAGTCGGAACTTTCGCGCACAATCGCAATCTGTTCGTTGGTCAGATAGTCCTGTGCCTTGATCCGTGTGAGTGCCTGCGAGCTCATGGATGCAACTCCCCGTTTGTATTTGATTTGGTGTCGGCATTGACAGCCTTGCGATGAACGGGAGGCGTTGCACCAATCGCGCCGAAGCAAAATCGAACGATCTCCTGGAGCACGTCATCAGCGCTCATGTCACCAGCAACAGGGGCCAGCGGCCCGGTGAGCGCCGTGGGAATCGCACCGGCAAAACAAGCCGAGGCGAACTTGGCATCACAGGGTCGGATCGCACCTTCCGAAATCGCATCCTCAATCACCCGGGCAAAAATCGCCGCATGGGTTTTGCGGAACCTTGTGCGTTCCTCCGTCAGGGCAAGGTCCAGAGGCTCCGCGAGGAGCGCGTAGGCAAGGCGGCGGTTTTTAAGCGCGCGGCCCGAAAACGTCCGCAAGATAAGGTCGAGCCGGTCGAGCGCCGGGCGGTTGCTGGCGGCAATACCGGCCAACAGGTTCATCTCGCGCGCAGACACTTCGCGGAACACCTGGCGGCAAAGGTCATCCTTTGAGGGAAAATACCGGTAAAGTGTACCCGTCGCGAGCCCGGCATTTTTGGCGACCGCTGTAATTTGCGCCTTTGCAAATCCGCCGTCTGCGACCAATGCGCGAGCGGCAGACAGGATTTTCTGCCGGTTTTCGGCGAGCCGCTGGGCAACATTATCGGTCTGACGGTAGGCCATATTTTGAACTCGATTTCATTCTTAAGCAACGTAGAGCCGGATTCGTAACGCCGCCGCGCTCAAATTGCCACGCGGACCATGCCTCGCGGAATGAAAGCAGATTCATTTTCAGGCGTCAAGCATCCTATGAACTGCGATTCATGAGATTTTGGACAATAGTGTGGTGAAAGACCAATCGGAGCTTTCCCAAAGGGAGGCTTTGGGTGATGGTAAGAAATGAACCATAGTTCAAAGGAAAGAAGCTATATGTGAACGACGTGTTTGTGGGGAAAATCAGCCAGGTCATGATCAGGTCCACATCAAGCCTGGATCAGGGAGCCTCTGCAACCGGACAGCAAAAACCCCGGATCAAAGAATGAACCGGGGTTCGAATATTGCAAAGGTCGAGTGAACGCCCTGATTTGGGGGCGGTTATTGAGCCTTTTTAGGCAGGGCATCTGGATTGCCACGGGTGCGGAGCGCTTCTTCGCGCCAATAAGGCATCCCGGAGAACAGGCCCGCAGCAATCGCTGCACTATGGAACCATTGTTTGAACATGGCTCACTCCTTTATCTGAAGAGACACGTCTGTGATGACATGCCGTAAACGACGCCACCGCGCGATCGGTATGATCGTGGAGCACTCTCGTTGTTGCGGTGCAATATGTATGGTGCGACGCAAAAGGATGCAAGGGCGCCCCGTGCAGCAAAGGTATTCCAGGGGTGCGACAAAAAGGTGCGTGGTAAACCGCCGGTTAAAGCAAGCCAGAGCCGAGCGTGCCGGCGACAATCGCGGCAAACAGGATCACGCCAAAATCCCTGTTTGACTTGAAGATGGCGAGGCATCGCGCCGGATTATCAATATCTGTCCGGCGCACCTGGCGCATCAGGTGCCAACCACCAATCGCAAGGCCGACATAGAAAATCCAGCCGATAGCAGCCGTCAGGCCCGCTAACCCGAAGAACGTGATGGCGCCACCATAAAAGAGGTAAAGCCACGGCTTGGTTTTTTCGCCGAACTTGAGCGAGGTGGATTTGAGTCCGAGCAGTGCATCATCTTCCTTGTCCTGGTGCCCATAAATCGTGTCATAGCCGATGGTCCAACAGATCCCGCCGAGATAGAGAAAAACCGGTGGCCAGGCGAGTGAGCCGCTGACGGCTGCCCACCCAAGCAGTGCCCCCCAATTGAATGTCAGTCCCAGCACCGCTTGCGGCCAATATGTAACCCTTTTGGCAAGGGGATAGAGCCCGACCAGCACCAGCGACGCTGCGCCCAGCATGATGGTGAAGAGATTGAACTGCACAAGGATCATGAGCCCAAGCAGGCAAAGAAACCCGAGAAACCAGAAGGCTTGTTTGACACTGACCGCACCGGACGGGATGGGTCGCGATCTGGTTCGCGCGACCTTTGCGTCAAACTCGTGATCCAGAATGTCATTGATCGTGCACCCCGCGCCCCGCATGACAAACGCCCCAACGGCAAAGAGAAAGAGCGTCCAGGGTTCCGGCAGAAGCAATAAGGGAAGCACCGACCACCCCTCGCCGAGCGGTGCCGCAAGGGCGATGGACCACAGACACGGCCACAGCAGCAGCCATGTGCCCACCGGGCGGTCCGCCCGCATCAGCTTGAGGTAGGGCTTAAAACGCGGTGGCGCATAAGCATCAACCCAATTGTCAGCGGCGGCATCTGCCACTTTCTGGTCAGCCACTTTCTTGTCAGGTCGAGGTTGGTTAGTCATGGCAATACTTTATGCGAGGCGAGCGAGATTTTTCGCTTAAATCATGGGTGCCATCCTCTATAACAAGCCCATGACCAAAGTGCGAGACACAGATGAGACAGACAGCACGCCTGACAATTGCGGCACAGGAAAAGTACGACTGTACGTCGAAGCGGATCTGGGCACCGGGCTCGGGATCGTGCCATCGCCGGAGCAGTGCCATTATCTGTTGAATGTCATGCGCCTGAAAGCGGGCGACAGCATTCGCCTGTTCAACGGGCGCGATGGGGAATGGCAGGGTGAACTCGCCGACGTTAAAAAGAAAACCTGCCTTGTGGCATTGCAAACGCAGACCCGCGAGCAAGACAGCCTGCCGGACATCTGGCTTCTGTTCGCACCTGTGAAACGCGCCCGGCTCGATTTCATGGTGCAGAAAGCGGTGGAGATGGGGGCCGCCCGGATCATGCCCGTCATGACGCACCGCACCAATGTCGGCCGGGTGAAAGAAGAACGGCTCCGCGCCAACGCGATTGAAGCGGCGGAGCAATGCGGCCTCCTCAGCGTGCCGGAGATTTCCGAGCCTCTCCACCTCTCAAAGCTTCTGGATCAATGGGCGGACATCGCGCCTGACCGCCGGATCGTCTTTTGTGATGAAGCCGCACCCCAGGGTGGTGTCCTCGACACGCTGAACACGCTACGGGCAGAGGGGCGGGCAGAGGGAAAAGGCGAGCCTTTCGCCATCCTGATCGGCCCTGAAGGGGGCTTTTCACCCCATGAGCGGGAGCAATTGCTGGCCCGTGCCGACACGGTCCCCCTCTCGCTCGGTCCCCGCATCATGCGAGCAGATACCGCCGCTGTGGCCGCCCTTGCCATCATCCAGCTCCTCCTCGGCGATTGGGCCCCTTGAAAGTCGGGAAACCGCACCGTTTCCACTGCCCTGATCACGAAATGAAAAAGCGTGCAGATAAAACCTTGTGGTTGGTAAGGTTGCCCCTTACATCGGGAGGACCGCATCGGGACGATAGGCAACACACTTTCCCGAATGCGTTCGTATCCGCCAAGCGGAGCGGTTGGAGTACAAACAGATAAGTCCGCAAAGGACAGAAGGGCTGGAAATATGAGCATCCTGGTGGCGGGCGCAGACCCTATTTCCGGCTATGATGACCTCGTTGCCTATATTGAGAGCGGCGAGAAGCCCAAGGCTGACTGGCGCATCGGCACAGAGCATGAGAAGTTTCCCTTCCGTCCGGGCACCCACCGCCCCGTGCCCTATGGCGGCCCGGATGGCATCCGCGCACTGCTGGAAGGCATGATCCGCTTCGGCTGGGCACCGGTCTATGAAGGTGAAACGATCATCGGCCTGTCCTGCGAGGATACGATGGCCAATGTCTCTCTTGAACCCGGCGGTCAGTTTGAGCTGTCAGGCGCACCGCTTGAAATGCTGCACCAGACTTGCGCGGAAGTGCATGACCATCTGGCGCAGGTGAAAGAAGTCGGTGGCGAACTGGGCATCCACTTTTTGGGCACAGGCTTTTCACCGGAATGGACCCGCGAAGAAACCCCGGTCATGCCAAAGGGCCGCTACAAGATCATGACCGAGTACATGAAGAAGGTCGGGACCATGGGGCTCGACATGATGTACCGCTCCTGCACGGTGCAGGTGAACCTGGACTGGTCTTCAGAAAACGACATGGTCAAGAAGTTCCGCACCTCTGTGGCGCTTCAGCCTGTGACGACCGCCCTGTTTGCCAATTCGCCTTTCACTGAAGGCAAACCCAACGGATATCTCTCTTATCGATCCCATGTCTGGACAGATACAGACAAGGCGCGCACCGGCATGGTGCCCTTCGTCTTTGAAAGCGGCTTCGGTTACGAGCGCTATGTGGACTATGCCCTCGACGTGCCGATGTACTTTGTCTATCGGGACGGAAAATATCACGATGTCTCCGGCAAGAGCTTCCGAGATTTTATGGTGGGCAAACTGGAGGGCTTTGAAGGTCAGATGCCGACAATCGGTGATTGGTCGAACCATCTCACCACCTGCTTCCCCGAAGTGCGCATCAAAAAATATATGGAGATGCGTGGTGCCGATTCAGGCCCGTGGAACACGATCTGCACGATGCCTGCAACCTGGGTTGGTCTCCTCTACGACGGGGGCGTGCTGGACGCCGCATGGGACATGGTGAAAGACTGGACGCCAGACGAGCGCGAACAATTGCGCTGGGATGTACCCAAACAGGGGCTGAACGCGCGCATTGGCCGTCGGAAGCTGCACGAGATTGCCCGCGAAATGGTGGACATGAGCCGGGCAGGCCTGAAGGCCCGCGCGAGGAGCGATGGCACCGGTGCTGATGAGACGATCTTTCTCTCCGGTCTTGAAGACATTCTCGACCGCGGCAAAACCCGCGCGGAAGACCAACTCGATGCCTATCATGGCCGCTGGAAGGGAAGTGTAAAACCCATCTATGATGAGTACGCGTTCTAGCTTCTAAGCGACATAGCATCTTGACCTGTCCGTGAACGGAGCCTAGAACCGCCTTCCCGTTTGACGGAGGGAGGGACAGATGAAACGCGTTCTCGTGATCGGTCCAAGCGGGGCTGGCAAGTCCACCTTCGCAACCGCGCTCGCAGCCCGCACAGGGCTCCCCCTCATTCATCTTGACCAGCAATACTGGAAGCCCGGCTGGGTGGAAACGCCCGAGGCGGAATGGCTTCAAAAGGTGGAGGGACTCGTCGCCCGCGACACCTGGATTATGGAAGGCGGCTATTCCGCAAGCTTCCACATTCGCATGCCCCGTGCCGACACGATCTTCCTCATCACCCGCCCGCGCTGGCTCTACATCGCCCGTGTGCTCCTGCGCACGCTGAAGCATTATGGGCGCGTAAGACCAGACCTTGCTGAAGGCTGCCCGGAGCGGTTTGATCTCGACTTCCTGAAATGGGTCTGGAATTACGAGAAACGGTCCCTACCTTCAATATATGAGGGACTAAGAAATTTCGGTGGACAGGCGAAACTGATCACCATCGCATCAGATCAGGAGGGAGCGGATTATCTCGCACGTCTTAGGAGCAAGCGCATCTCCGCATCAAGAGGGGCATAAGCCTGCCAGGTTTTGCGCGTGGGAAGAAACTGCAAAGCAAGCATGAGCGCGATCGCCGCAAAGCAGACGACATGCGCGGTGAAAATCGCATTCGCCAGTGCCGTCTGCACGGCGAGTGTGTCAGCTCGTGTGGCAAGTTGTTTGGCACCGGGAAAGATCACCAGTTGCGCGGCAATAACTGGAACACTCACCAAAACCAGTGTGCCAACGCGCACCCAGAGCCTGTGCTCTCCCCTGAAGAGGTTATGGATCACTGCGCCAATCGTGAGAAACATTACACCCCCCACGAGAAGGTTCATCGGCGCGGCCGCAGTCGTCACACGGGCGTAATAGGTGGCGATGGAGACAAGGGCGTCCTCCGGCAGGGTCTCCGCCCCCCAATGCGGCCATACCTGCACATCGAACATGAGATCAAACCAAAGCACCGCGAGCAGGAACCCGCCACCGAGGGTAATGAGTTTTTGTGTCATGACCGTGGCTCCTTGCGTTACATTGCTAAGCCGCCGTGCCGCCAACCGTCAGTCCACTGAGTTTCAGTGTTGGTTGCCCGACACCAACCGGCACACCCTGACCACCCTTGCCGCACGTGCCGATACCCGCATCAAGCTCAAGATCATTGCCGATCATTGAAACCTTGGTGAGCACGTCCGGCCCGTTGCCAATGAGCGTGGCACCTTTCACCGGCGCGCCGATTTTGCCATTCTCGACCATATAGGCTTCCGTGACGGTGAAGACGAACTTGCCCGACGTGATATCCACCTGCCCGCCGCCAAAGGAGACCGCATAGAGACCCTTCTTGACGCTCGCCAGAATTTCCTTCGGGTCGCGGTCGCCCGCCAGCATGTAAGTGTTGGTCATGCGCGGCATGGGCTGATGCGCAAAGCTTTCCCGTCGTCCATTACCTGTCGCCGCCATACCCATGAGCCGCGCGTTCATCCGGTCCTGCATATAACCTTTGAGTATACCGTCTTCGATCAGCACAGTATTGGAAGTGGGTGTGCCCTCGTCATCTACCGTGAGGGAGCCGCGCCGCCTCGCAAGCGTGCCATCATCCACCACCGTCACACCGGGAGAGGCGACACGCTGACCAAGCAGACCGGCAAATGCGCTCGTCTTCTTGCGGTTGAAATCACCTTCAAGCCCGTGACCGATGGCTTCATGCAAGAGGATACCGGGCCAACCCGGGCCAAGCACCACTTCCATCTCCCCCGCAGGTGCCGGAACACTGTCGAGATTAACAAGCGCCTGGCGCAGCGCTTCGTCCACCTGTCCGCGCCACTTGTCGGGGCTGATCCAGGCTTCATAGCCTTGTCGCCCACCCACGCCGTGGGAGCCGCTTTCCTGCCGGTCGCCGTCGCCCACCACGACGGAGACATTGACCCGGACGAGTGGGCGCACATCCCGCACGATCTCCCCGCCGGATCGGATGATCTCGACTGCTTGCCATTCCCCCGCAAGCGAGGCCGTGACCTGACGGACACGGGGGTCCTTTGCCCGTGCATAGGCATCAATTTCCTGAAGGAGTTTTACTTTCTCCTCAAAGGTCTGGCTGCCAAGCGGGTTCTCATTGCCATAAAGCTGCCGATTGGTGCGGACGGGCCCATCGGCCAGCGTGCCGCCATAACCGCGTTTCACGGCCTGCACCGCGTCCGACGCTCTCAGGAGCGCAGCCTCTGACATGTCAGAGGAATGGGCATAGCCCGTCGCTTCGCCTGCGACACAGCGCAACCCGAACCCCTGGCTCGTGTCATAGGTCGCCGTTTTCAGCCGCCCGTCGTCAAAAGCCAATGCCTCCGACAGGCGATATTCCAGGAACAGCTCCCCATCGTCGGCAGAGGCGAGCGTATTGTCGACCAGACGCTCTACCCGCGAACGGTCAAGGCCTGCCGGTTCGAAAAAGAGGTCGCCAGCATTGTCGCTCGGGGATTGGGATTGGCTCATCAGGGACTCCAAGGGAAAGGAAGAAATGAATTTATTTTCAGTTTTTTACAAGCCAGCTCTCGACGGGGGCCCAGCTTTCGACAGGAGCAAGACGGCCGGGAAGCGCGGACAGGTCACATCGCACTATCTGGGGCGCACATGAATAAAGTGGAAACTGCGTGACCTTCAATTGTTTGAGATCGACCAGAAAAACGCCATTTATCCGGCCAAACCAGGCATCCCACTCTTTAAACTGCCAGTCTTGCCAGCCGAGCGGCGGCGCATTGCTTACATCATCAACCGCGGCGGGATGCGCAGCACAGAAGCCCACAACGCAACGGCCTGGCACTTTCGGGTCAAGATAGGGGGCCGCCTCGCTGATCAGGTCCGGCGCGGCAGCGCCATTGGCATGAAGATGGATACCGGCAGATATGTGCCGCCCATAGTGAAAATGGATAAGCGCTTCATCTCGCATGGAACACGACCTCCGATTCCCCGACCAGCTAACCGGGAGACCTTGCCCCGGAAAATGCGTAACGGACACAAGTCTAAACCGAATCGCACGCTCCGGCACCTTCTCTTCGAACCCTCTAAAGCCATAAATTTATTCAGGTTTTTGGAGTGAACGTGCCACGCTGCCGCATGTGGCGTGGCAAAACGTCGCGCAAAAGGGGGATCCGCTGCCATATTTCTCTACATATGCTCCGCACCCGTTATACTGTAAGGCGACTCAAACGCCTTTCGGGCGGCGGCTTGCAGTGCCATTGAGGTCGGGGAGGGGGCAGACGGGCGAAAAGCCTGTCTTGAGGTCGCTAAAAAGCGGCCTGTTTTCCATTTTCTGATACGCACTGCTTGCGGGCGCTGGCTGATTATGGTTTTTGACGCGCAGGAAGTAATTGTTCAGGGCGTGATCAGCCGATTTTTACGGGTGACATGGTCTGTCGGAGGGGGCAGCTGGCCAGTGCTAGCGCCACAAGCAATTGATGTGAGGAGCTAGGCACAGGAATGCGCTTGACGACACTTATCGCGGCGACTGTCGCCGCCATTGCAGCCGGCCTTACGGGCGGGTTTGTGAACGAAGCATTTGCCGCAGCGGGCCAGCCAACAGATTGGGCAATGGGGTTCCAGGACTCGGCGAGCCCGGTCATGGATGATCTCGTCCAATTCGACAATTTGCTGCTTATCTTGATCACAGTGATTTCGATTTTCGTTCTGGTACTGCTGCTGATCATCATGATCCGCTTCAACGCGAAGGCCAATCCAGTGCCATCCAAGACCACCCACAACACCGCGATCGAAGTGATCTGGACGGTTGTTCCGATCCTGATCCTGGTGATGATCGCGATCCCGTCTTTCCGTTTGCTTTACAAGCAGATGGTCGTGCCGGAAGCTGATCTCACGATCAAGGCAATCGGCTATCAATGGTACTGGGGCTACGAATATCCAGATGAGGATGTCGCTTTTGAAAGCCTGATGGTTGCTGATGACGAGTTGAAGCCTGGCCAACCACGGCTTTTGACGACAGATACAGATGTTGTTGTTCCCGTCAACAAGACAGTGCGCCTTATCATCACCGCAGAAGATGTGATCCATGCGTGGGCCATCCCATCTTTCGGTGTGAAGATGGACGCTGTACCCGGTCGTCTTAATGAAACATGGTTCCGCGCCACTCAAGTCGGCACCTATTACGGTCAGTGTTCCGAGCTTTGCGGCATCAACCACGCTTTCATGCCGATCACGGTCAAGGTCGTGACAGATGAAGAATATGCCGAATGGCTCCTGTGGGCGAAGGAAGAATATGCCGCCGCCCCGGCTGCTGTTCAGGTTGCCGGTGTGGCGCGCTAAACAAAGCGCGTCATTGTCGGTTTTGATTTAACGAAGAAGATTAGAATAAGGGGTAGAGACATGGCCGGTGCAGCTGCAGGCGCTCACGCCGATCACGACCATCATCCAACCGGATGGAAAAGATACGTCTATTCCACCAACCACAAAGATATCGGGACGATGTATCTCATCTTCGCGATTTTGATGGGTCTATTGGGTGGCGCACTCTCAATTGGCATGCGCATGGAGCTTCATGAGCCCGGCATGCAGTTCTTTGGTGACGCGCACATGTTCAATGTGTTCACCACGGCGCATGCGCTCATCATGATCTTCTTCATGGTGATGCCTGCCATGATCGGTGGTTATGGTAACTGGTTTGTGCCGCTCATGATCGGTGCGCCAGACATGGCCTTCCCGCGCATGAACAACATCTCGTTCTGGCTGTTGCCAGCTGCGATTGCTTTGCTTGTGATGTCGATGTTTGTTGAAGGCCCGACAGGTTATAACGGTGTTGGCGGTGGCTGGACGATTTACGCACCGCTTTCAACGACAGGCCAGCCTGGTCCTGCGATGGACTTTGCCATCCTCTCGCTTCATTTGGCGGGTGCGTCATCAATCCTTGGTGCCATCAACTTCATCACCACCATTCTGAACATGCGCGCACCAGGCATGACGCTGCACAAGATGCCGCTCTTCGTCTGGTCCGTTCTGGTCACAGCATTCCTGCTGCTTCTGTCTTTGCCAGTGCTCGCTGGCGGCATCACCATGTTGCTCACCGACCGTAATTTTGGCACGACCTTCTTTGATCCGGCAGGCGGCGGTGATCCGATCCTCTTCCAGCACCTGTTCTGGTTCTTCGGTCACCCGGAAGTGTATATTCTCATCCTCCCAGGCTTCGGGATCGTGAGCCACATCATCTCCACATTCTCGCGCAAACCCGTGTTCGGTTATCTCGGCATGGCCTATGCAATGGTCGCCATTGGCGTTGTGGGCTTCATCGTTTGGGCTCACCACATGTACACCGTGGGCCTTGATGTGGACACGCAAGCCTACTTCGTCGCTGCAACCATGGTGATTGCCGTGCCGACAGGCGTGAAGATCTTCTCCTGGATCGCGACCATGTGGGGCGGCTCCATCGAGTTCAAATCACCCATGCTCTGGGCGATTGGCTTCATCTTCCTGTTCACCGTTGGTGGTGTGACAGGTGTGGTGCTTGCTAATGCGGGTGTGGACCGTGCTTACCACGACACCTACTACGTTGTGGCTCACTTCCACTATGTGCTCTCGCTTGGTGCTGTGTTCGCAATTTTTGGAGCCTGGTACTACTGGTTCCCTAAAATCTCCGGCTACATGTATTCGGAAGCCATTGCGAAAACGCATTTCTGGCTGATGTTTATTGGTGTGAACCTCGTGTTCTTCCCAATGCACTTCCTCGGTCGTCAGGGCATGCCACGCCGTTATGTGGACTATCCGGACGCCTTTGCCGGCTGGAACGCGGTTGCGAGCTGGGGGTCATACCTCACGGCCTTCTCGGTTCTTGTCTTCCTGTTCGGCTTGGCAATGGCCTTCGTCCGCAAGCAGAAAGCGGCTGACAACCCATGGGGTGAAGGCGCAACGACGCTGGAATGGACATTGTCGTCTCCACCGCCGTTCCACCAGTTCAACGAACTGCCGCGGATCAAATAATCCGCTTTGTCCCGCCCGGTTTTGATCGGGCGGGACGGCTTGCTTGTTAAGTTTCTGAGTTCCTGAATTCCCAAAAGGTCATTACCCATATGTCGGACATTTCAATCGCATCGACAAAATCGCCAGAGGCTACGCATCCGAACACCGGGTCCGCGCGCGATTTTTTTGAGCTCTTGAAACCGCGGGTCATGTCGCTTGTTGTTTTCACCGGGCTGGTTGGCATTGTGGTCGCCCCTGGTTCTATCCATCCCGTGATCGGTTTTGCTGCCTTGTTGTGCATCGCAGTGGGCGCAGGCGCCTCCGGTGCGTTGAACATGTGGTACGACGCCGACATTGATGCGCGTATGGCCCGCACAACCTCTCGCCCCATTCCGCAAGGTCGGGTAAACGCGGGCGAGGCGCTCGGGTTCGGCGCAACGCTCTCTGTTGCCTCTGTTGTGGCCATGGGCCTCTTTGTAAACTACACAGCCGCCGCACTGCTTGCGATCACCATCGGCTTTTACATCTTTGTTTACACAATGTGGTTGAAGCGCCGCACACCGCAGAACATTGTGATCGGTGGAGCTGCAGGCGCATTTCCGCCCATGATCGGCTGGGCAGCCGTCACGGGTTCCGTGTCGCTGGAGTCGATTGTTCTCTTTCTCATCATCTTCATGTGGACGCCGCCTCATTTCTGGGCCTTGGCGCTTTATCGCCGCGGTGACTATGAAGAGGTGAACGTGCCGATGTTGCCAGTGGTGGCGGGCAAGCGTGAGACACGCAAACAGATCCTGATTTATTCGCTGCTGTTGGTCCCGGTCACGTTGGCACCCGTCGCGCTTGGTTTTGCTGGTGCGATTTATGGCGGCTCTGCCATTGTGCTCGGCCTCGTCTTCCTGACACTTGCCTGGCAGGTCTGGTTGACAGGTGAAGCAGGGGACGAAGACAAGAGCGACGCGCGCGCCAAGCGTCTTTTCGGCTTTTCAATTTTCTACCTGTTCATGCTTTTTGCGCTTTTGCTGGTGGAGCAGGTAGCTGGCCTCTTCGTACCAGTAGCCCTGATCTGAAGGATCGCACCGATGGATGAGAGCAAACGCTACGAAATTGAACGGCCTGAATGGACGGAAGAGATGCTGAAAGAGCGTCGCTCACGGTCCAAGGCGATGGCCTGGGCATTGATCGGATTTATGGTACTGGTATTTGCCGTGACATTGGTCAAACTCGGCGCAAATGTGATGAACCGTCCACTCTGACGGCAAAGGATTGAAGCAATTATGGCGATGAGTGCACATACGGATTTCGAGAGCGCGGGCGCCCGTCGCCATCGCCGAAATCTTGCGCTCGCCTTGCTGGCGCTTGTTGCTGCAATGGTCGGTGTCTCATTTGCTGCTGTGCCTCTCTATAGGTTGTTCTGTCAGGTGACAGGCTATGGAGGGACGACGAGTTCCGCAGATATTGCGCCTACGACAGTGCTGGACCGGACAATGACCATCCGCTTCGACAGCAATGTGAACACAGGTCTCAATTGGGCGTTCCGTCCGGTGGAAGTGTCGCAGGAAATTAAAATCGGGGAGACAGGGCTCGCCTTTTACCAGGCTGAGAACCTTTCTGACGAAGTGCTGGTGGGGACGGCGACCTTTAATGTGACACCGCCACAGGCGGGCTATTATTTCACGAAGATCGATTGTTTTTGTTTCACCGAACAGGTGCTGCAACCGGGCCAGATTATCGACATGCCGGTCACCTATTTTGTCGATCCGGAAATCAGCGACGATGCTCATCTGGACCATTTGAAGACCATCACATTGTCTTATACGTTTTACCCGAAACGGGATCAGGCACCGGCGACGAACTAGGGGCCGCCATTAGCCAGTAAGCATTAGAACGAGAAGACAGTAGAAATTGACTGAACGGGAGGCGGGTTGCCTTCTAAAAATTGAGGATGAGGGGACATGGCAGACGCCCACGCACCAAAACACGATTACCACCTGGTAGACCCGAGCCCTTGGCCGTTTGTAGGCTCCGTATCGGCATTTGTTGCCGCTGCGGGCGCTGTATTCTGGTTTGACGGCGCATCGCCTTGGGCCATGATTATCGGCTTTGTCGGTATTCTTTACACAATGATCGCCTGGTGGCGGGATGTGATCCGCGAAGCGGAAGGCGGCGACCACAAGCCTGTGGTCCAGCTGCACCTGCGCTACGGCATGATCATGTTCATTGCGTCGGAAGTGATGTTCTTCGTTGCATGGTTCTGGGCGTATTTCGATGCGAGCCTGTTTACAGGCGAGGCAGCACAGGTTGCGCGCGTTGCCGCCACAGGCGGTGTCTGGCCGCCGGTCGGGATCGAGACATTTGATCCATGGCATCTGCCTTTCATCAACACGCTGATCCTGCTGACATCGGGTACAACGGTGACCTGGGCGCACCACGCGCTTCAACACGGGGATCGCAAGGGCCTGAAACAGGGCCTGATCCTGACGGTTATCCTGGGTGCGCTCTTTACAGCGCTGCAGGTTTACGAATATTCCCACGCCGCTTTCGGTTTCTCGGGCAATATTTATGGCGCCACATTCTACATGGCGACAGGCTTCCATGGTTTCCATGTGCTGATCGGAACGATCTTCCTGGCCGTATGTTTGGGTCGGGCATTGAAGGGCCATTTCACGGAGAAGCACCATTTCGGCTTCGAGGCAGCGGCCTGGTACTGGCACTTTGTGGACGTGGTTTGGCTTTTCCTGTTTGCCGCCATCTATGTCTGGGGTGCGGGCACACCAGCTGCACACTAAATTGTGGCCGGGCGCACTGTCGCCCGCCTGTGCATAGAGTTGAGACGAGAGTAGAGACGAGAGTTGAAACAGGGGCGGTACCGCGACGCGGTTGCCGCCCTTACTTTTTCAGCAGGCATCGTGCGTTCAGCAGCTCTTACCTGTTCAAACGGGTATACTGAGACACACGGCAGGTTGCTCAAGCGAAGGAAAAACAATGGAAGACCGCTTCTATCGACAACAATCTTCGCTTTCCGTCGGTCTGCGTCGCCGCTGTCCGCGCTGTGGTCGGGGCAAGCTCTACAAGAGCTTCCTGTCGGTCGCTGACAAATGTGACCAATGCGAGCTTGATTTTTCCGAAGTCGATTCCGGTGATGGTCCGGCGGTCTTCATCATCATGATCGCAGGCTTCATCATTGTGGCCCTCGTGCTTTACACGGAAGTGACTTACCAGCCCCCCTATTGGGTGCACGCAACCCTGTGGCTCCCGCTCTGCATCCTCCTGCCATTGCTCCTGCTGCCGCCTTTCAAGGCTTGGCTGATAGCGCAGCAGTTCAAGCACAAGGCCCGCGAAGGCCGCCGCGAGGAGGAATGAGGGGCAGATGCTGATCTTGTCCGACAATCCCTATTTTCGGCCCGCCCCGTGGCCGAGTGTGTTTGTGCTTCTCTCCCTGCCCATTTTGCTGTGGCTGGGGACTTGGCAATTGCAAAGGCTTGAATGGAAGCTTGGTGTGATTGCCAAGCTCGAAGAGAGATTGAACACGGACCCTGTGCCCCTCGGGCGGGAGGCTTTGGCCGACGACGATGAATATCGCCGCTTCCAGATCAGGGGTGCGTTTACGCCGGGTGTTGAGTTTCACTGGCTCACAACCTCCGATGAATTTGGGATCGGGTATCTGGTTTTTGCGCCGTTCAAATTGGACGATGGACGCTTTGTCATTGTGAACAGAGGTTTTGTCCCTCAGGCCCTCAAGGACAAGGCGGAGGCACGAAAGGCACCGCCTGATCGGATCAATGTTCGCGCTCGCGTGCCGGAGGTACCGGGCAGGCTGGACGCGGCGAATGATGAAGCCGCAAATATCTGGTTCACGCGGGACACGGTCCGCATGGCGGCATTAACCGGCGAAACGCCCTTTCTGCCTCTCTACTTTGAAGAGGAAGCGGGAGAGGAGGGCCAGACTGAGCCACAGGCCTGGCCAAAACCCGGTGCCTCGCACGTAACCATCGTCAATAATCACCTCGATTATGCGTTGACCTGGTATGGGCTCGGGCTCGTCCTGGTGGTGATTTATTTCGCTTTTCACCTCTCGCAAGGGCGTATAGGTAGGAAATCGCAGAAACAGGCCGACCGGGCCTGAGGAGAGACTTGTCGGGCCAGCCCCCCACAGATAGGGTACGCCCCGCAAATCTGGAGTTTTGGTGTGAAATATGTGAGCACGCGTGGCGACGCGCCCGCGCTTGAGTTTGAAGCAGCATTGCTGACGGGCCTCGCCCGCGACGGCGGCCTTTACGTGCCCGAGACCTGGCCGACGCTCACGATGGACGAGATCAAGAGCTTCGCAGGCAAATCCTATGTCGAAGTGGCCGAGCGGGTGATGACGCCCTTTATAGGCGGCGCGATCAAGCCGCCGGCGCTTCGCACCATGCTGACAGAAGCCTATGCAAGTTTCGATCACAAGGCCGTCGCGCCGCTCCGTCAGATCGGCGACAATGACTGGGTGATGGAATTGTTCCACGGGCCGACGCTCGCCTTCAAAGATGTGGCGATGCAAATCCTGGCGCGCCTCTTCGATCATGCGTTGAAGGGGAAGGGCAAGCGTCTCACCATTGTGGGGGCAACCTCCGGAGACACGGGTTCTGCCGCGATTGAAGCCTTTCGCGGGCGCGACGCCATCGACATTTTTATCATGCACCCCAAGGGGCGCGTGTCAGACGTGCAACGCCGACAGATGACAACAGTGCTCGACGCTAATGTCCACAATATCGCGGTTGAAGGCAGTTTTGATGATTGCCAAGCGCTCGTGAAAGCGATGTTCAATGATCTGGCGTTTCGCGACGAGCTTCACCTTGCGGGTGTGAACTCTATCAATTGGGGCCGCGTGATGGCCCAGATCGTTTATTATTTCACGAGCGCTGTGGCGCTTGGCGCGCCTGAGCGCAAAGTGAGCTTCTCCGTGCCCACCGGCAATTTCGGGGACATTTTTGCAGGCTTCGTTGCGCGCCAAATGGGTCTGCCCATTGACCGGCTTCTGGTCGCAACCAACGTGAACGATATTCTGGCCCGTGCGCTCAACACGGGCCGCTACGACACGGGCAAGGTCACGCCGACCATGAGCCCGTCGATGGACATTCAGGTATCGAGTAATTTTGAACGTCTGCTGTTTGACCTTTATGACCGGCAAGGCGAAGACGTCAAACGCGCCATGCAACAATTGGGACAGTCCGGCGGCTTTGCACTCGAAGCCAAGGCGCTGGAACGTGCACGGTCCTGTTTTACCGCCGACCGTGCGGACGAAGCAGCAACCAGCACCATGCTGGCGGAGAGTTTCGCGGAAACCGGCACACTCATCGATCCTCACACGGCCGTGGGCCTTGCCGTTGCAAAAGCGCACCGGGGGGACCCGTCCATTCCGATGGTGACACTCGCGACAGCGCACCCGGCAAAGTTTCCCGGCCCCGTCGAGGCCGCATGCGGGCAGGCACCTGCCTTGCCGCAACGCATGAAGGATATATTTGAACGTGACGAGCGACTGCACGAACTGCCGAACGATCTCAAGGCCGTTGAAGACTTTATCCGGGCGCGGTCCCGTGTGGAAACCAACTAAATGACAGCAGAAATCACGAGCCTCTCCAACGGCATGACCATTGTGTCCGACACGATGGACCATATGCAAAGTGCGGCAATCGGGGTCTGGGTCGGAACGGGTTCACGGCACGAAGTGCCGGCAACCCATGGTATTTCACACATGCTGGAACATATGGCGTTCAAAGGGACCAAGCGCCGCTCTGCCCGTGCCATTGTTGAGGAGATAGAGGCCGTCGGTGGTCATCTGAACGCGCACACAACCCACGAGACAACGGCCTATTATGCCCGCATCCTGAAGGATGACCTGCCACTTGCCGCAGACATTCTGGCCGACATTCTGCAGCACTCGACATTTGAGCCGGACGAGGTTGCCCGCGAGCAGGGCGTGATTGTGCAGGAAATCGGGCAGGCGGCAGATACGCCCGATGATCTCGTTTTCGACATGCTGCTATCGGCGGCGTTTAAGGACCAAGCGCTCGGCCGCTCAATCCTGGGAACACCGGACACTGTCAGGTCTTTCGACGGCGCGGCGCTCAATGCCTATATGGGCGCCCATTACAACGCACCAAAGTTGGTGCTTTCCGGCGCTGGTGGATTGGCGCATGGTCAATTGGTGGAGCTGGGTGAAACCCTCCTGACCGATCTGCCGGATGTTAAGTCGAGTGTGAAAGAGACAGCCCACTTTACCGGCACAGAGGCGCGGGAAGAAAAGGATCTGGAACAGGCGCACGTCACCTTGGCCTTTGAAGGCGTGCCCTATGGCGACCCGGATTATTACACCGCACAGGTTTTCTCAACCGTGCTCGGCGGCGGCATGTCTTCGCGTCTGTTTCAGGAAGTACGGGAGAAGCGCGGTCTTTGCTATTCGGTCTATTCGTTCAACTGGTCCTTTGATGATACGGGGCTTTTTGGCATCTATGCCGGTACGGCAGAAACCGACCTTGCCGAGCTTGTGCCGGTCATTGCGGACGAAGTTTGCCGCCTGGGGGAAGATGCCAGTGCGCAAGAGACCCAAAGGGCAAAGGCGCAGCTGAAAGCTGGGCTCCTTATGGGCATGGAATCCTCGGCCTCCCGTGTGGAGCAAATTGCCCGCCAGCAGATGATTTTTGGCCGGATTCTGAGCGTTGAAGAGATCACGGCCAAGGTCGATGCGGTCGACGAGCTGGCCCTGCGCCGGTTTGTGAAGCGGCTGACACGCTCAACGCCCGCTTTGTCGGCACTTGGGCCCATCGCAACCCTTGAAACCCATGACCGTCTCGCGGCAAGATTCACCTGATTTGGGTGATTTACTGTAAAGCGTCTGCCGACCGGGCGCTGAAATGGGGGAAAAGGCTCCATGGCGTTCCTGCGCTCCATAACACGGGCAGAAGTGGCACCGCTTGTTCTTGGTGACGGCGTCTACCTGCGCGGCCCTACCATGAGCGATTTTGTGGAATGGGCGGAGCTGCGGGCGTGCAGCCGGGCCTATTTGACACCATGGGAGCCGACATGGCCTGCCGATGACCTGACCCGCTCCGCCTTCAGAAGACGCCTGCGCCGCTACATGCGGGACGTGCGCGAAGATCAGGCCTATCCGTTTCTCGTATTCCGTGACGGAGACGATGCGCTGATCGGGGGCATCACGGTTTCCAATATCCTGAGAGGAGTGCAGCAATCCTGCACAGTGGGCTATTGGGCAGGCGAGCCATTTGCCGGAAAGGGTTATACAACTGCGGCACTGCGAGCGGTGATTCCTTTTGTTTTCGAAGAACTGCATCTCCACCGCATTTTGGCCGCATGTTTGCTGGACAATGAACGATCTAAGGCCGTGTTGCACAAATGCGGTTTCGTCGAAGAAGGAATTGCCCGCGGTTATTTGCGGATCAATGGGGCCTGGCAGGACCATCAGGTCTATGCACGCCTGAGTGATGATCCACATGTGATAAGTTTATCGTCAAGTGGCGAGTAAGTGGCGAAGAAGGAAAATAGGTTGAGACGTTTTCTGCGGCATGTCGGCTTTATGACCTATTTCCTTTTTGGCGCGCTCCTGTTGGCGAATGTGTTTGTCATAACGCAAGCCCAGGCGTTGGATGCGGCCATCATTGATGCAAAGAGCCTGCGCATTGAGCTCACCGGATTTGCCGAAACACTGGAAGAAGGTGAAGCCCGCCTTCTCCTTTCCATTGATGGGGTCGAGGGAGAGGACCCGGTCGAAATGCTTCTGGCGGAGGCCAGTCCGGGTTCCGCGGCGAAATGGTCTGTGTTGGTCCTGCGAAACACATCAAGTGCGCCCTTGACGCGCGTGCTGGAGGCGCGCGCGGCAATTGAAACCCGCTCGCTCTTCTGGCCTGCAAGAGCTGCTGGGCCGATCAACCGCCTTCTGGCGTCAGGCACGGATATCCCTGTCCGGCTTTTCGCCGATGGGCGCGATATTTTTTCGCTCACTTTGCCACCAGCTGAGGATGTTGTGCTCGCGCTGAGGCTGGATGAGGGCATTGGCCGCTCTCTTGTCCTTTGGGAGCCAGAGGCCCATGCGCGCGCGATGGAGCGGACAGCCCTATTGCACGGCATCTTGTTGGGCGCCGGTGTGCTCGTGGCAATCTATCTCGCAGGGATTTACCTCATTGGCCGTTCGGAAATTGCGCGATGGGCGTTTGGCTTTTCCATCGCTGCCTTTTTCCACCAATTGGCGCTGTTTGGATATTTGAGCAGCATGGCGGGGCTGACCGCACACTGGCGCGGCGCACTCTCTCTCCTCTTGTTTGCGTTATTGCTCGCCACGGGTCTGCGATACTGGGTGCGCGCGGCAGAGCCGGGGCGCAAGCTGCCACAAGCGGCTGATGGCGCGATGATGGCAGCCTATATCTCCGTCGCTGCCGGGCTTATTGCTCTGATCAATCATTCCTTTTCAGCTCTGCTTTTGAACTTGTTGGCAGGGCTCGCGGGATGGGGTGGCTTTGCGGCCATCGTCTGGTTGACGATTGAAGGAGGGCGGTTGGCCCGTCGCCATTTGGCCCCTGCTGCATTGATCGCCTTGACGGTTTTGCTGGCCGGTGCAACGCAAGCAGGCTTTGGCCTTTCCGGGCCGGATGCAACGGCAATCCTTTCCGCGCTTATGCTCGCTGCCATCGTCATGATCGCGGCGATTGTCACGCGGCAGGTGCAGTCAGGGTCGGTTGCCACCGATATCGACGCACTCCGTCGTGAGCAGCGCCACGCCTTTGCGCTCTCTGGCGCGCAGCTTTCGGTTTGGGATTGGGATATTCTGAAAGATCGTCTTTACGTGTCGCCGCTGCTTGAAGCTTCGCTTGGACTTCCGGCAGGCAAGATCTGTGGTGACGAGGTACATTGGCGCGAGCGTATGCACGCAGCCGACCGGGAGACCTACCGAACGGCGCTCAATGCCTATATCGGCCGGGGCACCGTGTCCTTTGTACTCGAGTTCCGCTTGCAGCACGAAGATGGGGGCTTTCGCTGGTTCAACCTGCGCGCAAGTTGCCTTGCGGGGCCGGAAGGTTTCGCGGTGAGATGTGTCGGCGTGGTGCGTGACATCACAGACCGGAAACGCTCTGATGAACGTCTCCTGCATGACACCGTCCATGACAGCTTAACCGGTCTTCCTAACCGCGCACTTCTGCTGGACCGTCTGGGCCGCGCGATCACCCGTCAGGCCCCAGCGGGTCGTGCACGGGCGGCCTTGATGATGATCGACCTTGATCGTTTCAAGGCGGTGAACGATAGCCTGGGGCATGCGGCAGGAGACACATTGTTGACCTCTCTCGCACGGCGTTTGGAGCAGGTTGTTCCTCAGGAAGAAACGGTTGCCCGATTGGGCGGGGACGAATTTGCTATCCTTTTGACAGAAAACACAAGCGCCGATGATGTGGACGCTCTTGCAGCATCCATTAATGAAGTTCTGTCGCAGCCGGTCGATATTGGCGGGCAGGAAGTCTTTCCGTCGGCGAGCACTGGCGTCGCGATTTGTGAAGACAGCCACGAGCGACCAAACGACCTTCTGCGCGAGGCAGAAATCGCGATGTACCGGGCGAAAAAGTCTGGCAAAGCACGGGTTGAATTTTTCGAGCCCGCCATGCGTCACGATGCGGACAATCGTTTGCCGATTGAGAGCGACCTGCGCCGGGCAGTTGAGCGAAACGAACTTAAAATTTTCTACCAGCCGATCATGTCGCTGAAAGACGGGCGCGTCGCCGGGTTTGAAGCGCTATTGCGCTGGCAGCACCCAGAACATGGCTTCCTGACGCCGGATAGTTTCATTCCCCTGGCGGAGGAAAGTGAGCTGATCGTCACCCTCGGACGGTTCGCGCTGGCAACGGCTGCTGAAGACCTGGCCGTCTGGCAAAACCTCTTCCCGCTTCGCAAAGCCCTGTTTGCAAGCGTCAACGTCTCCAGCCGCCAATTGCTTCGTCATGATCTTATTGATGATGTGGAGCAGGTTCTGGCCGAAGCAAATATCGCCAAAGGCTCACTTCGGCTGGAGGTCACGGAGTCTCTTGTCATGGCGAACCCGGAGCTTGCTTCGCGCATCTTGCAGCGCATCAGCGAGCTTGGTGCAGGCATTTCACTGGACGATTTTGGCACTGGCCATTCCAGCCTTTCTTACCTTCAGCAATTCCCCGTCGACACGATCAAGATCGACAGGAGTTTTGTGGAGCATATGGGTAAAGGCGAGGAGCCACCGGTTATCGTGCGGTCCATTGTCACCATGGCGCAGGACCTTGGGAAAATGGTTGTGGCCGAAGGTGCTGAAACCGATCAGCAGGTTGAAGAGCTGAGGCGTATGGGCTGTGACTATGCGCAGGGCTTCAAATTTGGCAGGCCAATGACAGCCGAAGACACGCTTGAGTTCATTGCACATCATTGGCGTGATTAGGCGTGCGAAGGATTACGCGTGTCCGGCTTCTGATGACAGAAACGACACATCAATACCCAGTTTCGCGAGCGCGCGATCATATTTTGTGTCCAACGCCTGATCGAAAATCAGCGCATCGTCGGCGTCGCAATGGAGCCAGCCATTGGCCTGAATTTCCTGCTCCAATTGCCCGGCCGACCAGCCGGAATAGCCAAGTGTAAAAATAGCCTTTCCCGGCCCCTGACCCGTTGAAATGGCAACCAGAATATCCGTCGTTGCGGTCATCGAAACCGTGTCGGAAACCGCGAGCGTTGATGATCCGGAATTATAGTCTGGGCTGTGGAGCACAAAGCCACGGCCATTCTCCACCGGTCCCCCTTCAAGTATTAGCATGTCTGTATGGTTTGAATGGTCGGGAGCCTCTCCATCCAAAGCTGCTGCAACACTTGGTGGGCGCGCAATGCCAAGCCTTTCCATCAGGTCGGAAAAGTGGAGCGACGGAACCAGCTTGTTTACAATCAGTCCCATGGCGCCCTCGTCACTATGCGCGCAAAGATAGATCAAACTGCGTTCAAAACGTGGGTCGCCCATAGTGGGCATGGCGATCAGCATCTTGCCCTCCAAATACTGGGTGGGCATCTCAGTGCGGGGGCATCTGTCATCGCTATCGGTCATAGCTATATGGTAGAGGCTCACACCCCCATTTCTCAAGCCCCATTGCAAATAATTGGCGCTCTCCAGCCAGGAGAAAGGGTGCGCCAAGCGTGGGATAACAGCTTTTTGTCTCATCTTGATTAGCGTGACAAAACCAGCTCATGCTTTCTTCAAAGAGTGCTAACATTTCGCAACCGCTGACACGACCTTTAGTCAGTGCCTGTTGCCGGGAGTTTTAAGAGTGCCAAAATTGAACCTGAGAAATATTGTTCTGATTGTAGGCCCCGCATTGATCGCTCTTGTTGGTCTTTATGTGATCAAGGAATGTTGGCCGCCCAAAAACCAGAGCAATATCTTGGAACTTTCCTCCGCATGGCAGGCCGAAACCGAAAGCCGTATCCGCCTTGTGAGTGCACAAACGGCAGTTGGCGACGGTGTGGTTCTGGCAGGCGTCGATCTTCAGCTGACCAAAGGCTGGAAAACCTATTGGCGGAATTCCGGTGACAGTGGTTTCGCCCCGCAGTTTGATTGGTCAGCCTCAGACAATATCGACGATGTAGAAATCATCTGGCCCGCACCACAAGTGTTTGGTGAAGCCGGCGAGCGCTATTATGGCTACAAGGACGAGGTGCTTTGGCCACTCCGCGTGAAAATAAGTGATGCGACCAAACCGGCAAACCTCGTTCTGACGTTGAACTATGGTGTATGTGCAGACGTCTGTGTGCCTGTTCGGGCTCTTGTGCAAATGGAGGTACCCGCCGGCAACGCACTTCCAACGGATGGAGCGGCGCTCATTGATGCGGCAAGTGCGAAGACACCAGGAGACGCTGTTGCGCGCGGTTTCACCCCCCGCGTGTCGCTTGCGAAGGTGGAGAAGAACCGCGCCGAGTTGAACATCACGATTGAGGGAGGCGACTTTGAGCCCGCTTTCGTGATTGCGACAGGCGCGCCCGGAAGCTATTTTGCCGGATCAAATCCATTTGGGCCCAATGGCTTTATTGTGGCGCTGGACGATGCAGATCCAGAGCGTTTGCGGGGCACGGAAATCAATCTGGTCATCTCGTCAGCAAGCGGCGATGCGGTTGAGGGAAGTTTCCTCATTCAATAGCGGTTTCGTGGCTGGCGCTTTTGCGCTGGCCGCGCTTTAATGCGCCCAACCGCTGGGCGTATGCCCACACAACCACTGGAGGCGCAAAATGACGATAAAGGTTGGCGACAAGATCCCCGAAGCAACACTCATGTACATGACTGAAAAGGGCCCGACCCCAATCAAGACGTCGGAACTTTTTGCAGGAAAAAAAGTTGTCCTCTTCGCGTTGCCGGGCGCATTCACCCCGACATGCTCCAATCAGCATCTGCCGGGATTTGTAAACAAGGCGGGTGACCTGAACACAAAGGGCGTTGATCTTATTGCATGCCTCTCCGTGAACGACGCTTTCGTCATGGGTGCCTGGGGCAAGGCGCAGAGCGTGGGTGACAAAGTGATGATGCTGGGTGACGGCAATGGCGACTTTACAAAAGCCGTTGGCCTCGGGTTTGATGGATCTGGTTTTGGCATGGGCACACGCAGCCAACGTTATTCCATGCTGGTGGAAAATGGGGTCCTGAAATCCCTGAACCTGGAGCCCAACCCGGGCGAGGCGAAAATCTCTGGCGTCGAGCATATGCTGACACTGGTCTGAGTGCACCGCAGAGATTGAAGAGGGCCGCTTATCGCTTTTCAAAAAGCGTGAGCGGCCTTTTCATTTTTTGAAGGGTTCCATACCTGCCCGTGCGAGCCCGTCTGCACGTTCATTCTCCGGATGGCCGTCATGACCCTTCACCCAGTGCCATTCCATCTGGTGTCGCTCAATCGCGTCTTCCAGTGACTGCCAGAGGTCGGCATTCTTGACGGGCTTTTTGGCAGACGTTTTCCAACCGTTCTTTTTCCAGTTGAAAATCCACTTGGTGATACCGTCTTTCAGGTAAGTGGAATCTGTGTGGAGCCGCACAATACAGCCCGCTTTGAGTGCGTTGAGGGCTTCGATGGCCGCCCGCATCTCCATCCGGTTATTGGTTGTGTCGGGCTCGCCACCGAAAAGCTCCTTTTCGGTGCCTTCAAAGACGAGTAATGCCCCCCAACCGCCGGGGCCCGGATTGCCCGAGCATGCGCCGTCCGTGTAGATATCAACGGTTTTGCGCGACATCAAAGGTCAAGACCATAGGCAGAAGGCGACGTGACATCGCGGTGAAAACGCATTTTCCCGAGATATTCCCGTGGGTCTTTCGGGCGCACGAGAGCACCCACCGGATGGTTGATCCAATCGTAGGTGCGCGTCAGCAGAAAACGCAGCGCGCTTCCCCGGGCAAAAACCGGCAGGGCTGAAAGCTCAGCATCGGTAAGCTGCCGCACTTGTGAATATGATTGCAGCAGCGCCCGCGCCTTGGAAATATTGAACGCACCATCCGGTTCAAAACACCAGGCGTTGAGGCAGATCGCCAGATCGTAAACCAGCGCGTCATTGCAGGCGAAATAGAAGTCAATAAACCCGGACAATTTATTGTGCAGGAAAAAGACATTGTCGGGAAAAGGGTCGGCATGGATGACACCCGACGGCAGATTTGTCGGCCAGTGTTGATCAAAAAAGTCGAGCGCTTCCTTTATCTCCTGTCCGAGGCCTGGGATGACGCCGTCAGTGCGTCCCTGACAGGCATCAAAAAGCGGGCGCCATCCAGAGACCGACAGCGCGTTTTTGCGCTTCAGCTCAAAATCAAGGCCCGCAAGATGCAACTTGGCAAGCCCGGCGCCAAGCTCAGCACAATGGCGAGGCATTGGTTTTTTCGGCCAAACACCTTCAAGGAACGAGACAAGAGCAGCGGGCCGCCCGGAAAGCATGCCAAGCATCTCACCAGACCGCTGAACAATCGGAGTTGGACACGCGACGCCCCTCGCCGCGAGATGGTTCATCAGCCCGAGAAAGAAGGGAAGGTCATCCGCATTGACCCGCTTCTCATACAAAGTGAGAATGTAGGACCCGGCACTGGTGTGGAGAAGGTAATTGGAATTCTCAACACCATCGGCAATCCCTTTGAGAGAAAGGACTTCCCCTATGTCATAGAGCGCAACAAAGGCTTCAAGCGCGTCGTCATCAACTTCTGTATATACGGCCATAACGTCGATCCCTGTTTGCGCTCAGTCCATCAGTGCGCGCGGCAGTTTAAACTGCACACGCTCTCGGCTGACGGTGATGGGTTCCAGCGTTACATTAAAGCGTTGACGGAAGGCGTCGATCACTTCTTCAACAAGAGTTTCCGGGGCGGAAGCGCCAGCGGTGAGCCCAAGCCGGCTCACGCCTTCAAAGAGCGACCAGTCTATGTCGGACGCACGCTGAACAAGGATGGATTTCGCACACCCTGCGCGTTCAGCAACTTCCACCAAGCGCATGGAGTTTGATGAATTGGGCGCACCAATCACAATCATGGCATCCGCATGAGGGGCGATCGCTTTCACCGCTGCCTGCCGGTTGGTCGTGGCGTAGCAGATATCTTCCTTGTGCGGTCCCTCAATCTGGGGGAAACGCCGCTGCAACACCTCAACCATTGCAGCCGTGTCATCCACAGAGAGCGTTGTCTGTGTGATATAGGCAAGGTTTGTGGGCTGGGTGGGGCTGACCGTCTCCGCATCCGCAATGGTTTCAATCAGCGTGACGGCACCTTCAGGCAACTGACCGATCGTGCCGACAACTTCCGGATGACCGGCATGGCCGATCAGAATAATGTCGCGCCCGGTTTCAAAATGCCGCTCGGCCTCCACATGAACTTTGGAGACAAGCGGGCAGGTAGCGTCAAAATAGAAAAGCTGCCGTTCTTTTGCCTCTGCGGGTACGGATTTGGGTACCCCGTGGGCGGAGAAGATCACGCGCGCATCGTCGGGCACATCATCCAACTCTTCGACAAAAATCGCGCCTTGGGCTTCCAGACTTTCAACAACAAAACGATTATGGACGATTTCATGACGCACATACACGGGTGCGCCATATTTCTTCAGTGTCTGCTCGACAATCTGGATCGCCCGGTCTACCCCGGCACAGAAACCACGCGGTTCGGCCAGAAGCAGGGTAATGGATTTGGCGTCGTCGATCACAATATCCGTCTCGGTCAGGCTGGTCAGCGCTTGTCGGCGCCCGGGGGGTCCGGTAGAGTGCCCGCACCCATTGCGAACCCCTTGAATCTAGGGGATTTGTGAAGCCAGCGCGAGCCTCTGTCAATGCTTGTTCTGGGTCTGTGGTGAGGTTTGCGCTTGGGCACAAAATGGGATCGAGGCAGGTCATTTATGAGGACGGTAAACACGTGAAGACGGTCAATCAGGTTAAGAATTTGGTGCTCGGCGCGGCGACATTGGCTGTTTTGGCGGGCTGTAACTCAACTGCGGAGAATGAATTTGCGCGGGATCTGCCTTGCCCGGCCGTTGGTATGATCGCGGGCACTGAGGAAGTGACTTTGTTTTCCGGCCGTGGTTCCGATGTGACGGATATCGTTCTTAAAGGTGAGATCGAGCGTGTTGTCAGCGAATGCGAGTATGACATTGATGACGGGATTATCTACGTGAACCTCGCGTTCCGGGGATCGGCAGAGCTTGGGCCCGCAGCGTCAAGCCGGGAAATTACGATCCCGACCTTTATCGCGCTGACGGAATTGAATTCGCGTGTGTTACGCAAAGATATCGTGCCGATCACACTTTCATTCCCGGATAATCAGCGCACAACATCCTTCATTCATACGATTGAAGAGACCAAAGTACCTTATGTGGCCAATATTGACGGGTCGGCATACGAGATTCTGGTCGGTTTTCAATTGACACCGGAACAGCGTGACTTCAACCGCCGCACCAAGTAAGAAAAACCATACCGCTTCAGTTCTATCTTATTGATTTTACTGTGAATTTTTCAACAATTTGGGGTGTTGTCGAATTCGGCCATGGTTCGATTGACTCTTGAGCGAGCCCACCTAATATCCCCATCAACCAACGACCCTCGCGGGAGAGATTGGACTAAGGGTTTGAGCATTCAGGCCCTGGGAAGACGCCGAAGGAGCAACCGCCCCGGAAACTCTCAGGCAAAAGGACCGCGAGTAGAGGAAACTCTGGAAAGTAGGTTCACAGCGATGTGGCCTCACCCACGGGGATAAGCGGGCAGGTCTTATTAAGACCGGCAAGTGAAATCTCTCAGGTTCCAACGACAGAGGGGGCGCCAGCGGAGCATTTGCGACGATTGGCGGACTCTGAATCGTTATTGAGTGACCTGCACATGGGGACGACACCCACCACAGCAAATGAAGAAGCTCTGTTAAAGACGTCACTCCACGCTCTCCATGTAGAGCTTGGGGCGAAAATGGTGCCGTTCGCAGGCTATGAAATGCCGGTTCAGTACAAGCTCGGCGTGATGGGGGAGCATAACCACACACGCGAGAAAGCAGGCCTGTTCGATGTCTCACATATGGGCCCTGCATTTTTGCAAGTGACCGATGAGAGCCTGACTGGTGACGCCGCCCATGATGCCGTCGCAGAAGCGATAGAGACGCTCGTCCCCGGTGACATTAAGGGGCTGAAGCCCGGCCAGATGCGCTACACCCAGTTTCTGAACCCGCAAGGCGGCATCATGGATGACCTGATGGTGACGCGCGCCCTCGATCCTGACCGCCAGGGCACGCTCTTTCTGGTGGCGAATGCCGGGATGAAAGAAAGTGATTTCCGACACATTGAAGCAAAAATCGGCGACCGGGCCCGCTTGACGCGGATCGACCGGGATCGCTCGCTTCTTGCCTTGCAAGGGCCGGCGGCAGTTAATGTTCTCTCCCGCTTCGTACCCGAGGCGCGCGATCTGAGCTTTATGGAGCTTTGTCGCGTTGAGATTGAGGGGGAACCCGCCCTCATTACTCGCTCCGGCTACACCGGCGAAGACGGGTATGAAATTTGTTTGATGAACAGCGTCGCCGAAACCTTTGCACGCAAACTGCTGAATGAAACCGAAGTTGAGCCTATTGGGCTTGGCGCGCGAGACTCCCTGCGGCTCGAGGCGGGGCTCTGTCTTTACGGCCATGACATTGATGAGACAACTTCTCCGGTGGAGGCGGCACTCACTTGGTCCATCGGCAAACGCCGCCGTGAGGAAGCAAATTTCCCCGGTGCGACACGTATTCTGAAAGAAATTACGGATGGTCCATCGCGCAAGAGAGTGGGCATCCGACCGGAAGGTCGTGGTCCTGCGCGCGAAGGCACTCAGATTGTCGATGCCAGCGGCAAGCAGATCGGCATTGTCACAAGCGGCGGCTTCGGCCCGACCGCAGACGCACCCGTCGCCATGGGTTATGTGGATGCCGCTCACGCAAAAACGGGAACCGCCGTCACACTGGTGGTGCGCGGGAAACCCCGCGCAGCAGAGATTGCAGCCATGCCCTTTATTGAAAAACGCTACCGTAAATAACGCTACCGCAAATACCGGGTTAGAAACCGCAAGACAATGACAGGGGAAAATTATGAGTACGATCAAGTTCACAGAAGACCATGAATGGATCAGTGTCGATGGCGACATCGCGACCGTCGGCATTACCGATTATGCCCAAGGCCAATTGGGTGACGTCGTTTTTGTGGAGCTGCCGGAGGTTGGCCGCGAGGTCGCCAAGGGTGACGAGGCCGCCGTTGTGGAATCGGTGAAAGCCGCATCAGAAGTTTATGCCCCGTTGGGCGGTGAAATTGTCGAAGTGAATGACGTGCTCGACGGTGCGCCGGCAACGGTGAACGAAGACGCGGAAGGGGCGGGCTGGTTTGTAAAGCTGAAACTCTCTGACCCGAGCGAGCTTGACGACCTGATGGACGAAGCCGCGTATAAATCATTTGTAGCAGGACTGGACTAAATCCATGCGTTATCTGCCCCTGACAGAGACAGACCGCCAGGCGATGCTCGCCACGATCGGCGCCAAGTCTGTTGACGATCTTTTTAAAGATGTGCCGGAAGCGGCGCGCAACAGTGCTTCCATAAATCTGCCAGCCCACAAGGGTGAGCTGGAGGTGGAACGCATCCTCTCCGGCCTTGCCGCCAGAAACGTGTCGGCAAGTTCCGTTCCCTTCTTTGTAGGGGCAGGGGCATACAAGCATCACGTGCCCGCAACGGTGGACCATCTCATCCAGCGGTCAGAATTTCTGACCTCCTACACGCCCTACCAGCCGGAGATTGCGCAAGGTACGCTGCAATATCTGTTTGAGTTTCAGACCCAGGTCTCAATGTTGACCGGCATGGAGGTCGCTAACGCCTCCATGTATGACGGGTCAACCGCCTGCGCCGAAGCGGTGCTGATGGCGCACCGTGTGACCCGCCGCAAAAAAGCCCTCCTGTCTGGTGGGCTGCATCCGCATTACCGCGATGTGGTAAAGAACCTGTCGGACTTTGCAGACTATGAGCTTGATCTCTCAAGTCCGGTAATCGACGGCACGGAAGACCTCATTTCACGCATTGACGACAAGACATCTTGCGTTGTTGTGCAGAACCCGGACTTCTTCGGCAATGTGCGCGATCTTCGGGCCATCGCTGATGCCGCCCACGCCAAGGGCGCCCTCCTCATCGTTGCAGTGACGGAGATCGTTTCGCTGGGTCTTCTCACCTCACCGGGGGAGATGGGCGCAGACATTGTTGTCGGCGAGGGCCAGTCACTCGGCAATTCACTGAACTTTGGCGGGCCCTATGTGGGCCTCTTTGCGGCAAAGCAGAAATTTGTGCGCCAGATGCCAGGCCGTCTGTGTGGAGAAACTGTGGACGCCGAAGGCAAGCGCGGTTTTGTGCTGACGCTTTCTACGCGCGAGCAACATATCCGCCGCGAAAAAGCGACGAGCAACATTTGCACGAACTCAGGGCTGTGCTGTCTGGCTTTCACCATTCACCTGTCGCTATTGGGTGAAGAGGGTTACACGCGCCTGGCACGTATCAACCACGCCAACGCAGTGAAGCTTGCAGATAAACTATCCGCCGTGAAGGGCGTGGAGATTGTGACCAAATCCTTCTTCAACGAATTCACCATTCGCGTGTCGCGCAACGCCCGCGACGTGATTGATGAATTGGCCAACAAGAATGTGCTGGGCGGTGTCCGTGCCTCCAGATTGTGGCCCGGCGAGGCGAGCCTTGATAATTTGATCGTGGTGGCATCGACAGAAGTAAACACAGACGAAGACCGAGCGGCCTATGCGGCTGCGTTGAGCGAGGTATTGTCATGAGTGGGATGAACCGTCAGGGCCGCCCCAGTAGCGTTCCAGGTAGCGTTGAAGGAGCGGGCGATGCAGGGGCGGGTCACCGCGCCACCTTCACCGGCAATAAGGGTCTCGCACAGGAAGAACTGCTGATCTTTGAACGCGATTCAGCGGGTGCCTGTGGTGTAGATCTGGAAGAGCCAGCGGCATTTGAATACCGTCTCGGCTGCATCAGTAGCAATGGGCGGATCGGTTTGCAGTGCCTCGCAGAACAAGATGTGATGCGACATTATGTACGCCTGTATCAGAAAAACTATGCCATTGATGCCGGGCTCTATCCGCTTGGGTCCTGCACGATGAAGCACAATCCGCGGCTGAATGAAAAGATGGCACGCCTGCCGGGCTTTGCCGATGTTCATCCGCTGCAGCCACAGAAAACCGTTCAGGGCGCCATTGCACTGATCGAGCTGGTCGCCGACTGGTTGAAGGAACTGACCGGCATGCCAGCCGTTGCCATGTCGCCCAAGGCCGGTGCCCATGGGGAGCTGTGCGGCATGATGGCTATTCAGGCCGCCCTTGAGGCGCGCGGTGAAGGGGACACGCGGACACGCGTTCTCGTGCCTGAAAGTGCTCATGGTACCAATCCGGCGACAGCAGCGCTCCTTGGCTACACGGTCGATGCGATCCCCGCGACCGCAGATGGACGTGTGGACGTTGAAGCCTTCAAGGCGAAACTTGGGCCTGACGTGGCCGCAATCATGCTTACCAACCCGAATACATGCGGGCTTTTCGAGCGTGATATTCGCGAAATTGCAGACGCGCTGCACGCGGTTGGTGGCTACTTCTATTGCGATGGCGCAAACTTCAACGCCATTGTGGGTCGTGTCCGCCCCGGTGACCTGGGTGTGGATGCGATGCACATCAATCTCCACAAGACCTTCTCGACGCCACATGGCGGCGGAGGGCCGGGCGCGGGCCCTGTGGTTCTGTCTGATGCACTGGCACCGTTTGCGCCTTTGCCCTGGATCACCGCCCGCGAGGATGGTCGCCTGAAACTTGCAGAAACCGAGGAGCAGGTAGCAGCCCTTGGCGGCACGAGCTTTGGCCGTATGACCGCCTTCCATGGCCAGATGGGCATGTTTGTGCGCGCTGCCGCCTATATGTTGAGTCATGGCGGCAACGGCCTGAAACAGGCGGCGGAAGATGCTGTTCTGTCTGCAAACTATGTGCTGGCATCGCTTAAGGATGTCATGTCGGCCCCGTTTGAAGGACCGTGCATGCATGAAGCACTATTCGATGATCGCTTCTTGAAAGATACGGGTGTAGAGACGCTCGACTTTGCAAAGGCAATGATCGACGAGGGCTATCATCCAATGACCATGTACTTCCCGCTGGTTGTTCATGGCGCCATGCTGATTGAACCGACAGAAAGCGAAAGCAAGGCAAGTGTCGATCTGTTTATCGCAACCCTTGCGGACTTGGCATCAAGCGCCAAACGGGGAGAGGTTGACCGCTTCAAGGGTGCGCCCTTCCTCGCCCCTCGCCGTCGTCTTGATGAAACGCTGGCAGCCCGCAGCCCGGTTCTGATCTGGTCTCCAACAAAGCCGGCCGCGGCGGCGGAGTAAAGGTCAAAGAAGTAAAAAGGGAGCCCGAGCATCGGCTCCCTTTTTCACATAAGGTACTAACGTAGCGATGAGAGAAAATGGGGATCTATTATGAGGAAATATGTTTACGGGCTACTCGCACTGCTTGTGGTTGTCGGCGTGGCAACGGGCCTCTATTTCAAGCGCGAAATTGAACGGGCCTCCTTTGCCGCCTCACTCTTCAGCGGAGCAGAGCAGTATGAATATTTCAATCGTTTGGCCGATCTCTATCCCGTTGCGACGATGAAGGCCGCCCAAACGCCTTTTGAATTTCCCGATGGCAAGCAAGCGACATTGCCAACCAGCTTTACCTACAAAGGCCGCACAATCGACACCGAGACGTTCCTGTCGGAGACGGATACAAGCGCCATTCTTGTGCTGAAAGAAGGGAAAGTGCGTGCAGAGCAATACCGTTTGACAGGTGGCAGGGATGTGAATTGGCTGTCAATGTCCGTTGCCAAGAGTTTCATATCGGCAGCGATCGGCATTGCGATTGAAGAAGGGCACCTCGGCAGCATCGAAGAGCCGGTCACCAAATATGTCCCGTCATTGGCCGGTTCAGCGTATGACGGTGTGCGGATCAAGGACATTCTGCAAATGTCTTCCGGTGCACGCTGGAACGAGGACTATAATGATCCAAATTCAGACATTAATCGCTTCGGTCGCATCATGGCGCTGGGGGGATCATTCAACGAATTTGCAGCAACGCTGGAGCGTGAACGCGAGCCAGGCACCAAAAATCACTATAATTCAACCGACACACAGGTTTTGGGCATGTTGCTGGTCAACGCAACAGGCCGGACTATCGCCGACTATATGGAAGAAAAACTCTGGCAGCCTTTAGGCATGGAGTCTGATGCCTACTGGTTGATCGACAGCCAAGACATGGAAATGGCTTTCGGGGGCTTGAACGCAACCGCGCGCGATTATGCGAAACTCGGCGAACTTTATCGCAATGGTGGTATGTGGAACGGCAAACAGATCGTCCCGGCTGAATGGGTACGGGCGTCGGTGACGCCTGATGCACCGCATCTTCTGCCGGAAACGAAGATAGCTGAAAACGATCCGTTCCCCGTCGGCTATGGCTATCAATGGTGGATACCCAAGAGCGTCGAAAGCGAGTTTTCTGCTATCGGCGTCTACAATCAATTCATCTATGTGAACCCCGCCGAAGGTCTGGTCATCGTCAAGCTCTCTGCCAACAGCGACTATGCGACCTCTCTGGACGAAAGCGCCTATCGGGAGATGGAGACGATCGAGTTTTTCCGCGCGATCGCCACCTCGCTGAACATGGCAGATGCGAATGTGCACTAGCCTGTAAAAAGTGCGCCCCCGCAAAAGTGGAAGGCGCTTTTTTGCCCTTCGATAGCTTTTGCGGGAGACCACATGACAGAGGCAGAATTCCTTGTCCTCATCCGCCGAAATCCTGTTAACGGCGTGATCCTGGAAAGGTTGGACAGTTTGGGTCTGAGTGACGCCTGGCTGGTCTCCGGTTGCCTCTTTCAAACCGTCTGGAACGTGCTGACGGAGCGTCCTGTGTCCCATGGGATCAAGGATTACGACATTTTCTATTTTGATCCCGACACGAGCTGGGAAGCGGAAGACAATGTGATCAAGCGCGGTAATGCACTGTTTGCTGATCTCGCTGTCCCCATCGAATTTCGCAATCAGGCACGCGTCCATCTTTGGTACAGCGAAAAACATGGGCGGCCTTACCCGCCGCTCACCTCATCATGCGAGGGCATTGACCGCTTTCTGGCCGTCGCCAACATGGTGGGGGTGAACCCGAAAGGTGATGTTTATGGGCCCGGTCTTGCTGACATGGCGACCATGCACCTGAGACCAAACCGGACAGCCAACTTCCGCAAAGACCGCTATGACGAGAAAAATGTGCGCTACAAGGCCTGCTGGCCTGAACTGACGATTGAAGCGGCGTAGAGAACCACCCACAAAAAAGCCCGCAGAGCATAAAGCGCTGCGGGCTTTTGTTTTACAAAAATCGATTTCTTAGTGCAGCTTGGCTTTCACTTCCGCAATCGACTTGTCGAGAAGCTGGGTTGCACGGGCGCCATCAAGCTTCTGTTCGATAATGGTGCGAGCGGCAGCAATAGCGACATCGGCTGCTACGGCACGCACTTCCTGAAGAGCCTGAGCTTCCGCCTGGGCAATCTTGTCTTCAGCAAGCTTGGTCCGGCGCTCAACGTGAGCGGCGAGATTGTTCTTTGTCTCAACAGCGAGCCGTTCAGCTTCGCCGCGTGCCTGCTCAACAATCGCCTGAGCTTCCTTCTCCGCATCGCGCTGCTTGCGCTGGTAGGAGGCAAGCACCTGCTGAGCTTCTTCACGAAGCTGCCGAGCCTGGTCAAGTTCATCGGCAATATCAGCAGCCCGCTTGTCGAGGGCGGCGGCGATCATGCCAGGCACTTTGTAATAAACCACAAGGCCAACAAAGATCAGAAAGCTGATCAGGACCCAGAATGTTGCATCTTGAAGCATGTTCTCTGTGTCCTTGTTAGGCGAGTTCGCCATCAACTGCTTTGGCAGCGGCATCACGGTCGCTTTCGCCAAGGAGCTGATTGGTGATTGCATCGGCAACATCCACCGCCACGTCACGAACATTGCTCATCGCTTTGTCCTTGGTAGCAGCAATGCGGCTCTCGGCATCCTGTATGCGTGCCGCAAGCTGGCCTTCAAGGTCCGCACGGTGCGCATCTGTTTCTGCCGTCAACCGGTTGCGGGTTTCCTGAGCAATGGCATGTGCCTTCGCCCGGGCTTCCTGCAAGGCGGTTTCATATGCCGCGATTGCGTCATCTGAGTCCCGCTTCAACTGAGCAGCTGTATCGAGATCGTTGGCGATCCGGTCGCGACGCTCTTCGATAACGGTCGCAATGCGGGGCAGGGCCACGCGCGACATGACGATGTAGAGAACGCCAAATACCAGCGCCAGCCAAATGAGCTGGGGTGCGTATGTGGCAAAATCTAACTGAGGCATTTCAATGTCTCCAGAGCCCGGTTTTAGCCCGCCATCTACTCAGCCCGCAAACATGCGGCATGAGACGGAGGGCCAGGGCGTCACTCAATTCGCATCACCCGTGTCGGCAGCTCACAACAAGCGAGAACTGCCGACAGGTGAAAGAGGTCCGTTCTACGTCTGATTAGAGAACGAAGAGCAGGATCAGAGCAACCACGAGACCGAAAAGGCCTGTTGCTTCAGCAAGGGCGAAGCCCAGAAGAAGGTTTGGGAACTGGCCTGCAGCAGCTGATGGATTGCGCAGCGCGCCTGCAAGGAAGTTACCAAAAATATTACCGATGGCGATACCTGCGCCAGCGAGTGCGATACAAGCGATACCAGCGCCGATATATTTTGCTGCTTCAGCTTCCATTTTAGTGTCTCCGTTGTCGTGGGTCCGGCTCGTCCGGCCCTCTTTCAGTGAACATTTGAGGCAGAATTGCCCCGATTAACTAGAAACGCTCCCCCGCTTAGTGCAGGTGAAGCGCGTCGTTCAGATAAATACAGGTGAGAATTGCAAACACATAGGCCTGCAGAAATGCCACCAGAATTTCCAGCCCCGTAAAGGCAACCATGGCGCCCATCGGAATGATGGCAAGCCCGGCAAACAGCCCGCCCGCGCCGATAAAGCCAACCACAAAACCAGAGAAAACTTTCAGCATCGTATGGCCAGCCAGCATGTTGGCGAACAGACGAACAGAAAGGCTGATCGGGCGTGAGAGGTAGGAAATCACCTCAATCACAACGATAAGTGGAAGCAACGCAACCGGCAGTCCCTTTGGCGCAAACAGGCTGAAAAAGTGCAGCCCGTGCTTTGCAAGGCCAACCAGCGTCACACCAACGAACACAAACGCAGCAAGCGCGAAGGTCACAATAATGTGGCTCGTGGTCGTGAACGAGTAGGGGATCATGCCCAGCATGTTCGAAAACAGGACGAACATGAAAAGCGTGAAGATGAAGGGGAAGTAAGGCTGGCCAGCACTGCCCGTATTTTCGCGAACCATGTTGGCTACAAACTCGTAGGACAGCTCAGCAATTGATTGGAACCGACCTGGAACCATTTCGCGCGGGCGAATGGCGAAAACTGTGAAAATGCTGATAGCAACAGCTGCAAGCACCATCCAGAGGCTGGCATTGGTGAAAGAGGCATCAAGCCCCCCAATGTTGATAGGGAAGATTGTCTGCACCTCGAACTGGTGCATCGGGTCTATGCCCAAACCACCGCCGCCGTGTGCGCCATCATTTGCGGCATTGCCAAGTTCTACGTCTGCTGTAGTTGACACGCTGTCTGCCCTTACTGTTCACCGACCTTGTGGTTCGGCTTTTCCTGTTCCTGTGCAGCTTCGGCGGCCATCGCGGTCGCCGTCCGAAACACGTTCATAATCCCTGCGGTCATACCCAGAAAGAAGAAGATCAAAAGCCCCCAGGGCTTTGTTCCCAACACCTGATCCACGCCCCATCCGACTATCCCCCCGGCAATCAGACCGGCAACAAGCTCGGTTGATAGTCGGAAGGCCATTCCGATGGCAGTGGCCCGTTTTCCGGTCTCCGCTGGCTCGGGGTTCTTCCGTTTGTGAGCATCTACACGGGCACGAATTTTAGCGTCAAGAGCTGAGAGATCGGACCTGTCATCACGAAGAGGATCAGGTCCATCACTTTTCTTGTCACCGTTTTGTTCGGTCGGGATCGTCATAGGCCGACCAGAACCTCCGTTACCCCGTGCAAATTCTCAGACATGCAGTAAAAATCACCGCAAAACCGCAGAAATCCGCCTCAAGCCGGGCGCACCCTACTTGCCTCCCCAAACCCTGTCAAGGCACGGTGAGCATGTATTAAGTAGTTGAAAATAAAAGGAGTTTTGCCGGTTTTTGCAGGTGCGGCAATTGGCCTCTGAAATTGACCTGATTCCCCTGTCGGCGAGGGGCGCGGAAAAGAGGAAGACTTGGGCGTTTGAGCGCTGTTCTGGGAGGCGGTCACAGCGCAAAAGCCACAAAAAAGCCCCCGGCGCGGGCATTCAGGCACCGGGGGCATTCAATTTGCAGCCTTGGTTCAAATGAAGCCGTTAGCTTGCTTCGCGAATCTTCTCTGCGGCTTCCAGATCCACGGAAACGAGGGTCGAAACACCTCGTTCCTGCATCGTGACCCCGAAGAGCCGGCTCATTCGCGCCATCGAGAGCGCATGGTGAGTGATGATGAGGAAGCGCGTATCGGTCGTGCGCACCATTTCTTCCATGAGATCACAGAAGCGCTCGACATTGGCGTCGTCGAGCGGTGCGTCCACTTCGTCCAGTACACAGATCGGAGACGGGTTCGTCAGGAACACCGCGAAGATCAGCGACATGGCGGTGAGCGCCTGCTCCCCACCGGAGAGAAGGGA
>JAVKCY010000067.1:0-22406 GCA_040223265.1 Parvibaculum sp. | reverse complement strand
ATAGTTTGAAAACTTTGCCCCACCCGTTTCCGCAAGAACTTTCGTAATCGCCGCTGTCAGCGTCGTCTTACCATGGTCAACGTGACCAATCGTTCCAATGTTACAATGCGGCTTATTGCGCTCGAATTTCTCTTTGGCCATGGCCTCAATCAACCTTCATCTGTTTTGGGTTCGGGCCAAATGCCCTCCCCGGCCTAACTACCAACGGACACTGGTCATCCGATTTGAGACCGTCCGGTTCTTATTATGTCGTCCACAAGCCCGGAGGACTTGAGAAGCTGGAGCGGGTGAAGGGAATCGAACCCTCGTCTTCAGCTTGGAAGGCTATTGCTCTACCATTGAGCTACACCCGCCCGGTATTCCAAATCGCGACAAACACGCGCGCCCCGCGCTGTCATCTTGTCACAAAACATCTTTTGAAAAGGAAGCAGGCGTTTAGTCGCCAAGTTCACTTTTCATCCCGCTAGAATTCGCTCCAATCGAAATCGATGGTGGAGGGAGTTGGATTTGAACCAACGTAGGCGTAGCCAACGGATTTACAGTCCGTCCCCTTTAACCGCTCGGGCATCCCTCCTAAACCGATAACAAATTCCCCTGCGAACGCCAGAGCTGTACACATCCCAGAACTGCACACATCGAAGACCCGACCGATTAGTGCCGGGTTTATGTGCGTATGTCCTTAGCGTGTCAACTAAAATTCATCCAAAAAAACAAGCAAACCCTCGCAGCGTCACTACAATTCGGTTTGTGTGGTGACACTGTGACGGCTCGTTCGTGCATTAGCCTGCGAGGGCGGAATATAAGGGCGCTCATGACGAAGCGCAAGCCAGCCACACCCCGGGAAAGCCAAAAAAGCGGCCAAAACCCGAAAAAAAACCGCTCCCGCCGCCCCCAAGCCGGGGCAGGCGAAGCAGCAGGCAGCTTACTCTACGGCATGCACGCCGTATCCGAGGCACTCAGCAATCCGAAACGGCGTCCGGAAAGACTGATTTGCACCACAAACGCCGCGAAAGAGCTGGAATCACAGCAGCTCACGGCTCGAATCAAACCGGAGATTTTGGAAAACGGTGAAATAGGCACCCTTCTGCCCCCGAACGCCGTCCATCAGGGCATATTACTGAAAGCCCCACCACTCCATGAGCCCGCGCTTGAAGACATTTTGGAAGCCGGTGGCAATATCGCTGTTCTGGATCAGGTCACCGACCCCCACAATGTCGGCGCAATCCTGCGTTCCGCCGCCGTTTTTGGCATCAAAGCCCTTATCATGACCGACCGCAACAGCCCGCCACAGTCTGGCGTACTCGCCAAATCAGCCTCCGGCGCGCTGGAACATGTCGCCATTTGCCGCGTGGGCAACCTCGCCCGATCTATGGAAATCATTGTAAAACAAGGGTTTACGAGCATTGGCTTAGACGGAGATGCAGAAAGAGAATTGAAGGATCTGGACCTCTCGGGGCCCATCGCGCTGGTTCTCGGCGCGGAAGGAGCTGGCCTGCGTCGCCTAACGCGGGAGCATTGCGACTGGTTGGCAAAGCTCCCCGCATCCGGCCCCATGCGCAGCCTGAATGTCTCCAACGCGGCAGCGGTCGCCTTCTACGAACTGGTGCGAAACACCAACCGCTGATCCACCGAACGCCTCCCCGCTGCTCGGCGAAACTGGGCATTCCACTGAACCCGTGTCAACATGTCGCCGGTCAGGCGGCAGGGCTTGGCATCACCTCCACCATTAGCGGCATAACGCTGGCACTCATTGTTTGGGCCTGCTTCGTCGTTCCAACAAATTTTATCGAGGTTATCTTCGACCGCAAAACCGTCGAAACCGCTCTTATCAACAATGGAAACTTCCTGATTTCCTTCACGGCGATGGGCACCATCATCGGAACATGGGGGTAATGGGGATAAACGTACTTTCTTGACGAAAATGCGTGAAATCCGCTTGAGCCTCCGCGCGACTGCCATTATGTTCCGCCGCAATGCGGTCCCATCACCGCGCCGGCTTAGCTCAGTTGGTAGAGCACCTGATTTGTAATCAGGGGGTCACGAGTTCGAATCTTGTAGCCGGCACCACAAATCTCAATCACTTGGACGAAAATCGGATCAACTCCCGGCGCAGGCGCGAACGTGGGTAGCACAGAGGGGCACTGTGATCAGATCGCTGGATCGATTTCTCGATATCTGGATCGAATAGACAAGCAAAGAAAAACCGGCCCTCAACAAAGAGTGCCGGCTTTCCGAAGCTGGACGACCAAATGCGATGAGAGCCCCCACTCGCTATCGCATTGAGGCATTATCCGCTTCTGAGTTAATCAATTTGAGAAAACCCATTCCCAGCTAAACTCATAAGACCCGCCGCCGCTGCCGCCACCTGAACATGCATAGGCAGGCTCTGCTGTTGCAAAGAATGCCCCCGTGCCCACTATGGTAGCGACCAGTGCACCCAGTGCGATCATACGTGATTGTTTCAATTTGAGACTCCCTGTCTTGCAATAGGCCAGTTACGGCCAACTTCGCGAAGTTTGTCTCATCTGTTGCAGACACTATGCCAACCAGCGCCCTATTTGATGTCGCAACGCACTTCACACAGGTCGCCCTCATCACCTGCTTCGCAAATACCCAATGACAGAACCACAGTCGCATGCGCGACATCGCTACCAATCGGCCCGGTAACGGCCTCAAAAATCGGACCCGTATCAGCCGAAGGGGTCGATGAGCTACCGGACAGGTATCCCTTACCGCGGAAAGCACGCTCAAGATCAACGGCACATTGTCCTGCTAATCTAATCGCCTTCTCCTGACACACACCGGCAACTGTCACCTGAGCCCATTTGGGGCGAACACCCTCGCGCAGCTTCACTTGTGTTGATTGATTAGGGGCAATATCAAGGCGACACCCCTGATATCCAAAGCAGGCATCATTACCTTCAGCCTCCAGCTGGATCTGGACGCAGGTCTCGTTCTGAAAAGAAATGATATTCTCCGCCGCCAATGCGGGAAAGCTGGCGGCCGCAATCAATACGGCCAAACCTGAGCAAATGCCTCTCATCGTCGCCTCCTGAGTAAAACCTGTGATTAGGTAATTATACCCCGGAGGCAGGCGTCAGCCTTGATCCCCGTCAACTGAAGCAGGCCCGGTCTACCCGCCAAATTTGGCGAAACGGCACGGCGGCGCGATAGCCCGCCTATTGCTTTGAAAGTCCAATCGACGTGAGTGCCGTCGGCGAAACATAACCAGACCCCGCCAGCGCGTCACTTTCAGCAGCCCGGTCAAATCCTTCCATGATGTTGGCAAACCGTGCCTCAACCGCGCCGCGCATATCCGGATGCGTGAAAATATAAAGCTCGTTGCCCTCAATCGCTTCCAGTACCCGGGCGCCCACACGGTCTGGATCAAGCCCGTTCAAAACAAACTCCGCCGCACCGGCGAGGTCTGCCCCCTCATCACGGGGAGCCGCTTCTCCATAGGCCTCCTGCCGCGCCCGACCGGATTCATGAATGCGTGTCTTAACAAAACCGGGACAAAGAACCGACACACCAATTCCCTCATCGGCCAATTGACCATGCCAACCTTCCGACATCGCAACAACTGCAAACTTTGTCGCATTGTAGGGCTCCATACCGGCAGGCGACACCATGCCGGCCATGGACGCCGTGTTCACAAAATGACCACCCTCGCCTTGCGCGCGCATGATCGGCACAAAAACCTCAGTGCCATACACAACCCCTTTGAGGTTCACATCAATGATCCAGTCCCAATCCCGCGGACGCACATCTTCAATCGGCCCACCAACGCCAACACCGGCATTATTGCAGACCACGTGCACCTTGCCGAAAGCCTCAAGCGCTGTCTGTGCCGCCGCCTCAACGGAGGCACGCGACGCGACATCGCACTCAACGCCAATGGCCGAGATCTGTCGCGACTTCAGATCGTCAAGACCCGCCGCAAGAGCAACCTTGTCGATATCTGCAAGAACAACATTCATGCCCGCTTGTCCGAATGACCGCGCCATGGACAAGCCAATGCCACTCCCGCCACCTGTTACAAAGGCCGTTCGTCCTGTCAAATTTTCCACTAGGCTGCTTTCTGTTTATAGGTATCAAGTTTATCAAAGGCCGTTAGAAGCGCATCGCCCCCGTCGCGCGCCAGCAGGCGCTCACGAATAGCCGTGTAGCTCTGCTCTTTGGAAAGGTCGAACTGAGTCTGGCCATGCCATACAACCATCCCCTGCCAAACGGGATCGATCAGATCTTTACCGGCGATCGTGCCGCCATCGACAGTCTTGAAGGTAAAGCTCCGCATCTCCGAAATCACCGTCTGCAGATAACCAACATGGACAGCCTCGTCGATGCGAATGCGCTCAACCATCGTGGCCGCCTGATCCGCCGCTGCCTTGTTCTTTCCGAAAATTTCACCGTCGCGCATCAGTTCAATACTGTGCGAGAAAAACGCTTCTGCACGAACCTCGATCATCAGCACATTCATCAAGAGTAAAATGACCTGCTCGTACCCTTCAGGGATCTGTGGCATCTGCCGCCCCCCGTCAGGACGCCCAATTGACTCCGGCGGCTCGACGAGCGGATAGGCATCCTTGCCAAAAACAAGATCGCGTGCGGCAAACCACATGGCATCATGCGCACCATATTCTGGCTTCGCCGGATCTCCCCCTTCGTCCGCACCATGGGCATAAAGCAAGCCCTTGTTCAGATGGCCCGTTGCCGTTTCGGAGATGTCATCGACGATGATCTTTTGAAAATCAGGGGCGTCAAACGTGCACAGGATCTGTCCCCGCGCCTCAATAATCCCGGTAACGGTCAGCGAATTCCAAAAGCTCTCTCCAAACCCATTATTGATCAAAAGCTTCTGCTGATCACGGTTGGGATAATTCCCTCGTTGCAACAGCTGCGCAGTGGCCTCGACGATATCCCAGCCTTTTGACGTCAATTGTTTCTTCCAGGCGTGTATTGCAGGCCAACGGTTCAATGTCTTGGGTGAAAGGTAAGTTCCAGCTTCATCAAAACCGCCATGCAACAGGTAGCCAACCTCCCGATGTTCTTTTGCGTAAGCATGGTCAGCCATCAGTTCTTCTTTGGTATAAACAAGCTTAGCCATAAATTTCCTCCAGAAATTTCGGACGCGCGGTTCTTCGACCACATTCATCCATAGATCGATGTCATTTTCGATAGGTCAGCATACCCATGATGGCATGCGTTAATTTATCCGCAGCCTCTTCACGCGGCATTTCCACGCGCCCAGCGTAAGCACCCGCTTGGCGAAGAATGCCAAGGATCGCATGTCCAGCAAGCGCTGGGTCAAGATCCGGCCCAACCTCGCCGTCAGCCGCCCATTCCCGAATATTGTCAGCCCACTGTTCCGCCCATTGATCAGTGGGCATCGGACCGTGTTCGCCATTCGTCGAAATAACATTAAGGTCTGTCAGAACAGCGGCCAACACACCAGGATTGTCATCCGAGTATTCGAATACCGCATAGAGCACTTCCTTTATGCCACTCTCCAGCCCCGACACGTTTTCTGCGTGGTGCTGCATCAGCACATCCAGCTCGCCCGATGCTTCCGCCGCAAAAGCCAGAAAGCACTCAAGCTTGTCAGCAAAGTGAAGGTAGAAAGTCCCATGCCCCACACCGGCAAGTTTCGAGATATCCTGCGGTCTCGTCGCGTGATAACCACGCTCCACAAACAGATCCCTGGCGGCGGCGAGCAACTTCCGCCGGCTCACCAGTCGACGGTTCGAGGTCTTCGGCAACGACGGATCAGCCGGTGTTTCAGATGAAGCGCTTGCGCTCTCGGGGTCTTTCAGTGCATGATTATTTGTCATCCGAAGAGTGTTTTCCGAATATGACATTTTGTCAAATCAGAAATCAGGCCACCGATAACTTTTTATACACTCGCCCGGGAGAACACCAAACACGTCTTGGTGGACTCATTTGGCCTGAAGACATACCCATCCTCAGCAAAGTCTTTAAGCCCGTCCGAACGGTCAATCCTGTTTTTGACGATGAAGCGCGCCATCGGTCCCCGCGCCTGTTTGGCAAAAAAGGAAATGACTTTGGCAAAGCCGTCTTTTTCTTCTTTGAAAACCATGTCAAAGACCTGAGGCTTCAACACCTTCCGGTCAACCGACTTGAAATATTCAACCGACGCGCAATTCACAAGGGCTTGTTCCCCACCAGCGCTCTCGCAATCCTGGTTCAACAGGCCCGCAATCTCAGCTCCCCAAAACGCATAAAGATCTCGCCCGCGCGTTGTTTGAAGCTTGGTACCCATTTCCAGCCGATGCGCCTTGATCAGATCCAGCGGCCGCAAAAGGCCATACAATCCCGACAGCATCCGAAAATGCGACTGCGCATATTCAAGATCTGGTTTGCTGAACTGCGTCACGTCAAGCCCGCGATACGTGTCCCCCGCATAGGCAAAAGCCGCGGCTTTTGCATCCTGCACAGCGCAAGTGACATTCATCGCCTGGAACCGCTCATAGGTGAGGTCGGCAAGACTATCCGACAGGTGCATCAATTTCTTAAAATCAGCGCGCGTGCGTTTCTTCGCCGCCACAGCAAGCTCCGCCGTGTGAGACAAAAGGCGCGGTTCGGTCTCCACCAAAGGCAGGTCAACCGGTGAAAAATCAAGCGCCTTGGCAGGCGAAACAACAACGAGCATGAGATTTTCTACAAATAAGACAATGGAGTGACTGAAGACGAAGGTCTTCCGCCTTGTAGCAAGGGTCAAGCATCAAACCAACACGAAATCGCGAGCCCGAGCTTAAGCCGCATTGGCCTTTCCCTGCGCAATCAGCCGCCAAAGCTTCTGCGGTGTCACAGGCATGTCTACGCTCGTCACGCCAAACGGTTGCAAGGCATCAATCACGGCAGAGATGAAAGCCGCTGGCGCACCAACCGTGCCCGCCTCGCCCGCACCCTTCACACCAAGCTCGTTGGAGCGCGCCGGGATCTCATTATAGCTCACGTCAAAAAATGGCATATCGTCGGCGCGCGGCATCCAATAATCCTGAAAGGACCCGGTGAGCAACTGACCGCTCTCATCATCATAAACAGCATGCTCCCCCATCGCCTGGCCAAGCCCCTGCACAATACCGCCATGCACTTGGCCCGCGACGATAAGCGGGTTCAAAATCATGCCGAAATCATCCACAACTGTGTAGCGTGTAATGGCAAATGCGCCCGTGTCGCCATCAATCTCGATCTCACACACATGCGCTCCATTGGGAAACGTATTCCCCTTCTGATCATATTCACCATCAGCACTGAACTCTTCGAGATCAACCTGCGTTGCTGAAATTTTTGCGACATCAAACAGGCCAATCCGGCGATCCGTTCCAACGACGGCAAAAGAAGCATCTCCGTCACTACCCCGGAACTCAATGTCGATCACCGCAGCCTCTAGCTCGTTAGCTGCAATCGCCCGGCCTTTCTCAATCAGATTGTCAGATGCGACGCCAAGCGCACCCGTTGCCATGTAAACAGCCTTGGAACCACCGGTCCCCGCACCACCCGCAAGCACTTCACTGTCCCCGGCATGTACTTTGATTTTCTCAACATCAACGCCAAGACGGCTAGCAACATATTGCGTCCAGACCGTCTCGTGCCCCTGCCCGTTTGACTGCTGACCGGTATAGACATGCACCAGATCATTTTCACCATCGACTTCCAGTCGCGCAAATTCGGTCATCCCCGCGGCCGTCCGCTCAACATAATAGCTGATGCCGATGCCTGCATATTTCCCGCGCGCAGCCGCGTGCCCGCGCCGTGCTTGAAACCCGTCATAATCTGACTTTGCAAGTGCATCCGTCAGGTTCCGGTCAAAATCGCCAGAGTCAAATGGCAAGGATGGACGAACATTGTAAGGCATCTCTCCCGCGGGGATGAAATTCCGACGTCGAATTTCGTTCGCACCAAGCCCCGTCTCACGCCCCGCCGCATCCATCAACCGTTCAATCACATAGGAAGCCTCCGGGCGGCCTGCCCCGCGATAGGCATCCACCGGCACCGTGTTCGTCATCACTGCCTTCACACGATTGTAAAGCGCTGGCACCTTGTAGACGCCTGTGTGCATGCCTCTTGGTGCAAGCGTTGGAATGAACGCCGCAAACTGACTTTGGTAGGCGCCAAGATTGGCAATCGTGCGCACATCCACCCCAAGGATGATGCCATCCTTGTCGAGCATCAGCTCCGCATCGGTTACATGGTCACGGCCTTGCGTATCGGACAGAAAGGATTCACTGCGATCCCCGGTCCATTTGACAGGGCGCTGAAGTGCCTTCGCCGCAAACAGCACAATCGGATATTCGTTATAAACAAAGGTCTTCATGCCAAAACCGCCGCCCACATCGTCGGAGACGACACGGAGCTTCTCAACCGGCACATTGAGACAGCCATCAGCAAGCCGCGCCCGCATCCCGTGCACGCCCTGACTGCCCGCATAGAGCGTGTATTTCTCGTGAGCGGGATCGTAAACGCCGAGCGCAGCACGCGGCTCCATCGCATTCACAACAATACGATTATTGACAAGACTCACCTTGGTGATATGTGCAGCCTTCGCTTTCGCCGCCCGAATGTCAGCTTCGTCGCCCAACTCCCAGTCGTAGACGATATTGGACCCATGCTCTTCAAACAACACCGGTGCATTGACATCTACTGCCTTCGCCGTATCGACCACGACAGGCAGCTCGTCATAATCAACCATCACAAGTTCTGCTGCGTCCCGCGCCAGCAGTTCAGATGTCGCAATCACAACGGCAACGGGCTCACCTGCATATCGAACCCGGTCCCGTGCAAGAATAGGACGCGTCGTTTTATACATCGGTGTTCCATCACGGTTCTTCACCATCGCCCAGGCGACATTCGGCACCTCGCCAAAGCCCGCCGCATCAAAATCTGCAATCGTGTAGACACCCAGCACGCCATTTGCGGCTTTCGCCTCCGAAACATCAACCTCACCCAGCTTGGCATGCGCATAAGGGGAGCGAACGAGAACGGCATAAACCTGCCCGTCCATTCTCACATCGTCGGCATAGCGTCCCTGGCCAGTAATGAGACGATCATCTTCAACCCGCGTCATCGATTGCCCAACACCAAACTTGACCATGATCATTCTCCGTTCGCATTGCGCACAGTGCGCCGCCAAAAAAAGGCCGCGCCAGACAAGTCCGGCACGGCACATCCTTGTCTTATATGTTAATCCCGATAGGAAGGATCAACCCGGTCAATCGTCCGAAGCAGTGCGGGCCATGCCAGATTCCCAATACCGTTGGCATCCTGAAAACGAGATTGCCCCGCAACCTTCTCCTGGATCCCGGGAGATGGTAGCTGGATTTTAACACCACCCCCAAGAGCCTTGATCTGCATGGTGCACGCACGCTCCAGGAAGAAGAGCCGCAGGAACGCATCCGCGCAGGTCGCACCACAGGTCAAAAGCCCGTGATTGCGCAGGATCATAGAATGCTTATCGCCAAGGTCAGCGATCAACCGCTCACGCTCATCATGATCGAGCGCAATGCCCTCATAATCATGATAGGCAAGGTCAGACATCACCACCATCGACGTCTGGGTGAGCGGCAACAATCCATCCGCATGGGTTGAAACGGCCACGCCATCATCTGAATGCGTATGGATCACCGCATGCGCATCCTTACCCGCCGCATGCACGGCAGAGTGGATGGTGAAGCCAGCCGGGTTGATCATATAGGGCGTGTCCATGACGATGTTCCCGTCAAGGTCCACTTTCACCAGGCTCGACGCCGTGACCTCATCAAAGGTCATGCCATAGGGATTGATCAGAAAATGATGTTCTGCATCCGGTACACGCGCCGAAATATGCGTATAGATCAGATCCGACCATCCATAATGCGCAACCAGACGGTAGGTCGCGGCAAGGTCAACACGTGTCTGCCATTCAGCCGGTGACACCATGTGTCGTACGGATTGAATGGTCATGTCTTCTGCTACGGACATGGGTTCTCCTCCAAAAATAATTATTACTCACCAGAGTGAGGCATCGCCCTATCTCTGTCAAACCACCAAATCCAGCGCCCGGCCCGACCCGATCCTGAGCCTCAGCCCGAAACAGCATGTTTATTCTGCCGCTGCCTTCAAATCTGGCTCCAGCACCTTCCCCGGATTTAGTATTCCCAATGGATCGAGTGTGGATTTCAACAGCCCCATGAGAGCGACCTCTTCGCGCGTCCGCGACAATCCAAGGTAGGGACGTTTTTCAAGCCCGATACCATGCTCCGCTGAGACCGATCCGCCAACAGCTTGCAGCGGAGAATAAACAATCTCCTCCACCTTCCGCCGCGCCGACAATTCGCCGTCACCAACGCCGACAATCACGTGGAGATTGCCGTCACCCAAATGTCCAAACACCATCATGGTTGGCGCCTCCCATGTCGCATGGAGACGTTCTTTCACGCTCGCAATATAGGTTTCCATATCAGCGAGCCCGAGTGAAACATCATAGGTGAAGATCGGCCAATTTTGCGCGACCTGCGCCACGTCATCACGCAGCGCCCACATCGCATCACGCTCTGCCTGGCTCTTGGCAATCACCGCGTCCACGATGACTTCCTCTTCCAGCATTGTAGAAAGAGCAGCCTCAAAGCGCGCCGAATCTTCCGCCTGGTGTCCACCAAGGGATTCGATCAGCACATAATAAGGATGCCCGTCCGCAAGTGGCGGCTTGCCTGCTGCCGGTGGCCTTGTCACGAGCTTGTAGAAATCTTCCCACATCACCTCGAATGCGGAAAGCGTACCGCCAAGCTCCGCTTCCATATGGCGCAGCAATCGGGGCAGTGCCTCAAACCGGTCCACCGCGACATAGGCCGTATCCTGGCTTGTCGGTCCCGGGCGCAATCGCAACACGGCTCGCGTCACAATCCCAAGCGTCCCCTCCGTGCCAATAAACAATTGCTTGAGGTCATAGCCCGCATTGTTTTTGAGCATATGGTTCATCGACGAAATGACCGTACCATCAGCGAGAACCGCCTCAAGCCCCAGCACCATTTCGCGCATCATGCCAAAGCGCAGCACACGATTGCCGCCCGCATTGGTCGCAATATTGCCGCCAATCGTAGCTGTCCCTCGCGCACCAAGATCAAGAGGAAAGAAATAACCTTTCGCTTCTGCGGCTTCACAAACCACCTGCAAGGGAACGCCGGCTTCCGCAATCATGTAGCCGGCAAGACCGTCCACCGTTTCGATCTTGTTCATCCGTTCCAGAGAGAGCGCGATCATTCCCTCTGCATTGCCACCATCAACCAATCCGGTCTTGCCGCCCCACGCGACCACACCCTGTTTGGCTTCGTGGCAAATCTTGAGCGCCTTGGACACGTCTTGGGTTGAACCCGGGCGGATCACCGCCAGCGGCACACCCATATGGCTCCAGCCACCCTGAGCCTTCTCGGTCGCATCTGCACCGGTCAACACACCGGCCTCGCCAAGCACGTCTTTCAGTTTCGCAATGAGATCAGCCATCAGGTCCTCCCGGACATTGTTTAATAAAACCCTACGCAGTCAGCACCCGACCGACCGCCTTCTGCCAGCGTCCATATCGCTCTGCTCGCTCATCGTCTGGCATGTTTGGTTGAAAGCTTGCCTCCTCCAGCCACCGCTCTGAAACCTCAGAGGGGGAGGCAAACAATCCCACCTGCAAAGCCGCAAGGTAAGCAGCGCCGAGCGCCGTTGTCTCCAACACTTCCGGCCGCACAACGGGCCGCCCCAGAATGTCAGACAGGTTTTGCGCAAACCAGTTATTCGCGACCATGCCCCCGTCGACACGCAGTTCCGTCGGCGATGTAAGCCCGGCGGCTTTCATGTCAGCCGCCATCGCGTCCATCAGATCGCGAGTTTGATAGGATACAGCTTCAAGCGATGCCCGCACAATTTCAGCGGCACCCGTATCCCGCGTCATGCCAAAAATAGCACCCCGCGCATGCGGGTCCCAATAAGGCGCGCCGAGTCCGGTGAAAGCAGGCACAACAATCGCATGACTATTGGGATCCGCCGCTTTCGCCAGCGCCTCGGTCTCGCGCGCAGACGAAATCAACTTCATCTCGTCACGCAACCATTGGATAGTCGCCCCCGCCATGAAGATCGACCCTTCAAGGGCGTAGGTCACCTCCCCTTTTAGGCGGTAGGCAATCGTCGTGAGCAACCTGTTTTCGCTGATGACATGCGCAGCACCTGTATTCACCAGCGCAAAACACCCCGTGCCGTAAGTCGATTTCATCATGCCCGGCTGAAAGCAGGCTTGGCCTATCGACGCGGCTTGCTGATCCCCCGCAATGCCCGCAATCGGCAGTGCCTCGCCCAAGAGCGACGCGTCGGTTACACCAAAGTCGGCACAACAGTCTTTTACCTCTGGCAACATGGAGCGCGGAATATCGAACCATCCCAGGATCTCATCATCCCAATCTTGGGTATCAATGTTGAAAAGCAGGGTCCGCGATGCGTTCGTCGCATCCGTCACATGGGATGTGCCACCGGTGAGCTTGTAGACAAGCCAGCTGTCAATCGTCCCGAAGCAAATCTTGCCCGCGACAGCCTTCTCCCGCGCGTCGGGCACGTGTTCCAACATCCAGGCCAGCTTGGTACCGGAGAAATAAGGGTCGAGCAACAGGCCGGTCTTCGCCTGCACAATGGCTTCCTTCCCTTCACTCTTCAATCGCGCGCACATGTCTGCCGTGCGTCGGTCCTGCCAGACAATCGCGTTGGAAAGCGGCTCACCTGTCTCCCGATCCCAAATCAGGCTGGTTTCCCGTTGATTGGTAATGCCAATAGCCGCAATAGAGGAAACATCAGAGCCGCCCGCCTGCCTGCAGACCTCAAGCGTATCCGCCCAGATTTGCGCTCCATCATGCTCAACCCAGCCATCATGAGGGAAGATCTGCGGCAATTCCTTCTGACCCACCCGGAGAACCTTGCCCGACACGTCAAACAAGAGCGCGCGCGTGCTCGTCGTCCCCTGATCGATACTCAGAATCAGCCTTTTGCCTTCAGAACCCGCCATTTACCGCCCCTCATCATTTCTTGAAGCTTAACAAGGGACAATGCGCTGGCAAAGCAAGAGTTTCTCCCCATATTGTGCTCTATACGAGATCATCGCAGGCACCACCTTGGAGACGTTACTTTGTTGGATCAAGCGGAACGACCCATGATCGATCCATTCGGACGCGCTGTCACCTATCTGCGGGTGTCCGTGACAGACCGTTGTGATTTCCGCTGTGTCTATTGCATGGCAGAACACATGACCTTTCTGCCGAAAAAAGACGTCCTTTCACTGGAAGAGCTTGAAACAATTTGCGGCACCTTTATTGACAAGGGCGTGAAGAAAATTCGACTGACCGGCGGTGAACCTCTGGTCCGCAAAGACATCTTACTCCTCATCCAGCGATTGGGCGCACGGGTTAAATCAGGTGAACTGGAAGAATTGACCCTCACTACCAATGGGTCTCAGCTCCCCCGGTTTTCCAAAGAGCTGTATGAGGCCGGCGTAAGACGCATCAATGTCTCGCTTGATACGTTGAGCGAGGAAAAATTTCAGGCCATCACACGCTGGGGCCGTCTGCCGCAAGTGCTGGATGGCATCAAGGCGGCAACAGAGGCTGGCCTCAAGGTCAAAATCAACGCTGTCGCTCTCAAAGACACCAATGCCGACGAAATTCCCTCTCTCATAGAATGGGCACATGGCGAGGGTCACGACATGACCCTGATTGAGACGATGCCGATGGGAGAGATTGAAGAAGATCGAAACGACCAATATTTGCCGCTCTCCCACGTGCGCAAACAGCTGGAAAGCCGCTGGAGCTTGATCGACCTGCCAGATCGCACAGGTGGCCCGGCGCGCTACGTACAAATCAGCGAGACCGGTGGCCGCCTGGGCTTTATCACGCCGCTTACACACAATTTCTGTGAAAGCTGCAACCGTGTTCGCCTCACCTGCACCGGCCAGCTTTTCATGTGCTTAGGTCAGGACGATGATGCAGACCTGCGAAACGCGCTTCGCAATGGTGGACAGAAAATCCTTTCGGACACGATAGATGAAGCGATCGGTCGCAAGCCCAAAGGCCACGATTTCATCATTGATCGGGACCGGAGCTCACCCACCGTTCGCAGACACATGTCCACGACCGGCGGGTAACTCTTTTCCGCAGGTAGCCTGTCAGAACTTGGCTGTAAGTTTCACAAAGCCTGACCGTCCGGGCTCATCCACCTGCACACTGGTACCGGAGAAAATATCTTCCCGGTTCAAGTGATAGGCATAGTCAGCATCGAACAGGTTTGACACACCAACCTCCACCGCTGCCCAGCTGAGCACATCATATTCCCCAAAGACATCAACGCTCGCCCAACCGGGTGTTTTGCCTGCATCAAGTCCTGTGCCCGTCAGCGGGTTAGTGTCCACACGGTTAGCACCTGCTGCTGCAGTCACCCGTGATCCCAGTTTCCAATCGTCAACGCCGTAGGTAACCTCAAGGGATAGTTCAAGCGGTGCAATCTGCGCCAAGGCCCGGTTGTCCGTTTCATTCTGTCCGTAAGTATAGGCAAGGCCAACAAGCCCTTCCCAACCAGGGGCAAATGCATGCCGGGCTTCAATTTCACCACCCGCCAGCGTTGCACGCACATTCCGATAAATCGTCGTCGTCGAGTTATTCGTGATGATACCCGCTTGCCCGCGTGCGCGGTCCCTCAAGATGTAATCCTGCACCCGGTCGTAGTAAACCGCGCCTGACAATCCCCAAGCGCCGCCATCGACAACAAAACCTGCATCAAGCTGAACGTGCCGCTCTGGGTCAAGGTTCGGATTTCCAACCCATGAATCAACTCCGCCTGCACCCATAAAGTTGGCAAGATAGCGTTCCGTTGCATCGGGTGAGCGCATTGAATGGCTAATGCCTGTAAAGACCGTGGTGAGATCGGTCACATCAAGCTCCAAACGCGCCAAACCACTCACATTGTGATCGGTCACCTGTGCAGCTGACACTCCATAATGTGCGCGATAAAGATCATTGGCAGACATCATCACACCACCCAACATATGGGTCACACGAGCTACCTGATTTGCTTTCCGTGCGTCAGAAGTGACGTGATCATACCGCAGACCAAGCTTGATCCCCGCTGCGTCGGAAAGCGGGATATTCCCCTCGCCGAAAACACCAAACTGCGTGATGGCAACATCCGGCCAAAGCAGGTTCTGCAAAACAGAAACATTGCTCCCGTTGGCACCATCAAAGCGCAAGGCCTCCCGCTCATTGCGTTGAGCGTCCATGCCAAGAGACAATTGCCCCTCGCCCACATCCAGCTCGGCAATAAAACGGCCACCATACGTGTCGGACGTACTATCCACCCGGCGTGCCCGCATCGCAGTGAAAGGCCGCAAGGTGTAATTGTCCATCACATGGTCCACCACAGACCCGAAAGCTTCGAGCCGAAGCCGTGAAACGACCCCATCAAAATCAAGAATGCTTTTTGCACTGAGTTTCACAGAATCAGACAGCGGCGAATCCATGCCCGCACCGGGAAACAGCGCATCCGTTACCTGATCTTGTTCAACATCAAGGGAGAAATAGCGATCAGCACCTGGTGTCAGGGAGACGCCCAACCCGCCATGCCATTGTTCGTAAGAACTCGCAACCGAGTTGCCGTCTCCATCCTGATAAGACTGCGCATCAACGAACGTCGCATTGCCACGAACCGCCCCGTCTTCATTGCCGACCAGACCATTGGCGGCACCACGTCTCACATTGCCATTGCTCTCATACCCCAGCGAGGCACGCCCTTCACGCGCAAAGGACTGCAACCGGACAGGATCACGCTCAAACAAAACCGTACCACCAGTGCCCCCTGCGCCATAAAGTACGCTCTGATAGCCCTTCAGCACTGTCACGCGGTCATAAGTGTCCAGATTGATGAAGGAGGTCGGCGGGTCCATGCGATTAGGACAGGCCCCATATTGCTGCGCCCCGTCATTCAGCACGTTGAGCCGGTTCTGCGACTGACCCCGAATAATGGGATCCGTACCATGTCCGCCCATGCGACCAGCAGACACGCCTGTGAGGGTGCGCAAATACGCCCCGCCATCCGTTTCAGGTGACATACGCTCCAGCGGGAAGCGCTGCGAGACCAGCGGATCGTTGGACCGCCCGCGCACCACAATTTCAGACAGATTAAGCGGTGAAGAGGCCTGAGCCTCCTCCGCTTGGGAAATTTTTGTCCCTGACAAGACCGTAAGCCCGGCGAACAGGCCCGTTAAGAGAAAAGACGCGCAAAAAGCACGCGACGTCGCACCAAAAGTCGCACCAATGGCGACAGCGCTCTCACTGGAGCGCCTATAAATATATGTCACTGAAAAACCCCTAAGAAACAGGCCCGGCAATCCGGGCGGCAATTGCGTGTCTGTTCTTAGGCGTAAGGGGGTCCGCGGGGTGTGCGCTCGCTGTCAAACGATGTGCCCTCGGGATTTTCAACGCGCACGGCCGCTTTGGCCGGAGGATTAAGGCGTCGAAGCAAGACCGTTGAAAACGAACCACACCCGCATCCATTGGTCGACACACAAGCGCAGGTGATACAGGCACCACAGCCAGCGCCATAACTCGAATGATCAACCGGTGAGCGATCTTCGTCCGCCACACCGTCAAAAGTTGAATAGCTGGTTTCAACACCGGCATTGGAGCAAAGCGCACCCCAGAAATCATCACCGCCAGGGGACGCCATAGCGCCCGCAACCGGCAGAAAAGCCTGAATAATAAGCGCCCAGACGCCCAGAACCGCTGCGATCATCCGCCGGTTAGCCGCAGCGTCCGCGCAAGCCCGGTCGCTACCATTCTGATCCCTGCCGCCCTGTGCCCTGCACATTTGTCCCAGCTTTCCCATCTCGCGTTCTCTGTGATCTTGATACCGCTCCAAATAGAGCGGGTCACCATGACCAAATGACACATCCAAACGATGTGCACATAGATCGAGATCAAAGACAAATCGGTCCGTGACCTTTTTTGGCGGAAAAGGTTATAGTGCAACCCACTCCACCCGGGAGATCAATGTGGCAAGTCATGGAGCGGGTATGAAATTCTGTAAGCTCGCCTTTGTGGCGTCTGACGTACCGGAAGCTGAGAATGCGTTGGCCCAATTGGCCGACCGCTATGGCAATGTCGCGCCTGAAGAAGCGGATGTGATCGTCGCACTCGGCGGCGATGGCCTGATGCTTCAAACGCTGCACAATCAAATGGGCCACAACATCCCGATTTACGGCATGAACCGGGGCTCCGTCGGTTTTCTGATGAACGAATTCCAGGAAGATGAGCTACTTGAGCGGTTGAATGCCGCAGAAATCACCACCCTCCACCCCTTGCGCATGACCGCCCGCACCAAGGATGGCAGCACGCTAACCGCCATTGCTATCAACGAGGTCTCTCTCCTGCGAGAAACCTTCCAGGCTGCTAAGATCAAGATTTCCGTCGACGGGAAGGTCCGTATGCCGGAGCTTGTCTGCGATGGCGTGTTGGTCGCAACGCCAGCGGGCAGCACTGCTTACAATTTCTCAGCTCAAGGACCTATCATCCCGATTGGGGCGGAGCTCCTGGCCTTAACACCGATTTCCGCCTTCAGGCCGCGCCGCTGGCGTGGAGCGCTTCTGCCCCGCAAAGCCGAGGTCCATTTCGAGATACTGGAAGCCAACAAGCGGCCCGTGAGTGCTGTGGCCGACCACACCGAAGTGCGTGACGTGGTTGAGGTCAATATCTGTGAGGAACCATCGATCAAGCTCCTCATGATGTTCGATGAAGGGCACAGCCTTGACGAACGCATTCTCCATGAGCAATTCCTGCATTAACGACTTGCTAACCCTATCGATAAACCGGCCATTAACGCTCTTCCCGTACTGTGCTCCTTGGGTGTCCAGTCGGTTGGGGAGCGGACAAGGTGGATTCGTTTACGTGGACAATGGGACACCTGGATATGGCTGCCACAAGCAAAATTGTGCACTCCAAACAGTTCAAGAAAACCAATATCGCACGCGATGAACTGATCGCGCGGGCTGAACGCGCCATAGATAATATGCGTGAAGAGTTCGGCACCTGGATGGAAGACGAAATCACCTCCCTTGCGGCTGTGATGGCCGAATGGCAGGCGGATTTCAATGATCAGGAAGCATCAGCTGAACTTTACCGCCGCGCGCACGACCTGAAGGGTCAGGCCGCCACGCTCGGTTTTCCCATCGTTGGACGAATTGCAGCGTCCCTGTGCGAACTGCTGAGCCTGAGTTCAATGGATCCGCAAAGTCGTATCACCCTTGCCAAAAGCCATGTCGGTGCCATCAATGCGGCTGTCCGGGACGAAATCCGGGATGACACAAATGAGACCGCCAAAGCCTTGGCAACCGAGCTGGAAGCAGCGGTCGCCCGCTTCTTCTGATCCCTAATTGATGTTTTCCAGTCGCTCTGCCACAACGCAATAATCTGCCTCCGCCGGGATGCAGAGCATTTTCACACCGTCAACATCACGCATCTCTGGCAGCACGGTCACCACCGCGCTCTCCCGCGCCCTCGTCAATGCTTCCTTGGTATCCACTGCACGGCCAAGCTTCTCAATATTCATGCGCGTTGGAAAAATCACGGTGCGTCGCTTCGCTTCGGCGTCTGCAAGCGCCACCGATGGACGTATCCAGACCGAGTCGACACTCTCATGACCATCATGCAAGGCCAGATGATCCGAAGGCGCAACCGCAACATAAAAATGCGTGTCAAAGCGCTTCGGCATTATCGTTGGCGTAATCCAGTGCGCAAAGGGAATGAGCGCATCACATGCAAGATGGAGATCATGCTCCTCCAGAAAGGTGAGCATATCGACCTTGCCTTTGTGTAGATGATCCCGCCAAGGTTCAAGCTCTGCGAGGCGCCCCGCATCAATGAAGCTCTCACCGCCTCGTGGCCGCGCGAGCAAGACGCCGCACTCTTCAAATGCCTCTCGGATCGCAGCAACCTGAAGCGCAAGCGCTCCATCGTTTGACGCGGGCCCATCGCACCGGGCACGGATCCCCGCTGCTGTGTCCCCTTCGTCAAGCTTCCCACCGGGAAAGACGAGCGCGCCGGAAGCAAAATCAATCTGGTGGTGGCGCACCACCATGAAAACCTCAAGTCCTTCAGCGCCATCACGCACAAGCATAATGGTGGCAGATGGAATGAGTGGCTTTTCTTGTTCTTTGCTCATTTAAACGTCCTCGTTTGTTCGATTCCCTTGTTGAAGACAATTTAACTCAATTTTAGCCGTCCGTTTCAGCCCCATCCTAACGCGCACGCCCTATTCTTCAGCAATGTTCGAAAAACGCTGCGTAAACGGGGCATTCCACCCCCAGTCGCGCGGCACACAAACGAAGCTTCAGCGGACCAGAAAAACGAGAGTGTGAAACCCGTCATGAATGAAAACACGTCTCCCCTGACCAAGGCTGCACTCGATAGCGCCTTCAATGACGGTCATTTTGCGACCGTCTTCCAGCCCAAACTTTCGCTGATCGACGGTCGAACGTTGGGCGTAGAGACCTACATCCGCTGGCATCACCCAGAATTGGGCACACTGCTTCCCGGTGAGTTTCTGGACTTCTTGATCGCCCATCGCCGTATGGGTGACCTCACAGATCTTGTCCTCCATGAAGCCGCCCGCGCGGCCTCCCTTTGGCGCTCAGAGCGCCGTCATTGGAGCGTCGCGGTCAATCTCAGCGTCGACGATCTCGAACAATCCTCACTTGTGGATCATTTGAGCGACCTGCTGACCGCCTATGCGATCCCGACAGAGGCACTCGCAATCGACATTCCCGAGAGCGCCCTCGCCGACGACGATGAACAACATTTCCGTGCGCTCGAAAAACTGAGGCAGGCGGGTTTTCATGTAGCCCTCGACACCGCAGGGATCAATCTGCTGCCAGTGGCGCGCATCACATCCCAGTATTTTTCTGAACTAAAGATTGGCGGGACATCGCTGATCAAGTTCAGCCGCTCGGTCGCCAATGCGGGCGGGGGTCTCATCGCGGAGCGTCTCAAAGCCGCTTCACGCTATGGCCTGACCGTCACAGCAACGCGGGTGGAAGATATCGACACGGTGAAACCACTTGCCGACATGGGCTTCACAGCGGTTCAAGGCTCTTTCTTCCGACATCCCGATACAATCGAAGGTTTACAAACCTGGTCATCTGACTGGTTGATACCCGTCCTGTCAGATGAAAGACCGGTGCGCACAGACACAATCGCCCGCGCAAGGGCAACGCTTGCAGATCCAGATCTCTTGCTCTTTCCGGAAGAAGAGCCCGTTGACGGCGAGAAGGCTGAAGCGAGCGAAGGTCCGGCCCTGACGCTCCCTGTTCCAGACGACGCCCCACCGCTCAATCGACCGAAGCGCGCCCGCCGTCAAACACTCACAGCGCGCGAAGACAGAAAGCAGATCTTCTTTTCCTGAAGACCTGCTTTCCGAGCATAGCAAAGCCGTTCAAACACGCTCAATGATGGTGGCAATCCCTTGACCCACGCCAATGCACATGGCGCAAAGGGCATACCGACCCCCTGTCTGCTGCAACTGATAAGCCGCCGTTGTCAGCAATCGTGCGCCGCTCATGCCGAGCGGATGCCCCAACGCAATGGCCCCGCCATTCGGGTTCACATGGGGCGCATCATCCGCAAGGCCAAGATCACGCATCACCGCAAGCGCCTGCGAAGCGAAAGCCTCGTTCAGCTCAATCACATCCATGTCGTCAAGCGTGAGGCCCGTTTGCGCTAGCACCTTGCGCGCCGCAGGGGCAGGACCAATGCCCATGATACGTGGCGGCACACCCGCCGTTGCCATCCCGACAACACGTGCAATGGGCGTAAGCCCGTGTGTTTCAACCCCAGCAGCCGACGCCAACAACAAGGCGCACGCACCATCATTCACACCGGAAGCATTGCCCGCCGTCACACTTCCACCTTCACGGAACGGGGCCTTGAGCTTGGCCAGACCCTCAGCACTTGTATCTGGTCGCGGATGCTCATCGACAGAGACGACCGTCTCCCCTTTGCGGCTGGAAATCGTCACGGGCACAATCTCGCGCTCAAACCGGCCGCTCGCCATCGCCGCGCCCGCTTTCTTTTGGCTCGCAAGCGAAAAGGCATCCTGGTCAGCACGGCTGATCTGAAAATCTTCGGCTACGTTTTCACCTGTCTCCGGCATGGCATCCGTACCATATTGCGCATGCATCAAAGGATTCACAAAACGCCAGCCAATGGTTGTGTCATACATCTGCTGATCACGGGCAAATGCGCTCCCGCCTTTACTCAGCACAAAGGGGGCACGCGACATGCTTTCAACACCACCGGCAATCATCAGATGGGCCTCACCAGCGCGGATTGCGCGGGCAGCCGTCCCCACTGCATCCATGCCGGACCCGCAAAGCCGATTGATCGTACTGCCCGGCACATTGACCGGAAGCCCTGCAAGAAGTGCTGACATGCGCGCGACATTTCGATTATCCTCGCCTGCCTGATTAGCGCATCCGAAAATAACATCATCAACCAGCGTCCAATTGACGCCGGAATTGCGCTCCATCAGCGCCATGAGCGGAATGGCACCCAGATCATCCGCTCGCACAGAGGCGAGGCTGCCGCCATAACGACCAATTGGCGTGCGAACGGCATCACAAATGAAGGCATCAGGTTGGGAATAGGACATAAAAAACCTCGCGTCTCATGAAATTTGAACGCGAGGTTATCAGTTTTCGAGCTTCAATTGGCAAGACTTAACGGAAAGAGGTCCGCCCGGTTCACTGGATAACCCAGGCCTCTTCCTGCACCGGCTTCGCCCCGATCAGCGACATACGGCTCAGAAGGAAATCCAGATCATCACCTTCAATGTCTGGCTGCGAGGTCAGAAGACGCTCAAGCATAAGAAGACGGAAATGAGCCTTATCGCCTTCAGCGCCGGTATATTCCATCTCGCGATAGATCTCGATTGCCGTGCGGAACGTTGGCAAAAGCTCTTCCGGGAAACGCGCCCGCGCAAACAGGGCACGCAGACCGAGCGGTCCCTTATCAAGCAAGAGCGTCCACACTTTCGTCGCAGGCAATCCAACAATCTTCGCAATCGCAGCTTCAGCGAAGGTTACCTCACCCATGCACAATGACCGCAGAATGAGCGAAGCCGTCAGACCTCCCTTTGCTGCCAACTGATCAATCAGCTGATCAACCGCGTCCGCGTCGATCTCACCGGCAAAACTCACAAGATTGCGCTCGTGAGCATCATCAATCAGGCGTTTCGCGACATCAGGTGCGATGGAATGTTTCTCGATGAGATAGGATTGAAGTCCAACGGACACTGAAGCCAGCACATGCTCGACAACGTTCGAGGGCAAGTCAGCCCGTTTCACG
>JAVKCY010000065.1:0-6776 GCA_040223265.1 Parvibaculum sp. | reverse complement strand
GCTTTGCGTGCACGCCATCGCCGCGTATCCTCCTGTAAAACCTAAAAGCAAATGACGGGCACGTCCACCTAAAGGCAGATGATAATCAGTGCATGAACTCGTCGCGCCATCTGACAGGAGCTGAAATTGGAAAACGACATGGACTATCAGGACATTCTCTATAGCCAGAAAAATGGCACCGCGACCATCACCATCAACCGCCCCGAAAAATACAATGCGTTTCGCGCCCAAACGATTGAAGAGATGATCCATGCCGTGCACCGCGCCGGTTGGAACAAAGAGATAGGCGTCATTGTTCTCTGCGGTGCCGGAGAAAAAGCCTTCTGCACCGGTGGTGATCAATCCTCACATGATGGTGGTTACGGCGGACGTGGCACAATCGGCCTGCCTGTAGACGATCTCCATGCGGCCATGCGCGACGTCCCGAAACCCATCATTGCCAAGGTCCAAGGCTTTGCCATTGGTGGCGGCAATGTTCTGTGCACGCTCTGCGACTTCACCATCGCCGCCGACACAGCCGTCTTCGGTCAAGTGGGGCCCAAAGTCGGCTCTGTCGACCCCGGCTTTGGCACTGCCTATCTCTCTCGTATCGTCGGTGAAAAGAAAGCCCGGGAGATGTGGTACCTGTGTCGCCGGTACACAGCCGCAGAAGCCCTGGCCATGGGCCTGGTCAACACAGTCATTCCCCGCGCAGAACTTGATGCAGAGGTTGATCGCTGGTGCACAGAGATCAACGAAAAGAGCCCAACCGCCATCGCCATCGCAAAGCGATCATTCAATGCCGACACAGATCACATCAAGGGCATCGGATCAATGGGATTCCAGGCACTGGCGCTCTATTACGACACGGACGAAGCGCATGAAGGCGTTGCCGCCTTCAACGAAAAGCGCGCGCCGGATTTCAAGAAATACCTGAAATAGAGTTTACTCTTCCGTATAGGGAACCATGTTTGCAAGACGAAGCGAATAGGCAGTGCTGCCAATCGCATTGATATTCTGCTTCGTCTCCAACACGCCCTCCACCCAGACAGGTTCCCAGCCAAATTTCACGGCCTCTTCAGATGAGACATACACAATCTGATTGGGTGGTGGTGGCGGAACGTGAATACACGCCCCGAAATAAGGAACGAGCAGGAACTCTTTCACTTCACTCATCTGATTTATGTCGAGCGGCACCATAAAGCCCGGCAACCGGATCTCCTTGCCATTGAGCTCTTCAACAACATCAAAGGTCCCGATCTGCGTTGCCGCTGGTTGCGTCCCATACGGATCATCCGGGTCCGCACCTGGCACCGGCGTACCGTCTTCCGGCAAATCACTCGCAGCCGCATCAGCTCGCGCCCCGGCAGCAGACAGGCTTTCAGCGGCGGCGGCGGCGGCCGCATAGGCTTCTTCAAGGGCTTTCTCACCCTCCGGCGGCATCAGATCTTCCCAGTAAAGCGTCTCCGGTGCCGCATAGAGCGGAGAAACAGAAAGCATAACCGCGGCTCCCGCGATAATGGCTTTCCGGAAAGTTTTCAAACCCGCCTGCATCATTTTCAATTCCTCAAATCCGGACGGTCAGTCCGTCGGCAAGTGACTGCCGGTAAGCGCGCCAGGCAGGTACACCTGCCAAAACACCTGCAAGAATAATAACACCACCCAGAGTTTGCAGATCAAACATCGTCAGACCCGCATTTCCTATGTGGACACCGGTAGCGTCAACCACAATCGGTGCCGCAACAAAAATAACCAGCTGCACCAGCAACAGCCCGAGAACAGCACCAACAAATGCAAGTATAACCGCTTCGCTGACCAGTAACACAAAGACATGCCTCACGCTCGCCCCCACAGACCGCAGGATCGCCATTTCCCGCCGCCGCTCGTTCAGGCTGGTCAGAATATTTGTCATCAACCCGAAAAGACCGGTCAGAATGACAAAGGCCGCAACACCGGAAAGTGCAGTCTCCGCGACGCTCACAACTTCCCACAATTGGGTAAGGGCAACACCTGGAATAATAGCAAGCAACGGCTCTTGTCGATATTCGTTTATCTCTCTTTGAGCGCGCAGCACGGCAATCCGGCTTTTTAGACCCAGCAGAAAGGCTGTAATGCTCTCCGGCTCAAGGTCAAGCGCCGCCACTTCGTCGGCACTCAATCGCTTGGCACCCCGTGGTGCCGCCCCGCCACTCCATCCTTCATGGATCGCTTCAATCGCCTCCAGGCGGACATGTACACTCCGGTCCACCGGTGTGCCCGTACGCTTCAAAATGCCGACGACACGAAAAGGCAGATTGTCGTGGTTGGCGAAACTGACCGCGCCGACCCCGTGGGCAATCACAATCGGCTGATCGATCTGATAAGAAAGCGCACCGGCAACATCAGCTCCAATGACCGCTTCAAACAATCCATCAAAGGCCCGCCCTTCCGCCATTGCCAACGGCAGATGATCTCCCGTCCGGTAATGTTCAAAATAGGCACCAGACGTACCAACCACCCGAAATCCGCGATGGCTGTCGCCGAGCGAGATCGGTATGGCCCAGGCAACGTCTGGTCGCGCAACGATATCCTGATAGGTTTCCCAGGTGACATTATTGGTCGCATCGCCAATACGAAACACCGAATAGAGGAGAAGGTTAATCGCGCCACTGCGCGCGCCGACAATCAGGTCCGTATCCGACACGGTGCTGGCAAACCCCGCTTGCGCACCAGCCCGAATTTTCTCCACGCCCAGAAACAGCGTGACACTGATAGCGATAGAAAGGAGTGTCAGAATCGCCGTGACGCGCCGATTGAGAAGGCTTCGAAAGGCAATATGAAGAAGCGTCAAAAGAGGCATCAGGCAGGCTCCAGCTGACTGGCCTGATTTAGCTCCGCCAAATCAACCACACGATCAAAACGATCACTCAAACTATTTTCATGACTGACAAAAATGAGCGCGGCACCTCGTGCAGCACACTCACTCATCAAAAGATCGATAAACTTCGCTTTGTGCGCCTCATCAAGTGCAGACGTTGGTTCATCCGCAATAATGATCTCAGGGGACCCGATAAGGGCGCGAGCCACAGCAACACGCTGTTGTTGACCGACACTCAACGCCGTAACCGAACGCCTCATCAAACTGCGATCAAGCCCAAGGCCCTCGAGAAGGCGCGCGGCCTCAACCTCAACGCCTCCCCCCGCTATAGCGGCCTTTGTTCGTTTCGCCGAAAAACGACAGGCAAGAGAAACATTCTCGATCACGCTGAGATAGGGCAAGAGATTAAACATCTGGAAAATAATACCAAGATGATCAGATCGAAACCTGTCTCGCGCCCGTGCGTTCAACGATGAAAGCGAAGTTCCAAGAACCGCAAGCTCCCCCCGATCCGCAAGCAATACACCGCCAATGAGCCCAAGAAGTGTGCTCTTCCCGCTACCGCTAGAGCCCCGCACAAATAGTGTTTCACCGCGTGCAAGCTCTAGTGACGGAATTTCGAGAATGGGCTTTGTCCCATCCCAGGAAAAGGAAAGGTCCCGGAGCGAGACCACCGGCCCCGCTCCCCTTCCCGATTGCGATATCGCACCAGCCGACATTAATCTTCAATCTCCAGCACTGGCGTCCAGGCCGTAAGCTCAGCTGATATCTGCTTTGCTTCACTGATGAAAACAGTATCAACTTCCTCAATCTCCTGCCATTTGTCGAAGAAACCAACCCGGATGCTTTCGAGCGTGCCGGTGTCAGCGCAATTGAAGATGTACGTTGCTTCAAACTCGCTGTGCGCACTTTCGCCTTTTCCATCATCATGGTGTGCATCATGTTCATCATCATGATGGGCTTCATGTTCATCATCATGATGGGCTTCTGGCAAAAGCCCTTCTGCTTTCACAACTGCACTTTCAAGGTTGCAAGTCCTGCCCGCAAACCGGAACAGTGTGTCGCCTTGTTCCAGCAGGGTTACTGCTTCTTTCACCGTATTTGCTTCGTCTTCATCATGGGCGACATGTTCAAATCCGACAATGTTAATCGCTGGTGAAACAAACTCCATGCTGATCACATTCCCGTCTTGGGCAATATTGAGCCGCGCTGCACCGTGTTCGTGCGCATCCACATGACGTGTTTCCTCAGCCGCGGCACCAACGCCGCTGCCAACCAAAAATGCTAAACCGGCGCACGCTTTCACAACCCGGTGGGACGAACGGTTTGGTATTCTTGAATTTCTCTGTGACATTCTTTTCGCCACATGTGTCCTCTTGAGACAAAAACCAGAACTCAGCCAAGAAAAGAGGCTGGTGGCGCACGCGGAGATATGGATGAAAAAAAACGCTCAACGAAAACGTCTGATTGCAGAGGGTTGACACCCAATGCAGTGAAGTGGATCGGGAGCGCAACACAAGGCCCATCTGCCGGACGGGAATGCCCGTCAAGATAGAGAAGGAGATCACAATTTTGTCTGCGCCCGGTGTGACCCCTTTCCCCGTGTCCATGATCTAGATCATCAAGGCCGAAAGAAACGCCCGCCTTTGCCCCGTGGACATGAGGGGCAAACTTGAACTCGGCCCCATGAAACAAGGCAAACCCCTGCACACTGGCAAGAACAAGGGCGATCAAAATCGCAATCTGTTTGGGGGCTCTCAATGACACTGGGCTACTCATTCTTTCGAGATCGCTATTCAATCGCAATTGAGGCAGAAAGGCCAGCCGTTTCCGCTTCCCCTTCGTCCTTCATTTGATACTCTTGTCATCAGGGACAAGGGGAGATGAAATAATGAACACGATAGGCTCTATGCCGCTCATCACGCTGAGCGGCGACGCGACCGCCAGGGGGCTCCAACATGGAGAGGGCTTGCGCGAACGCATCCAGCAGATGGTCGAGGTCTATTCGTGCTTTTTCGGACTTTCCGAAGAGCGGGTATTCGAAACAGCAACGCATTTCAAAAAAGTCATTTCAGACTTTAACAACGAATATGCCATCGAAATTGAGGCGATAGCTAAAGCTGCAAATTTGCCTCCCCTTTGGATCTATGCGTTGAATGCAAGGAGCGAGTTCCTGTCCTACACGCCAGCCACCGAATGCACATTGCTGCATTTTCGCGGCACCCCCCTTCTCGGGCAAAACTGGGATTGGGAGGAAAGACTGGAACCACTGATCGCGCTGATGCGGATCGAACAGAAAGACAAGCCGAACATTCTGATGATGAGCGAGCCCGGCATTGTTGGCAAAATCGGCCTCAATTCAGCGGGCCTTGGCATCTGCTTCAATTTCCTGCCAATCAACCGTCCGACCAACGGCGTTCCCGTCCACATTCTCTTGCGCGCGCTTTTGGAGTGCAGCACCCTTGCCGAAGCGCGAGCGATGATTGAGCGAGCAGGCAATGGCCGCTCCGCCAACATTATGGTTGCTCACAAAAACGGTGAACGTTTCGACATGGAATTTGCGGCAACCGAAAAGTTCGAGCTCACCGACAAGGGGGACATTCTCGCCCATACCAATCATTTCATCGAGCAGAATGTTTTCACAATCCCAGAAATGTTGGAGAACTCCACCCTTCGTCTGTCTCGCGTCGGCAAGCTCAGCGAAGCCTATGGTGCGCGAGACCGACGGACGATGGAGAAAATGCTCTCCGATACCGAAAATCCAGGCAACTCAATCTGCCAGACATACCGGACAAGAGCACCGCTTGGGGAAATGGGCACGGTCTGCTCGCTAACCATGGATCTTGAAGCGGGTGACATGGGTATTCGCCTTGGCAACAATGCCAAGAACGCTTTTGAACACATAAGCCTCAACGCCCACCAAACCGAAAAAGTAGCCTGACCCCGACACCTGACCCCGGCCCCATGAAAATACGCCCAACAAAGACGGAGGCAAATATGAGCGAGCATCACCAAACTTCAAACCCAACCAGAGCCCCCATGCCGACGGTGCGGAAAATCAGTGCAAGCGATATCTACGCCTGCCTCAAACTGGGTGTTAGAGATTTCCGTGACGCACCTCTTTTTGGCCTCGTCATCGGCGCTCTTGTCGCGGGCATCGGCCTCGCCATCTTCCTCGGTCTCACAATCCTGGACCTGCCCTGGATGGCCTATCCATTTGCAATTGGTTTTCCGCTTGTCGGGCCGTTCGCCGCCGTCGTCCTCTATGCTGTCAGCCGCAACCTCGAACAAGGTCAAGAACCCAATTGGAAAAATGTGTTGGCAGTGGTTTGGGCACAGCGCGGGAGAGAACTATCGTTCATGGCCTTCGTCATGCTCTTTGTATTCTGGGTCTGGATGTATCAGATCAGGCTGCTCATTGCGCTTTGCCTTGGTCTCGTGTCCTTCGCAAGCTTCGATGAATTTCTGACCGTCGTCTTCACCACAACAAATGGATGGGTCTTCCTGGGCGCCGGTCACATTGTGGGGGCCGCCCTCGCCCTTATCCTCTACTCAATCACGGTGATATCCATGCCGCTCCTGCTCGAACGGGAGATTGATATCGTGACCGCCATGATCACCAGCGTCAAAACAGTGATCGAAAGCCCGTTTATCATGCTGGGCTGGGGCATCATCGTCACTCTCTCGGTCATGATTGCCTGCCTGCCCTTCTTCGCAGGCCTGCTATTCATTCTGCCTATTCTCGGCCACACGACCTGGCATATCTACCGGAAGGCCGTCGTGCCCGCGTGAAAGTGAACCGCACCGGAAATGCAAAAAGACGCAGCTCTCAAGCTGCGTCTTTCATTTGTACCCACCATATCCAGATCTGGGCTTAAACCAGACCTCAGCTCATCTTCCGCAGATGGTATGATTTGGGGCGGGTGAGATTGTGAAATCC
>JAVKCY010000060.1:0-78281 GCA_040223265.1 Parvibaculum sp. | reverse complement strand
CTGCGGCGTCTGCGCGGCTGGGTGTGCGGACGCTGCTGATCACCCACAAATTGTCCAGCGTCGGAGAGATGTCTTGCAATCCGGCGATAGGGGGATTGGGCAAGGGACATCTCGTCAGGGAGATTGATTCGCTGGATGGTGTGATGGGCCGCTAGGCGGAATTCTCCGGCATTCAATTCAGGCTTCTGAATCGTCGAAAAGGCCCGGCGGTGCAGGGGCCCCGGACACAGAGTGATCGAAAGCTGTATCGGGAAGAAATGCAGCGTGTGCTTAAGGCTCAACCAGGCCTCGATGTGCTTGAGGGGGGGGTCAATGATCTCATTGTGGCTGATGGTTTGCTCAGCGGTGTCGTGACTGAAGATGGGCGGCAATTTTTTGGTGGGCAGGTCGTCTTGACCACGGGCACCTTTCTGAACGGGATGATCCATCTGGGACGAGAAACGACACCGGCGGGTCGCGTAGGAGACCAGCCTAGCCTGGGCCTGTCTGAGCGGCTCTATGGCTTGGGTCTGCGATTGGGTCGATTGAAGACGGGCACGCCTGCTCGGCTCAAGGGATCGAGCATCAATTGGGATGTTCTGGAGCGTCAGGAAGCTGATGAGGTCCCATCTTGCTTTTCATTCTTGGGAGAGGGTGCTGTCCAGCGCCAGGTTGCCTGTTACGTGACCAGAACGAATGAGCGAACGCATAAGATTATTCAAGATAATCTAGAAGAGTCGCCGGTTTATGGGGGCAGGATAGAAGGGACGGGCCCGCGATATTGTCCCTCTATTGAAGATAAGGTTGTGCGGTTTGGGGAGCGGGATGGTCATCAGATCTTCCTGGAACCGGAAGGGCTTGATGACGATACCGTTTATCCCAACGGTATTTCGACGGCGCTGCCGGCGGACGTTCAAATGGCGTTCCTGCGGACGATCAAGGGCCTTGAGGCGGTTGAAATCATCCGACCCGGGTATGCAATCGAGTATGATTATGTCGATCCTCGGGAGCTGTTGCCAAGTCTGGAAGTGAAGAAGCAGGTGGGCCTCTATCTCGCGGGTCAAATCAACGGTACGACGGGGTATGAGGAGGCAGCGGCCCAAGGGCTGATGGCGGGGCTGAACGCTGCGCTGCGGGCCCGGGGTGATGAGCCCTTTATCCTGGATCGTGCGGATGCCTATATCGGGGTGATGATTGATGATCTCGTGACCAAGGGGGTGAGCGAGCCCTATCGAATGTTTACGTCCCGGGCGGAGTACCGGTTGAGCCTTCGGGCGGACAATGCGGACCAGCGGCTGACGGGGCTGGGTGTGGCCCTAGGGTGTGTAGGCACCGAGAGAGCTTCGCGCTTTCAAGAAAAGCTTGGAAAGCTCGTGGCGGCGCGGGAGATGGCGAGCGGCCTGTCTGAGACGCCATCCCAATTGCGGAAGGTGGGACTTTCCATCAATCAGGATGGGGTGAGGCGTTCGGCGTTCGACCTGCTTTCCTATCCTGACATCAGTTTTGAGCGTGTGTGTGATCTTTGGCCACAGCTCGGGGAGCTTGAGGCTGAGATCGCTGAGCAGTTGGTGATTGATGCAACCTATGCGGTTTATCTGGAGCGCCAATCGGCGGATGTTCAGAGCTTTCGTAAAGACGAGGCACTCGTTTTCCCGGCGGAGCTGGATTATGGAACCGTTCCCGGGCTGTCGACTGAGGTGCGGTTGAAGCTCGAAGCGGCCCGGCCTGTGACCCTTGGTCAGGCGTCAAGGGTTGAGGGTATGACCGCTGCAGCCCTTACCAGCCTTTTGCTTTTTGTGAAGAAAGGCAATCTGCGCCGCGCCGGGTAGGGCCGGCGGTGTGGATGGTAGTGGTTAATGTCAGGGGGCGGATTGGTGCAAGTTGTTGATCGGGAATCCTTTTTTAGGGCCTCGCATGTTTCACGTGAAACAATGGAGAGATTCGCGGTATACGAGTCCTGCCTTGTAGAGTGGCAGCGAAAGATCAATTTGATCTCTGCGGGGACCCTTCCGGGCATCTGGCAACGGCATTTCTGGGATTCCGCTCAGTTGGCGCCGCTTGTCCCCGAAAATGCGCGCAATTGGGTCGATTTGGGCAGTGGTGCTGGCCTTCCCGGGCTTGTTTTAGCATTAATCATAGGCGCTGAACGGCCCTTTACCGTCCATCTGGTTGAGAGCGATCAGCGCAAATCAATTTTTTTGCGTGAAGTGATCCGCCGGACCGGGGCGCCTGCCATCGTGCACAATGCGCGTATGGAAGCGCCTGAAACCATTGCTGGCATTGGGATCTGTGATGGTGTCTCTGCGCGGGCCTGCGCGCCGCTGGACCGATTGCTGGGCTGGGCGGCTCCCTATTTTGGTCCCACAACCGTTGGGTTGTTTCTCAAGGGTGTCAAGGCCGAAGAAGAATTGACCAACGCGCGGAAATCGTGGAAGTTTGAGGTTACTCGTTACCCGAGTGAGGCGGACGCTGAGGGGACGGTTTTGAAAGTGGAGAGGCTAAGCTATGACAGATAGTGAGAGTGGTCCTGTGACCCCATCAAATTCTCCCAATGCACCCAATTCTCGCGATGCATCGATTTCTCCCGACGCGCCCAATTCTCCCAATTCTCCCAATTCTCCCAATGCACCCTTGGCAGCGACTGCGTCAGTGCCGGAGCAGGCGAAGGCTGCTTTTGCGAAGCCTCGTGTCCTTGTGCTCGCCAACCAAAAAGGTGGTGTTGGCAAGACAACCACTGCGATCAATCTCGGCACCGCCCTGGCGGCTGTTGGTGAACGGGTGTTGATTGTTGATCTTGATCCGCAAGGCAATGCGAGTACTGGGCTTGGTGTGGACCGGGCGGACAGAACTCTGTCTACCTATGATGTGTTGATCGGTGCCGCGCTGGTTGAGAACGCTATCGTGCCCACCAAAGTTCCCGGACTTGATCTTGTTCCGTCCACGATGGATTTGCTGGGTGCGGAGCTGGAGCTTGCCAGTGTGCCGCGTCGTTCGCACCGTCTGCGGGATGCGATGGCACGGATGCCCGCTTGCGGGCGGGAACTGGCGGGTGTTACGCCTGCGATGAATATTCGTCCGTATACCTATGTTTTGATTGATTGCCCGCCTTCGCTCAATCTCTTGACGATCAATGCAATGACGGCAGCTGACAGTATTCTGGTTCCCTTGCAGTGTGAGTTTTTTGCTTTGGAAGGTTTGAGCCAATTGTTGCGGACTGTCGAACGGGTTCGCACGAGCCTCAATCCGAAGCTCGACATTCAAGGGATCGTGCTGACCATGTTTGATCAGCGCAACAATCTGTCAGGGCAGGTGGCCGAGGATGTGCGCGCGCACCTGGGTGACAAGGTATATAAAACGGTTATTCCACGTAATGTCCGTATTTCTGAAGCGCCTTCATATGGCAAGCCGGCGCTGGTTTATGATCATCGCTGTGCCGGTAGCCGCGCTTATATGAAGCTTGCGTCCGAGTTGATCCAGCGTGAGCGGGCCTTGCGCCGCCAAACGGCAGCTTGATCGAATTTACAATGGTTTGGGGCATACTTTAAAAGTCAGATCGTAAGACTCTAAAGAACGTTTCTTAACATATTGATTCAAAACGGTTTTGGTACTACTTGGTCAGACTTTGGTCTGATTTTTGGCAGAAATCTGCCAATGTTGCGAACAAGTAGAAGCTGACACCAAAGATGAAGAAATGTGCTCTCGTTAACCTTTGAGCGCATGATCCAGGAGGCCGGAATGGTCGAAGAAGGTAAGAGCAGATTAGGCAGGGGACTTGCTGCACTGATCGGTGACGATGTTGCGATGGCGCTCGGTGATGAGGCGGTTCCACAGCTCAAAGGGCTGCGGGAAGTGCCTGTTGAGTTTTTGCGTGCGAACCCGTTTCAGCCTCGCCAGATTTTCCGTCCGGGTGATCTTGATGATCTGACGGAATCGGTTCGAGCCAGAGGTATCTTGCAGCCGATTGTCGTGCGTCCGGTGCCCGGCGGTAACGGCAATGAATATGAGATTGTCGCCGGCGAACGTCGCTGGCGGGCCGCGCAGGCTGCGCAGCTCCATCAGGTGCCGATCCTGGTCAAGGACCTGACAGACAGTGAATCGCTTGAAATTGCGATTATTGAGAATGTGCAGCGGGCGGACCTGAATGCGATTGAAGAAGCGGCGGGCTATCAGCGGTTGGCAGAGCAGTTCTCCTATACCCAGGAACAATTGTCGAAAATGATCGGCAAGAGCCGGTCTCATGTCGCGAATACACTTCGTCTGCTCAGTTTGCCGCGGTCGGTTCAGAAGTTCATTTCGGAAGGTGAACTGAGTGCGGGCCATGCGCGGACACTTATCGGTCATGCGGATGCTGAAGGTTTGGCGAGGCAAATCGTCGAAAAAGGCCTGTCCGTCCGTGAAGCTGAGGCCTTGACGAAAAAGCCGCAGGCGAAATCGGGGAGCACACGATCCGGGGGTGGTACCCGGACCAGCATCAAAGATGCAGATACGGCAGCGCTTGAGAAGAACATTTCCGACGCTTTGGGCCTTAACGTGTCGATTGACCATCAGGGCGACAAAGGCGGGGTGCTTTCGGTTTCATATCTCACGCTGGAACAGCTGGACGAGATTTGTCGGCGGCTTTCCCGACACTGATTTGGTCAAACGAGAGGTGTTTTTCTACCTGCGCGCGCCTCTCGCTGCACGTGCACCTTGGGCAATGCGCATCAAGGCCTGCGCACAGATGGCCCGATCAGGCAGGCCAGTGGTTTTGCATTGCCGGTCCGCATCACTCAATAAGATCATTGCCCGGTTCAACCGTCCCTGGTCCCACAGACCGGATTGTCGTGACATGGTTGCGGCCCTTTTGAAGTGAACCGGTGGCCGCAATGCCTTGATTGCTGCTTCCCTGTCGCTGCCTGCATTCATCCGCCCCACCACCAGATGCAATTGCTGAAAGTGTCTGATGACTGCGTTCAGAATCGCGACGGGTGAGGTGTCGGCTTCGCCTGCTTTCACCAAAGCAATGTCTAACCCGCGAAAATCCCCGAGTGCCGTTGCATCGACAATATCATCGATGCGAGTGGCGGCACTGTCTCCGATGCAGGCGGTTGCATCATCAAGGGTCACACGGCCGTTTTGTGCATCCGGACCCATATAGAGGATCAGCTTGTCCAGCTCCTGCAATGTTATGCCGCGATCACTACCAAGATGGGCGGTGAGATAGGCGAAGGCATCGGGCTCCGCCCGAAGCCCCGCCTGTTTCAAGCGGTCTTCGATCACGCGTTCCAGTGTTCGTGCATCATCGGCATAACAGGGCAGGGCGGCAGCGTTGCCTGCACCCTCTGCCAATTTGCGCAAGGAGGATCGCGGCGTCAGATCCCCGCCTTCCAGCAGGATAAGAGCGTCGCCGGAGGGCGCTTTCAAGAAGGCGTCTACGGTCTTTGACAGGCTGTCGCCAGCATTCCGTATACGGAGAAGTCGGCGACCACCCATCATGGAGATGGCGGCCGCTTCATCGGAAAAACGTGCCGGGTCTTGCTTGATGTCTGTATCGTTTAGGTCAACCACCCGAAACGGATCTGACAGGTCATCGACAATGGTTTTGCCGAGAAGATTTGAGCGTTCCCGCACCAGGCCCTGATCGGGCCCGTAAAGCAAAATGACCTGCGCTTTGGGATCGGGCGATTTTACGAACCTGTCTATGTCGCCTGCGCGGAGTTTCATTTTATTGTTCGTCTCGGGCTATTGATTGTCTCGGGCTATTGTCCGTCTCATGTACGACATCAACGCCATGCGTTCCTATTGGCTCTGTCGATTGAAATAGACAGCGAGATCCTGCTCAATTGTGGTTGCTATCTGTTGTGACGCTCGGTCGATCGCGTCTCTTTCTGCCACTAGATTTGCGAACTCAGATATGACGCGGTTGTAAGCGGTAATGGACCTGGCGCGGCGGGTAAACAGGCTCTTGCCGCTTTCATTTTCAATCAAGGTGTAGCTCGTCAAGAGCGTCACGCTTTTGCGGGTCACGTCGGTGTTCTGTTCGACTGCGACATCACCAACTGCGATCGCGGAGGAAAGAGCCAGCCTATAGGCAGGATTTTGAACGCCCCGGCTCATCATGCGATCTTCCAGTGCAAAGCCAATCGGCCTTGAATGTTCGTCGTTGCCAACCTCGATTTGTACCTGTGACAGGGCGGTGGACACTGAACCGCCCCTGCCATTTGTTCCATAGAGTGGCTGAAATCCGCAGGCGCTGAGAAGGAGGGTCGCGCAGAGAAAAACGCTTGCTGTCAGCCGCTGACCTTTAGCCAATGACGATATTGACGATTTTGCCGGGGACAACGATGATTTTGCGAACATTTGCGGTGCCGATTGCATGTTGAACCTTTTCCTGTGCCAGAGCCATCTGCTCGACGGTTTCTTTGCTCGCATCCACCGCGACAGTCATTTCATCGCGGCGCTTGCCGTTGACCTGAATGGCCATTGTCACTGAGTGTTCCACGAGCAGGGTCTCGTCTGCAACAGGCCATGGGGTTTCAGATGCCATTGTCGGATGCCCAAGGGATGCCCAGCATTCTTCCGCCAGATGTGGCATCATCGGCGCGGTCATCTGAATGAGATATTCAACGGCCTCCCGGCGCACCCATTTGGCGGCGTTCCCTGTTTCGGAAAAAGCTGAAATCGCATTTGCCAGCTCGTAAATCCGTGCCACAGCGCGGTTGAAGCCAAGCTGACTCAAATCAGCTGTGATGGCGGCGAGGGTTTTATGGACGGTCCGACGCAGTTCTTCCGATTTTGCATCAAGAGGTGGAGGTGGTGCATTTACCTCCCCCAATTGATCAAGGCTTGATTGCACAATGCGCCAGAAGCGCTGTGTGAACCGCCAGGCTCCTTCGACGCCTTCTTCTGTCCATTGCACATCCCGCTCAGGCGGACTGTCGGACAGCATGAACCAGCGCGCCGTATCTGCGCCATACTGATCAATGATAGCGGCCGGGTCCACGGTATTGCGCTTTGATTTGGACATTTTCTCGATGGCGCCAACAGTGACTGGTGATTGATTTTCTTGATCCAGATAGGGTTTGCTATCGATCCAAATGAGTTCTTCAGGGGACACCCATTTACCCTCAACTGACTTATAGGTCTCGTGGGTGACCATGCCTTGGGTAAAAAGCCCGGCAAACGGCTCGCGCAAGTTAAGATGCCCGGTCTCCTTCATCGCGCGGGAGAAGAAGCGCGAATAGAGCAGATGCAACACTGCATGCTCGATGCCGCCAATATATTGATCAACCGGCAGCCAGGCGCTTGCGATGCTCGGGACCGTCGGCGTCGTGGCCTTCGGGTCTGTGAAACGGGCAAAGTACCAGGACGAGTCCACGAACGTGTCAAACGTGTCTGTCTCGCGACGTGCAGCCTTGCCACAAGACGGACAGGGGACGTGTTTCCAGCTGGGATGATGTTCCAGCGGATTGCCCGGCTTCTCAAATGTTACATCGTCTGGCAGTTTGACCGGCAATTGGTCGCGCGGGACTGGAACGGTGCCGCAGGTCACGCAATGGACCACAGGGATCGGACAGCCCCAATAGCGCTGGCGCGAAATGCCCCAGTCGCGCAGACGATAATTTACAGTGCCTTCACCAGCGCCCAGGCTTTCCAGCTTTTCTATCGCCGCGCGTTTGGCTGCACCAACCTCCAGCCCGTCCAGGAACCGAGAATTGATGGCGACGCCGTCACTATCAAAGGCTTTATCGCCTTTTGCGAGGTTAGAGATGAACTCGTTCAGTTCATTGTCGGCCAGCTTTTTGGGCGCTACAACAGGGGTAACGGGCAAGTCATATTTGCGCGCAAAATCCATGTCGCGTTGATCATGGGCCGGACATCCGAAAATAGCGCCGGTGCCGTAATCCATCAGCACAAAATTGGCCACAAAAATCGGAACGGTTTCGCCCTCAATGAACGGATGCTCTGCCCGAAGGCCGGTATCGATGCCCTTCTTCTCGGCTTTCTCGATGGCTTCTTCGCTGGTACCAAGACTTTCGCATTCCTTGACGAAGTCAGCGATGGCGGCGTTCGTTTTTGCCAGCTCCCGGGTCAGCGTGTGGCCGGATGAAAGCGCACAGAAGCTCGCGCCGAAAAGTGTGTCGGGTCTGGTGGTGAAAACCTCCAGCGGCTCTGTGCGACCATTGAGTTTGAAGAAAACCCGTGCGCCTTCTGAGCGCCCGATCCAGTTTCTCTGCATCGTGCGGACTTTGTCTGGCCAACGATCCAGCTCGTCGAGCCCGGCCAGCAGGTCGTCTGCCCAATCCGTGATCTTGAAAAACCATTGGGTCAATTCACGGCGCTCAACGGGTGCGCCAGACCGCCAGCCTTTGCCGTCGATCACTTGCTCGTTTGCCAACACCGTCATGTCTACCGGGTCCCAGTTCACCTGCGCAGATTTGCGGGTGACGAGACCCTTCTCCAACATGTCGAGAAAGAGGGCTTGTTCCTGCGCATAATATGCAGGGTCGCACGTTGCAAACTCGCGGGACCAATCGATGGCAAGGCCCATGGCCTTGAGCTGCTCGCGCATGGCCGCGATGTTTTTGTAAGTCCACTCGCCGGGATGAACCTTGTTCTCTATTGCAGCGTTTTCTGCCGGCATGCCAAAGGCATCCCAACCCATGGGATGAAGCACGTCATAGCCTTGCGCTTTGCGGAAGCGTGCGATTACATCGCCCATTGTGTAATTGCGCACATGGCCCATATGGATGCGCCCGGACGGGTAAGGGAACATTTCAAGGACGTAGTACTTTCCAGCGCTGTCTGCCCGCGGTTCAGCAGGTGCAATGAAGGTCTGGTTTTCATCCCACTGGCGTTGCCATTTTTCTTCAGCCGTTTTGGCATTGTAGCGGCCGGAGGTGGCTTGGCTGTCGTGACCCGACATAAAAATATCCTGCTTCGATCATCTGATGAAAGGGTTGAGTGGACGGGCCCCAAATGATTTGCGGCCAACCGTTTTAACGGTGATCCATGATTGCGGTCTTTTGCTTTGAATTTCAATTGCCATGGATTTTGGTTGGGAGCAAGGGCCGCTGGCTTGGCACACTATTGTAAGCCAGTCCCCGAGGCGCAAGGGCCTCAAAATAAAAACGCCATAGCGGATTTTCTCGCCATGGCGTTTATGTTCTGTATCCAGCCAAATCAGAGGCCAGGGCGTTTCTATTCCTGATCAGCTTCCAGCGTATTGACGCGAAGTTCACGCGCCCGGATCAGGATGGCGTTTTCCAGCTGCGTTGCCGTGGCCGGGTTGGCGCTTGCGTCCTGCCATTCGGGCCCCTGACGTGTCTCCTGGCGTGTCTGGCGGAATACGGCGACTTTCAAACCGTCCGCGCGCAGGCGACGATCCAGAATATAGACTGTCAACTTGAAGCGCTCGTCTGGCGTTGCCGCGTCATTATACCATTCAGAGATAATTACTCCGCCAAATGGATCTGCGGATACGAGAGGCACAAATGAGAGTGTGTCGAGCGAAGCGCGCCAAAGGAAGCTGTTGACACCAATACCGCTGCCTCCGCCGCCATCTTCGCTTCCCTTGCCACCGAACAGAACCAAACCCTCTTCCCCGAAGATTGACTCACGTTCCCCGGACGGATTTGGGTTATTGGGCCCGTGCCCACCTTGTGTCGTCGGGTAATTGTATTCGGCACTTGAACAAGCAGCGACCATCAGAGCCAGCGCCCCCGCGAGAAGTGGCCTCGTTGATTTAAATGACATTTTGGAAATCATTGTCGAAATCATTGTCGAAATCATTGGCGATCTGACCTCTGCCCTAAACTTGCAAATTGATCCCCGATTGGACAGACGTGGTGCCGATCCAGGGGGTGTTGACCTGAGCTTTCCTGATTGTATGCCGTAGGCAAATCTTCAAGAATTGTCCTGTTTTCTCTACGTTTCCGCCGTTTATAGCGGTTCCTTTGAATGCCGTCCATCGAAACTCGTGCTCATTCCAAAGAGCGGGGTCGAGCAAGCCGAGCTAAGTACTTCAAATCAAGCACAAAACTGTGTGGGAAAAATCACCACATTTCTCAGCACGGCTTTTCTTTCCTCTACCCCAAAGTCTCTGTCAACCACGGTCTCCCCTGATGCAGAAATATCACATTGCGCGATATCGATTGTACCGACCGAGCCGTGCTGTAGAAGATCGCGTTGGGTCGGCGGTACAGGTTTGGCGAAAACCCAACTGAAACCGCCGATTATGGTTTTGTTAACCATTTGCAAACCAATTGTGCTGTTTCCGCAACATTTACACATATTTGAGCTTAATGAGGTGTTCACTCGCTTGACGGTGGGGGGGCGTTCCGGGTTAATCGTAGGTACGCGCACGGGGGGGCTCTTTGTCGGCCCGGCGGTGAAGTGATCCAAAGGGGCTTTTAAGCAAAGTATTTTCTCGAAAATATTTCGCGAAAGTTGTTTCCCCGACCTGGAAGCTTCTTGATTTTGAACAGCTATAGCTGAACTGCGAGGAACAAAATGAAAAAGACACTTCTTGGGACGACAGCTCTCGTCACAGCTGGTCTTGTAGCCGGTCCGGCTCTTGCGAGCGATCCGCTCACCGTTACGGTTGGTGGTTCACTTGTCACGGGCTTCTACTTTGTTGACAACGACAAAGTCGGTGTAACAGACTTTGACGACACGAAAGTTGCCGTTGTTGCACGTAACATCGATGTTGTTGCAGAAGGCACGCTCGACAATGGTCTCGTTGCCGGTGCAGCACTGAAGCTGCAGCTTGGTAACGATGAAGGCCGTCAGAGCACAACTTCTGACGCAACTTTCTCTGAAGCTTATGCTTACCTGGAAGGTGGCTTCGGTCGCCTTGAGATTGGTGGTACAGACGGTGCAGCCTTCAAGATGCACTATTCTTCACCATGGTTCGTTCCAGGCAATGGCGTAGACAGCCCGAACATCTACAACATTCAGAATGCTGCTGGTTCGATTTCGTCACGTACATCGACCTATTCGCTGCTTGCTGAAGACGACAACAAGATTTCGTACTTCACACCACGCCTTGCTGGTTTCCAGCTCGGTGCTTCGTTCACACCAGACGCTGGTGCAAACGATGTGACATCAAATGGTTTTGGTGTTAGTGCTGCGAACAGTGCAAACGAAGACGTAATGGAAATTGCTGCTAACTATGCTGGCGAATTCGGTGGCGTTTCTGTTGGTGCAGACATCTTCTACGTAACGGCTGAAGCTGCAGCAATTGGTGCAGATGATGCAGAAGAGCGCGGCGTTGGTGTAAGCCTTGGCTTCTCCGGCTTTACGCTTGGTGGTGCTTACACGCAGGTTGAGAACGTTGTTGCTGGTACGCAGTCAACTGTTACTGTTGCATCGCGTGGCAATGAAACAGACAGCTGGACTGTTGGTCTTGCTTACGGCACGGGCCCATGGACAGTTGGTGTTGCTTACTTCGAATCCGAAGCTGAAAACGCAACTGGCGTTGACATTGGCTCCAACGAGTTCATCCAGATCGGTGGCGGTTACTCGCTCGGCGCTGGTGTTGATCTTGGTCTTGATATTCAGCTTATCGAAGACAAAGCCGGTGCAGCTGCAACGGCAATCGACAGCACGTCAGCTGGTATCGTTCTCGCGATTTCTTTCTAAGATTTCGCAAGATACTTCAGAGAGAGCGGGCCAAGGCCCGCTCTCTTTTTTTGTCTGATGTCGTGTAATATCGTTGGGCTTACGCCTTGGTGACAGCAGCAATCTGAGAGAATGGTATGGGTGGTATTATCTGGCTCGCCTCCTACCCGAAGTCGGGCAATACGTGGATGCGGTCGTTTCTCCATAATCTTCTGCGTAACAATTTTGAGCCTGCGGACATTAATGAGCTTGATCATTTTTGCCTGGGTGAGTCCAGTGCGGCCTGGTACAAAAAGTACTTGGCGAGCCCTGTCGATACCGTCGACCACGTAAAGCTTGCTCAGCTTCGCCCCCGCGTGCAGCGCGACTTTACAGATGTATTTCCAGACTCTGTTTTTGTGAAAACCCACAATTTCCTGGGAGAGTGGCATGGGGTGCCGCTCCACAATATGGATGTCACTGTGGGTGGCATTTATGTGCTTCGCAATCCGCTCGATGTCGTTTTGTCCATGACCCATCATTTCAATGAAGACATTGATGGCGCGATCAGGCGCATGGCCAATGAGGGCGCGCTCACGGCTGCGGGCGCAGATCATGTACCAGAGTTTCATTCGTCTTGGTCTGCCCATGTTGCGAGCTGGACTGGTCGACCTAATCCTCAATTGCATGTTGTTCGCTATGAGGACCTTATGGCGAAGCCCCAAAAGTACTTCAAAGCGGTGGCCAGTTTCCTTGGGCTGAAAGTGAAGAAAGAGCGGCTTGATCGCGCGATCCGCAATTCGTCCTTCAAGGCCTTGAAGGCACAGGAGGAGAAGCGGGGCTTCAAAGAGCGCTCCGAGTTCTCGACCTCCTTTTTTCGGGAAGGCAAGACCGAGCAATGGCGGCAGAAGCTGACCGACGCTCAGGTCCGCCAGATCATCTCCGATCACAGGGAGCAGATGGAACGTTTCAACTATATTCCCGATGGTTACTGATCGGGGTTACTGATCCGGATCGGTCCCTGCAAATCCCCTGAACCCAATATCGCCCAGGCGCTTTTGCGCGGCCTGACTGATGCCGCCCAATGCGTAAACGGGCAGGCCTGCTTCCGCCACCAATTTGGCCGCTCGTATCGGACCGAGTGTGGCTCCGCCGACATGGCTTTGCGTCGGCAGAACGGGTGAAAGAAGACAGAGATCGGCACCCGCACGTTTTGCGGCCACCAGCTCTGCTTGATTATGGGTGGCAGCAGATAGAAGCCAGTTTGGCCTGATCGAATATCGCCAGTTTCGGCCACCTGCCAAAGCCCAGCCAGGCAAATGAAGCCCATCGGCCCTGAGCATAATTGCCAGCGGGGCACTGCCTGCCACAATAAAGAGGGCTCTGCGCTCTTTGCACAGCGCTCTTAGAGACTGGCCGAGGTCTGCGCGCCTTTGCCGGTCCAGCTCATAATGTCTGAAGACCAATGCGTCCCCTGCTGCAAGCGCGCTCGCCTGGGCAAACGGATCCATGTTGCGGTTGAAATCCGTCACAAAAATGCGGTTTGGCAAGGGCTTGTGTGGGCACGGGTGCACTCTTTTCTTTTGCTCCTCTTTCGTTTGCGGGCAAGTCCGGATATTTTGCCCATCATGACAGATGTTCCGCTCCCAACCGCTCATCCCTTTTTCGCTGTAAAGGCGTCCGTTGACAAGGCGCTGTCTGAGGCAGGACGTGCTGCGGACAGTGCGACCCTTGTTGTGGTGTCGAAGACCCAGCCGGCAGAAGCCATTCTACCGGTGCTGGAAGTGGGTCATCGCGTGTTCGGTGAAAACCGGGTGCAGGAAGCTCACGCCAAATGGCCTCTTCTTCGTGAGACTTACCCGGATATTGAGCTGCATCTGATTGGCCCGTTGCAGACCAATAAAGCTGGAGAGGCACTCCAGCTTTTTGATGTGATTGAAACGCTTGACCGCGAAAAGCTTGCACGCGCGTTTGTCAAAGAACGTGACAAAGGTGTGTCGATCCCCCGCCTTCTCATTCAGGTCAATACAGGGGCGGAGCCGCAAAAGGCCGGTGTTTTGCCCGAGGCGCTCGACGCATTTATTGTGCTTTGTCGCGATACTCTTTCGCTGCCTGTTGAAGGGTTGATGTGCATCCCTCCCGCGGAGGAAGAACCGGCGCTCCATTTCGCGCTTCTGGAGAAGCTTGCAAAAAGAAACGGACTTTCCATTCTCTCCATGGGCATGAGTGCAGACTTTGAAACCGCTCTTGAGTTTGGGGCCACTCATGTGCGTGTAGGAAGTGCGATCTTTGGCGCGCGCACTTAAGCGCTGACTTTCTCAATCCGCATGAGTGTGTCGTTGTTCAGATGTTCGACTACTTCCAACAGATCGGCCTGGCGCAAGGCGACGCAGCCTTCGGTCGGCAGGAGCTTTGTGCCCTTCTCTTTCGCAACGTGGAAAAAGATCGCCGATCCTTTGCCCGCTAGAGGCGGGGCATCATTGTAGCCCAGTTCGATAATGATGTTGTAGAGCGCGTCGTCGCGGGTCAGCGTCTCGGTGCTGGCAGGATAGGGCAATGAGACGGGGCAATTATAGGCTGGGTCATCTGGCGCATCGCACCATCCGTCTTTTGGTTCGATCTTGCGCTGAGGCAATCCTGATCTGGGTTCGGCTATCCGGTCAGCCCGAAAGTGCAGTTTGCGCAAGGGCCACGTGCCTTCCGGTGTTGCGCCATCACCTTCGCGTTTCACCGTACTGCTGACAATACCGGCGCGTCCAAGCGCACACGGATAATCCTTCCCTCGAAAGGAAAGCGTTCCAATTGTCTCTGCGGATTTTGCGCGAACAATGATCATGATGTCAGAGCCTAATTTGAGTTCGGGCAATTCTCAAGGCTGGGCTCAAGACTGGGTTCAAGGTTGGGCTCAAGGCTGAACCTCTATTCGCTCTCGTCTTGATAAAGATCAAGGCCGCGTTCCATTGCTGCGGCGAACTCACCCAGGGCAACGGGTTTTGTCTCCGCCACCAATGCCGGGATCGGGGGTTTTGAGGCGGGCGGCGCCGGAGGGACAAATGCCGCTGATGGTCGGCTCATGTCGAGCTGGTTTTCTGTGAGCAGGGCATTGAACATTTCGGGGCTTAAGGTCGGGATCGGTGTGCTCGTAGGGTTTGACGCCGGGGTGACAGGTGTGTGTGCAATGTCTGGCGTCACGTCAGGCTTTGCGGCAAGGGCCGTTGCTGCTGCAGGTGCTGCTGAAGGCTTGTCCGAGAACCAGCTGGCGACATGACCGCCGACATCAAGACCGGAGGCTTCCTCAATCAAGGATTCCACAAGCGAAATGCCCGCCCCCAAGGGGCCGCCGAAAAGGCCACCGCCCACAATTCGTGCGGCGGGGTCAAGCTTGTCTCCGGTTATTTCCCGGTAGAGGGTTGAGACGCCCGGAATATGCTGGAGGGGGTTGATGGCGTCCAGCAGTGCATCAAAGGACAGACTTTCCTTCTTGTTGATGGAGGCGGTTGTCAGCTCGTCGTCACTGATGGCTGAACTGGTGGCTGAATTTGTTGTTCCTGTGGCGGCTGTGGCTGGTTTTTCAGCCTCGTTCGCCTGTTCCGCGAGATATTGTTTCGTCCGAAGCTCCAGAACCGCTTTCGAGCCTTTGGTATACCTGCTCATTTGCAGGTAGAGCGGCAAGTCTGCTGATGCTGTAACGGCCATGGTCCGAAATCCTTCAGGTTAGGCTTTCCAATGCAAACGGAGTGCCGTAAAATTTGCTCACAAATTCAACTGCTTAAGGTGAGAACCTGAGTGAAGAGTGGGGCTGGCCGGCAAAATTTGCCGGTTGCCCGGCAATAAGCTCTTCGTCAGGACCGATTGGTCTTTGCGGATCAATGGCTCGTCTCGGCCCCAACGAGTTTCCGGTATGACCCAACCCGCTCAGCGAACCCCGCAGGACATGCTGATTTCTGCCTTTCAGCTTTTTGATCAAGGCAAGTTTTCTCAATCCCTCAAACTGGCGGAAGCCTTGCGCAAGGATCATCCCAACCATCCGGATGTGTTGCATCTGATGGGGCTTTTGTGTCTGCGCGGCGGTGATCCCGATGAAGCGGAGCGGTTTATACGGCTCGCGATTGGTGTGCTGCCGGGGAAGGCGTTTTTTCACGTCAATCTGGGGAATGCCCTTCGTCAACAGGGGCGTATGGAAGAGGCACGGCGCGTCTATGATAAGGCTGTGGCCCTTGATCCTCGTTTTCCCGGCTCCTACGCCAATCGTGGAACCCTGAATGCCGAAGAGGGGGCGGAGGCGGCAGCCATCAAGGATTTTGAGACCCTGATTGAGGTCGCACCGCAAAGCCTGGAAGGCTATGGCCGTTTGGGTCATTTTTATCTAGGCCTCGGGCGATTTGTGGATGCGCGGTCGGTGTTTGAGCGCGGCCTTGCGCACAATCCCGACCTTCCGGGTTTGCTTGCCGGTCTTGCCGACGCGGCAGAGCGGGCGGGGGATCTGGATGAGGCCGTTGTCGCGGCAGAAAAGGCACTTGGCATCGCACCGCAGTTCCTCGGGGCGCTTCGTACCTGGGCGGTCGCCAAACGTCGTCTGGGCGCGCTTGAGGAAGCCCGCGACCGGTTGGAGCGGCTTGATCTTGGCAAAATGCCGGTGGCGATGGCCCGGATGTTCCATGCAGAGCTAGGGCAGATTTACGACCGGCTCAACGCGCCGGGCGATGCCTATGATCATTTCAAAGGGCAGAATGATCTGGCGGCCCAAATGCTGGAGCAAGACTCTATTGATAAGGCAAGTTATATGGCGCAGGTCACCGCGCTTCGCGACACATTTACCGAGGAGTGGGTCGCCAGCTGGATGCCAATTGATGCTGCCGCCTTGCACCCGCTCCCGTCTGCGCCTGTCTTTCTGGTGGGTTTCCCCCGTTCCGGCACGACGCTTCTCGATCAGTTTCTTGACGCCCATGACAGTGTGAATGTGATTGAGGAAAAGCCGATTTTGCTTGCCGTGCGGGACGCGCTTAAAGGCGGTTATCCTGCCGGACTTGCCTCTCTTGATGTGGGGGAGGTGAACCGGCTGCGCGGTCTTTATGCGACGGAGCTTAAAAAGCTCAGCGCTGAGGACCCGGCGAAAATTGTCATCAACAAGCTGCCGCTCAACATTATTCATATCGGGCTCATTCACCGCGTGTTCCCGGATGCGAAAATTATCCTGTCGCTTCGCCATCCGGCGGACGCTGTGCTTTCCTGTTTCATGCAGGACTTTCAGCTGAACGCCTCCATGGCCCACTTTCTGACGATGAAGGATAGTGCGGCTCTCTATGAGGCCGTCATGTCGCTGTGGCAGCGCTATGAGATGCTTTTGCCGCTCTCATTCGCACAGGTCCGCTATGAGAAGCTCATTGAGGATCCGGAGGCCGCTCTGGCTGAGACCATGGCGCTTCTCGGCCTCGCCTGGCAGGGGAAGCAGGCCGACCATGTCACCCATGCGAACGCGCGAGGCACAATCCGTACGCCGTCCTATTCGCAAGTGACGGAGCCGCTTTATCAGCGTGCGGCTGATCGCTGGCGGCGTTATGAGACTTATCTTGAGGGGGCTCTGCCCCGGCTTGATCCGTTTATCCGTGATTTTGGTTATGATTACCAAGATCACGGGGATTAACAAGATCACGGGGTTCTCACATGCGCGTGAGAAGGCGCGTGAGGTGCTTGGAAATGTGAGGGGGCACCGCTACATGAGAGCCACTCAAAGATGATCCTTTGCGGGTGATCCCTCGCGGATGGTCCATCTGAGAAACGTATCGTTGGGATGCGGATCATAATTGGGGCACACAGCCACGGCGACAAGTGCCTGTTCATTGGGGAGATCGTGCATCATGAGCAATATCAAGAAAATACTGATCGTCGATGATGATGATGCGCTGCGTGAGTCACTCGTTGAGCAATTGGCGCTGCATGAAGAGTTTGAATGTTCTCCGGTTACAAGTGCTGCACAGGCGATTGATCATATTCGCCATCATCATTCAGACATTGTGTTGCTGGACGTCGGTCTGCCGGACATGGACGGGCGGGAAGCCTGCCGTGTTATGCGCAAGGCTGGCCTCAAAGCACCTGTGATCATGTTGACGGGTGCCGACAGTGACAGTGATACGATCCTGGGGCTTGAAGCAGGTGCCAATGATTATGTGACAAAGCCGTTCCGCTTTGGTGTTTTGCTCGCGCGCATCCGTGCGCACTTGCGTCAGCATGAGCAGAGCGAAGATGCGGTTTTCAAGATCGGCCATTACACGTTCAAGCCCGCGGCAAAAATGCTGATTGATGACAATGAGAAAAAGGTGCGTTTGACCGAGAAGGAAACTGCAATCTTGAAGTTTCTCTATCGCACCGGGGTCAAGACCGTGGGTCGCGACGTTCTGCTGCATGAAGTGTGGGGCTATAATTCAGGTGTAACAACCCACACGCTGGAAACGCATATCTATCGGCTGCGGCAAAAGATTGAGCGTGATCCGTCCAATGCGGAGCTTCTCGTTACCGAAACCGGTGGCTATAAGCTTGTTCCCTAAAGGGGAAGCTGAAAGCCGTCTCAGGCTTTCCTGTTCGGTGCAGACAAGAGGGTGAGGACAACCAGCATGACGGCTGTTCCCCCGATGGCAGCAACCAGCAGAAAGCCTGCGCCCAGGAAATAGGTGCCAAGGATCAGCAGCAGGGACACGACGGCAAGTGCAGCCAGAATGCGCAAACCCAATGCCTGATCTTCATCCCGAGCCTTTGTTGTCTCTGCTGACATTCTGGTTCTCCTGTGGGTGATCGACCTGAGCGCGCAGGCCAGATCGCCAATTTGCTCTCTCTATCGTTCTAACTGTTTTGGTTCAACGTGGCAAAGCGCCACGTTGGAATCGCGTTTCGCTCATGGCTGCTGATCAGCGGGTTCGGTTGCCGTCAGCGCGTAGGTGTTGATAAAGGCGTCCGGCATACGCGAGGCGCGGCCAGACGCGATGTCGATGCAGACAAAGTCTGAGCGGCCTCGCAACAAGGTCTTTCCGATCTTTTGGTTCACCATCTGAAAGCGCCTGCGCAAGCGTAGCCTCTTGTCGTTGCCGGTGATCCAGGTCGCGATGGTGATCTCCTCCCCGTCGTGAGAGGGGGCCAGATATTCCATCTCATGGGCGCGAACGACCATGCCTTTGCCAACCTTCTGGTAGGCCTCAAAATCCAGCCCCAAAGCTTTGGAATGTTCCCATGCAGCTTTCGCCATCCAGGTGAGATAGACGACATTGTTGGTATGCTGAAACTCATCAATATAGTCAGGCTTCACCGTTACGTGGACGAGGAAGGGCGATGGGTAGTCCCACTTGATGCCGTTGCCGCCCGGTTTTTTGGGCTGGGTTTTGGTTGTTTTGGTGTCCGCCGACATGAGATCTCCGTCTGTTTTTCTCAATCTAGCATAGTTGGTGGGAGGCGGAAATTTGGGGGCCCGTCCTGTCTCGACTGATACACGCGCAGGCCATATGATCGGGCTCATGAGCCTTGCGCGTGAAATCCAATTTTTGGCCGAGACCCCTCTCTTTGAGGGTGTGGATGCTGTGCGGCTGGAAGTTCTTGCCTTCACGGCCAAGCGGTTTGCTGTCCCTGCAGGGGCCATCCTTGCGACCGAGAACGAGGCGGCGGCCGGTGCGCTGCTTCTGCTTGCAGGCGACGCGATCATGATGAGCAGAGGGCCGGAGGGTGAGGCCCGTGTCCTCCGGCTTGATGCGGGTGATCTTGTGGGTGAAGCGGCATTGATGCAGCCTTCCCGTTGGCTGGGCACCGTACGCGCGGCGAGCGATGTCGAGTTTCTGCTTTTGGAGCGTGAAATGTTCCTGCGTCTCACTGATGAGTTTCCCGAGATTGCCAGGGGTTGTCTGCGGGCGGCGACAAGGCAGGTTTCCGGTCTTGCAGATGATATAGCGACGCTGCGTCAATCCTTGGCGTCCAAAAAAGCCGGGCGTCTTGGACTTGCACGTCAGCGGAAAATGCGGAACAAAACCAGAGAACAAGGGGCCGCATTCCGCGATGATGCAGCTCGCTAAAGGTTTGACCGGATATTTTCAGTATGAATAACAAAGAGAAGATAGCGACGACTTTGACGCTCGAGATTGCCAAAGAAAAAGGCTGGCCCCCCAACATTCAAGCCGCGTTCAAGCGGATGTCGCCCGCGAGCCGCTATCTCGGCCTTGAAATTTTGGATGTTGATATGAAGAGCCTCACTGTCGAGGTTGCGTTTAACGCAAGTGATGAGCTTTGCAATATGTGGGGCGGCATTCAAGGGGGCATGGTGGCAGCCATGCTTGATGATGTTATGAGTTTTGCGGTGGGGCTGGACCTTGACTGGGGTCAGATATCACCGACGCTGGAGCTGAAAGTTTCCATGCTCGCACCCGCCCGGCCTGGCCGTATCTATGCGACAGGCCGCGTTATCAAACGGGGCCGATCGGTTGGCTTTATCGAAGGGGAGTTGAAAGATGCTGACGGCGGTCTTCTGGCCACATCTTCGTCAACGGCGACGTTTGTTACGCTGAAGAAAAAGGACTGAGGCTGTTCTCTCGGTGTCGGGCTTTATTGGGGGTCCATCCAGCTCGGTTATATGCCGCGCTCTTTCATGGATCCCGGCTCGGTCTTTCAGACCGTCCGGGATGACGGTTGTGAGCGATGCGTTCGCGCGGATAGAAATGATCAGCCCAGCTTGAAGGTTGCGATCACCGGCGCATGGTCGGACGTTCTTTCCCATCCACGCGCGTCGCTGATCACTTCCATCGAGACAGGCGTGTCGGCGAGCGCGGGCGTTGCCCAGATGTGATCCAGTCTGCGGCCCTTGTTGGCGGCCTTCCAATCCTTGGCGCGGTAGCTCCACCATGAATAGAGCTTCTCATCTTCGGGCACGAACTTCCGCATCACGTCGGTCCAGTCGTGGGATTTCATCACCCGGTCCAGATGTTCAACTTCGATGGGTGTGTGGCTCACCACTTTCAGCAATTGCTTGTGGGACCAGACATCGTGTTCAAGGGGGGCGACATTGAGATCACCCACCAGGATCATTTTATTGTCGGCCTTTTTGGCATGGCCTTTGTGCCACTTTTCCATTTCCTTCAGGAAAGCGAGCTTGTGGGCGAACTTGTCGTTCACCTTCGGGTCGGGTTCATCGCCGCCGGCGGGCACGTAGTAATTATGCACACGAATATTTCCCGCGTCGGGCACGTTCACCGCCACGTGGCGTGCGTCGCCCATTTTGCAGAACTCACGCATTTCAACATCGGCAAGCGGGACGCGGGCCACAATTGCAACGCCGTGATAGGCCTTTTGACCATTGAGCGCGATATGGCCATAGCCTGCCTTCTTGAACGCTTTCTCCGGGAAGGCGTCATTGTGGCATTTGATCTCCTGAAGGCAGAGAAGATCGGGTTTGTGCTCTTCCAGAAATTGTTCGACAAGGCCGATGCGAAGTCGCACCGAGTTAATATTCCAGGTGGCGACTTTCAGCGTCTTCATGCTGGGCACGGTGAGGGACCTCGCAGGGATTGAGTTTCAGAATATGTTGAAGGTAAGGCCTGAGACGCCAATGGGCCAGTGGCCCCGCTCAAAAAGTCTGAACCGAAGCAGGAAGGGATGGTTTTCATCCGCACCGGCTGCGATGGCAATCGCGGCACCGTGCACCGCTTGCATGGCGGCACCTGCGGCGGCGATGGCGATCTCCTCGTCTTCCAGCATCCAGACGGAAATGGCAGTGTCTGCGGCCTCGCGAACGGCGGGGTCTGCTTCAGAGGCGACATAGGTGAAGCCGATCTCGAAAGCTTCCTCGGTCAAGATTTCAAGCAGATCCGTTGAGAGCGCGGCGCGCAGGCTTTCCTCCGCTTCCCAGGGGCCAGAGTTCCAGTCCCCGGTTTCGGCGGCGATGGCTGCGTCCTCCCAATTATTGACCCGGGCAACATCGGCATCGGGAAAGCCCAGCCCATCCAGATAGGCCGTGGCGATCTCCCTCGTCTCCCGGTCAAGGGGGGTGCCAAGTGCTGTAAACCAGGGCAGGTCTCCCAACAGTCTTGCAAAGTCGCGCAGGCGGGCAAGTGCGGGCATTTCAAGGCTCAGTTCTTCCATCTCCGCATCGGAGAGGGCGTCTTCGTAGCCATGGTCGGGATCATCGTGAGAATTGTGTGACATGGGCTCTTATAGCGTGCCGTCCCTCGGGCTGGAAGCGTTCTGATGGTTTGGCGTGAGGGCTTAGCGTTGTCGCTTTTCACAAATGAAACGCCCCGGCTTTTGTCCCGCGCGCTTTCGGACGGTGAACCGCTGACACTTCACCTGAAAGCGCTTTTTTCCTCGCGCGCTTTCGGACGGTGAACCGCTGACACTTCACCTGAAAGCGCTTGAAACCGGCGGGGGCTTAAATGAAACGCCCCGCCGAAGGGGGGAATGGCGGGGCGCTCTTTGCGCTTTCTCTGCGCTGGTGCCGAGAGGGGATAATCGACACCGGGATCGGGCGGTTTGCCAACTAGCGAGGACGTCCGGGGGGGCAGTCGGTCCTCAGGCTCGCCGCCTGTCTGATACATAGATAAGACGGTCGGGGTCCAGTTTCAATGGAATCTCGTTGAAATAGATAAAAATCCGTAAACAAAGAGGATAGAGTTAACTCTATGTTTTCAAAGGGTTTTTTTTCAATTCTGGCGGGTTTTCAAGGTTTTTGTCTATTGCTTTGCGCCCCATTGGTGCCTTTTCGGGCGCCAAAGATTAACGGGCGCAAAGCTGACTTTTTACCGTAACGGAGCTTAGAGAACACCCAGTTCCTTTGCTGTCAGATCGAGCGCCTTGGCGGCGAGATCAAACAACTCGTCCAATTCCCCTTTGGTGATGGTGAGGGGCGGGGAGAGGACCATGGTACTGCCAATGCCGCGCATGACGAGCCCGCTCTCAAAGCAATGGTTGCGACACATGGTGCCGACATCGCCGTCGAAGCGCTCTCTGGTTTTCTTGTCTTTCACGATTTCGATGGCCCCCAGAAGGCCGACACCGCGTGTTTCGCCGATCAGCGGATGCTTGCCAAGTGCCGCCAGTTTCTTCTGGAAATAGGCACCGATTTCGCCGCCGCATTTTTCGACAAGCTTTTCGCGCTCCATGACATCAATATTGGCGAGTGCAACCGCACAGGCAACCGGATGGCCTGAATAGGTGAAGCCGTGGGACCATTCTTCGTTGGCGTTGAAGAGCACGTCACCCATGCGCTTGCCGACCGCCACAGCCGAGAGAGCCTGATAACCGCTGGTCATGCCCTTTGCCATCGCCATGCTGTCCGGCTCGATATTGAAAGTATGCGAGCCAAACCAGTTGCCCGTGCGACCAAAGCCGCAAATCACTTCATCTGCATGCAGTAGCACGTCGTATTTTTTGCAGATGCGCTGAATTTCGGGCCAGTAGGTTTCTGGTGGAATGATAAGACCGCCTGCGCCCTGCACAGGTTCGGCCACAAAGGCTGCGACCTTGTCGGCACCCAGTTCCAGGATCTTGTCTTCCAGCGCTTTGGCGACCTTGAGGCCAAACTCTTTCGGGTCGCTGTCGCCGCCCAGTCCATACCAATAAGGATAATCAATATGCACAAAGCCCGGCAGGGGCAGGTCAGCCTGCGGGTGCATGGAAGGAATGCCGGACATGGAGGCGGCGGCCATTGTCACGCCGTGATAGCCCTGCCTGCGGGAGATGATGGTCTTCTTTTCCGGCTTGCCCTGCAGGTTCCAGAAGAAGCGGATCATCTTGATGACGCTGTCATTGGCTTCCGAGCCTGAATTGGCAAAGAAGAACCGGTCGAGCCCTTTGGGTGTCAGTGTACTGAGCTTTTCGCTCAGTTCTGCCGCGTAAGGGTTTGTCGTCTGGAAGAAGTTATTGTAATAGGGAAGCTCGGTCAGCGCTTTGGCGCCAGCGTCGGCCAGCTCCTTGCGGCCATAGCCGACGTTCACGCACCAGAGGCCGGCCATGCCGTCAATCATGCGCTTGCCTTCGCTGTCATAGAGATAGACACCTTTGGCATGGGTGATGACGCGTGCGCCTTTTTTGGCAAGGTCCTTGTGGGTGGTGAAGGGGTGCAGATGGTGGGCTGCATCCATCTCCTGCCAGCGTTTGGTCTGGTTTGATATTTGTTTTGCTTGAGACATGAAATTCTCCCGGGGACAGGTGCCCCTCAACTCGGTTTATAGAACGGCTGATGCTGGTCACGACCAGCGGAAGAAGGATCAGGGATTAAAACCAATGCGCGCGCACAGGACGAGAAGCTCGCCCTTGCTTTTGGTGCCGCTTTCCCGGCAGATGGGGATCAATTCCTGTGTCATGCAAGAAGTCTAGCGCGTGACGGGGCGGGGCTCAACGGGAGACTTTGCTGAAAAGTGAGGTTGGTAAAGAAAACGGTGAGGGAAATGATCACTCTCGCTTAGGTATTTTTGCTGCAAGCCCGCCGGTTTGGGGGATTGCTCGTTCCAGCCGAAATCGCGCCATTTCTTTTGCGCGTTTGAAACTGTCACCCTGATTGAGGGTGAGTTTCGAGGCGCTTGCCCCCTCCATCAGCAGGCGGAGGTCGCGGGCGATTTCCTCCGGGTCGCTGAGATGAGCGTCCGTACAGAGCTTCACCAGATAGTCCAGCATCATGCGCTTGTGTTCCTTGGCGGCACGGTGCGCCGGATGGCTGTCCTCGGCATATTCGTTGAGGGCGCTGATGAAATAGCAGCCGTTAAAATCCGGCTTTGCTGTCCAGTCGGCAAGGACATCAAAGCAGGTCAGCAGCCGGTCCCGCGGATCGGTACTGCGGCTTTCTACTTCGCGCATGAACCAGTTTCGCAAGGTGCGGTCGCGCTGTCGCAAGGTTTCCAAAATCAGCTCGTCTTTTGTTCGAAAACCCTTGTAGAGGGTCATTTTGGCAACCCCTGCTTCCTTGAGCAGCCGGTCAATGGAGACGCCCTTGAAGCCTTCTCGTGCGAACATTTTCTGGGCGGTGGCGACCAGTTCCGCGCGTTTTGGTGCATTCATGAGTATACTCCTCCGTCTTCAATATTTGTCCAATTATATCGACAAAAAAGAAGAATTGCATTCGTTTTCGTAATTATGGTAGACGATTTGGTATATTTTGAGCGAAAGGGGAACGAACCATGGCGCAAAAACTGAAACGCTGGCAAAAGCTGGCCTTTGCCGGGCTGCTGGCGCTTTTTGGCCTGTGGGGCCTGATGGAGCTTGTGCCGGCGCCGTTCTCCAGGGTGATGATTGCTGCGCTCAGAGTCTCGGCCGGACTTGAGGAAAAAGTGGTCGAGATGCCCTTTGGACCGGTGCGCTATCTGGAGGGTGGTGATGGGCCGACGGTTGTTTTGTTACACGGGATATTTGCCCGCAAGGAACACTGGATCGACTTCACCCGCCTGCTGACGGGACGCTATCATGTGATCGTACCTGACCTGCCGGGCTTTGGAGATAATCCTGTGCTGGACGAAGGCGCCTATGCCTATCCCGCCCAGCTTGACAGGCTGGCGGCGCTACTCGACGCGGTCTCCCCTGGTCCGTTTCATCTGGCGGGAAACTCCATGGGGGGGCAATTGTCCGGACTCTATGTTGCACAAAACCCGGGACGCGTCCTGTCTCTTGCCCTGATCGGATCGCCGGCCGGGGTTACGTCGCCCAGGGCCAGCGATATGGAAATGGCGCTTGCCCGCGGTGAGGCACCACTCGTTGTGACGCGTGAGGAAGATTTCCGTATACGGATGGACTGGCTGTTTCCCGATGCCCCTTACATTCCAGGGCCGGTGCTTCGTACCTGGGCGAAGATTGAAAGCGACCAGGCGTTGTCGAACGCACGGATATGGCGCGAGGTTGGCGCGTCCAACCGGCAGCCGCTTGAAACCCTGGCGCCGGGCTTGACGCTTCCCTCTTTCATTCTTTGGTGTCGTGAGGACCGGATCTTTCATTTCTCCGGTGCGCAGGTTCTGGCTGATCTTCTGCCTGACGCGACGCTTGTCGCATTCAGCGGCTGTGGGCACGTGCCCATGCTGGATCGTCCTGCCGAAACGGGTGAGGCTTATGCGAGCTTTCTCGACAAAATAGCCAGTCAACAAACCGAGGGCCCCGATTAATAAACCGGGTGCTTGCGAGACCATCCCTGCCTGTTACACATTCAACAGGAGATGTTCCCGCTCCCAGGCGGAGATCACCTGCTGATAGGCTTCATATTCCACCATCTTGACCTCTGTATAGACGGTGATGAAATCCTCGCCCAGTGTCTCGCGCAGTTCCCGGTTTGAATTCAGTTTGCTGAGTGCGTCGAGCAAATGCTTCGGCAGCGCGTAGGACCTGCTTTCATAGGCGACACCCTCTTTCGGCTTTGAGGGTTTCAGGTCGTTGATCATGCCGAGATAGCCACAGGCAAGGGACGCCGCAAACGCGAGATAGGGGTTCGTATCAGCCCCAGCTACCCGGTTTTCAATCCGCCGTGCTGACGGATCAGAGATCGGCACCCGCAGACCTACGGTCCGGTTCTCCACCGCCCAATGGGTGTTGATGGGGGCAGCATTCCATTTCACGATGCGCCTGTAGGAATTCACATTTGGCGCGATCAGGGCCATGGCGGTCGGCAGATGTTTTTGCAGGCCGCCAATATGGTTCATGAACAGTTTGGTGTCCCGGCCATTGCGGGAGGCAAACAGGTTCTTGCCTGTATGCTTGTCCACGATGGATTGGTGGATGTGCATGGAGGAACCAGGCTCATGCTGATAGGGCTTGGCCATGAAGGTTGCGTAGACGCCGTGGCGTAGCGCAGTCTGGCGTACTGTACGTTTGAACAGGAAGACCTGATCTGCAAGGTCCAGAGCGTTGCCATGGTCGAAATTGATTTCGACCTGCGCGGCACCGGATTCGTGGATCAAGGTGTCGACATCGAGATCCTGCACCTCGCAAAAATCATACATGTCTTCAAAGATCGGATCGAACTCGTTGACCGCGTCAATGCCATAGGATTGCCGTCCGGTCTCGCGCCTGCCCGACCGACCAATCGGTGGTTCGAGCGGATAGTCCGGATCGATATTCTTGGAGGCGAGATAAAACTCCAGCTCGGGTGCGACGACTGGCTGCCAGCCTCTGTCGTCATAGAGTTTCAGAATTTTCTGCAACACGGCCCGGGGTGAAATTTGGACAGGCGTTCCATCGCGATTGACTGCGTCGCAGATCACCTGGGCGGTGGGTTCCTCATACCAGGGCACCATCCGCAGGGTGGAGCCATCGGCCTCCAGAATAACGTCGGGCTCTGTGTTGGAAAGGAAATCGCTTTCGTCAATATAGTCGCCGGTCACGGTCTGACCGAACATGCTTTCCGGGATGCGCAGCGTGTCGGAATCCACAGCCGACAGAAACTTGTTGGTGGGCAGGATCTTGCCACGGGCGATGCCCGACATGTCCGGCACCATGCATTCCACTTCGGTGACGCGGCGGTCGCGCAACCATTTGGCGATCTGAGCTTTGGTGTTGAGCTCTGGCTCTTCCGTTTTCACGGCTGCGGGTTTTTTCGCCGTCTTATTGACGGCAGATTTTTTGTTTGCGGCGTTCTTGATGGTCTTTGTGGTGGGCGCTTTGGTCGCGTTCCCTTTTGCGGCTGGCATGGATCACCTGATCGGTTGACTTGTTCCGTTATGACTGTCTTCGCATTCTTACTTTTGTACATTCCTGCTTCTGAGTTTCCACTGAAGCCTCACGCGGATACTGAAAGCTTATGCCATCTTTTCGGTTTGTGTCTGGCGCACGGCGTTACCAAAAGCACCGAAGAGTTTCTTTGATACCGGATTTTCCCCAAACTTCCATTCCGGGTGCCATTGCACGGCGAGGGCGAAGTTCGACGCTGTCTTGTGCGAGATCGCCTCGACGGTGCCATCCAGTGCACGCCCTTCGATTGTCAGCAAATCGCCGAGTTTGGCAATGCCTTGTGTGTGCAATGAATTCACTTCAATGACCGGTGTGCCCAGAATTTTTTCAAACTTGCCATCCGGGGTCAGCTTAACTGAATGAGCTGGTCCGTACTGAACATCCAGCGGATCGTCTTTTACCTCCCGGTGGTCGAAGCGGGGATCAAAGCCCTTTTCTGCCAACACTTCATGCACATGCTGATGGAGTGTTCCTCCAAAGGCGACATTCATCTCCTGAAAGCCGCGACAGACGGCAAACAGCGGCACTTTGCGGCTCACACATTCGCGAATGAGGTTCAGTGTGAGGGCGTCGCGCTGCTCATCATGGAGTGTGCCCTCGCGGGACGGCTCACCTTGATAATGGCTTGGGTGCACATTTGACCAGGATCCGGTCAGGAAGATGCCATCAACGGTTGCAAAGATTTCGTTGAGATCGAGCGGCTCCGGCAGGACGGGGAGGAGGATCGGCAAACAGTCCGACCCTTGGGCCACAGCGTTGATGTATTTTTCACCCACCGCATGAAAGGGGTGCTGGCCCATCATTTTGATGTCGCAGGGAATGCCCACAATCGGGCGGCGCTTTGAGGCTTTGGAATTTGACATGTATTCTGGCTATCACGGACCCCGGGGGGATCGTCAAGGGGGTAGCCGGTGGGCAGGCGTCGTTATCAGCGCCCCTGTTTAATAACTCGAACGGAGAAAATGACCAGACGGGAGAGTGTTTTTAGCGTCGAGCGCCAGGGGTTTGGGTTTCCCGGACAACAAAAAGGCCATTATCCGCTTTGATGCCGTTTTCGATGTTGCGAAGTGCCACCGTTGTCTGGAGACCCTGGGCATCGCGAACCACCCATTGGCGCAATTGCAGATTGGGTTCGTCAAACACCAGTGTGATGTCGCCTGGGGCCTCTCCGCTTGGGTCTTTCAGTGTCACCCGCAGCAGGCCCGGCTCGCGGTGCACAGCCTCAATATCGGTTGAGCGGCGCAGGTCCACATCAGAGGAGAGGAGGAGGTTGAGCGGCGTTGCCCCGATCGGGTAGCGCTGGGCGGCGTAATTCTCTTCCTTTACGATGACCCATGTTCCGTCCGCCACAACAAGAAGGTCAGTGGGGGCGGCATATTCAAAGCGCAAGCGCCCTGGGCGGCGAAGATAAAACTGCCCCTCAGTGATGGAGCCATCTGGGCCAACTTGCAAAAAGCCGCCCTGAAGATGCTCAATGGAATTCAGATATCCCGTCACGCGGTCAATCGCTGCCCGGTCTTCCGGCGAGAGAGAGGTGACAGAGGGAGAGGCTGCCTGCGCCCCTGCGAGAGGAGCCAGAAGAGCCAGCGCGAGGATTGCCAGACCCGCCAGCGCCGCTGCCACTAGGCCACGGAAGCGGGATTGGGCGGCGCGATCACTATCTTTTTCAAGGTTCATCATAGGCTTAAAGGTAATGAGGCTTTGTGGCGGAATGATGGATTGATAATGGCTGTAGCCTGACGTTTTCTTAACGTAGGTGCCGTATTTGGGCTTTTGGCAAACAAAACCCTCGCTGGCTCTAATATCTCACACCTTCACCAGGTTCGCCGATCATCACTTCCCGTTTTCCTGCATGGTTCGGCGCTGAAACGACGCCTTCCTCTTCCATTTGCTCGATGATCCGCGCGGCGCGATTGTAGCCGATCTGCAATTTGCGCTGGATGTAGGAAGTTGACGCCCGCTTGTCGCGACCGACAATGGCGACCGCCTCATCGTAGAGATCATCGCCGGACGAGCTGCCGCCGAAGCTCGACGAGTCGCCCGCCTCTTCCTCCGTGTCTTCCGTCACTGCGTCCAGATATTCCGGTACGCCCTGTTTCTTCAGGAAGCGGACAACTTTCTCAACTTCCTGGTCGGAGACAAAGGGGCCGTGCACGCGGCTGATCCGCCCGCCGCCTGCCATGTAGAGCATGTCGCCCTGACCCAGCAATTGTTCAGCCCCTTGTTCACCCAAAATGGTGCGACTGTCGATCTTTGACGTGACCTGAAAGGAAATGCGCGTGGGGAAGTTTGCCTTGATCGTGCCGGTAATGACATCGACCGAGGGACGCTGGGTTGCGGTGATCATGTGGATGCCCGCCGCACGTGCCATCTGAGCGAGGCGTTGGATGGCCCCTTCAATTTCTTTGCCCGCAACCATCATGAGGTCAGCCATTTCGTCGACGATGACGACGATATAGGGCATGCGCTCCAGCGCCAGTTCTTCTTCCTCGTAGATCGCCTTGCCGGTATCGCGGTCAAAGCCTGTCTGGACGGTGCGCACGATGGTTTCGTCATTCTCGATCGCTTCCGCCATGCGCAGGTTGAAGCCGTCAATATTGCGGACGCCCACTTTTGACATTTTGCGGTAGCGTTCTTCCATCTCCTTCACGACCCATTTCAGTGCGACGATAGCCTTTTTGGGGTCTGTCACAACGGGTGCAAGCAGATGCGGAATACCATCATAGATGGAAAGTTCCAGCATTTTGGGATCGATCATGATCATTTTGCACTGGTCGGGCCGCATCCGGTAAAGGAGCGAAAGGATCATTGTATTGATGCCAACTGACTTGCCGGAGCCGGTGGTTCCCGCGATCAAAAGGTGCGGCATGCGGGCGAGGTCAGCGATGATCGGTTCGCCGCCGATATTCTTGCCGAGTGCCAGCGGGAGCGAGGAACTATTGTCCTCATATTCGCTTGATGAAAGGATTTCGCGAAGGCCGACCATCTCGCGCCTCGCATTGGGCAGCTCGATGCCGATGGCATTGCGCCCTGGCACAACAGCGACGCGGGCGGAGATGGCACTCATGGAGCGCGCAATATCGTCGGCAAGCGCAATGACGCGTGAGGATTTAATACCGGGTGCCGGTTCCAGTTCGTAGAGCGTGACGACAGGTCCGGGCCGCACATTGATGATCTCACCGCGAATGCCGAAATCATCCAGCACGCCTTCGAGCATCCGCGCGTTTTGTTGCAACGCCTCGTCGGACAGGCTTTCGTCCGCAGCCTGTTTCTTGATTGAAGAGAGAATATTGAGTGCGGGAAGATCAAAATCCTCCGCAGGCAGAATATCCAGCATGGGTTGGCGTTCCGCCTCTGCCCGTTTGCCCGGTTTCACCCGTTTGTTGGAGCGGCGCACGGGGACGTTGCGTGCGTTCCCGGTTTCGTCTTCATCCTCGTCGTCTTCGTCATACTGATCACGGGCGCTGGTTGCCGGTGTCCGGCGGCGCGCGGAGAGGGAGGGTTCGATCCGGCGCACAGGTGCTTCTTCTTCCCACTCGTCTTCTTCATCGTCACGGGAGAAGCGGGCAAGGATGCCACCCACTACATAAGAGATCCCGTCGGTTGTGCCATACCAGATACGGGCAAGTCTGCTTGGCTCATCATCCACATTGGCGTAGGCCGCTTCGCGTCTTTCGGCGCGAGCCTCTGCCCAGCCATAATAAAGATCCATCAGGCGCCAACGAAACTCGGACACCTGATCAATGCTGATGTCTGAGGCATAGCCGAGTGCAAAAATGGTGATGATGAGCGCAATCGATCCAACCAAAACATGGGCGGGGTTGGTGCCGATCAAGAGGCCAAGGTTGCTCGCAGTGAAATAGGTCAGCGCATCGCCCACAAGGCCGCCAAAGCCAACGGCCAGCGGCCAGATCCCTTCCGCCGGGAAGAGGCTTGCGACAAGCGCCAGACCTGCCAATCCCAGAACACCGGTAACGATGCGGCGGCGTGGATGATCAATCGGTGTGTGTGTGATAAAGCGCCAGCCCCAGATCAGCGACCAGGGGATCAACGCGAAACTTGCCAGCCCCAGAACCTGATAGAAAAGGTCTGCGGCAATTGCCCCGTTCGGGCCCAACCAGTTTGAGACAAGATTACCGGTTGCGTGATTTAGGCTCGGGTCGGTTGCGGACCAGCTTGCAAAGGCGAGGGCGAGCAGAAGACCACCGCCAATGAGGGCGAGGCCTGTCACCTCCGCAACGCGATGTCGAAAGAAGAGACGCACACCCATGGGGAGATAATGGATCGGATTGGGGATCGATCTTACCAGTGCCATTTATGTCTCCTTTCCTGCCCTGTGACCTGTAGCATGCGACCTCAAGTTTGAGAGATCAGCCGCATAATCAATTGCAAAGTGCGCGCGCGATCCGTGTCATCGCGTCTTCGGTTGTCTTTTCATCATGGACGAGCGCGATACGGATGTAACGCTTGCCGGGATTGCCATCGCTTAATGTATCATCGTCGCGGGAAAGGTAAGCGCCCGGGAGCACTTTGATCCCTTCTTCCTTCCACAGTTTTTTGGTTGCGGCTTCGCCGTCGCCCACATCCAGCCAGAGGAAGAAGCCCCCTGCCGGGCGATAAAAGCCCAGGCGATTGCCGATGATGCGTTCTGCGATGTCGATCTTTTTTTGATAGCGCGCCCGGTTCTCTGCCGAATGAGTGTCATCATTCCAGCAAGCTGTTGCTACGGCGAGGGCGGGCAGGGGCGTTTGCGGTGCGGCAATATTGCGAAAGGCCGCAAATCGTTTCATCAGCGCCTTGTCGCCCGCACAAAAGCCGGAGCGCAGGCCGGGCAAGCTTGAGCGCTTGGACAGCGAATGAAAGACGATCAGGTTTTGCAACGGGTCGCCCGATGGCGGGATGTCCAAAGCGAGTGCGGCTTGCAGGCCGCCCGCCGGTTCCGCACCATCATAAATATCTGCGTAACATTCATCGACCACCAGGGTGATGTCATGTTTGCGTGCGAGCGAGAGAAGTGATTTCAGATAGTCCAGCGATGCGACCGCGCCTTGCGGGTTTGCTGGTGAACAGAAATAGATCATCGCCGTGCGGGTCAGTAGCTCCTCCGGCAAAGTCTCAAAGGCTGGAAGAAAACCGGTGTCGGCGGTGGCCGGCACATAGACGGCTTCAGCACCGGCGGCGAGCGCTGCGGCGGCGTAACATTGATAGAACGGGTTTGGCATCAGCACGGCTGGTTGCATGCCTGCCTTTTCTTTGGGGCAGGCGATCAGCGCGAGATTGAACAGGGCTTCGCGCGTGCCGTTGACCGGCAGGATGCGTTCATCGGGCATGAGGGTGCCCGGCGCCAGATCATAGCGCCTCGCGAGCCAGCCTGCGGCGGCATCACGAAAGGCGTTTGTACCTGCACTGGGGGGATAGCGGCCATATTCCTTTTCGTGAGAGCGCAGGATGTCACTCACGAAGGGCGGCAAGGGATGCTGTGGTTCGCCCAGGCTCAACAGGATTGCGTCCCGGCCAGGAGTGATCCCTGCCAGCAGATTGTTGAGCCGTGCAAAAGGCCCTTCGGGCAATTGATCAAAACGATCAGACATGAAGCAATCCAGACATAGGTTAATCTTAACCATGGGGTTAATCTTAACCATGGGAGGTTTGCTTCGTCCAGATGCGTGATCGCGAAAAGATGTGGAATTGCAGTGGTTTAAGTCGGTTTTTCGAGGTCTTCTGTTAACATAATGTTAACCAATAAGGTTCTGTGCCGATTTTGGCCGTTTGGATCAGGAACGCAGCGCGGCCTGTTCTTTGTTTGCCATCGTCCAGACTTCCTTTGCCGCGTCCATGTTCACAGCGGCAATCGCGATGCCGACAAGGATGTCGGGCCAATGGCTCACCCAGAGAAAAGCGGTGACAAGCCCGGCTGCAAAGATTGCGACATTTGCAAAGACATCATTGCGTGCGGACAGGAAGGCGGCGCGCGATAAACCGCTTTGTTTGGCTCGGAACCGGGCCAGCAGGAAGGCACAGCCGAGATTGACGCAAAATGCGCCGACAGACGTGAGGCTCAATGCCACGGCGTCGGGGGGTGTCGGCACGGCGAGTTTTGTCCAAATCGTCCACAGCGTTGCCAGCGCCGGGGCCAGCAGAAGAATGGCCAGCCCCTTGCCAAGGCGCGCGCGGTTTATGCTTGTCCAGCCCAGACCGATCAGGATCAACAGGTTGACGGATGTGTCTTCGAGAAAATCGACACTGTCGGCAAAGAGAGAAACCGAGCCGATGGAAAAGGCGACCCAGCTTTCGACGCCGAAATAGGCGAAGTTTGCGAGTGCGACTATCAGAATGGTTTTGCGCAGATCGAAATTGATAGGATGATGCGCCATCCGGCCCTCCCCGGGATCAGCAGGTGATGGATCGATGACACTGTCCGTTTACTCAAAAGGGCGCTGGAGGGATTTCTCCAACGCCCCTTTTTGATTGTTCTTGCTGCTTGTTTCAGCGCGGGCTCAGATCGCTTTCCGGGTTTGCGCCGATCTTGTGGATCGCAAGGTCCGCACCCATCATTTCCTCTTCCGTATTCAGCTTGATGCCGATGGTGGCTTTCAGCGCGCCATAGACGACAAGGCCGAGTACGAAGGCATAGATCACGCCCATCAGGGAACCAACCAATTGGCCGAGGAAGGTGACGCCACCAAGGCCGCCCAGTGCTTCCAGGCCAAAAATGCCCGCCGCGACGCCGCCCCACAGGCCGCACAGGCCGTGAAGGGGCCAAACGCCAAGCACGTCGTCGATCTTCCACTTGTTCTGGCAAAGGTTGAAGAGCAGCACGAAGATCGCGCCTGCGCCTGCGCCCACAACAAGGGAGCCCAGCGGGTGCATGATGTCTGAGCCAGCGCAAACAGCGACGAGACCCGCGAGCGCACCATTGTGGATGAAGCCCGGATCGTTCCGGCCGACGACGAGCGCCGCCAGAATGCCACCTGCCATGGCGAGCAGCGAGTTCACCGCGACAAGCCCGGAAATGCTTTCCAGCGACTGGGCTGACATGACGTTGAAGCCGAACCAGCCGATGCAAAGCAACCAGGAACCCAGTGATAGCCAGGGAATGGAGGAGGGTGGGAAGCCGACAACGCGACCGTCCTTGGTGTAGCGGCCCTTGCGGTGGCCAAGCATGAGGACGGCGCCGAGCGCCAGCCAGCCGCCGACGGCGTGAACCACAATGGAGCCTGCGAAATCATGCAGCGGCGCACCGAAGGTTGAGCCGATCCAGTCCTGGATGCCGTAATTGCCGTTCCAGATGATGCCTTCAAAGAAAGGATAGATGAGCCCCACGATGGCTGCGGTTGCCATGGCTTGTGGCCAGAACTTGGCGCGCTCCGCAATGCCGCCGGAAATGATGGCTGGAATGGCCGCGGCGAAGGTCAGCAGGAAAAAGAATTTCACCAGGCTCAAGCCTTGCGGCCCGAATTCATAGCCTTCCCTTGCTTCATTGCCGTTGAGCACCGCAGCGCTTGCCAGGAAATCCACCCCGTAGGCCACCGCGTAGCCGACAAAGAAATAGGCGATGGTTGAAACGGCGAAGTCGACAATGATTTTCACCATCGCGTTCACCTGGTTCTTGTGCCGGACGGTACCGACCTCAAGAAAGGCGAAGCCTGCATGCATTGCAAAGACGAGGATCGCCCCCATCAACAGGAAAAAGACGTCGCCGCCGGCGGAATTGGGTTCCATGGATGTGCCTCCGTTTGCCACAAGAACGGACGCCGGGCCTGCCTGATTTTTTTGGCTTCATGTCCGGCGCAAAAGAATGATTGCTTTTTGACTACTCAAACCCCGTGCCACTCCCGCAGACAGGGAAAACTGCCCTTATTTTCAGCGGTTTGACTGCAAATTTCCAGATTGCCGGAATTCTGTGCAAGGGCATTTGTGCCCGCCATTTGTGCAGCGTGAGCGGGAAAGGTGCCTCAATTTTAGGCGAACAGGGCGTTATCCGACTTTCTTCCCAGAATGTCCGGTCGTGTGCTGATCAATGACTGAGACATAAAAAAGGGACCCAACCGGGGGTGGTTGGGTCCCAAGGTCGATCAGGGGCGCTGTTGTAGTGGCTAGCGACGGCTGATCGTCTTATTTAATCTCTTTACAAATCATTTGTTGAGTTTTGAGGGGAGGGACGGCGTGAGGTGCGCCGTCCCGGTTTTTGTGTCCGGCTGGATTTATCCTCTTGCAAACTCCGGATAGGCTTCCAGACCGATTTCCGCTTTGTCCAACCCCGTGATTTCGTCTTCCTGGCTTGCGCGGATGCCGATGGTGAATTTAAGTGCGAGCCAGAAGGCAAGACTTGCAATCACCACGAACGCACCGATGGAAACGACGCCCACCGCCTGCACATAGAAGCTTGTCTCTGCATTGGTGAGGGGAACAGCCATGGTGCCCCAGATACCGCAGAGCAGGTGAACAGGGATTGCACCCACCACATCGTCGATCTTCAGCTTGTCGAGCATCGGTACGGCGACAACAACGATGGCACCCCCGACCGCGCCGATCAGAGCGGCTTGTCCCAGCGTTGGTGCCAAAGGCTCCGCTGTGATGGAGACAAGACCGGCCAGTGCGCCGTTCAAAGCCATGGTGAGATCGACCTTGGAGTAGAGAAGTTGTGTCAGGATCATTGCTGTCACAACGCCACCGGCGGCTGCCATATTGGTGTTGATGAAGATCTGCGAAATCGCCACGGCGTTTTCTGCCGATCCTAGCGCCAGCTGTGAGCCGCCATTGAAGCCGAACCAGCCGAGCCACAGGATGAATGTACCCAGTGTCGCAAGGGGCATGGAGGAGCCTGGCATCACGCCGATCTCTCCCTTGGGGCCATACTTGCCATAGCGTGCGCCGAGCACGATGGCGCCGACAAGGGCTGCCCAGCCGCCGGTTGAGTGCACGATGGTTGAACCGGCAAAGTCAGAGAAGCCCATTTCGGACAACCAGCCGCCGCCCCACTGCCATGCACCCTGGATCGGGTAGATGAAGCCGGTCAGGATGACTGTGAAGAGAAGGAAGGGCCAAAGCTTGATGCGTTCGGCGAGTGTGCCCGACACAATGGAGGCAGCCGTTGCCACAAACACCATCTGGAAATACCAGTCGGAGGCGGCTGCGTAGCCTTCGCCCGCACCAAAGTCTGCGGCTTCGGCGAGCGCTGCCGTATCGTCCGGGCTCCAGAGCGAGAGCGTGCCGATAAAGCCGCCATCAACGCCCATATACATGAGGTTGTAGCCGACGAGGTAATACATGATGCCGGCGATGGCGAAGAGAGAAATGTTCTTGGTGCATTGGATGGCGACGTTTTTGGATCGCACCATGCCTGCTTCCAGCATGGCAAAGCCCGCCGCCATGAACATGACCATGAAGCCGGTCATGAGGAAGAGAAGCGTGTTGAAGATATAGGCGCTTTCATCGGTCACCGGCAGGACCGGGGCTGCTTCCTCTGCAAATGCCGGGACCGCCATGGCTGTCAGGCCAAGAAGGGCGAGACTTCCGAGTTTCATGATTTTCGCTTTCATTTGCTCACTCCTATAGAGCGTCCGCATCGGTTTCACCGGTGCGGATACGCGTGACCTGGTCAACGCTGGTTACAAAGATTTTGCCGTCGCCGATCTGACCGGTTTTGGCGCTTGCGATGATGGTTTCGACGACCTTCTCCGCTTGCTCGGACTTGACCACGATCTCGATCTTCAGTTTTGGTACGAAGTTCACGGCGTATTCCGCGCCGCGATAGATTTCTGTCTGACCCTTTTGACGACCGAAACCCTTCACCTCGCTCACCGTGAGGCCTTCCACACCCTCAGCCGTTAGCGCCTCGCGCACAGCGTCAAGGCGGAACGGCTTGATGATTGCCATTACGAGTTTCATCAGGTTCTTCCCTTTTGTTCGATCCGGCGTAGTGCGCGGACCCCCTGTTGCGCCCATGATTGGGCCTCGCCCGCAATTTTCGGGCGCCTGATGAAGGTCATCTCAAGAAGCGTGCCGGTTTGTGGAATTTTGGGTAAGCTCTTGTTATGTAGGTGTTTTCGGAATTTCCATCGTCGGAGCGGCGCAGATTTCCCGTTATATCTGCCCAAATTTTGCACAGTTCATCTAATATGGTGTTTTTTTAGGCAGTAGCGATCGAAGAGGCCAACAGCGTTAATGCTGAGTCTCGCTCCGCATTTTACGTGGGCGAAAAATCGGCTAAACTCTCCGGCAAAATGGAGGGGGTTGGTTCCGGCGGTGCTGACCAAAACAACAGGGTGGAAATCCACATGTCTGATTTTCTGAAGGACAAGTGGCCGGTTCTTGCGAACGTGGCTGCTGGGACGTTTATTGCTGTCATGGTGGCGGCGCAGTTTTTGCCGCAGGGGGATGTGCAACCAGACGACATGCCGATCGTCAGTGACGGTGCGGCAATTGATGATGCAGGCGCGGCGGTGGGCACTGACGACGCGCCTCCTGCTGCGATGGCTGGCAATGTGGATGGGGCTCGGATTGAAAACGCCGACAGTGAACCCGGCTCCTGGCTTTCACATGGTCGTACTTATTCCGAGCAACGATATTCACCGCTCAAGGCTGTCAATGCAGAGAACGTCTCCAAGCTTGGGCTTGCCTGGTCGTTCTCCACGGGCACGGTGCGCGGTCTTGAAGCAACGCCGATTGTTGTGGATGGCAAGCTTTACACAACAGGCAATTGGGGCGTGGTGCACGCGCTTGATGCAAAAACCGGCGAAGAGATCTGGACGTTTGATCCGGAAGTGCCGGGCGAATGGGGTCGCTATGGTTGTTGCGATATCGTCAATCGTGGTGTCGCGGTCTGGAAGGGCCGTGTCTATGTTGCAAGTTTTGATGGACGCCTGTTTGCGCTCAATGCTGAAGACGGGTCGGTTCATTGGGAAGTGAACACGATCCCAGGACCGCCTTACACGATCACCGGTGCGCCGCGGGTTGTGAACGGCAAAGTGATTATCGGGAATGGCGGAGCCGAGCTTGGTGTGCGCGGTTACATCACGGCTTATGATGCGGAGACAGGTGAACAGGCCTGGCGCTTCTACACGGTGCCGGGTAACCCTGAACTTGGCTTTGAGCATCCGGAACTTGAAACGGCGGTTGATACCTGGAAGGGCGGTCGCTGGTGGGAAATTGGTGGCGGCGGTACAGCCTGGGATTCCATGGCCTATGATCCTGCGCTCAACACGCTTTATGTCGGTGTGGGCAACGGGTCTCCCTGGACGCGCGAAATCCGCTCACCTGGTGGTGGGGACAATCTCTATCTCTCCTCCATTCTGGCGCTTGATCCTGATACAGGTCGGCTGAAATGGCATTACCAGACAACGCCTGGTGACAATTGGGATTATACGGCGACACAGCACATCATTCTTGCAGACCTTGAGATTGATGGCGCGATGCGTCAGGTGTTGATGCAGGCACCGAAGAACGGGTTCTTCTATGTGATTGATCGTGTGACCGGTGAACTTCTCTCCGCAGAGAAATACATCACCGTGACATGGGCAAGCCATGTGGATCTTGAAACGGGTCGTCCGGTTGAGAACCCGGCCGTCGGTTACAAGGAGGGCACGCAGTTTGTTTTGCCATCTGCCAATGGCGGTCATAACTGGCATCCGATGGCGTATAATCCGGATACGGGCCTTGTCTATATTCCGACACAGGAGATCGCCGGCATCTATGCGCTTGCGCGCGAGTGGAAGAAGGAGAAGGACTTCACGGTTCGCCAGAACTGGTGGAATGTTGGTCTCGATTGGGAGGACTATATTGACGCGATCAATTCGCTTCTGCCCAATCTGCCGATTGACCATGGCTACCTGAAAGCCTGGGACCCGGTGAAGGGCGAAGTTCGCTGGGCGGTTGAGATGCCGACGACGCTTAATGGCGGGGTTCTTACCACTGCGGGTAATCTTGTGTTCCAGGGAACCGCCGACGGGCGTTTCGTTGCGTATCGTGCTGATACGGGTACGCCCATGTGGGAAGCCAATATTCAGACCGGTATTGTGGCAGCGCCAATCACCTATGAGATTGATGGTGAGCAATATGTGGCTGTCATGGCCGGGTGGGGCGGTGTTGCCCTTGCCTCTGGCGATGCGCGCGTCTCAGCGGCGGCAAAATATGAGAATGACGGACGGCTTCTGGTGTTCAAGGTTGGTGGTGAGCAAGTGCTGGAAGAGATGGCTCTGAAAGATCAGACTATCCCGCCACAGCCAGATGTTGAGGCGAGCGCGGAGCAGCTGCGCAATGGTGAGCTTCAATATATGTCGACCTGCGGTCTTTGCCATGGTGCGCTGGTGATCAGCGGTGGCGTGTTGCCAGACCTTCGTCGCATGAGCCCTTCGGTGCATGAGAACTTCAAGGGCATCGTTATCGATGGCATGTTGAAGGACAATGGGATGGCAAGCTTTGCTGATCTGTTGAGCGAGCAGGATGTTGAAGACATCCACGCCTATATCGTCTCCCGCGCCAAGCAGGACCGGGCGCTGCAGATCCCGACGGAATAATCTTTCTACTGACGAGTTGAGCTCAGTGATAGTTTTGGCCCCGGCGCTTATGTGAGTGCCGGGGTCTTTTATTGCGCCAGCGTCATCTCGATGGCGCGGCAAAGGCGCAGCAGTTTCTCGTCATGGCCAAAGGGGGCTTGCGCCATCAGCCCGACCGGGAGACCAAGTGCGTCCTTGCCGACGGGCAAGGTGAGGGCACAAAGGTCGAGCTGATTGCCGAGTGTCGTGTTTCTGAGCGCCTTCTGATTGGCTTGCCCATAGGCGGCATCATCTGCGAACAGAGGTGCGATTTCCGGTGGGCTTGACATGATGGTTGGCATGAGAACGGCATCAAAACCTGCTGTCTCCTCCAGATAGGCGCGGCGTGTTTCCTCGCGTGCGAGAAGTGTTGCAGCGAGATCTGCCGCGCTACCATAAGCGCCTGCACGGAAACGTTTGGCGACGGAAGCAAACATCGTGTCGGCACCTGCCTCCACGCTCTCGCCCCACAGGCCATAGGCTTCGCTTGCGAGAATACTGGTTCCCTCCCAGGTGAGTTTCTGCATTCGGTCAAGCGCGTTGATGGGTTTCATGATGATGCGAAGGCCTGCGCGACCCAGCCGGTCGATAGCGCCTTCCACCGCTTTGGCGATGCCGCGATCCAGGCTGTTGAAGACCAGATTGTCGGGCACGATGACGGCATGATCCTTTAGTGAGACATCGCGAATATCCGCACGGCGCCGGCTCATCAGCGAGAAAAGGGCGGCGGCGTCTGCTACGGTTCGGGTGAGCGGTCCGATGGTATCGAGAGTGGGGGACAGAGGCACCGTGCCTGTGAGCGGGATGCGACCCCAAGAGGTTTTCAGCCCGACAAGGCCGTTCCAGCTTGCTGGAATGCGAACCGAGCCGCCTGTGTCGGTGCCGATTGCGGCGGCGGCCAACCCCCTTGCGACGGAGACGCCTGCGCCTGAGGAAGAGCCGCCCGGCGCGCGGGCCGTCTGTTTGTCGTGCGGGTTTTCAGGTGTGCCAAAAATCGGGTTGAGGCCGAGGCCTGAGAAGGCAAGCTCCGTCATTGTGGTTTTGCCCAATGTGACGGTGCCTGCGCGGATGAGGCGTTCGACGGCGAGCGCATCGCGATGGGCGATATTGTTCAGAAGCAGGTTTGAGCAGGCGGTGGACGGCTCGTCTGACAGATCGACAAGTTCTTTCCAGCTGAGTGGCACGCCATCAAGGGGTGAGAGGCGGAGGCCGGATTTTGCTCGCCCGGCGGCGGCTGTGGCCTCTCGCATGGCCCGGTCTTTGGTCAGGCGGACATAGATTTTCTTTTCGCTATCCAGTTTTTCAATGCGATCAAGAAAGGCGGCTGTCAGGTCCCGCGGATCAAGCTTGCCCTTTTCGATGGCGCTGCCCAGGGCCAGGGCCGGTTGGGCTTCCCATTTTTGCACGTCGCGCGCTTGTGTCACGGTCTTGCTGTCCGGCCTCATTGATCCTGACCGCAATGTTTCAAACCTAGGGAGGGATAGCAAGCTGCGTCGTATCGGCACTTTGGTGCGGTTCTCAAGGCTCATATGATCTCTGCGTCATTTCTGCATCTGGGGCGTCTGGACATTTTGGTCAAAGCAGGGGAATTTGGTCTTATGACAGACAAGATAATCCGATCCGATGTGCTTATTTCCGGCGGGGGCCTTGCGGGGTTGCCGATGGCGCTGGCGTTTGCAGCCGAAGGGTTCAGCGTTACGGTGGTCGACGCAGCGGACCCTGCCCTTGATGTGGACCCTGCGTTTGACGGTCGGGCGTCTTCAATCGCGGATGCCTCGCTCACCATGCTCAGCAAGCTTGGGCTTGAGGCACACTTGGCACCCTATCTTCAGCCGATCAACGATATATTGGTGACGGACGGGCGACCGGGCGAGAAAGCGGCGCCCTTCTTTTTGCATTTTGATCACAATGAAATTGGGGATCGTCCGCTTGGCGCGATGATCGAGAACCGGCATTTGCGCATGGCACTGAAAACGGTGGTGGCGGAAGAGGCGCGTATTGAGCTCTTGGCGCCAGACCGTATCGCTTCGTTTGAGGTTGAGCCGGGACACGTGTCTGCGGTGCTTCAGTCGGGTGCGCAGGTTCACGCCTCGCTTCTTGTCGGTGCGGATGGGCGCGGGTCCTTTGTCCGCGAAGAGGTTGGGATCTCGACAATTGGTTGGGACTATGGCCAGGATGGCATTGTCACTACGGTTGAGCATGCTTTGCCACATGATGGTGTTGCGCAAGAGTTTTTTCTGCCGAGCGGTCCTTTTGCGGTTCTGCCAATAAGCGGCAATCGCTCGTCACTTGTGTGGACGGAGCGCCGTGATCTTGCGAAGGCTCTGTTGTCGCTCGACGCAGGCGGGTTTGAAGCTGAATGCCGGAAGCGGTTCGGGCCTTATCTCGGTGAGATGAAACTTGTGGGTCCGCGATGGTCTTATCCGCTGACATTGCAGCTTGCGCGTGACTATGTAAGCCCGCGCGTCGCGCTGATTGCGGACGCTGCACATGGTATCCACCCGCTTGCGGGGCAGGGGCTTAATCTCGGGCTCAGAGATGTTGCCGCACTTGCTCATGTGGCGGCGGATGCGGCAAGAGTTGGCCTTGATATTGGTGCGCTCGTCACGCTTGAGCGCTATCAGCGGTGGCGGCGTTTTGACAATGTTTCGCTGGCACTTGCGTGCGATGCACTTAACCGGCTTTTTTCCAATGACGCGGGACCCGTGCGCCTGATGCGGGATCTGGGGCTCGGGCTTGTCAATCGTATCGGGCCCGCGCGGCGTTTCTTCATGCGGCTTGCAGGTGGGGATGTGGGTGATCTGCCCCGTCTGATGCGCCGAGATGTGGCGTGAGCCTCTTCTGGATCAGTCCAGGGGGATTTCTGTCTGACTGCGGATCTCGAAAAGTTCGTCGACCAATGGCGTCCCATCATGATAGCCAACTGTCTCAAGGATTGAGACCATCGCTACAATAAAGCTCGGTATTCCGTTTTCATTGGCCAGCGGGAAGGCTGCTGTCTCGGTCAGTACTTTTCGGCCGTTCCGGTTCAGCTCAACACCGATCTGCCGGAGGCCACAGGGCTTGTCCAATATCAGGTTCATCTTTTCGATGGTTTGGTTGCGTATGTCATTTCCCGGCACAGCCTCCATAATGCGGCCAGTGCGGTCTGACAGCTCCCGATCCCGAAAGGCTGTGCCTTGCAGGCGCACCAGGAACTTGCCGGGCTCCAACCGTTCAAACAGCATGATGTCCGGCAGGAGACGGGGAATAGACACGGGGTCAAACTGACTGCGGCTTGGCAGTTTGCCAGGGAGGTTGCAGGTTTCCGACTTCAGGCGTTTCCAATAGTCGCAGAATGTCTGCGATCCAGGTGCCGTAAACACGGGATCGGCATTTCGCAATTTTGCCGGATCAGTGGTTTGGTTCTTATGCATTGAAACATTTCCATTCCCCACCCCATGTCACAAAACCGGATCGCATACGAACGGTCATGTTCGTCCGCTTGCGACAAGCTCTTACGCAACGCCTCCCAACGTTTTACTAAACTTGGCTTTACAAAATTTGCCGGGCGTTCATGCATCGCGCCGACGGCTGCCTTCTAGATCGAATTGATTAACAACTCAATCATTGGCTGACATTTTTGTTAAAAATATTCATCAAAATGCCCACTTTGTCCCACTTTGCCCTCATATTGGGCACATAACACCTAAAGATGGTCCATCGTTTCGTTTGCGGATTTATTTGCACTTATTTGGCGGCAATTGGCTGAATGGAGCGCAACAGGTGGTGATTACTCGCCTTTCATTGTCAATTCCGCCTCAATAGCTTGGTATTTAGCCCAACGTTCTGCTTCGTCAAGGCTCAGCTCGTGAAGATAATCCCATGTGTAGAGGCCGCTATCGTGCCCGTCGCTGAAGATAATCCGGACGGCATAGTTTCCAACGGGCTCAAGGTTTTGGATGCGCACCTGCGCTTTTCCCCTCACATGTTTTTTCCGCCCCGCGCCATGGCCCTGCACTTCTGCGCTCGGGCTTTCAATCCGCAAATATTCAGCGCGCAAAGCGGCTGAACTTCCATCATCGAAGCTGATGTGAAGTGTGTGTTTGTCGATTGCGAGGCGAAGCTCGACCGGCCAGACCTTGGCGGTCATCACGTGTGACCATTATTGGGGCGCATGGTGGGGTTGCGCTCAGGCAAGGGGGCGGGCCTCATCCGGCAGCATGATGGGAATGCCGTCGCGGATCGGATAGGCGAGCTTTGCACCCTGGGAAACAAGTTCCTGAGCTGCCTCGTCATATTTCAGGGTTTCCTTGGTGACAGGACAGACCAGAATTTCCAGAAGCTTCGGATGGACGCCGGGCGAGACGTTGGCTGCCGGTACAGTATCAGTTTGGTTGTCAGACATGAGATCCTCTTCGCGGTCGTGTTTTGTGAGCTTGTGTTATTGCACTGTTCCTGAGCCGTCATTGCCGTCTCGGGCGAGGGCCATTTCGGTCAATGCGATCAGCATCTGGTTTCTGTCTTCAAGTGTGTCGGCTTCCAGCAACGCTTGCTTCTCACTTGGACCATAGGGCGAGATCACCGAAAGAGAGTTGACCAGGCTTTCATTGGGCGCACTTTTGATCGCGTTCCAGTCCGCGTTCAAGCCATTGGTCTTGAGGTAGGTTTTCAGAATACCGAGGAGCCGTTCGCGGGACACATCTTCTTCCCCATGGCCCGCTTTCAAATCATTTTTGAACGCGCCCCAGGACGGTTTGCACTGCCGGTAGGCGGTCATTGCATCATGCTCGCGCTCAATGGCGAAACGTGCGACGCCCGTCAAGGTAATGAGATAGCGATTGTCTTCTGTCTCCATGAGCGAGGTGATGCGGCCTGCACATCCGACCCGGTAGAGATCGGGATGGTTGTCAGGGTCCAGCATCTCGTCAAAGTCTGTGCTATGTTCCGGCTGGATCATGCCGATCATCCGATGGCCGGCGAGTGCATCGTCGATCATCTGCAAGTAGCGCGGTTCGAAAACATTCAGGGGCATTTGGGTGCGCGGCAGCAGAAGCGCGCCGCTCAACGGGAAGAGAGGCAATCGCTCCGGCAGATCGCTTAGGCTTGCGTATTTTCCGCTCACGGGCTTTTTGGTCCTGCGTTTAATCGATTAACTGAACAGAAGGGAGGCAAGGCGCTTGCGGCCCTGTTTGGTCACGTCATCTGTCGGGCCATAGGCGTCGAAAAATTCCAGCAATTGTTTTCGTGCGCCATCATCATTCCATTTGCGATCCCGCATCACAATTTCCAGCAATGCATCGACGGCATCTTCCCGATTGCCACCGGCATTCAGCGCAAGGGCGAGTTCAAACCGGGCCTCATGATCTTTGGGATTGGCCTCAAGCCGTGCATGCAAGGGGGCGAGATCGCCAATCGAGGCTGCCTTTTGCTGTAATGCGATGCTCGCACGTACTGACGCGAGAGCGGGATCGTTCACCTTGTCCGGTGGGGCAAGTGCGAGGGTTTGTTCCGCGCGCTCCACATCGCCGCTTTCCAGATAGCATTGAGCAAGACCGGCAATGCAGCCAACATGACCGGGTTCCTGTTGCAGGCCTTGCGCAAACATTTGTGCGGCTTGCTGCAGATCGTTTGCGTTGAGTGCTGCGACACCTGCTTCCATCATTTGTTCGACGGGGGAGGGGCCGATCTCGCCAACCAGTTTCTCGATAAATTGTTTGATCTGGCTTTCGGGCAAGGCGCCCTGAAAGGCATCCACGGGCTGGCCGTCCTTGAACGCGAAAACCGCGGGAATGGATTGAACGCGGAGCTGCGAAGCAACCTCCGGATAGTCATCAATGTTCATCTTCACCAGATGGACGGTCCCTTGTGCCGCGTTCACACATTTCTCCAGCACAGGGGTCAATTGTTTGCAGGGGCCGCACCAGGGTGCCCAGAAGTCAACAATCACGGGGACGGTTTTGGAGGTCTCGATAACGTCGGCCATGAAGGTCTGGGTGGTGGTGTCCCGGATCCAGTCATTTGCGCCGCCTTGCGCAATGATCCCCTGCTGGTCGAGGCCGTTCTGCCCAAAAATCTCTGACATGTTTTCCGTGCTTTCTTCGTTTAACTCATTCGGCGCGCGCGATTGAAGTTTGTCGCCGGTCTAGGTGGCTGCCGCCGGATCGCCTGCTGCTGCTTCCAGATCAATGATAATCGGTTCATGGCCTGAATGGCGGAGGAATTTCAATAAATCTTCCCGTGAGATGGTCGTTGTCGCCTCATTGGTCAATGGGTGGTAGTGCAGCGGATCGTGATCCAGCATAGGCGCATCGAGGATGATCTGTACCTTGTGGGCCCTGTCATTAATCACAGCAAAGGGTGTGACGGAACCCGGCTTGACGCCCAGATGCTCGCCCATGAGGTCTGCATTGGCAAAAGAGAGCCGTGCGGAGCCCAGCGCCTTTGGCAAGCTGTTGAGGCGGATATTGCGGGTTTCGAGGGTCACAATCAGCCAGAGCGCGCCTTTTTTGTCCTTCAGGAACAGGTTTTTGCAAAACCCGCCGGATTTGCCAGCACGCCAGGCCTGGGCCTCTTCCACCGTGTGGAGCGGTGGATGGATGATGGTTTCATGCGCGATCCCCAGCTCACCCAGAAGGGCGAGGAGATCGTCTTTTATCAAGGGCGGGTTCTGCATGAAGGCCTGGTCTGGAAAGCTGGTCTGGAACGCTTGGTTTGGCGTTAAAACGGTCGGGTTGAGGCATATGGATGGGCAGGCGCGGGTCGTCCCATTCTCCCCGTCTATGCCATCTGGCGAAGGAATTTGCCAGACGCTCACCAGATTTCATGCGAATTGAAGGGATTCCGGAAAAATTGAGGGATCACGCATATTTAAAGGCTTGCAAAGGGCTGCGCTTTGCGCGATATACGCCTCCGCGGTGGGGCAACGCCCCATCTGGAGCGCGGGCGTAGCTCAGGGGTAGAGCACAACCTTGCCAAGGTTGGGGTCGTGAGTTCGAATCTCATCGCCCGCTCCAATTTTCCCGACGGATGCACATCGGTTTCCCAAAGAATATCGGCTTTTCCAGAGAGCAAAGAGACCATCGCGTCTTGCGACCGGTTCTAGCGGTTGCGGGCTGGGCGGTTCAGCTCTGGTTGCTGAAGGCGCTTGTGTCGATCTGATTCCTGATCTTGTGTGCCGCGCGGGCAATGGTTTCGACAGTCGACGGCTTTTTCAGGATTGCCCTCAGGCACAATCTGGCGGTGGCTTCCGCCTGTTCAGCCGGGGTCAAATGGCGCGCATTGGGGCCTGCCAGAATGCTGGTTTCTGTCAGCTGGAAAAACTGTTCAGAGGTGAGGGCAGGATCGACCGTCTCAAAGAGGTCGTCCTTGATGCCACGCTTGATGATGTCTTCATAGTGTTTGACCATGGTGCGGCGTGCCGCCTGCGCTGGTGCGAAATCGGGCTTTGCAAGTTCAGGCAGATAGAAGAGGGCCGGGAACGCCTGATCGACGGCGGCCACCAGCGCAACTTCCTCTAGCAGGGATTTATAGAGCAAGACTCCAGCGTTTACGCTTAGCGCCTGCAAACCCTCGTAAAAGGCAATGGACGGGCCTGAGGCAAAACAGATCAGCCGATTGAGAATGTCTTCTTTGCTCTTGAACAGATGGAAGATTGAGGCTGGTGTAGCGCCAAGCGTTGTGGCCAGCATGCGGATGCTGGTGCCGGAATATCCGTGTTGGGCGATGAGCTTTGCTGCACCCGCAAACACATCAAGTTCTGTGAGGTGGGGGCGACCATTGGCCCGCGGGCGGCCGACCGGTCTTGTCTTCTGGTTTTGCTGAAGAGTGTGCCCGCTCATCCTGGATTTTCCTGTTTATGCCCCGATTGACGCCTGCTCCAGTTTAGTCTGGACTTGACACAAAATCTATTTATTCCATCCGTTCTATTTAAATTGACTCTGGCTTTTCAGACGCTCTATCCTTTTCCCAAAACAAAAAGGGATTGGACATGGGGTTGGACATGGGGGTTGGACATGGCGCTCGACAGTGAAGTGATGACGGGATTTAGGGCTGGTGAGATAGAAGCGGCTATGGCAGAGCGGGATCAGGCACTGACCTTGCCACCGCGCGCTTATACGGATCCCCTGATTTACGCGTCAGAGAAAGAAAAATTGTTCCGATCCGGATGGATGCCGGTTGCCCGTGTGGATCAGGTGTCTGCGCCCGGCGACTATCTCGGCCTCACTTTGCTTGATCAGCCGCTGCTTGTTGTGCGCGGTCAGGACGGTGTGGTCCGCGTTCTCTCCAATGTTTGTTTGCACCGGGCGGCCCCTCTTGTGGAAGGCACGGGCAATCGCAAGCTGTTCACCTGCCCCTATCACGCCTGGTCATATGACACGCAAGGTCAACTGGTTCGTGCGCCGCACATGGAGGGGGCCCATGGGTTTGACGAGAAAGATTGTCGCTTGCCGGAAGTGAGGTCCGAGCTATGGCAGGGATTTATTCTGGTCAATCTGGAGGGGGACGCTGCCCCATTCGCGCCTCAGGTTTCTACCTACACGGAGCGGTTCAAGGGCTGGCAGCTGGAGCGAATGGCCATTGCCCGCACGATCTCTTTCGACAGTCCGTGGAACTGGAAAGTGCTGGTTGATAATTTTATGGAGGCCTATCACCATATCGCGACCCATTCGACGACGCTTGAGCCACTCTTTCATGCGCGGGATGCCCTGACCCCTGACAATGACGGGCCCTATTCCATTTTGCATATGCCGATGGCGGCGGACGCCGACATTTTTGAGGGTGGCTTTCCGCTGATCGCGGGCCTCGACGCTGCGGATGCGCATGATCTTTTTGCCACCGTACTCTTTCCCAGTTTTCTGATTGCCTTTCAGGGCAATGGTGCGACCTGGTACCAGATCCTTCCCCAGACCCATGACCGATTTGAGTTGCGGACCCACGTGCTGGTGGATCGGGCGCAGTTTGACGAGGCCGGGTTTGCTGAAAATGCAGACGGCGCGTCCGCGCTCCTGTCTGTCATTCATCAGGAAGACATTGAAGCCAATGATCTGGTTTGGGCGGGGCTCCATGCGCCGCTTTCGCGTCAGGGTCATTTGTCACCGTTGGAGGCGTCGATCTGGCAGTTCAACAAATGGTGGGTTGAAAAAATGGGAGCCCGGTAATTACCCGGAAACTTGATTGTGCGGGGAACGTTTGCCACCATCCGGCCACAAATCCATCTGATAAGGATTTTTGATACGCCTCTTGAAGGCGTTTGGTTTCTGCTGGAGCCCCTTAATGTCGCATGCGCACCGTCTGCCCCCCACGGCCTTTGGCACTTTGCTTGGCCATGCGCCCGGCGGTGTGCCGGTCTATTCGTCAGACTATGACAGCGTGGACCCGCTTGCGATGCCGAACCGTAGTGCCTTTCGCAATCACATTGATGGCGCCTATATGGGTTTCAAATGGCAATGCGTGGAGCTTGCCCGTCGCTGGATGTATGTGACCCATGGTTATGTGTTTGAAGACATTGCGATGGCTTACGATATCTTCCGCCTGACAGAAGTTCGCGAAGTGGAAAGCGGACAGTTTTTGCCACTCCATTCTTTTCTGAACGGATCGAGGCGGCGGCCGGAACCCGGCGCGCTGATGATCTGGAATGAGGGCGGGGAATTTGTCACGACCGGTCATGTGGCGATCGTGACGGAGGTGACCGACAGCTATGTGCGCGTCGCCGAACAAAATGTCGGGCATCAAGCGTGGGTGCCCGGTGCCGACTGGGCGCGGGAGTTGCCGGCGCGTATTGACCCGGACGGGTGCTTTTGGGTTGATTGCACCTTTGATGATACGAGCATCCTTGGCTGGGTGGTGCAGACGGATGATGCGGCCCATGCGGTGGTGCGTGAGGATGTGAATCCGGCGCTTTTCAATTTGGTCGCGTGTGAAACCGACAAGCGCGTGACGCATTTTCTTGATGAGACCAATCCCGCTGACAAGGCGTTTGTTGATGTGGCTGGCGGGCACCGCCTTGCAACGCGGGATGAAGACCTTGGTCGCTATTTTCTGATGAGTGAAACGGCGCGCAAGGAATTGAAGCGCGCCACAAACGAGCTCAACGCACTCTTTCTGCATGCGACCGACAGGGTGTTGCGCGAGCCGGACCTGCTGCGGAAGTTTGGTTTCCCTGAGGCCTTGCTTCCGCGTATCCGTCAGAGCTGGCAGAACCGGCGTACCCATGCGATCACCGGGCGGTTTGACTTTGCGATGACCGACAAGGGCCTCAAGGTCTTTGAATATAATATTGATAGTGCGTCTTGCCATATGGAGTGCGGACGGGTGCAGGGGCTTTGGGCCGAGGCGCATGGGGTGGATGAAGGGGTTGATCCGGGTGCACCGCTGTTTCAGATGCTGGTCCGTGCCTGGCAGAACGCCCATGCGGAAGGTGTTGTCCATATTTTCCGCGACAGCTCTCAGGAAGAAATTTATCACGCCCGGTTCATGCGCGCGGCCATTGAGGCCGCAGGACTTGAGGCACGGGTTGTCTCTGGCGTTGAAGGTCTGCAATGGGGGGCGGATGGGCGTGTGGTGGACGCGGAAGGGACGGCGATCAACTGGGTCTGGAAAACCTGGGCCTGGGAAACAGCGCTTGATGAGCTTCGTGAAGAAGTGGAGAGCGAAGAACAGTTTCTCTCAGAGGGCGGTGATCCACACTCCCATGCGCCACGCCTCATCGATGTTCTTTTTGATCCCGTGGTGATGGTGTTTGAGCCCTTGTGGACGCTCATCCCGTCCAACAAGGCGATCTTGCCCGTGCTTTGGGAGATGATGCCGAACCATCCCTATTTGCTGGAAGCAAGCTTTGAGCTCACTGACACGCTGCGGGAAAATGGATATGTAGCCAAGCCCATTGTCGGGCGCTGCGGGCATAATATCAAACTGGTCAGTGCGCAAGACAAGGTGCTGGCTGAAACCGGCGGCGCGTTTGATGACCGGGACATGATCTATCAGGCCTTGTTCAAGCTACCCAAACATGAGGGGCTCAATGTGCAGGTCTGCACGTTTTCGGTTGATGGCTATGATGCGGGTGCGTGCGTGCGGTGCGACCCGTCGCTGGTGATCCAGTCGGAAAGTGATCTCCTGCCGCTTCGGGTCGTGCCGGACGAAGTACTGCTAGCGAGGCTCTAACACACTTTCTTAGTTTTCCGGCGCACTCGGCAGTCGAAGGTGCGCTCATTGTTACGAGGGTTGCGCAGACACGGCAGCCGCTTGAAAATGTTGCGGCACGTCTTATCTCTCTTCTCAACTGCCCTTGAGATATTCATGCCACGCTTTGATGCCCAGATCGATATTGATGCACCGCCTGAGACCATTTGGCAGGTGTTGAGCGACGTTGAGAACTGGCCAAACTGGGCGCCGACATTCACGACCATCAAACTATTGGATGGGGGCGTTGCCGGTGAGGGGGCGAATGTCTGGATCAAGCAACCAAAGCTTGCAGGTGGACATTGGGTGATTTCGGAATGGCGTCCGGGAGAGAGTTTCACCTGGGTGTCGACGCGGTCGGGTCAGCGCATTTGCGGTGTGCACGACATTGTAGAGCAAGACTCTGGCTGCCGGTTTGAGCAGAGCCTGATTTTTGACGGTTGGCTCTCCGGCGTTACGGCCTTTATGGGCCGGTCCCTCATCACACGCTACATGGCGATGGAGGCTGAGGGGTTGAAGGCCGCGAGCGAAGCGCTTGTGCGCTGAAGCCTGTGCGGCTGATCTGTTCACAAGAATGTTACGAGGACCCTGCTTGCTGTCACGCCACTGACACTTAATGTCAGGAGGGTCGCAATTGAGTCTGGCCATTTCGTTCAGTTTCTTTAGGGTCTTGGTGTGACCCCTGCCCCCCAGATGCATTCAGGGAGACGAGACGTTGAGTGAAATGCAATCCCGCCCTGTAGAGCCTGGTCGTTCATCGGCCATTGTTTATCCGCGCGGCAGTGATACGCGCCCGAGCGCGCAAAATCTGCTGATCTTTGTTGAGGCTGGTGGTCGTGTGCGTGCCGCCTGCGATGGTGTGAGCATCGCGGATAGTCGCGGCGCACTGATTGTGCGGGAATTGTCTCATTCACGTGTCTTCTATTTTCCGCGTGGCGATGTGCGGCTCGACCTTTTCACCGCTGTAACCCAGACAAGCCATTGTCCGCGCAAGGGGGATGCAAGCTATTTCGCTTTTGGTGATGCGGATGGGCCCGCGATCGCCTGGTCCTATGAGGACCCGATTGCGAAGGCTGAGCCCATTCGTGGCTATATCGCATTTTACGAAGACCAGATTACACTGGAAGTAGAGGACTGAGATGACCGGTAGCACCAGACATGGAGCGGTTCCGGCACCGCTATCTCTGACGTTTGAAACCTACGCGCATGTGCGAGAGCAATCGCTTGCTCTTGCCTTATCTTTATCGGACGCGGATACGACCGTGCAGTCGATGGAGGATGCCAGCCCGGCGAAATGGCATCTGGCACACACGACCTGGTTCTTCGAAACGTTCATCCTCAAAGCTCATGCAATGTCTTACGATGAGTTTCATTCGTCCTACAATTTCCTCTTCAACTCCTATTATGACGCCGTTGGAGAGCGCCATGCGCGGCCCCGGCGCGGTATGCTGACGCGGCCTTCGCTTGATGATGTAAAAGCATACCGGGCGCATGTGGACCGGGCGATGGGGCAGCTCTTTGAGGCTGGCGTCGAAGACGAGGTTTTGCCGCTGGTCGAGCTTGGGCTTCATCATGAGCAACAGCATCAGGAACTTCTTCTCACCGATATTTTACATCTGTTTGCACAGAACCCGCTTATGCCCGCCTTCCGCGCGCCGCAACCGCTCCCCATGGCGTCGGACCGCTCCGGCTCTCTCGACTGGCTTTCGTTCGACGGGGGCATTGTGGAGATCGGCGCGAAAGCGGATGGGTTTTCGTTTGATTGCGAAGGCCCGCGCCACGACGTTCTATTGCGGCCTTTTGAGCTTGCCTCTCGCGCCGTGACCAATGGTGAATGGCTTTCTTTCATGGCGGCGGGTGGATATGACACGTCGTCCTTTTGGCTGTCGGATGGTTTTGCGGTTGCGCGGGATCACGGATGGCGCACACCGCTCTACTGGTTTGAGAAAGAGGGTGCCTGGTGGTCCATGACTTTGCGGGGGGCGCAGCCCGTTGACCTTCAAGCGCCTGTTTGTCATGTAAGCTTTTATGAAGCGGATGCCTATGCGCGTTATGCGGGGGCGCGTCTGCCGCTAGAGGCGGAGTGGGAGCATGCCGCCAGCGCTCAGTCGGTCAAAGGCAATTTTGCCGATCAAGGTCAATTGCGGCCACGGCCGCAGATGAGCGAGGCGAATGAGACGGGGGAGGCGGGTCGTCTGCACGGGCTTTACGGCGACGTGTGGGAATGGACGGCCAGCGCCTATGCGGCCTATCCGGGCTTTCGGCCTGTTGAAGGCGCGGTCGGCGAATATAATGGCAAGTTTATGAGCGGGCAGATGGTATTGCGCGGCGGATCGTGTGCGACACCTGCCGGTCACATGCGCGCGTCCTACCGCAACTTTTTTCACCCTGACAAGCGCTGGCAGTTCTCCGGCCTGCGGCTTGCGCGTGATCTTGTGAAGGATAAGTCTGATGCTTGATACATCAAAGATTATGGACAATGCGTTTGCCGCCGATGTGCTGATGGGGCTTTCCGAGGCGCAGAAGACGATCCCCTGTCGCTGGCTTTATGACACGCAAGGCTCTCAGCTTTTTGAAGCGATCACTGTGCTGCCGGAATATTATCCGACACGCACGGAGACACAAATTCTTCGCGCTCGGGCACCTGACATTGCTGCACTGGCGGGCACGGGTGCGAAACTTGTCGAGTATGGGGCAGGTGCCTCCGTCAAGACGCGGCTTCTGCTTGATGCCATGTGGTCGCTCCGTGCCTATGTGCCGATCGATGTGTCCGCGTCTTTTCTGGCGGAAACAGCGAAGCAGCTTGAGGAAGATTATCCGACTTTGAATATCGTGCCCGTGGTCAGCGACTTCCTCACGCCGATTGACCTGCCACCTCTTGCTGGTGAAGGAGCCAAGGTCGGGTTCTTTCCGGGCTCGACGATCGGCAATCTGTCAGACGCCGAGATTGCAGACTTTTTTGCGCGCGCGCACCGGGACCTTGGAGTAGGTGCCCTCTTTGTCTTGGGTGCTGACCTGAAGAAGGATGAGACGGTTCTCATTCCCGCTTATGATGATGCGGCGGGTGTGACGGCCCGGTTCAATCTCAATCTGTTGCGGCGGATTAACCGGGAGCTGGGCGCAACATTTGAGCTTGACTGGTTCACCCATGAGGCGCGTTGGAACGAGAAACGCTCGCGGGTTGAAATGCATCTTGCCAGTTTGCGGGATCAGACAGTGCATGTGTGTGGCAAGCGGTTTGATTTCACCGCGGGCGAGACGATCCACACTGAGAATTCCCGCAAATTTGCCATGGGCGAGATCGGCAAGTTCGCCGCACGGCAATCCTGGCAGGTCCGCGAAACGTGGCTGGACGAGGATGGGCTTTTCAGCGTGATGGTGCTTGGCGCGATCTGATTGCGTTATGCTCGTTGCCTCATGCTGGCGGCATTTCGAAAGCCTTGGCTGACCAGATACGCCCCTTGGACGACGCGAAGCGGAATTTCGCAATCTTCTGGTAAGCGTCTGAGTTGTACCAATCGTTAAACTTATCCTGAGAGGCAAAGCGCAGGACGACAGCGCGACCGGTTACCGGTTCGCCTTCGATCGTTGTCGGCTCGTCATCGACCGCGACGATTTCCCCGCCGTGAGGGGCGAGGGCTTCAAAAAAGCCTGCCTCATAGTTCGCATAGGTCTCCTTGTCTGCGATCTCGATAATGCCTATGGCGTAAACACTCATGTTTGTTCTCCTGTTTGAATGGGAGAAGAATGCCTGTTTCGGTAACAGTTCTCAATGTAGCGTTGAATACATTTCCAGACGTGGCTCGTGGTGTTCATCCATTGGCGCTTCTTCCTAAAGATCCGTCGTTTGGCGGCGCTTTTTGCCGTTTTAGAGGGGGCTTTCTATTCGCGCGGGCGCGGGATTGCACTGTGCTACCCGCCGGGTCTAGGGTTCTCGCTCTTTGGACCATTAGCGAGTGGATGTGATGACAGATCAAATTCCCGTGCCACGGCCTATGCGTGGTGTCGCAGGCCCGGCCTTGTCACATTCATTGCGGGAATTGTTGACGCCGTTTGAGGTCGCGCGGCTTGGTCTCATGTGGTGGACATTGCCGTTCAATCTGCGCGGACGCGGTGAACCAGTTCTATTGTTGCCGGGCCTTGGTGGTGGCGAGAGATCCATGTTTGTGATCCGCGCCTATCTTATGGCACTTGGCTACCAGGTATTTGACTGGGGCCTTGGGCGCAATGATGGTCGCGTTCAGGAAAAATTGCCGAAAGTGATCACCGAACTTCTCGACCGGTATGAAGAAACGGGCATGGAAGTGGCGCTTATTGGTTGGAGCCTTGGTGGCTATCTCGCGCGTGAAGCCGCCCGGGATCACCCTTACGCGGTCTCGCGTGTGATCACGATGGGGTCTCCGCTGGTTGGCGGGCCCAAATATACGGCGACCGCCGGTCTCTTTCGCGGGCAAGGTGTTTCCCATGATGCGCTCGAAGCGCGGGTGGCTGAACGCTACAAGGTACCGCTTCGTGTTCCGGTCACTTCGCTCTATTCCAAGACAGATGGTGTGGTTGCCTGGCAGGCTTCCATCGATCATTGGAGCCCGCTTGCGGAAAATGTTGAAGTGGACACGACACATTTTGGATTTGGGTTTTCGCACAAAGCCTTGTCACTGGTTGCAGAACGGCTGGCAGGTGTCGCCGGGCCCAAGAAAGCCCAGCCAGTGCAAAGCGATATGTGATCACAAGCTGAGCAGGTAAAGCCCGCGCAGGATGCAGATGCTGCCAAGGATCAACACGATCCATTGGCTCCACCGACGGAAGTTGACATCTGATAGGCGGTCCAGAATTCTGGTGCCAAGTGTTGTGCCCAACATGGCGCAGGGAATGACCATCAGGAAAACCCACCAGGGCAATAGCGCGAAGCCGTTCTCGATTTCAGGGGATGCGGCGCTTACCAGCAATCCGAAATAGACAAGTTTTAGCAAATGGCTGAGCGTTTGGGTCACCGCTTTGGTGGCAACCACTTGATGTCTGGTCAGGTCTGTCCGCACAAAGAATGTATCGAGCAAAGGACCTGCAACCCCTGCCACCAGATTAATCAGGGTGATGGCGAAGCCGCAAAAATAGGGCATGCCGGGACGGGTGATGTCGAGTGACAGGTTTTTGGGGAGTGCTACAGCGATCAGCGGAATGGAGCCCACCGCCAGAAAGACGATAGCTTTCTCCGGCACGAAGGCGATGGAGGAAAGCGCCACAAGCGACAGGATCGCACCTGCCACGTACCGGGTGAAGATGGGCCAGTTGACATGATCACGGGTGAGGAAGGCGCGATAGCCATTGGAGACGGCTTGCGTCGCGCCGTGCAGCATCATCGCCCCGCTCACCGGCATGATGGCCAGAAAGACCCCCATCAGGACGATCCCGCCCGCCATGCCGAATATGCCGGACAGGGTTGCGGTCAATATGACGGCGAGGGCGATCCCCGTGGCCATTATCCAGCTCATGCGTATTTCCTTGTGAATTTTTGGTACATAAAATTATATGTGTCACTTTTCCACAAGCTTTTGTTTCAAAAACCAGTTCGACAAAACAAGTTCTCACGATAAATACGCTGCCGACATTTGCGATGCGCTGGCTCCTGCCGCGTCTCTCCGATTTTCAATCATAGCATCCGGGCCTTGTGCTGCGGCTGACCAGTTCGGTTGAGCCCTTGGGGCGCGCAAAATCCACATTGTTTGATGTCGCCCGCCTTCGTCGTTTCGACCATTTCTATCTGGCGCTGCAAGCGGCCATTGATGGGCTTGGTTTCGTGCTCGGGCCGCTGCCGCTGATATCTGACGAGATCAAGGCGGGGCGCCTCATCTCCCCCTTTGATGTAGCTCGTCTTGAAGCGGACCCTTATTGCTGGTTTGTCGCGAAAAACCGGATGGCTGACCCGCTCTTGTCTGACTTTATTGATTGGCTGGATCGGACGGCACGCAATGAGGCATTGTGACGATCAGCGTTTCAGGATCTGGAGCGCGCGTTTTACCAGCAACCGTGCAGACCGACGCGTCGCTTCAAGGCGTGTGAAGAGTTTGAAGAACCACTTGGCATTGGTCTCGTTGGTGGTCACAAGAATGTCGCCTACCGTCACGGTGCCGTTCCAGAGGTTTTCAAGCACGTGGCCTGCGTCCGCAGCCGAATCCAGTCTGTCGGCCCAGTTCCCGTCAAGAAATTCGCGGATGATGGCTTCCTCCAGCACCAGGCCGGGGGACTGGTTGCGGAAATTTTCATCAAACGCTGACTTCAAGGTGAAGGTGGTGCGACCCACCTGAATGGAGACACTCGCTGCGATTGGATTTTCGTCCAGCATGAGGAGGTCAATACGGGTAGCCGGCGGATGAGCGAGGGTTGCACCGGTTGACCCGAAAGCCATTTCTGCAAATGCTTTGGTGTGCGGGCTTGAGGCAAGGGCTGTCCCTGACTTTCCTTTCCAGCCCGCTTCCTCCAGCTGAAGGAAATGTTGCAATGCCTCATCGAGAGCGTCGCCCTCGCTATAGGTTTCAAGAGACAGTTTTCCCATCTCCTCCAGGCGGCGCCTGTTGCGAGCCAGAGACTTACGGCGGTTTTTTGAAAGGTGTGTTTTCTGATGTTCTTCAAAAGACCCTGCGCGGCTAAGGATGGCGCGTTCGAACGCATCGAAACAGGTCCATTCAAGGCCTCGTTCTTTCAGGGCGTGGCTTAAATGCCTGAGGGCTGGTCCCTTCATGGTCATGTCGAGCAGGAGCCAGGTTGAACTTCCCAAAACGCCTTCCGTCATTGCAGCCACCAGGGCTTTGCTCGCGGTGTCTGCAAAACGCGCATCAATGAGGGGAACTGACAGCGTTGTGTAAGGCGTGGTCCAGCTTTTGTTGACATAGGCGATGCCGCCCCAGCGCCAGGGGTCGCAGACAAACGGCAAAAGCGCGATCAGTTTGTGCTCGTACCAGATGGCGAGTGCCTGCACCGGGCGTTTCTCAATATGGGTGAGCTGAGCCGTGACATATTTCCGGGCGTAGTAGGGATTTTCTTGTACAGCATGGGTGACAAGTTCCTCCCATTCCGGTCCAAGGGCCAGAAGTGCGGTCTGATCCAAAATGACGGCGGCTGGCTTGCCTGCGGACCATGCGAGCCGTTCAGCGACGACCTGGGATTTTCTGGAATACATCATGAGAGATCCTCCGCTCGTCCTTGTGGGACGACAAGGTTTTGCGCTTTTAGTTTTTGTGCAGTCGCAACCATGCCGATTTGGCCGTTGCACGAATTTTCCGTCGTATCGTTTCAAGTGCTGTAATCAGTGCAAACGGGATCAGCACTTCCGGTCCGTAGACGAGGAGATCGCCCATGGCGATGGTGCTGTTATAGAGAGCGCCGATCATGTGTCCTTCGTTCGCCGCGGAATCAAGCTTGTTTGCCCAATCACCGCTCAGGAAATTTCGGATCATGTTTTCAAACAGAATGAGGCCGATGCCTTGGCTCCGGTAAGCTTCGTCAAAGGCGCACTTAATGGTGAAGCCGGTCGTCCCGCTTTGCACTGTGAGATAGGCAGCGATTGCGGTGCCATTGAGAAGGAGGAGATCGGCGCGGGCGAGCGCCTTTCCATCCCGGTCGCCAAATGCGGCGCGCGCGAAGGCCTTTGTCTTTTCGTCGCTTGCAAGCGCGGTCCCGCGGTCGCCCTTCCAGCCGGACGCCTCGATGCGAAGAAACTCTTCGACCGCTTCATCAAGCTCAGGCCCTGAGGTCGCATGTGTTTCTGTGATCTCTCCGAGATCGCTCAGGCGCTTCCTGACGCGCTCCATTTCCTTGCGGCGTTTCTTTGAAAAGATCGTGCGCCGATGCAGCTCAAAATCACTGCCATGCACCATGATCGCGCGGTCAAAATGTGCGAATACTTGGCGGGTGATGCCTGACTTATCCCACTCGCGGGCCAGTGCTTGATGGGCCTCTCCCTCCAAAGTGAGTTCGGGAAAAAGCCAAGCTCCGCCCTGGTCGCTCATGCCTTTGAGCAGGCCGGCAACCGCGAGGTCTTTATGATTGCGGTCGACAAGGGGGGCGGTCAGCGTCGAAAAAGGCGTCTTCCATGCGACATGGGCCTTGCTCACACCGAACCAGCGCCAGCGGTCTGTCACGAAGGGGAGCAGAGCGATGAGCCTCTCGCCCGCCCATACGCTCAGTGCTTTCACTTTGCGGGTTTCAACATGGGTGAGGAGTGCGTCAACATATTGACGGGCATAATAGGCGTTTTCTTCCAGCGCATTTTCAATCAATGCTTCCCATTCATCCCCAAGCGTCAGCCAGGATGTTGCGTCAAGGCAGCGGACGGTGAGTGTGTCGCTTCCCAGCTGATTGTTTATGTCGGACGGCATCATGTTCATGTAATCAGCTCAAATCGGGGGTGCGATCAGGAATGAAAGAAAAGAAAACGGAGATGCCCAAATGCTTTTTGAGTGCAAAGGTCAGGGCGAGGCTTGCGAGCGCAAGAGAAAGAGCAGTGGCGATGGCCGCGCCCACCGCGCCGTATATCGGGATCAGGACAAGATTGAGGGCGATGTTAAGCAGAAGTGCGCATGAATAGGTGAGTGCCGTTGTGCGTTCATGACCGGACATGTTGAGGACGCTCTCGGCAGGGCCTGAAAAGGCCTGAACGATCAGGCCGATCATCAAAACGCCGAGCACGGGCATTGCGCCGACAAAGCCATCGCCGAACAGGGTCAACAGAAACGGCGCCATCAGATAGATTATGGCAGCCGCGCCGACGGCGGCCATGAACGTGAGACGAGTGGTATTGCGCGCCAATTTCTCCAGGGCAGCATGATCGCCCATCGCATTCAGGGCTGAGAATTGCTGGGTCGTGGCTGCGGTGGTGGCATATTGCACAAAGGCCACCAATTGCAGAATGCGTGACGCCGCAAAATAGAGCGCGATCTCTGCGGGGCTCACGAAAAGGCTGAGGATCAAAATGTCTGCGTTGGAAAAAAGAAGCAACGTGCCGTCGACAAAAATGAGTGGCAAGGCTGTTTTCAACCAGACACGAAGCTCCGCTCTATGCGGCGCCGCGGGTACGATTTTCCGGATCCGCCAGAAGACAAAGCCCGCCTGAAGGGCAAGGCTGAGTGTGACAGCCCCCACGGTGATCGCAACAGCGGTTGCCGCTGTGATCTCTCTGTCCGTCAGATAGGCGGCCAGCACACCCAGCCCGATCAGCCCATGGCGGATCACAAAGGGTGGCGCGATGGCCAGGATCATCCAGTTGAAGGAGCGTGCGATATTTTCCACATAATCCTGTAGCGCGAAAAGTGGGACCGCGAAGAGCGCGACAAGGAGGGGGAGCGCATAGATATTATCAAACAGGCTTGCGCCGAATGTGAGGACCACGCCACCGATCAATGCCGTAACGCAGGAGAAAAGTGTCACAAGGGCAAGTCCGTAAAAAATGTAGCCCCGGGTCAAGCCCGGCTCCTTCAAAGCGTGATAGTGCGGAATATATTTGAGCGCTGCTTGTGCGATCCCTACCGGTGTGAGGTGACCAAGGACAATGATCCAGACCCACACAAGGGCGAACACACCATACTCGGTCTGGCCGAGGGCACGTGACAACAAAACTTGCGTGATATAGGCAATGGCTGCCCCCAGGCAGCGAATGATCAGAACTTTCAATGCTGCAAAAGCCGTGTCGCGGCTGTTGGCGTCGGTGCTTCTCAATCGCGCGACGACGCCCCTCAACCTGTTGGGGAGAGATGTTGGCGCCGATTTGTGCGCGATGGCTTCATCCGGTTCCGACGTGATTGTCATCGTCTCTATTCCGCCGGGCTCACGCTGAACGAGCGATAGCCCTCAGGGGCTTTTGGATCAACACGATTGGTCATGACCCGTTTGAAGCTTGTGCGGTTTTGCAGGCCCGCTTTCCGCCAGGCGAGTGTGAGGGCGACCTTTGCCCAGAAGGCTGGCCCTGTGAGCGTGCGGGATTTGGGTTTCCAGCCAAGCTCCCGGCGCAGCACACCATTGCCATAGTTCATGGCAAATGAGCGTCTTGTTGTCGGCGTCCAATGTTCGGTGGTGACGGAGACGTTGAGACAGTCTGCATTCTCCACCCTGTGGGGGCCGTTCAGGGCCCAATGAAGCATGTCTCCAGCTTCCAGATCGTAGGTCGCGGCGAATGCGTCAAAGCTTGCATCATAGGTCAGCTCTTCTTCCTGTATGCCACGGGCAATGTTCTCTATCTCTTCGTGGCGCAAGAAAGGTTGTGAAGGCGGGTAGATGTAAATCCGCTTCTTTCCCCTGATCTGCCAGAGCGACTGACCGGGCAGGTCCGCGTGATAAGACACCGTATTGTTGGGCGACGAAATGAGGAGTCCGATTGATTTTCTAAATGGCTGGAAGTTGGGAACGACAGAGGTGATTTCATCAAAAATGGCTTCAAGCGTTTGATTGAAGCGCGGATCAATGTTTTGAAGCGCCAGCATGTTGATCCACAGGCGGCCATGGCGAATAGCATCCAGCACTTCGTGTCCGGTAAGGCCCGTGCGATCACAATAAGACCAGCGTTCATCGCGTGCCTGCTTGGGCGGCATCAGGACGACAGGGCTTTCCATCTGGGGCAAGCGTTCGATCAGGTCTGCGAGATTGTCATCGGTGAAGAGATTGGTTTCGTGCAAACGGTGCCGGAACCGCAGCGTCTCCTGTCCCCAATTGGTGACATTTTCTTGGTTCAGGTTTTCTAATATCGATGTCGTCATTGTGTGCCCACACTTGCCATCTGTTGCCAGACGCGATCTCTCTAGGGGCGGAATGAGATTTCCGCTTCTTATTGGTAAGGGATGGGGGTCAAGACGCCGTTAACAGGCTTATGTCTGCGCCGTGAAACGGCGCGTGATATGCGTGAAACTGTTGCTATATATGTGCCGATTTGGGACGCGTTTCAGCTTTTGTTAAGAGGTTGCAAAGCTTATTGCATTTTGCAGCTTGTCCGGGTTGCGCATGATGTAGATCCAGGCGATGCGACCCCCTTTGTCGGCGCGGAGCGTGACAAGCATCTCGGTGTCCTCGTCCCCTATGGAGAGGAGTGCCGGTTGTCCGTTCACCTCCATCCATTCCAGTCGGTCGATCTGGCGATCTTTGGCTGCAAGGGCCAGGAAGACTTGCGCAATCTCTTCAGCTCCTTTAAGCGGGCGAAGGGCTGCACGTACCTTGCCTCCGCCGTCGGTGAGCGCGAGAGCATCGGGCGACAGGAGTGACAGAATTTCCGTCTTGTCTTTGGCCTGGACGGCCATCATGAAGCGGGTGAGGAGGTCGCGCACGTCCTGCGCCGGGGTTTCGTAGCGCGGTGCTTTCTCATCGATGCGTTTGCGTGCGCGCTCGATCAGTTTTCGGCACGCGCTTTCTGTCTTGCCCAGAATGTCCGCGATGTCTGCATAGTCTGTGTCGAAGGCCTCGCGAAGGATGAAGGCCGCGCGTTCCTCCGGTGCCAAGCGCTCCATCGCCCAGAGGATGGCAAGCTCCACGCTCTCGTTTTGCGCAAGCGTTTCTTCCGGGTTCTCTCCGTCTTGTTCGGTGATGAAGGGTTCGGGCAACCAGACGCCGACATAGATTTCGCGGTTTGCGCGTGCGCTTTTCAAACTGTCGATGGCGAGGCGGGTTGTGACCGTTGTGAGCCAGGCGGCGGGTGTTTCAATTTTGCTGTGATCAATGTCCTGCCAGCGCAGCCAGGCATTTTGCACAATGTCTTCGGCGGCGCTCCGCTCTCCCAGCATGCGGTAGGCAAGGGAGGTGAGGCGCCGTCGTTCTGCTTCAAAAATATCTGTTGCGCTGTTGTTCATGCAGCCTGTTTTACCACAGCCTCCATTTTTTCGCCGATCCTGATTTTCTGGCAAGCGGCACCATGGCCGAGCCCGCGTTTCAAGACGGGGTAGGTGCGGCAGAAAGCGGTTGCGAATGCGAGGGCGATGAGGGTTCGCTCTCCGTAGCGGCTCAGGATTTCGTCGCGCATGGTGGCGGCTTCAATATGATCGGCCATGACGGCCTCTGCGTAACGAAAGCCGAGAGACGCCTCGTTGCCCGCCATATCCATATCGCGTGCGACAAGGGCGCGCAGGATGGCGGGGCTCACACCCTGCTTCAGGCCCTGATCCACCATCAATTGGGCGCAGGGCCCACAATCGCCCTCCAGCACGGAGGCGAGGGCCGCACCATACCAAAGCGGGAGTGGTGCATCCTCCTTGTGCTGGGAGAGTAGGGGCAGAAGCGAGAGCTTGAAGCCTGCCGACGTTGATTGGTCGATCACTTCATGCATGTACGTGGCATCGTAGCTTGTTGCCTTTTCCATCTGGCGTGTCCCGAAATGCATAAGCCATTTGAGCATGTGTTTATTCCTTCAGTTTGAAAGAGAAATAGAGGGCGATCCATGCAGGGAACATGACGAGGGAAATGTCTGAGGCTGCAATGTAATCGAGGGAGAAATCGCGCATCATCCACATATGCAGATGAAAGACGCCATGCATGGAGGGCCAGGCGGCACCGACAATGGCGACGGGGATGTTGTTCTTCCAGATGCCATAGGCAAGCGCGCCTGCGGAACACAGGAAGATGAGTGCCACATCCCGGATAAAGTGGATGTTAAAGGGGCCGGTCAGCGTGACGCCCGGCGTGTTATTGTACCAGGGCAGCGGCGCAAACCACATATAGGCGGTAACGAAGAGATAGAAGGTGGCGATGAGCCCGATAATGATTTTGGCCATGGACGTTCTATGCACGGGGCATTCCTTTCACGACGGGCACGCGACAGGGTGCGTACCCACTTGCTGATATGACGAGGGGAGCGCCCTGTTTGTGACAGGCCGTGCCCTGGAGTTTCAGCATTAGTGTCTGTGAAGGGTTTGCTCAGCCCCAGAGCCAATCGGGTGCTTTACCTCCCGGCCAGGACCGCGTCTGCGTTAACCTCGTTTTTGAGCGGTTTCTCGGCCATAAATTGCCGGAGGTTTTCAATAAAGAGGGCGGCGACCCGCTTTGGTGTGCCATCTGATTTGGGGGAGGCGTGGGGCGTGACCCGCACATTTTTGTGGGTCCAGAGCGGGCTTGTCTTCGGCAGTGGTTCTGTTTCAAACACATCGAGGAGAGCAAGCGCCGGGGTGCCCTTGTCCAGAGCGGTGAGGAGGGCGTTTTCGTCCACCAGGCCGCCGCGCCCGACATTGACGAAAATCGCGTCTTTCTTCATGGCGGCGAAAAAGTCTTTGTTCCCCATGTGGTGGGTTTCGGGGTTGAGCGGGCTTGTGAAAACGACAATATCCGCCTCGCCCAGGCGGGCTTTCATGTCGGCGGGGCGAATGGTCTCATGGGCTTCCGGGCTTTCGCCGCTGCGTTTTACGCCAATAATATGGGCGCCAAAGGCCTTGGCCCGTTTAGCGGTCTCGTTGCCAATATTGCCGATGCCGACAATCATCCAGCTTGTGCCAGCAATTTCCCTGAAATAGACGCTTTGCCATTTGCTGTTTTGTTGATGTGCGCGGCGTTCCTCCACTTTCTGAAATTCAGCAAGAACGGCACCCATAATATATTCGGCAATCGCGATGGCCTGTGCATCTGAATTGGTGAGGCGGATGCCTTTTTTGGCGAGTTCCGCAAAAAGCGGGTGATCGAAACCTGCTGCGCTTGATTGCAGCCATTTGAGGGAGGGAAGTTCTATCAGCAGTCCAACAAAATCAAAAACCTGTTTTGAGAGAAGGACGTCGAGACTTAGCCATGTAGCTTGTGGGGAGATTTCTTCCTTGGTCACTGATTGACCATCGCGGGACAAAGTGCCGTCTTCGTGAAACTGAACAAGTCGAAGACCGTTTATGGTTGCCAATTGTGGTTCAAGCATTTTGGCAGCGTTCGTGGAGAGAAGAATTTCCATATCAGTTCCTGATGGCGCGGTTTGGTTGAATGGCAAGGTGGTCAGTATAGCTTTTCTGGTTCAAACTCCCCAATCTTGTTGTTGGGTTGACTTGAAGTGGTTGTGCGCGATTTGGCGGGGGAGTGATGTGTGAGCGAACAAGGGGTCAGTGCGACGGGGGGAGCTCTTGCGTCCAAGGTCGGGCGTTTCAGCTGGGCCTTTTTTGATTGGGCCAATCAACCCTATTTTACGCTCATTACGACGTTCATCTTTGCGCCCTATTTTGCGGCCGGGTTTGTGGGTGATGCGGTCAAGGGCCAGGAGCTTTGGGCCTATACCCAGTCAATGGCGGGTCTGTGCATTGCCATCGGATCGCCCTTGCTCGGCGCCATTGCCGACCAGACAGGTGCGCGCAAGCCGTGGCTTCTGCTTTTTTCCCTGATCTTTGTGACCGGGTCCTCGCTCTTGTGGTTTGCAGAGCCCGGTGCGCCACAGGGGACCGGTTTCATTATGGTGGTCGCCGTGGTGGCGGCGCTTGGGATGGAGTTCGCGCTCGTCTTTTACAATGCCATGTTGCCGACACTTGTGCCTGAGAAGGAGATGGGACGGCTGTCCGGCTTTGGCTGGGGGATCGGTTATGTCGGCGGGTTGCTGGCGCTGATGATTGTGCTCGCGTTGCTTGCGGGCAGCAAAGAGAGCGGGCTCACCATGGTGGGGCTTGAGCCGCTGTTTGATCTTGACCCGCAGATGCATGAGGCGGACCGGTTTACAGGTCCGCTCGCCGCTCTTTGGTATACGCTCTTTTCTCTGCCGATGTTTCTCCTCACCCCTGATGTGCCGCTCCAGCGGGTGCGACCTGCACTTGCCGTGCGACGGGGATTTGTGCAGCTCAGGGACACGTTTGCCAAACTGCGGGCGTACAAGAATATCGCGCTCTTTCTTGTCGCGCGCATGACCTATTATGACGGTCTGTCGGCGATTTTCGCCTTTGGCGGTATTTACGCGGCGGGCACATTTGACTGGGAAATACAGACGCTTGGCCTTTTTGGCATTCTCCTGTCTATCTTTGCAGCGGTCGGTGCTTTTCTCGGCGGGTATCTGGATGACCGGCTGGGGTCGCGCAAGACAGTTCTTTTGTCTGTAGCAGGGCTTCTGGTTGGTACCTTGCTCTCTGTCTCGATCACGGCTGATACCATTCTCTTTTTCGTTGAGGTTGCGCCGCGCACTGCGAGCGATCCCATTTTCGGCAGCACAGGCGAACGTCTCTATTTGCTGGCGGGTGTGTTGATCGGTGTGAGCGGTGGCCCGGCGCAAGCGGCGAGCCGCACATTGCTTGCCCGGCTTGCGCCAAAAGAGATGATGAATGAATTTTTTGGTCTCTATGCGCTATCGGGCAAGGCGACAAGTTTCATTGCGCCCTTGATGATCGGTCTTGCAACGGCGGCGGGTGGTCATCAACGGGCCGGCCTTTTTGTTGTCGTGGGCTTTCTGGTTGTTGGCTTTTTGTTGCTGCTTCCTGTGCGCGAAGAGGTGAGCCGAAAAGCGTGATGTCGGGTGGGCAACCGGTCAGATGAAATTGAAGTGAGAGGTGGGGCACATGGCAATGAAAGAGGATGAACCAGTCAGGGTTCAGGTGCCCGGTGAGGTAAGTGCTCAATTGCTCTCCGCAGTTGGTGGCGTCGCGTCGGACCCGCGGGGGCAATATGCCTGGGTGGGGTTTGAGTGGGCGCGCAACCCTTATGTGATTTTGATCACGATCTATGTTTTCGCACCCTATTTTTCCGCGCAAGTGGTGGGGGACCCGGTTCGCGGGCAGGCGATCTGGGGGAACATAAACGGGATCGGCGGGGCGATCATTGCGCTGCTTGGACCGATACTTGGTGCAATCGCCGACAAGGGCGGGCGACGCAAACCCTGGATCGGGTGCTTTGTCGCGTTGATGGCTGTGGCCACTTACGGGATGTGGTTTGCACTGCCGGGCGATGGCGGGATCGGCATATTGGGTGCGGCGGCTTTGGTGATCATTGCCAATGTCGCTTTTGAATTTTCTGCCGTCTTTCACAATTCCATGTTGCCGTATGTCGCGCCGACGAAGCGGGTTGCTTTCCTCTCAGGCATGGGGCTCGCGCTTGGCAATCTGAGTTCATTGCTCATTCTTCTTTTCATGTTGTTTGCCTTCATGTTGCCGGGTCTTGTGGATTGGAGCTTTCTGCCTGCGCAAGCTCTCTTCGGGCTTGATGTTGCGGCCTTTGAAAACAGTCGCATCGCCGGTCCGATTGCTGCGATCTGGTTGCTGGTTTTTGCTGTACCGCTTTTTCTTTTCACGCCCGATGTTGCGGCGACGGGTGCGCCAGCAAAGGATGCGGTGCGAGACGGGATCCGCAATGTGATCCGTACGATACGCGAGCTCAAAGATCATCGCAATGTTGCGACCTATTTGATTGCGCGCATGTTTTACAATGATGGAAAGACTGCGGTTCTCATCTTCGGCGGTGTTTACGCTGCGGGCGTGTTCAGCTGGGGTGCGCTTACCCTCACCATCTACGGCGTCATCCTTTCGATCTTTGCCGTTGGGGGCGGGTTTGTCGGTGGATGGCTTGATGACAGGTTTGGGTCGCGCAATGCCATTCTGATTTCCATTGGGGGGACCGCGCTTGGTGTCGTGCTTGCCGTGTCGATCACGCCTCAAGAAATTTTCTTTCTGTCTTATGACGTTGCAAGCGCTGAACCGCTCTGGTCGTTGCCGTTTTTTCAAACGCTGCCGGAAGTGCTTTACGTTTCTGTTGTGATCCTGATCGCGATTTTTATTACCGCTGCCTATGCCAATAGTCGCACGATGCTCGCGCGCATCGCCCCGCCGGAGAAGATGTCGGAGTTTTTCGGGCTCTATGCTCTGTCCGGCACGGCAACTGCATTCCTCGGGCCTTTGTTAGTGGGCGTCGCGACGAGTGTTTTTGAAAGCCAGCGTGTCGGCTTCAGTTCTGTCTTGTTGCTTTTGGTGGGGGGCATGGTGATCATGCTGTACGTGCGGGACGGACGGGAGAGCTGATGTTAGAGATGCCAGTCTCTTGCAACAATCCAGAGTAATTCCCGTTTCAGATTTTCCGCCATGGGCATGTGGGCAATCGCGTCCGGTGCCGCCCAGACAAAATCCTCATGCTCGGGTGACAGGGTGACCTTTCCGCCGGGATCGGTTGCGAGAAACGAAATGCCGATGCGGCTTTCCGTTCCCTTGAAATGATCCCAGGTCGACAAGGGGCGTGCCCTAGTGGTGACGAGGCCCGTCTCCTCCGCAATTTCACGGAACAGACCCTGCAATGCGCCTTCGTCTGATTTCAGGTGACCGCCGGGATTATCCCAGAAGCCCGGATATTCCTCATCATCCGCGTGCCGTTTCAGGAGAAGGCATTTCCCATCCCGCCAGATATAGGCTTTGACGATGACGGCATGTGTCGGAGCGGACAAGTTTACTTCCTCGTTGATCTGCACCTAGTGACGGAAGTGGCGTATGCCGGTCATGACCATCGCGAGGCCTTTCTCATCGGCCGCCGCGATCACTTCGTCATCGCGCATGGAGCCGCCAGGCTGAATGATTGCTGTTGCGCCGGCTTCCGCTGCCGACAAAAGCCCATCTGCAAAGGGGAAGAAAGCGTCGGACGCCACAACCGACCCTCGTGTCTGGGGTGTTGGCTGGCCTGCTTCTTTCGCAGCGTCCTCCGCCTTGCGTGCGGCAATGCGCACACTGTCCACACGGCTCATCTGGCCAGCGCCAATGCCCACCGTTGCGCCATCTTTCACATAGATGATGGCGTTTGACTTCACATGTTTGCAGACACGGAAGGCGAATTTCAGGTCGGCAAGTTCCTGGGCTGTTGGGGCGCGCTTGGTCACCACTTTCAGCTCCAGATCATCGATCACGCCATTGTCGCGTGTCTGGGCGAGGAAGCCGCCTGCCACCGTTTTAAGCGCAAGGCCCGGTGTGCGTGCGTCCGGCAGACCGCCGGTAATGAGGAGGCGAAGGTTCTTCTTCGCGCCGATGATTTTGCGGGCGTTCTCGTCAGCGTCGGGGGCGATGATCACTTCAGTGAAAATCTTTGCAATCTCTTCAGCGGTTTCGCCATCAAGGATCTGGTTGAGGGCAATGATCCCGCCAAAGGCCGAGACGGGATCGCAGGCCAATGCCTTGCGGTAGGCATCGGCAAGGCTTGTGCTGGATGCAACACCGCACGGGTTTGCGTGTTTGATGATCGCAACTGCCGGGCCACGTGCGGGATCAAATTCGCCCACCAGCTCAAAGGCCGCGTCCGTGTCGTTGATATTATTGTAGGAAAGTTCTTTCCCCTGAAGCTGGGTCGCGGTGGCCACGCCGGGGCGGTTTTCACCGGTGACATAGAAGCTTGCGGACTGGTGCGGGTTCTCGCCATAGCGAAGCGTCTGCCTCAGCGTACCGCCAAGTGCGCGATAGGCGGGGGCGTCTTCTTTCAGCTCACTGGCAAACCAGTTGGAAATGGCAGCATCGTAAGCGGCGGTGCGGGCGTACGCTTTTTGCGCAAGCGTCTTGCGGGTCGCAAGCGATGTGCCGCCTTGTGCTTTGATCTCGTCTGTGATGCGGGCATAGTCAGCGGCATCGACAATCACGCTGACATAGGCATGGTTTTTGGACGCCGCGCGGATCATCGCAGGCCCGCCAATATCAATATTCTCGATGCAGGTATCATAGTCCGCGCCTTTGGCGACGGTTGCTTCAAACGGATAGAGATTGACCGCGAGCAGATCGATCGCGCCGATCCCGTGTTCCTTCATGGAGGCCTGATGGCCTGCATCATCGCGCACGGCGAGCAGGCCGCCATGCACCATCGGGTGGAGGGTCTTCACGCGCCCATCCATCATTTCCGGGAAGTTAGTGATGTCCGCCACGTCTTTGACCGGCAGTCCAGCTTCTGCGATGGCTTTCGATGTGCCGCCGGTTGAGATCAACTCCACGCCTGCCTCATGCAGGGCTTTGGCAAAATCGATCAGGCCGGTTTTGTCCGAAACGGAAATGAGGGCGCGGCGGATGGGCTGAATGTCGGCGGGCATATGGCGGGTCCTAATCAGGGTCGATGATGAGCGTCAATGGGTGATGTTGCGCCGGATAGCACGAATTGGCCGGATCGGGAAGCCGGTCGGCCCTCACAGTTGGGCACAGGTCAGGAGGCGTCGCCTTGTGATTCAGGTTGCGCCTGTTCCAAATTCGGTTCGGGCATGGGCTCAAGGGGCGCATCAGGGTCGATGGCTGGCAATTCCGGCTCATTTGCCTGCGGTTTGGTGGCGTTGCGGCTTGAGAGCCTGCGCCAGGCCCAGTGAATTTGGGCCTCGTCGCGGAAAACCCTGCCGTTCACCGTGATCTGTTCGCTGCGGCGGGTCCGGTCGGCTTGGCCGAGATAGACACTTTCTTCGAGCGCAATGGTGCAAGGTCCACCATCCGTGCGGGCGCGGAACTGCCAGCCATCTCCGTTCGGCAGAAGCACCAGCACATTTGATCCATCATGGGCGAGGGAGGCGCGCGCGTCCGGGTGAAGGTGGAAGCGGATTGTATAGGCGTCCCCTTCATCCGGTGTGGTTTTTTCCCGTTTGAAGCGATCAAAAAAGCCCATGCTTGCGGGCAGGCGCGTCAGGCTGTCTTCACCGCGCAGATTGTCCCCGGTCTGGTTCAGAAACAGGCGGCGGCGATGATAAAGGCCAAACAGTTTGCCATAGCCGTCATGGGCAGCATCAACCCAGATGCCTTCTTCACCTTCATTGCGGCGGCTCTCAACCAACGACGGGCCTTCCATCAGGCGGGAGCCCAGAAGAATGTGAGAGAGTGCGCCCTGGGTGAAGCGGGCCGATGATGTGTCGTTGACGACGAGGGTGGAGTGGGCGGCGGTTGCCCGGCTTGCCGCCTGCCAGTCTGCCCCCAGAATGCGTGTCGCGCCGCAATTGACGACGAGACGGCAGCGCCCGACGCTCATCTCCAATGAGAGTGTGCCTGCATGGGCGGAGTGGGAAAAGGCGGCAGGGGGTGGCGGGCCCGTGTCCACGACGACGTAAGTGGGTCCGGCGGCCAAGCGCTGATAGCCTGAATGGGGTGCAAGACCGAACGGCTTTCCCTTTGCGTCATCCTGATTGAGCGCGGCATCGACGCCCCCATCCGGGCCTTCGTCCGCCCCGTTGAAGAGCGCCAGTTTTGCGTCCCCATGGCGGAAGAAACGGAGCATCGGCATCATGCGATCGACCGCATTGCGGATGGGCTTTGGCACAATCTCGCGGCGCGCGACGAGCGTATCGCGGAGCGAAATCAGATCGAGCAGGATCGATAATTGCGCTGCCGGGTTGCGGCTCACATGGCCCCCATCGGGGAGGATTTGCTCGGCCAGTTCCCGGCTGACAAGGGCGAGCCCTTTCTTGATGCGCTTATTGCCTTCAGACAGGCAGAGGCCCGACATGGCAAGGCCGATTGCGGCGGTGAGCCGTTTCTCGCCTGCGGGTGCGCGGTTGACGGTGCGGGCGAGATGGCGGGCCTGGCGCGCCATGTTGCGCAGCAGGTTAGAGCGATAGATGAGGTCGCTCTCTTCCATCAAAAGCGCGCCATTGGAGACCCAGGAGATCAGGCGACGGCCAATGACATGCGGGCGCCAGCCAATATCGTGCCAGCCGCCGGATGTTTCGATCCAGCTTTGCACAAGCGCGCGGGCATGGGCGCGTGCCGCATTGCCGCCTGCGGCAGAGAAATGCCGGACCCACATGAAGCCATGCAGCTCTTCTTCCCATGTTTCGTTGGGTGCGTCGATATCGAAGGGGGAATGATCATTTGTGCGCACCTGGCCACCGGGGAGATCGTACCGGCCCTGGAAAAGTGCATCGGCCTTGTCGACTCGGGCGGGGCGCAACTCCTTGGGATAGAAGACGATGGTGTCGGGCATAGGCCCTGCCAGCGTCAGGCCATAAAAACGGGTGGCGTGAAAGCGGGCAAGGCTCAGATCGGTTGTTCGGCGAAGGGCCGCCCCTGCCAGATTTGACAGTCGGTTGCCTGGGGGCAGCATATGCTTTTCGGTCCGGCGGCGGGCCGTCTCGCTTTTTGCGATATGCGTCGTTTCCGACATATTAGACATGGTCATGCCTTTTTACCGTCATGCGCCTTCTGACAAAGATGATCTGGTTACAGAGATCATCTGCCTACCAAACCGGGCTCCTAAACCGAGCGCGGAGGTCTTCAGGACGCCCCGCGAAGTTTCTCAATATTTGCCGCATAGGCGGAAGGTCCGCCCTTGAAGGTTGCCGTGCCGGCGACGAGAACGTCCGCGCCCGCCGCAATGACACGTGGTGCTGTCTCAAAGTTTACACCGCCGTCGACTTCCAGCTCAATTTTCTTGCCGGTGGCGTCAATGCGCTTGCGGATTTCTGCAATTTTACCCAGCTGGCTTTCGATGAAGGACTGCCCGCCAAAGCCCGGATTGACACTCATCACCAGCACAAGGTCGAGATCTTCCAGGATCGCGTCGAGCACGCTGACGGGTGTTGCAGGGTTCAACGAGAGGCCTGCCTTCAGGCCACGTGCCTTGATCATCTGCACCGTGCGGTGGACATGGGCACCGGCTTCCGGATGGAAGGTGATGATATCGGCGCCGGCATCAGCAAACGCGTCGATATAGGGATCGACAGGTGCAATCATCAAATGCACGTCGAACGGCTTGTCTGAATGAGGCTTCAACGCCTTCACGACATCCGGGCCGATGGTGATGTTGGGCACGAAATGGCCGTCCATCACATCGACATGGATATAGTCAGCACCGGCGTGTGAGATGGCACGTACTTCTTCGCCCAGGCGGGCAAAATCAGAAGCAAGGATGGAAGGCGATATTTTGATCGGGTTTGTCATGATGATTGATGAGTATCAGCTCAGTTTCGGACGCGCAACGGATCGTGGATCAAGTCTTACGGTTCAGCTCGTGCAATGAGGCGGGCTGCGTAGAAACCATCCATGCCGCCCCGGTCGCCCAGATGCGAGGGAAGGGTGCGCAGGTCGCCTTGCGGGGTCAGGCATTCGCTCAAGTCCCCGATCTCGTCTGCTGTGATTGGCAGGCGCTCAAAGCGCGGGTTCTTGCTCAGAAAAAGGCCGATTTGCGCTGGTCCTTCAAGTGGCTCCAGAGAGCAGGTGCAGAAAACCAATGTACCGCCCGGTGCAAGCCAGGTCGCGGCGCGGGTCAGGAGTTCGGCCTGCAATTTGGCGAGGGCCGTCACTTCATCTTCTGATTTCCGGTACAGCACGTCCGGGTTGCGTCTGGCGGTGCCGGTTGCTGTGCAGGGCGCATCCAGCAGGATTTTGGACCATTTGCGGTTGGGTGCCCAGGTGGTGAGGTCGGCCTTGATAATGTCCGCCTTGAGACCGGTTCGTTTCAGATTTTCGGCGAGCCGCTCCAGGCGGCCTCCGGCGCGGTCAATGGCGGTGACATGGGCACCGCGCGCGGCAAGCGAAAGGGTTTTGCCACCGGGCGCGGCACAAAGGTCCAGCACCTCTTCCCCCTCGACGTTGCCCAATAGCCGTGGGGGCAGGCTTGCGGCAAGGTCTTGCACCCACCAGGCGCCTTCCTTGAAGCCCGGCAGTTCTTCGATGCGGCCTGCATGGGAAAGACGAACGGAGCCGCCGGGCAGAAGATCGCCCGAGAGCGTTTCCGCCCATTGTTGCGGGTCCTGTTTGATTGTGAGGTCGAGCGGTGGTTCCGCCAGCAGGGCTTCCGCCATCGCACGGGTGGTTTCCTCGCCATAAGCGCGGGACCAGCTGGCCCAAGCCCAGTCGGCCAGGTTCAAGCGGGCGGCGTCCTGCTCTTTCAGGATCGCGTCGCCTTCGCGAATGACACGGCGGAGAACGGCATTGATCAGGCCTTTGAAGCCCCGGGCAAATTTATCCCCGGCGGCAAGCGTTACGGCGCAGTTGACTGCGGCATGGTGGGCGGACCCGAGGAACAGGAGTTCCGCCACGCCGATCCGCAACAGAGCGGTTGCGACAGGTGCCTTGTCGGTCAATGGCTTGTCCAGCATGCGGGCCAGAATATCGTCGATCTGTCCGAGTCTGCGCAGCACAATGGTGGCGATGGCGCGCACCAGCGCCTTGTCGGAGGGATGGTTTTTGAGCTCCGGTCGCCCCAGTTCCTTGACGAGCGCGTCGTCAAGTGTGCTGCCTGTTTCCAGCACGGCGCGCAAAACCCCCATGGCCGCAAGCCGGGCGGGGGTGCCGTCTTCGCGCGGTTGGCGGGGACGGGCGGGCTTAGCACCTTTAGGGCCGCGTCTGGGCGGTCGTGTGGGCGATCTTGCCGGTTTTTCCGATGCGCTTTTTGTCATGGGCCCGCTTAGAGCATAGGCCGCTGGTTGAGGCCAGTTGAATGTTTTAGGTCACTCTTGCGGGCGGTTCAGGAAGTTACGCCCAGGGACCGGATTTTGGGCGGTCGGCCAGTTCTTTCAGTTTCTGGACGCGGTTTGCCGTTGCCGGATGAGTTGAGAAGAGGCTGTCTCGTGCATGGGCATGGAGCGGGTTGATGATGAACATGTGGGCGGTTGCGGGATTTCGCTCCGCTGCATCATTGTCGATACGGGAGGCTCCTTGCTCAATCCGTTGAAGTGCGGAGGCGAGCCACATGGGACGCCCACAAATTTCCGCGCCCATGGCATCGGCTCCATATTCCCGCGTTCGGCTGATCGCCATCTGGACGAGGCCTGCTGCCATTGGCGCCAGGATCATGAGGGCAATGCTGCCGATCAGGCCGCCATTGCTGTTGCGGTTGCCGCCAAAGAAGAAAGCAAAATTTGCCAGCATGGAGAGCGCGCCAGCGAGTGTGGCCGTGACGGTCATAATAAGTGTGTCGCGGTTTTTGATATGAGCGAGTTCATGGGCCATGACGCCGGCCAGTTCCTCCGGGCTCAGCATGTTCAAAAGACCGGTGGTGGCCGCGACCGCCGCATTTTCCGGGTTGCGCCCGGTGGCAAAGGCGTTTGGCTGATCTGTCTCAATCATATAGGTGCGCGGCATGGGCAGGCCCGCATTCTCGGAAAGCTGACGCACGAGCCGCACATAATTGGGGGCGTCCTGTTCGTTCACCTCCCGCGCGCCGTGCATGCGCAGGACCATCTTGTCGGAGTTCCAATAGGCGAAAACATTCATGCCTGCGGCGATAAGGAGGGCGATCAATGCGCCACCCTCGCCGCCGATCATGAAGCCTGCCCCCATGAAAAGAGCGGTCATGGCGGCCAGAAGAATGGCGGTTTTCATCATGTTCATTGCGCGGTCAGTCCCTTTTTTGGCAACCCTTTATGTCTAGCCAGAGTTATCCCTCATCCTTATATGTTATTGGGGCTTCAAGGCTTCAATATGTTTGAGAACAGGCTGGATGATTGCGAAATGGCGGGCGGAGAGCGGTATGAGTGAAGAGCGGAAAGAAACCGGGTCAGCTGCCCCAAACGCCGAGACACCTAACGCTGAGGCTCCCTCCCGCCCTCCTGTGAGCGAGGCGGCCAAACGGGCGCTCTCAGAAGCAGAAGCGCGCCGGGCGAAAGAGAGCGCAGCAGACCTGCCGAAAGAACATCTCGGACGCGAAGGTCCTGAGCCTACAAGGTTTGGGGATTGGGAGCATAATGGTCTGATCAGCGATTTCTGAGCTTAATGTCTTTGGACCAGAGGATAAATCCTAAAGTATTAGGCCTAAGGGAGCCGATTTATTTTCTCTATAAACTGATAATTACTCTTTATTTTGTTGTTTTCATTGATTTTTTTTGCATCTCCTCAACCAAAATTTGGACCATCTGAACCAAATTTTAAAACATTTGTCCTAGGTTCGTTACTGGTGGAAGTCGCATAGACGACTTATGACGTTTCGCGGGAACTGGTCAAACTAGGGGATACTAAATGAATAAGGTCTTTGACGCCGAGGATGGTGTGCTTTCTTCTGTGCGCTCGAACTTGAGTTTCAAGCAGCTAGGTTTCAACAATATATCTATCGGCATGAAGATCGGAACCGGTTTCGGGTTTGTTCTGTTGAGCTTGGCGCTCGTCGTCTCGTTTCTCTACATGGCTTTAGAGGATACCTCAGATGATTTCAACACGTACCGTGCAGCTGCACGCCATACGGTTGAGATGTCGCGGGTTGAAGCAACCGTGTTTGGGGCGCGCCTTAATGTGCTGCGTTTCCTCTCCAGCAACTCTGTTGACGATGTGCCAGCCGCCAGGAGCGCCATTCAGGCTGCAATGGGTGAAGTTGACGAAATTGCTGACCATGTGAAATTAGATGCTGACAAAGCTGCCATCGGTGAGTTGCGGCAAATTCTTGAGACATATTCCGGTGCTTTTGATGGGGTCGTTGCGGCACAAGCACGGCGCCAGGCATTTGTTGAAAGCCTCCACAAGGTTGGTCCTGAGGCTGAGGAGAGGCTGGCCGCCATCATGACGAGTGCCCACCAGGCGGGCGATGTTGAAGCGACATACAAAGCTGCAACTGCGGAACGCAGCCTGTTGCTCGCACGGCTCAATACCAACAAGTTTCTGGTTGATAATGCACCGGAAAGCTCTGAACGGGCCCTGTCCGAGCTTATTGCTTTTGACAATAACCTGCGTGTTCTGACGGCTGCTTTGGAAAATCCGGTGCGGCGTCGGCTTGCCCGCGAAGCGGTTGAGCTTGCCGCGCAGTATAACGAGGCTTTTGCGGGTGTTCGCGGCGCGATCACCGAGCGGAATGGCCTGATAAATGACACGCTCAATCCCGCAGGTGCCAAGGTTGCTGAGGCGATTGAGGTTCAGGTTCTTGCAGGCAAAGCCGTCCAGGACGAAGTGGGTCCACGGATTGTTGCAGAGATTGCCTCCAGTGAGACAACGGCTCTTGTGATCTCGTTTCTTGCCCTTCTGTTCGGCTCCGGCTTTGCAGTGGTTGTTGGTCGTGCTGTCTCCCGCCCCATTGGCGATATGACGGAAGCAATGACCGTGCTTGCAGGTGGTGACTTCAAGACAAGTCTTCCGCATGTCGGTCGCGGTGATGAGATCGGTTCCATGGCCAATGCGGTTCAGGTTTTCAAAGAGAACATGCAGGAAACCGAAAAGCTGCGCAGCGAACAGGAAATTCAGAAAAAGAGGGCGGAAGAAGACCGCGTTTTGATGATGAACAAGCTCGCTGACGATTTCCAACTGAGCGTTGGCGATATCGTGGAGTCGGTTGGTCGCTCTGCAGAGAAAATGAAAGAAACATCAAAAGTTCTTTCAGGCACTGCGCAGACCGCACAGGAACAGGCAGGCACAGTTGCCTCGGCTTCTGAAAACGCTTCTTCGAATGTGCAGATGGTTGCTGGTGCTGCTGAAGAGCTGACTGCCTCTATCTCCGAGATCGGTCAGCGGGCTAGTGAATCCACCCGTGTTGCGCGCTCAGCGGTTGCTGATGCGGAACAGACCAATGGACGCGTGCAGTCACTTGTAGCGGCTGCGCAGAAAATTGGTGAAGTGATCAATCTCATTACAGACATTGCTGCCCAGACGAACCTGCTCGCCCTTAACGCAACGATTGAGGCGGCGCGTGCAGGTGAAGCTGGCAAGGGCTTTGCGGTTGTGGCATCTGAAGTGAAATCACTTGCCAACCAGACGACCAAAGCGACGGAAGAAATTTCTGCACAGATAGGTTCCATCCAGGACGCGACAGCGGAAGCTGCCAAATCTATCTCCGGCATTGGTGAGACGATCGGACGGGTTGAGGAGATTGCTGTTGCCATCGCCTCTGCCGTTGAAGAGCAGGGTTCGGCCACGCAGGAAATCGCACGCAATGTTCAGCAGGCTGCTGAAGGGACGAAACTTGTCTCTGACAATATTGCGAGTGTGACAACATCTGCAACGGAGACGGGGCAGGCGGCGAGCATGACGTTTGATGCGTCTTCCGCCCTGGCAGATCAATCTGTCTTGCTGAAAAGCAAAGTCGCAGACTTTGTGAAGAGCATTCGCGCGGCTTAAGACGCGGGATCGGTTGCTGGGGTGGTTCTGACTATGAGAACCACCCCTCACCAACTCACAGAATTAGAACCTATTGAACTCCCCCGGAAACGATCTTTGTTGATGGTGCATTGCCTTCGACCTGATGGAATTCGCGTTGCGTACAGGTTGCAGAACAACCTTTAGTATAACTTATTTAATACATACATGCTTTGATTGTATTTCGGCATTATTGATGAGGGGCACTATGAAACCGAGAATCCTGAAATACGCAGTCGCACTTGCTGTTGGTCTACCTGCTCTTGCTGGCGGTGTCGCACAGGCAGACGAGCCAATTTCCAACCTTTGGGATGGCGGCAAAATTATCCTCGATACGCGCCTTCGCCACGATTATGTGGACAAACAAAGTTACCCACAAGAATCCCATGCGACGACCTTTCGCGCACGGTATGGTGTCGAAACGGGCCGCTGGAACGGCTTCAACGCGCTGGTTGAGGGCGAAAGCGTA
>JAVKCY010000058.1:0-25156 GCA_040223265.1 Parvibaculum sp. | reverse complement strand
ATGAAGAGTACAGCGAAATCCACACCGTCAGAACCATCTACCAGACCCTGCATAGCATGAACATCCGTCATGCTTGGACGAACATCAAAACTTGGATGCGTGTGCCACTCACCCAAATAGTTGAAACGGTGATAGTCAGCATTGGTGTCTTCAAAAAATGCTTCTAGCGCCTGATCATGTTGATCCGCAACACGTTCGAAGTGGGACGCTGTGCCGCTTTCCGTATCAACTGAGAAGTCCACAATTCGGAAATGCTGATCTCCTACCTCCTCAGCCATCAGCACCCCTCCTATCTCACGACGAGCAGCGTAAAACATGTGACGTCGCATTCTGTTCATCACATCATTCGGCAACAGGAGTTGCATCAGAGCCCTCCTCGGAAATCCAATGCTCATTTAGCAGCTTAACCATTTCTTCAGGCTCCAACAGGTCCGCAGCTTCGCCCCATGGACCGCCGGGGCGAAGATCAATGGGACGAGTGTCAAACGGTTGATCAAACAACCACTGCGACGACAACCCGATGACATAGGCAGATTGCGGAAAGATACTGGCGTCAGAACGTGCCAGAATATCAGTCGCAAACCTCGCAGCATGGGAGGCGATAATTGCAACCTCAGCGTCTTCGGCAATCAATGGTTGCTCATTTTCGTCCTGACCATCATATGGGCTAAAGCCGTTCGGCCTTGCCCATTTAACACCCTGATCCGCACACCAAACTTCAATCTGGCCCCTAGCTTCCAATGGCACCGGATCGATATCAGGCCTTGCCCTGGCAACAAAGCCACCGATGCCACCAGCAAACACCTCTGCCCAAATCATCGGCCTTCTTCGTCGAGTTGACACCGAAGCGATCAAATTAAATGCGATGGATTGGGCAGTGGCATCAATCAATAGATCGCAATCACCTAAAGTCGACAAAGCACTGGCCATAGAGTTGGCACTTTCCTGACCTCCGAGCGAAAGTCGCAAGGCTATTACGTCACTCTGCGGATTAAGCTCGCGCAAGCGATCTCGCAACGCGAACGACTTGTGTGCGCCTGTGTCATTTAGATCTAGTTCGTTGCGCACAACGTTTCCTGGAAAGAATATGTCTTCGTCGATCAACAAAAACTTGCCGACGCCCGTTCGGCATAAGCTTGCTGCAATCTTCGAGCCCATCGAACCACATCCAACAATGCCCACCCTTTTGTCTACAAGCATTGAGAAAAACTCCGGTAATCTCTGCCTATCGACGGGGATACGCACCGTTGAGTATGCCACGACCTTGCGGTCCTCAGCCTCACCGTAGATCCAGAACAGCTCCCAATTGTCACCGTCGCCCATCAGCAGATGTGTACTAGACACTTCATCAAATAGCGACTTGGAGAGGTCGCACAATCCCCCACCATCAAGAATGGCTTTCAATTCTTCAGCACTAATGTCTCCACTATTCTCAGCACCTGGAACGTGAACCACAAAGCCTGATACATCACGTGCAGCTATTGGCAAGACAAGGTCACTCGTCCACAGAGCGGCATCTTTGCATCCAATGAAAGCGAGAGATGCGACAACAGTGGAGGTTGTTAATCGTTCACGAAGGGATAACAATTCGGGTTCACATGATGCCAAGTTCTTGAGTGCTTCAACATCTGCTGCAGACAGCAGAAAACGAAAAGGCTTGGATCGTAGATCACGTCCCAGGGAAGCCACATGCGCTGATTGTGCGTAAACAACTACATCTGTTTCTGGCTGCTCCGCTGCAAGAAGCCGATGACAACTCGTTATCATGTCAGCGCCGGTTATCGATGGTAACCAGTTATCGGGTCGATACTCCAGGCAAAGTTCCCCATCTGGACCATACTGATGGTAGGAAATACGGGATCGATCTTCAGTGTAAATCATCGGCGGAGCGTCGGGAAAGACACTCGGATAGATCATTTGAAACGCGAATTCACTGTCGTTGTGCACAATCTGGAAATCCACGCACATGGCGAGCTCTTTGTTTGCTTGCCACTTGCCTACCCGCAACCAATCGACGGTGCCTTCCAATGTCGCTATAGCTGCTTTTTCATTAGAAAGTTGTGTACTTCGAATAAGCCACCAGGTCATGCAAATCCATCTGGTCTATCCGGGTTCCTTCGTTCGCCCGCGAAGGAAACATCGGATGGTGTAGCAGCCGAAGCCGCGGTTGCTGCATGTAGCAATCCCGACGTCAGTGGAGCAGAGGACTGAAGCGCCTTATCACTTGCCCTGTCTGTCAAATCACGTCCCATTCGCTCTGCCAGAACCTTGGACATAAGCCGGTGCTCAACTAGCGCTCCAGTCGTCGCGAAATCCTCTCTAGCCTTCCCGAGCCAAGTGAAGAAGGCTTCTGCACGCTCAGGATATTCCTCCCACTTGTCTGCAAAATTTTCGAGCGCGTCGGTCGGGTTCTTAACAACGTACTTCACACCATCATGCTCGATTGCCTCTTCCATACCGTCCAAAATCGATAGGAGAGCAGAACCTATCGTTTCCTCTCCACTATATGCGTGCGCTGCCAGCGTCGAAATGATTATTGAGATCGGCTGGTCTGAGTGGTTTTCAGGAAACATGGTATCCCGGTGCCGCTTCAAAATCATTATGGCCGACTGAAGCGGTGTGCGTACGCGGTATGTCGGTATATCTTCTACACTCGCCATTACGCCTTCAGAGAGCATTTCCTGAAGCACTTGATCACGCCTGCGGATGAAGACCTCGCCCATTCGAGACTTAAACCATTCCGCGTAGCCGCGTGGATTGGAACGAGGCCAATTTTCTGTGATTTCGCTATATTCAGAGACCTCATTATCAGTGATCGCAATCGCTGTGTCGGAAAACTGCGCGTCGAGATTGCGTGCCTCCAACAAGCGGCGCTGATCATCTCCGTTTGGGACACAGGGCACGATATCCATGTGGAACTGAGCACCGTCAGCGTACTCAATACGCCAGCAACGGCGGCCTTCATGCACTTTCTTCGTGATGCCTTTGCTTTTTCGATAAAGCTCGATTTCATCTCCTACCAGTTTTTTGAGGTCCGCTTGCGTTAGGTTCAATTTACTCAAACCGGTAAGAGCACAAGCGCAATCAATATCGTATTCTTCACTGTCCGTTTGTGGCTTTATAACAGTGCCCAATCTGAATGACCCCTGCACAAAGACATCCGGGCCATAGGTACTAACGCTCGACCCTTCGCGGTGTAGCCAGCCACCTAGCGATTTGTAGCTCTTCTCAGCTTGCTCGTAGCGCGATGGGGGTATTTCCAACTCATTCGCCAGCGCCTCCAAATAAGCTTCAGCCTGCTTAGTAAGGGTGACCATTATACGAACGCTCCTGTTTGAGTAGGACTTTCAAATGGTAATTGAAATTTCATGATCAAACTACTGTTTTTTCTCTATTAACATCGATCTGTGCAGACCCGAATTTGCGGACGCCCCAACGTGAGGACGATGCATTCACGCATAATTTTTAACTTCGGTTTTCTGGACTATTACGGCGGTTCTAATCATCTGTCGAAGTCAAAAGTTTATGGGTTATATGCTCCAATCAGTCATGCACACTGAAGCAAAGCCGCATCAGGAGTTCTCTGTCGCGCCCAGGATGACGGGCCAATGAAGTCATAATGAGGTCCAAGTGGAAACTGGGGTGGTAAGTCGAGGCCCCCTGCCACCGAAAGAGACGTAATTTTCCGAAAGGCAGACACAACCCCAGGGCGTTGTACACACAAGACCATCAAATTGATAAAGTGTTTGGCTACCCCATTATTGCAACCGGTTGCAATAACCCTCAACTATCTCCCCGCAATTACGCCCAGACAAATGTCTTAAAACCCTGTCAGAGCACCACAGCCACGTTGGATAGGCTTTCTCGTAGGTTTTGCGCTCAATGAACTGTACGGGGTTTATTTCCGCTTCTGGTATATGGGTAAGTTTGGTGCAGGGTGACTAACGCCAAGAAGAGGCACCGCTCGCGAAACTCGCGGTACCTGCCACCTCGCAAGCTCGGCGGTAGCGGAGCAAGCATTCTAGAATATCCACGTACTATTTTTGATATGCTCAGCCAAATAGGTCTAGGGCGCTCTGCATGGGTTCGGCAAGTTGGTAACGCTTTTCACTTTCCCTTCGTCGCACCCGACTTCGGATGACCAGACTTTGTGCCTCCAATATCTCCATAACCTCAGAGAGCTCATCATCTTTTGAGACGCTAACGGCTCTGTTATTGGTGAGAAGTGACAATACACGGTAGGTGAGGACCAAGTCGCCACCACAGGCAGAACTGATACTCGCCAGTGTGCGCGCCAAGGCAGTGTTCCTATTGTATCCAGTTTTCGCTTGCGCGCGCAGTCTGGGCAGAATTCGCGACAAGCGCTCTTGCGCGTCCACAATTGCCAACTCAATGAATTCAGAAAGACAGGGTAGGTGTCCGGCACTTAGTTCGTTAGGCGGAACGCCAATCGCTTGACGTATCCTTGCGTCATACCTGATCTCAAAACGCATGCGGTCCATAGTTTTCGCATAGGCCGCCGCACGAATATCCTTCGCAATTTTCATGTTGACGCTTGGGGAGTTTCTGTCAATTCCCGTTACAATATCTGTAACGGTGTACTCGCGGTGGTCCAATACAGCGGCAATAGATTTTGCATTCGCTGCCACTGCGTGCGCGAACGACACAGCGTCATCGCCCTGTGCCTCCCAATAAATCTCCAGCTGGCGCACTGTCCATGTTTCCCACGATGTTAAGTCTGAGAATACGGTCCGTCTGTTAGTGCTATAAACGCCTCCGTTCACGTACCAGTCCAAACACCGATGAACGGTCCTGACATATTCCAACAATAAGTCAGCCCAATCCGCGCGAATGGCCTCCGCGATATTGTCGATTGAGATGAGGTTGTCCGCACCAGACAAGCTATCTCGTTTCGCAGGAAGTACATTTCCTGCGAGAGGCCGCAACACCATCCAGCTATTGCGCGCGCCGCGGCTCTCCCACCCACCAAAGCCTTGATGTTGAACAAACCGCGTGAGGTTCAATTTTAGGTACAGCTTTACTTCGCGCCAATCTTGACCTTCTGATTGTGGTTGAATTTCCAACTTTCCACTGAAAAGCCATCCCTTCAATATTTTAGTTTCGATCTTATCTGCATGCATATGGCGAGAAGGCTTTCTAAGCGGTCCAGCTCCACCTGCAACCTGCCGAAAATGAGACATTAAATCACTAGTGTTCCACGCAGGAACCCGCCCGCCAGTAAATGTCAATTCTAATCGATCAATCCACGCGCGATTTCGAGTTAGATTGAAACTGGTTGCAAATTTGGGAAGTGCAAAAGGATTTTCTCGTTTTCGAACAGATGGCATTTCACTTCCTATTTGGCAAAACTGGAAATAACGGGAAGGTCTATAGAGGGACAGAAAAGTGCCCTTGCCAATAGGTAAGCGGTATGCATCTCAAGTTTCGATGCAAAGTAGGCGAAATGGCAGAACTCCATTTCCAACGCGGAGGAAATGGATCAAGCTCGACACATAGGTGCGGGTTTTCGAACCCGTACTGGTGGCAAATTGAGCTGACGAACAGCAGTTCTAGTTCACTCATCTATCAAATTTTGCGATCAAAAACTAAGCCGCTCGAGGGGGGGTCATTTTTGGCTGGTTAGTCTTTTTTGGGCATCACTTGGATTTGGCCTAAAAACGGCTAGAAACATAGGAAATGTCGATGTGCGAACCCGTGTCCTAGGGGGGGTAAAGTCTCCTATTCAACGGGAAGTGTCGATTGCTACAACCTTGACTGTCTCTTCTTCGCCATCTGTCTCTTCCATGAAGTATTGACGGTCTTCTTCGCTGTGGAAATAGCAGACGCATGGAAACGTATCTCGGATCACTGGTATACGGATTGTCCCCTTCACTTCAGGTAACATACGAGTAATGTCATCCATTACTTCCTGTTCATCTTCAGTCAAAGGGATATCGCCCCCCGCGATTTTTTCGCCTAGGTCCGCAGCAAGGTTTTCTTGCACGTCTGTTGAAGGTTCCCCGCACACAATACCAAGGCTACCCATGTAAATAGTACCCTCCGCATCTATCCGCCTGTCATACCCCGCGCGCTCAAGTTTGCTTCGGATTTCATCGTAGGCTTCTGCGCTGATTTCCAGTGTCGCGTATGTGTCTGTCATCCTTATTCTCCAAGGGATTTGGGCCGATTGCGCTTACGTATCGGCGGTTTAGTTTTGAGGGATTGTGGTAGCTTTCTCTTACGTACTGTGTTGGTAGTCCCCCGCGATTTTTCGGGGTCATCACCGAACCGTCCATGACGCATATGGAAGCGATAGGCGTCTGGCGTGTAGGCATGTTCGTAGGTCTCAAGTGAGAGCGTATCACCCCAAATCACGTGCGCTGGAATGCCCCTGAAAGCGAACTGGAGGTACGCCATTTTGTAGGCTGTCTCGCTCTTGTCTATAGCCTGCACAAACATGTGCTTACCTATATCGAGACCTACATCATCGAAGCCTTCAGCTACTGCAATTATCATCGCACCGGCAAAGGCCCATCGTGCCGACCCACCGTGCTAACATTGGGTAGTTCTATAAGAAAGTTGGGAGCTGTTTTAGCGGGAGGAAGGGGCGCACGATCGCCATCCGATATTGAAAGTCGCAACTTGTTTGAAAAACCGAATGTGATCGACGTGGGGCTGCGCATCGGACCATTCAGTAATGGTATGGATGACATCACTGCGCTTAAGGTCTTCGTGCATAAGCGATGGGATAACGACGCAGGCAGAAGCACCCTTGTTCCCATGCGCGTCTAGCCTGTCCCATATGTGGGTGGCGTTGTTCTTTTCGTTCGAAGCGCAATTGAGATGATGCTTGTGGCCAAAAGCATTGAGCGCGCTGGAGCGATACCCGGAGCGAATACGGATAGAACCAAAATGAGCTTGCAGGGGTTCGAGTATGTCTTCGCACAGCCGCGATCCTGTTTCTATTGCAAGCTCTAGGTCATCAGGCATGTTGACGATGTTGTAGACCGCCGCGATTTCGCTATGGAGAAAGTCGCGAAAGAAGAAAGAGTGAGAGAGCCGAATGCGTCCGATACGATCCAATTCCCTGTAGGTAGAGCGCTTTCCATCGCGTGGTTTGTGAGAGGCTATTTTTCCGGGCATTCAAAAGTCATCTCATGATAGCCGCCGACCCCAATAATTCCTGCAAACACTAAATCGGGTTTAGCTCCACATACTTCCTCAGCGATCATCCAGCCCGCCGCGCGCTGGGCTTCACGCCCGCCGTTTATCGCAAGAAACTGATAGGTGTTGTCGTCCAGAGGCATCCACTGGATATCAACATCCCCGACAGACCTTTGAGCACTATCCGCCCAATGCTGATACGCCATACCTCGCGGAAGACCACACCCGACAAGTGTTATCGTGCAGATAAGCACGCCAATCGTTGATAGTTTCACTTTCTCTCCCTCTCATTTTCTGTCTGTTGTAAAATCACGTGACGCGGGCGGTGGTCCCAGTCCGTTATAAGCTCCAGCGGAACAAAGTCAGCGGACACCCGCAAAGTAGCTGGCGTCATAACCGCCTGCTTCGCACGAGCTGAAGGTCACCTGCTTGTCGATCTTGGAACTTCCAAAACTTATGATCGGCGATAGGGCCACTTGTCCCTCCTTAAGCACAATGAACACCTGGAAGGGTGTATCGCCCCCATAGCCGCCATACCCATTGCGAGAATTGACCAGGCCGCAATAGGTTGCGGTCCCTTCGCCTTCTGAGCCCGCCTCGATTTCGTCGGTTAATGGGCCCCACTTGAAAGTAGCTGACCCGGGATCGCGGAGCCTTGCTTTAACCGACGTCGCAATGACCTGCTGTTCGGCAACCGTTAGATCGCGTGCATAACTTGGCTCGGCGATAGCCATTAGGGCGCACAAGGCTATGACAACCGCACACAGTGGTTTTCTCAACATATTAGTAGTTCCTTTCAACATCCGGTTGTTCGACAGTTCATGAGGGTCTGAGGCGCGTTATTCCAGACAGCTACCGCCGCATTGACTTGCTCGTCTGTCATTGGAAGCGACGTTGCCGCGTTTCGGCGGCTCTCCCATATCCACGCATTGCAAACTCTACGCGCGCCACAAGCCTTGATGCCTTCCAGACGCCATCTTGTTTCGGACATATCCGGGTCGCAGACGACAAAAACAACGAATGCCTGTCGGTCAATTACTGAGCAACTTGATACGACGCCCGCTTGAGATGCTGACTGTTCGGAGGTATGCGTTGTTGCCATGGAGAGCGCAGGCCCGGACCTTGCCGCAAGCTCCTGAGGACTATTACTCAAAACCGCAACTGCCGCGTCGATTTGCGTATCTGTCATAGGAAGTGAAGTCGCCGCGTGCCGTCGGTCATCCCATATCCATGCTTTGCAAATGCTCAACGAACCACAAGCCTTGATACCTTCTTGACGCCACTCTGCTGGAGTTGCATCTGACGGGCAGACCAAAAACGCGATGAAGCCATGCCTGTTGATCACTGAGCATTCTGACACGGCACCCGCTTGAGATGCTGTCCGTTCAGAGGCGCGCGGTGGTGCCATGGGAAGTGTTGCTTCGGGGCTTGTTGTAGCGCTGCCCGTCTGCGCCATGTTACCCACGGTGCGCCCAACAACTCTTCGCTCCGGTGATGTTGGGTTCAGTGCTACCAAAATAATGACAAAGATGAAGAGCAGAAATGCAGCGGCGACGCCAAGGACAACACGCTCGGTATTGTCTCCCAATGCTGAGGGAGGTGCCGCATTCATCTGGTTATTGCTTGAAACATCCACAGAGGCATTTGCAACGGGTTGCAAATCGCCTGAGCTATCCGGTTGGTGATCGGCTAAGTCACGGCCACAATGCTTACAGACGCTCGCCTCCTGACGCACAAGCTCCGCGCAGAAGGGGCACTTCTTTTGGCCATTCTGCAAACCTTGAGCTTCCAACCCTTGCTGATCAGCTTTCATGATCAACGCATGAGGAAAAGCGACGATCCAAATGGCCGCACCGTAGATCCACCACAGAAAGAAACTCCGACCCTTCGACTGCGCGATGGCGGCTGGAACAAGACCAAGAATGAGAGCGAAAATTAGGACGTACATGTGGGCCAACTTGCGTATTTGTCGTTGACCCATTATCGCATAAAAAATACGTTTTATCCAGCTTTATTCGTATTTTTACTCATTTCCAATTCGGCTCGCTCGTACAGAAAATGCGAGCATGGATATCAAAAAAGCAGTTGGTCTGAAGATCAAAGAGTTTAGGGCTGCCAGGGGTTTGACGCAGGCTGACTTGGCCGATGTGATTGGCCGCAGCGTAGATACTGTCAGTCATTTGGAACGAGGTGTTAGTTTGCCGAACTTTCGAACTCTTGAGCTTCTTAGTGTGGAACTAAAGGTTCCAATGCGCAGTTTCTTTCCCAGTTCGGACGCAGAGTTAAAAAGTGCTAAACGAGCATCCGCAATTGCGCAGGTGGAGGCGCTGATCAATGAATTGCAGGAACGAGATTTGGAAACGGCGATAGAGCTACTTGAAGTGCTGGTGAAGTCGAAGAAGCGAAGCCCAAGAAAGCGCTCAGTCGTTAAACTTTAGACTTCAAATTGGTACACAGAACTGGTACACAAGCACTACACACAGGCGTTGAAAACGGCAGAATTCTTAGGTTTTTGTTGGTGAGCCGGGTACCCAGTATCGCCCACCATTTTTTTCCTGTGACATGCCTTCATCCAATGGACTTACCATTCGCTGAAAATCGAGAAGTAGATCCGAGGGTCCCGGTCGCCGCCGACGCTTGTATCACGGGTGAGTGGCTGCGCAATTTCGATGGAGGTCGAGACATTCTCAAACAGTTTCGCACGGACGCCACCGCCCGCTGATGCAAGGGAAAGACGCTTCAGGTCAGCGATGGTGTGTCTGTTCCACACGGCACCGATGTCGTAGAAGCCGTAGAGAGTTAAATCCGAGATCACCGGAAGTTCGAGCGGGGGCATGAACTGTAGTTCGGCCGAACCAGCGAGGCCGTTATCACCGGTCAATGTTCCATATTCATAAGCGCGCCCGTAGGATGCACCGCCAAGACCAAACTCTTCTGCGGAGAGGAGTGAGGTTGATGATTTCTGTCCGCTGGCGGCGAGTGCCAAGGCCCAATTGTCGTCCCAAAGCTTCTGATGCCGTCTTAGTTCGGCTGTGAGTTTGGTGAATTGAACATTGCCGTCAAACCGTGATGCCCATCTGTGGCCTGCACCAGATGCGCCCAAAATGTCGAGGCCTTGTGAGACGCCGAGAGAAACCAGGTTGACACCGTCCCATTCATCAATGCGGAAGTAGGAAAGTTTGACGCGCGCGACCCGTAACCTGTCATCGGAGATGATGCCGAAGTCTGTCTCGTCTTTTGAGTTTCTCACGTCGAAGCTGCCGCGAAGCCAAAGGGTTTCGTTGCGCATGCGAATGATGGGGTATTGCAGGCCGAACGTACCGGACAGTGAAAGGCCTTCACGGTTACTGAAGCCCTGCTGGGCACTGGGGTTGGTATTGCTGTAGCTGCCCGACATGTCGAGGGCCAAGCCGCTCGACCCTATTGGTTGCAAGAGCCTGAGCTGACCATATAAAAGCTCCTGGGGTTGATCTGGCACTGTGTAGGCTGAAGCTGTCAGCGCTTCCCCGGTTCCCCACAGATTGTTTGCTGTCGTGGTGAGGCCAAGCTGAAGTGGCCCGACCGATCTTGACCCGCGATTGTCCAGATAGGCGGAGCTTTGCCAACTGCTTCGCTCAATCGTTAGCGCCAATGTGTAGACGCCTGATCCTTCAACTTCCTCGGCAAGTGCGATGTCGCTGACTTTCACGCCCGCAAGATCGTGCATCAATAAGAGGTTTCTTTCGAAGGTCGCCTGCGTGAGCGGGCGCTCAGTGAGGATCTGTTGTGTATAGGGTCGTAACCCGTCATGAGGGCCGTCGCCGGAAAACAGAACGTTTTCAACATATCCTTCCGTGACGCGCAGCTCCACCACTCCTGCCAACATGGATTGTGCCGGGATGATCGCTCTTGTGAGAGAGTATCCTTCGCGCTGATAGAACTGCGTCACCTTTGCCGCAATCTCCGAGAGTTCGGCGCGCCCGACTTCGGTCGCGAGGAAGGCGTCGTAGAGAGGCGCAAGCTCCTGGCCAGTGAAAACACTCGTGCCGGTGACAGTGATGCCGGTCAGGATGAAGCGGTCACTTGGCTCCGGTGTTAGCGGGGTGGCACTCGGGAGGAGGGGATCGCGCTCAAAGTTGTGCTGATCGCCTTGCGTCTGTTGTTCAATGCGTCGTTCGATTTGAGCCGGATCGACGTTTTCAACGCCCCACGTGACTGACGGTTGCAGCAAATAAGCAGCTAGCGCCACGCAAGCGCCAATTGCCAAATTTTGCCACTGTATGTATCGAACCGATTGCATGGAAACCCGCGTATTTACCCATATGTCCTCCTAATACTGAGTATTTATAATTTCCAAAATATGAATAGAGACAATTTTTCTAAAATGCTCCGTAAGTGTTAGGAGATCATTATTGAAAAATTGGTGTTTTCCTTTTATTCGCGCCGTTTTCCTCTAAAACTCTACTGGTCTTCGGACGTCATTTGTGGAGTTGAGTAATGCGTAATCTACAGCGGCTGATCATAAGTTCTGCTTTTGCCTGCTTCTCGTTTGCTGGTTCAGCGCAAGCGTTGGAAGATCGCGAGTGGATGGTAGAGAGCCACCGAGGCACAGTGCAGGTGCAGACGGAGGGTCTGCGACCAATTGCGCTCACGCCAAATGTTCGACTTGGAGCCGGATCAACAATTGAGACGGGCGATGATGGGCGCGTTGTGCTGGTGCGGGGCGATGAAACGATTATCATCTCGCCGAAGACATCACTCGCTTTGCCAGAGAGCAACAATAGCGGCATGGCGACCACAATTTTGCAGAGCTTTGGCACGATCCTTTTGCAGGTGGAAAAGCGTGCGAAGCAGCATTTCGAAGTTGAGACACCGTTTTTGGCAGCTGTTGTTAAGGGCACGAAGTTTACGGTAACTGTCGAACCGGCTGGTGCCGCTGTGCATGTTGTCGAAGGTGCCGTTCAGGTTATCGACCTTGATACTGGTGACATGGGCCTTGTACGCCCAGGCCAGACGGCACATTCCCCAGCGGCCCAAGGTGTTGGTTTGAGTGTTGCGGGCCCTGGTGCTGTTCAGCCATCACGGGCAGCGGTTGAACCGCGCACAAACACAGCGCCGGTGGCATCGCCAGCTGCATCAGAAACCACTGCAGCGGCGCCTTCTTCCGCGCAATTCGCGGCGAGAACTGTCCTGGCAGAGCCTGTTGGTGCGTCTGCATTGGATGTAGCGGCATCGACCAATGGCCTCGTGCGGGTTGCATCCATTTCGCAAGGGGTGGTCTCTTCCCCAGATGAAGGCGTGGCTTCCGAAGAAAATGCGGGTGCGATTGTTCGCGGAGATAATCAGAGTGCACTTGTGCCGGCCGGGCTTGTTGGCAACAGCAATGCGGTGGCCAAGGGCGTGAGTGGCAGTAATGGTAGCGGGCTCAACCAAAGCGCATCTGGTGGCGGTGGAAATGGGGTCGCGGTGGGGCTTAGTGGTGCCACACCTTCAGGCCTTGCAGGAAATTCAAGCTCCAACGCCGGCGGTAATAGCAACTCCAATAGTGACAATGGTCTTGCGATTGGATTGTCAGGTGGTTTGCCGCCGGGGCTCGTCGAGAATTCGAACTCCAATGCCGGTGGCAATGGCAACAATGGCAATGGTCTCGCCATTGGACAGTCAGGTGCTTTGCCACCAGGACTCGCCAATAACCCCAACTCCAATGCGGGTGGCAACGGAAATGGCAACGGAAATGGCAACGGCAACGGAAATGGCAATGGCTGAATGTGGTTGTGTTTCTTAATAAACCGTTGACGTCCCGGTCGGCGCTTTAAGCCCAGAGTAATGTCGTGAGAGTAAATTGAAGCTGCCGCTTGCCACCGCAGGCGGCAGTTTTTGGTTGGGATGGGTTATGAGATATTGGCGGCAAAGCGGTGCTATCGCCTTTTTGGTTGCGATCCTGACCTTGTCTGGTGCGCTGGAGCCGCTTGAGCGCGGCCTTTTATCTTTTCGATTTGCTCTTGATCACAGACAAGCCAGTGGCGATGTCGTTGTGGTGCAGATTGATGCGCAATCAATTCGCGATCTTGGCATTTGGCCCTTCCAGCGCGCTCAGCATGCCTTGTTGCTCGATCGCTTGCGTGAGGCGGGGGCCGGGTCAATCGCCTTTGATGTTGAGCTGACCGAAGCCCGAGACAAGGCCGACAATGATCTTTTGGTTGCGGCACTTCAACGGGCTGGTGGACAGGTTATCCTTCCCTCATTTATGCAGCTTGCATCTGCGGGACAGAAAACGGGTCAGATCATCCGCACGGAACCCGCCAAGATGTTTGCTGATCATGGTTGGCTGGCAAATGTAAATGTTTTCCCGTCAAGTGATGGGCGCATTTGGACCATGACTTATGGTGATTGGGTTGATGGCACTTTTCAATATTCACTTGCTGCGACGCTCGCCGGTCGGGCTGTCCGGGAAGAACACGGGTTTTATGTCGACTATGGTATTCAGATATCCAGCATTCCCCGACTCTCTTTTGTCGATGTTCTGGAGGGACGCTTTCAGCCGGAAGATATTGCAGGCAAGAGTGTCATCATTGGTGCAACTGCGGTAGAGCTTGGTGACCAGCTCAATTTACCCGTCGTCGGTGTTGTCTCCGGTCCCGTGCTTCAGGCGCTGGCGTTTGAGACCATTCATCAATCGAGAGAGATCGAGCGCACGAGCTTTGTTGCCTCAATCATTTTGGCTTTGATTGTTCTTGTGGCTTTGAACGTTCTTCGCACTAAACTCCACCTCGCGCTTTTTGTAGCGACCTGTATCGGTGTGATCGCTACTGCGCAACTTGTTGCCTTCGTGTTGCAAAGCCAGTTTGCGGTCAGTGCGGACACAGGGTGCGTGTTGCTCGTGTCGGGCCTTTCAATGTTTGCGCAGATGATCCAGGAACTGGATCGTCGGCGGACAGAGACCGCGCGCGAGCGCCGTGAAAAAGAAGGTCGCGGTCGGATGTTCGACCAGATTATTGACGATAGCTTTGACGGCATCGTCATCATGGGCGAGGCAGGTCGGATCGAGAGTATCAATCAGGTTGCTTGCCGGTCATTTGGGCTTGACCCGTCCAGGACCTATGTGGGGGAGAGCGTGTTCTCGGTCCTTCCAAAGTGGCATGCGAAGGACGGACCAATATGGGAACAACTTACCCCCGACAGATTTGGTGAGCGGCTTGAAGTTGAGATTGAGCACCCGCTCGAGGGGACTCGCATTTACGAATGTGTTGCAACCCAGTCCAAGATTCATGAGACTTCAAATCAGCATGTCCGAGAGTATTTCACCATCACCTTCCGTGATGTGACAGATCGACGGCGCATTGAACTGGAACGGGATGAGGCGCTTCAGGCGTCGGTTGCCGCCAACCGGGCGAAAACAGAGTTTCTTGCAAACATGAGCCATGAGCTTCGCACACCGCTCAATGCTATTATCGGGTTCTCCGAGATTATGAGCCAACAGGTTTTTGGCCCTCTCGGGTCCGAGCGATATGCAGGCTATGCTGAGGACATTCACGGGAGTGGCCGACACCTTCTCTCCATTGTGAACGACATTCTTGATGTTGCTCGGGTGGAGGTAAACGATTTTACGCTAAACGAAGAAGAGATAAATGTTTATGAAACGGCTTTGTCTGTGCAACGCTTGGCGGAAGGGTGGCCTGCGACGATGCGCAGGGAGGTTGTCATCGACATTTGTGAGGACATACCGCCGCTTTGGGCTGATCGGCGACTGTTCAAGCAGATGCTCCTCAATCTCGTTTCCAATGCCTCGAAGTTTTCTGACACTGGCGACACTGTCACTGTCCAGTTCAAACTGGATGCGGCAGGCGGCCTTGTGGTTCATGTCGTGGACGAAGGCATCGGTATTCCTGCGGACAGTCTCGTAAAATTGACGACGGCGTTTTATCAGGTGGATTCTGCTCTTGAGCGTCGCTTTGAAGGGACGGGGCTTGGTCTCACCCTTGTACAGAAACATATGGAGCTGCACGGGGGAACGGTTTCGTTTGAGAGTGAAGTTGGTGTCGGAACGACGGTGACGCTCACCTTCCCGCCTGATCGCACCCGTACTTCAGATTTGGAAAAGATCTCAATCTGATTGCCGGTCGCATACGAACAGTTTTCCCTATAATATGATGGAATCATCATAAGTGATTTGATGGCACCAAATCTCCAGTGGGAACCTGTTTATGGCGGAAGCGGCCGACAAACCAACAAGAGGCACGCGACGGCGCGAGCGAAGCCGTGCAGCGTTGATCAGTGCGGCGCGCGATGTCATGGGGCAGAAAGGCGTGGATGCGACCACGATTGCCGACATCACGGAGGCAGCCGACCTTGGCTTCGGGACCTTTTACAATCATTTCAAAACCAAGGACGAGATCGTCGAGGCCGCCATGGCGGAGCTTGTGACCGTGCTCGGTGATCAGATTGACGCGCTTATTGGCACCATTGACGACCCTTTCTTTGCGCAGGTTGTTGCCTGGAACAAGGTGGTGGAATCTTCCATCTCCGATCCCGTGATCGGGTGGTTCATCATGCGATCTGCAAAGACGATGGGCATTATGAATGAAGGGCTTATGGGGCGCTTTCACCGCGACGCGGAAGCCGGGGTGAAGGCCGGACATTTCCAGATCAAGGATATGAAGGTTGTTTCAATTCTTGTCGGTGCCGGCATTCTTGCGATTATCAATGGGCGCCTGCTCGGCACACTTGATGAGGCGCAGGTGCAGGAAGGGATTGCACTGATCATTTCGCACCTTGGGATTTCGATTGAAGAGGCGAGAGGGCTTGCACGTCGCCCCCTCCCTCGATTGTCATAGACGCTGTTATCCTGGGTTTGATCAACCCTGCACAATGAGATTGTGCTGTGAGCCCAGGTCGAGTGCATCATCATCGGTTTTGATGCGGGCGGCGATCTTGTCGCCGGGCTTCAGGAAGGCCGGGTTTTTGGCCCCTGCCTTTTTGAACAATTCCCACTTTTTCTGATCCGACATCAGCTTTGTGAGCAGCATGATGAGTTTGCTGGGCGCTTGCGCTGCCACGCCGCCTGGCGTGCCGGTGGCAAGCAGGTCGCCGGGTGCGAAGTCCTGCACTTCTGAAAGCTCTGTCAGCGTCTCTGGTGGCTGGAAGAAGAGATCGGAGGCGAGTGCATTCTGGCGTTCTTTGCCGTTCACTGCGAGTTGCAGGCGAAGCTTTTGAAAGTGCTTTACGTCGGTCTGTTCGATCAGGGTGAGCCAGGGACCCGTGGGTCCGAATGTGCGATAGGATTTTCCCTTATAGAACTGCCATTCGGGGAGTTGTACATCGCGGGCGGAGACGTCATTGGTGATGACGAGGGCTGCCACATAGTCGCACAGGTTTTTCCAAGTTACTTTTTCAGGGCCGGTAATGTCGCGGGCCATCACGAGGCCGAGCTCAATCTCGTAGTCCAGCAGTTTGACGTGGGCGGGGCGCACAATGTCAGTGTCCGCAGGCGCCAAGCAAGACGAGGCTTTGCGGAAGATCATGTTGAAGGTCTGCTTTGCGGGATCAATGCCGCTTTCCAACAGATGGGAGACGTAATTGGTTCCCTGGCAGACATATTGCTGATTGGCTGTGATGGGGGAGAGGAGGCGCACATGAGCAAGTGGAATATTGTTCTCGGTGCCCGCCGCGGCGACTGACCTTGCCTCATCCCGACCGTGGCGAATGAAATCGCCTGTGGTCGGATAATCGCCTGTGAGAGGGGTCATGCCACCGTCTGCGACAACGCCCCAGCCGGTGCTGGCGTTCAGTTCATATCGTGCGACATTGATCGCCATGTTCAGTCCCCTCGGTCTGGTAGAAAGCGGTTCTATGCATCAGGTGATGATATAATCATTTATGATTACACATTTAAATCACTGTTATTGAGATTCGTTCTCAATTATAGCATGATGCGGGACAGGCGAATGGCGCGGTCAGTCGGCCAGGTGCGTCCGGCGCGTTTTCAAAGAGCGAGAGGTAATATGGTTCATACACTTTCTTCACCGGCGGACCTGAGAGAGCATTATCTGATGCCGGGTGCGGGACCTCTCGATAAGCAGCTAGATCACATTGAAAAACATTGCGCCTCCTTCATCGCGCTGTCTCCGTTCGTGTGCATTGGTACGTCGCGCGAGGGTGCGTTGCCTGATGTGTCACCACGGGGTGGTGAACCGGGCTTTGTGAAGCTGCAAGACCCCAAAACCCTTTTGATGCCGGACTGGCCGGGGAACAATCGACTGGATACGCTTACCAATATCGTCTCATCGGGAAGTGTGGGGCTCTTGTTCTTCGTTCCCGGTATCAACGATATGGTGCGCGTTAACGGGCGGGCTGAGGTCTCCGTTGATCCGGCTCATACAGGCCAGTTTGAAATGCGGGGGCGCAACCCGCGAAGTGTGCTTGTGATCCATGTTGAAGAGGCTTATCTGCATTGTACAAAAGCGCTGGTGCGCTCCGCGCTCTGGGATGCGGAGAAGCAGGTCGAACGCTCCGCGTTGCCGAGCACGGGCGCGATGTACCGCGATCAGATGAAGCTGGATAAAGTCCCTGCCGAGGTTATTGATGGCGCGTTGAATCAGAACGAGAAAGACGATCTCTACTAGGTAAAAAGGCAGCCCCTGATTTTTAACAGGAGCCGCCCGGATTGTCTTCGATTGCGGGTTTCTTCAGAAATAGCGTGCAATGCGCACTTGCATGAAGTCATCGTTGGAGAATGAGAAGAGCGGGTCCGACGTCGGGACGTTCTCAAAGAAGCGTGCTTCAACGCTCATAAAATAGTCATCCCCAAAGCGGCGTTCCGCCTCCAGTGACAGGCCGAGTGCCTGCGTGTCCAAATCAATCGTTGAGGCGAGGAGGATGGCGGTTGATGCCTCGTCATTTGCCGTCCAGCGAACGCCGGCGACAGCATCATTGGCGAAGGCATTTTGCGGGTTTGCACCCCGGTCGTCCCAAATGTACTCCGCGACTATGCCCAGATCACTTGATGTCTCAAAAATCTGATAGAGCGTATACTCAACGCCACCGGTTGCCTGAACGCGCTCTTCATTGAGCTCGCGCCGCCAGAAGCCCTCAAACTTGTAAAGCCACGCGCCCTTGGTTGCCTGTACGTCGATTGAGGTTTGCCTGATCTGTGCATAGAACGGCGCAAGGACAAGGTTGCCCGGCGCATTGAAAGCCGGACGGAGAATGGGATCGCGCCCGGTGCCTTGAAAATAGGAAAGGCCAACATCCCAATCTTCAAATGTGTTTGCATAGCGCAGCGCAAAGTCGAGATGCTGACGCTTGTCGTCACTCTCGTAGGATGTCAGCGTTTCGTCGATCGGAATGTCGGGTGCCGGGCGCCCGCTCATGCTGGGGAATGTGCGTTCCCGAAAATAGGGCAACAGATAGGCACTGAACGTACCAAAGTCTTGCACAGTTGAAACGGCGAGCATCGGCTGACCCAATTTCTCATCGCCGTCTATGCTCTCAACTCCGTCTGTCTGATTGATAATGTCAACCAGATGGGCCACTTCTGTTACACCCCAAAACACTTTGTCAAAGCCAACACGAAATTCCCAATCGTCAACGATGTGGACATATTTCAGCTGGCGAATATCGGCGTGTGATCTGTTGCCATCTTGCAGGTCAAGGCGCGCAAACGGTTTGAAGATGATGTAGGAATCGTCAAAAAAGGTTTCGACGGTCAGCTCTGTTGCAACAGATGAATTGAAGCGCTTTTGTCCCGGTAGATTGCCGCGAGCGGTAAAGATCTGAAGTTCAGGCTCCACATAGCCGGAAAACTCGATCTCGGCAGCATTGAGTGGCGTTGTAGCGAGGGCGCAGCTCATGGCCGCTATTGTTGCGGCAGATCCTGCTTTGATTGTGTTGAGGCAAAAATAGTTCGGCATCTAGTCCCTCCCAGCAGGGCAATAAAAAAGCGGGCAGATCAGATTAGTGCCCGCTTCCTAATATATGATGATTATCGTGCGCGCTTTAGCGCGTTGGTGTTGAAGTCGGATGGGCTCAACCCTGATCCGAATGCAAAATCTCCCCAAACAAGCCGGGTCGTCTTTGATGTCTGGTGATTTTCCATGAACAGATCATGAGCCCGCCAATGCTTGTCGTTATACTGACGATAGTCAGACATGGTCAGCGTTTTCAGCAAATCGTCCTTGCGGTCGTAAAACTCGATTTTACGCGGCTGATAGTCTGTTGTATCGGTCCAGGCGATCTGGCGCGTGTAACCGGAATGCTCATACAGTGGTGTGCGATTGACCACATGGCAGGTCCGCTCGCCGCAGGGTTCGTCGCGCAACCATGTGTATGAGTATTTGCCGACTTCCTGCGAAGAGAAGTCCTCAAAGGCAAATTCTGATCCCATGAAGGGGCCGGACTTGTTGACGGAGGAAATCCGCTTCACGCGGGCAACAGCCGGTAGATACATCCACTGGTCATCAGGATCAAGAATGTGTGCATAGGAGAGGAGGGCTGTGCCATCGACGTCACGCGGTTTGTCAAAGACCAGGAGGCTCCAATCGCCTTCGTTTTCTTCCGTGACTTCCAGCACCATGTTGCGGAGTTCCCGCTCGCTGGTTTCACCATAAGCGTTGGTGAGGACCATCTTCATGGTGGAAGTTGTGTCCTGAAAGCCCAGGTCCCGACGCTCAGTTTCCTGCGCAATGGCAAGGCCACGGGCATCCGGCTGATCCTCGCCGGGTAGTGTGTCCAGTCCCGCCGCCATCGCAGTGAGGCCGAGCGGGGTTATCACCATGGCCGTTGCCAAAAGGCTTGCCTGCAAGGTTTTGCCCAGGAGCTTTGTACATGTCATTCGCATTGTCGAACGGTCCTCTTTTTGCGTTGCTTTCAGTGACACGATAGGGCTCGCATCATGAATTGAAAAGCGTGTCATACCGTATCCTATCTTTGGTTCAGCCTGTGATCAGGCGCTGGTTTTTACGCACTTTTCGGGTGCGCCGCTTACGCGGGCGCTCCCAGATCTGCTGTTGGAGCGGCGCCACCTTTTTCTTCCAGCTTTTTGTCTGCCCGTTTGTCGAGTGTGATCAGGAGGGCTGGCAGGAGAAGGAAGTCGATAATGAGCGCACAGGCCACGGTGAGGGCCACCATGGTGCCGAGCATCGCATTCACCTTGAAGGGTGAATAGGCCAGGAGTGCAAATCCAATGATCAAGACGAAAGTCGATACCCACAAGGCTGTTCCCACGGTGGAGAAGGCGTAGCGTACGGCGTCTTCAGCGTTCTGGTTCTTCTCCTTGCGTGCGCGTTGATATTTGGACAGGAAGTGGACAGTTGCATCCACAATCAGGCCGAGCGCGGTGGAGATCACAAAAGTTGACCAGAAGCCCACCTCCGGCGTGAAGAGCGCCAGAATGCCGAAGGCAAAAATGGGTGGCGTGAGGTTCGGAATGAGTGAAATCAAGCCCAGTTTGATATCGCGAAGCGCGATGATCAGGCTTGCAGAGATAAGAAACAAAGCAATGCCTGTGCCGATGATCATGGATTTGAAATTGCTGATCCCGATGAACGAGAACATGACGGCCTGACCGGCAGGATAGGCGTGCATGGTTTCTGGCGCGTTTGCTTTCAGCCAATCATCACCGCGGATGATCAGTTCTTGCATCTGGTCCGTTGAAACGTCACTCAGCGTTAGGGTGAGTTTTGTTGCAGACTTGTCCACATTGATCTGATCATTGAGATCAAGACCATAGGGTAGTGACATTTCGTAAAGCAGTAGGAACTGCGCTGCCATCTCCCGCTCCGCAGGCACGCGATAAAACGCCTCATTGTCGCCGTTCATGCTTTTGTTCACGCGCTTGATGACGTCCGAGAACGTGGATACGTGAACGACTTCAGGCTGCGTCCGCCACCAATTGGCAAATGCTTCCAGGCGGTCCAGATATTCCGGGTCGGAGATGCCGCCCGGGTTGCCTGCATAGAGCGAGTAGCTGATCTGGTAGATGCCCGTCAGATTGTCTGCGGCCCAGTCAGATGCCACACGGAATTCCATTCGTTCATCAAAATATTCAACGAAGCGATCGTTGAACCTGAATTGAGGCAGGAGGGCCGCGAAGCCGACAAGCGCGACAGTCATCCCAACGAGAATGGTGCGCCGATTGCGGATCACCATCTCGCCGAATTTCTCCATCAGCTCGTTTTGTTTGCTGAGAGACGCTTTCGCAGTGACAGGAAGAATGGCCATCAGTGCGGGAAGGAAAGTGATGGAAAGAACCCACGCGGCAATGGCACCCATGGCGGCCGTGTTCCCCAGATCGCGGAAGGGGGGCGCGTCGGAGAAGTTCAGGCTTGCAAAGCCGATCGCGGTGGTGAGTGATGTCAGGAACACCGGCTGCCAGTTGACGCGAAGGCTCTCAACGATTGCTTCGTGCTTGGTCATGCCTTTGTGCATGGCGACAAGCGCTGTGACGAGGATGTGAATGCTGTCCGCGACAGCGATCGTGAGGATGATCGTGGGGGCACCAGAGGAAGGCGGCGTCAGCTTGACGCCCATCCAGCCCATGACGAACCCCATCGCAGCTGCCGCAGACAGACCGACCACAAGGAGGGTTGCGATCGTGCCGGAGATGGAGCGAATAAGAAGCCACACCGTGAAGGCAAGGACGACATACATGCCCGGCGTGAGGGTGCTGAGGTCTCTTGTTGCTGCTTCCGAGAAGGAGGTGGAGAGCATGGAGGAACCGGTTAGCTCGAAACGGATATCAGGGTAGCGCTTGCGAATGTCCGCCAGAATTTCTCTTGCATGCTCGACGGATAGTGAATTTGCCTGAATGTCGTCGCGGGGGAGCTTTAGCGTGGCGACCACGGCGGTTGTCGTTCCATCGTCAGAGATCAAGCGTTTGGCGATGGCAGGCTCTGTGGATGCGATACCAAACACACGGTCGCTGTCCGCTGTTGCCGGGTCTATCACCAGGTCCTGGACGAGAAGATCATCTTCAAACGCCTGGGTGTGCTGAAAGTTTGTCAGACTGTCGACGCGGATGGAGTAAGGTGTCTGCCAGGCGCGCTCGGTGATTTCTTTGATCACCGCAAGGACGCGCGGTTCCGTCGCCATGCCTTCATTTGGGCGCAAGACCCATAGGAGCGTGTCGGGGCTGGTATAGGTACGCTCCAGCTGTTCGAATGCTTTCAGGTTCGGATTTTCATCGGTGAAAAAATACCGGTAATCGTTTGAGAATTTTATGTATTGCCCACCGGATGCCATGTAGAGCGCGCCAGCCGCCGTGACGATGACGACGAGCCAACGCAGCTTGACGATCCATTGAGCGTAGGAAATGACCCAGTTATTTTTCATGATGTCGCCTTGTTTGGTGCGTCGTTATCGGGGGTTAGACGCGTGTTTTTCGGAGGGAGAGTTTTTGGACGGAGGGTTTCAAGTAGATTGAAGAAACTTGGGGCGCTCTTGTTGCCTACTTCTGGATTTTGGGCCGTCTTGATCAGACTGACCATGCCCTGATGTGTGGCGACGATGACAATTGCCATCCCGTGGGGGTCGACGGTGTTGCACACATTGCCTGCTTTGATGCCACGGGTGAGTGCATCTGAAATGGCATTAATCCAGCGGTTGAAAACATCGTTCAGATATTCCCGGAAGTCCTCATCAAGCGGGGACATTTCCTGGCTGATGTTTTGGACCGGGCAGCCCAGACGGGGATCATCCATAATTTCGCCGGCGACATGCCGTTGAATGATTTCGCGAATAGTTGTGAGTGGATCATTTGTGGTGGCCAGCGGGATTAGCCAATTGGCTTCAATGAACGCGTCCACCTTTTCCGACACTGCTGCCAGACCCAGCGCATGCTTGTCCGGGAAATGGTGATAAAGCGATCCCTTGGTGCAGTTCGCCGCAGAAAGAATGTCGCTCAGGCTGGCCGCCCGATAACCGTTCAGATGAATTTCCAGAAATGCCGCGTCGATCAGCGCCTGGCGGGTCCGCTCCCCGCGTGTCACGCGCGCGTCGGCCTGTCCCGAGGGGTTTGTGGTTCCGTCCGTTGTTGTTTTCAGGTTGCGCGGGGTCATCAGGCTTGTCCGTTTGGATGCAGAATAGAAACCGACCGGTTGGTCTAGTATCTATGCCGGGGCATCGGCTAGGTCAAGAGCGGTGTTCACCTTTGTTTGTGCGGATTTGTGCATTACGTGGCTTTTCTCTCAATTTGCCGCGTAAACCTGCGGCTTACGCGTACCGGGGAGATTTCAGTATGGTGTCAAATTGTTACAGGTGCGCTTTTGCGTCAGGTTGTCGGGGCTTCGGCCTGACGTGCCCCGTTGCGGCAATCTGCCTCTTGCATCAAACAACATTTATATTATGTATTAGGAATATAATTGATGAAGGAGAGCGCGATGACCCGTCTAACCGACCCCAGTTGGTCCCCATATCTCGCCGGTGGGCTTATCGGCCTTTTGCAGATCCCGGCCTTTCTTTTGATGGATACCGGGCTTGGTGCCTCTTCATCCTTTGTGACGGCAGCGGGCCAGGTCGCCGTCCTTGTTGACCCCATGGTTCAAGAGGGAAGCTATTTCAGCAAATACCTCGCTTCCGACAAATATGTCTGGCAGGTGGCGCTTGTGGTTGGTGTGGTCTTTGGTGCGTTTTTCTCCGCACGGGCATCGGGCATGGGTCGCAGGGGCGTCGCGCCGGTTTGGCGAAGCGCGTTCAATATTCGCTCCGACGCAGCGCGATATGCCATGGCGTTTCTCGGCGGGTTTGTTTTGCTGTTTGGAGCGCGGCTTGCCGGTGGCTGCACGAGTGGTCATGGTCTTACCGGCATGGCGCAGCTTGCCGTGTCGTCTTCCGTCGTTGTGGCGGCAATCTTCGCGGGCGGTATTGCATCGGCCTTTCTTCTCACACGCAGAGCCTGAGGTGATTTTGATGGATATGATCTTGATTGTTTTGCTGGGTCTCGCGATGGGGCTCGTATTTGGTGTCGCGCTTGAAAAATCGCGTGTCTTTGAGCCCGGCATCATTGTTGGGCAGATGCAGCTTAAAAATTACACGATGTTGCGCGTCTTTCTCAGCGCGATTGTGACCGGTCTTCTGTCTCTCTCCCTCATGAACGGGCTTGGCCTGGTGGAGCTGCATCCGAAGGCCTTTATGCCGTTGGCGCAGATTGTCGGTGGCTTGATCCTCGGGCTCGGTATGGTGTTGGCCGGGGCGTGCCCCGGCACCGTATTTGCCCAGATCGGAGCAGGCTACAAGGATGCGTGGTTTGTCCTCGCCGGGGGTTTTGCGGGTGCGCTTGGCTATGGCTATAGTTTGCCCTCATTCAAGCATTTGCTGGGGCAGAGCGAGCTTACGACCTATGCCGATCTGTTTGGTGCACCGTTCTGGCTGCTTGCCCTCGGGCTTGCGGGCGCACTGGCCGGGATCTTGTTCATGCTTGAACGTTTGCGTCCGTCGGCGGAAGAGCTTGGAAGCGATCTGGGTGGCGCTTAGACAGTCCGGGTAAGGTGGGCAGCTTTTCGCTTCTCTGTCACTTCTTTGATGACAGGAGCCATAACCTCTTCATGAAACCTGTCGCATCCGATACACAGATTGGCGAAGGGTGTGCCGTTTGGCATTTTGGTTTCCGAGGCGTTGAAAAACCTTTCTTCCGACCAACCATGGGTAAGGCCCATCTTGTGGGGCTCGCCCTTGTTCACGGCCTCGAAGACCGGATGACCTTTTAGGCTCTCCAGAATGTCGATGAGCTTTTCATCGGCGACATTGCCGATGGGCAGCTTTGTCTTCAGGCAACAGGGATAGACGGAGCCATCGGGCTCGATCGAGACCTCCGCGCCTGCGAATCCGTGGTTCAGGAAGTTTTTACCTCCGGAGTGGCGCGCGCAGAAATTGGTGTTGATGTCAGCTTTGCTAAGAGAGTTTTCCCAGGCGCGCCCGCGGGGCCATAGCTCGCCAATCCACTTATCCGGTTCGGCACCAAAGAAAAAGTAGAAGGGGCCGTCTTCTGTCAGATGATCACGGCCGGTTGACGGGTCTGGCA
>JAVKCY010000057.1:0-29578 GCA_040223265.1 Parvibaculum sp. | reverse complement strand
TGCAGCCGGGGGCGGTCGGGGGCTTGGCCTCATCTTAGCACTTCTGGTGCTTGGTTTTGTGGCTTATGGGTCGGTTTACCGGGTGAACACAAATGAGCAGGGCGTTGTGATGCGCTTTGGCGAATATGTGCGATGGACCCCGCCGGGGCTTCATTTCAAGCTTCCCTATCCAATTGAATCGGTGATGACACCGGAAGTTACCAATGTGAACCAGATTGACATTGGTACCCGGACGACAGGTCGCTCAGGCGAGCGTTCTGCCAGTGCTTCTCTCTCCGTGCCGGAGGAGAGCCTGATGCTGACCGGCGATGAGAATATTGTCGATATCAACTTTACGGTGCAGTGGAAGATCAACGAAGCGGCGGATTATCTTTTCAATGTGGAAGATCCTGAGCGCACGGTGAAGGCGGTTGCTGAAAGTGTGATGCGCGAAGTGGTTGGCCAGTCTGCCTTCCAGGTGTTGCAGACAACCGGTCGTCTTCAGGCGCAGTTGCTTGTGCAGACCCGCATGCAGGAAATTCTTGACGGTTATAAATCAGGGATTGCGATAACGGAAGTGAAGCTTGCGAAGGTGGATCCGCCAGCGCAGGTGATCGAGTCGTTCCGCGACGTGCAGGCTGCACGTGCTGACCAGGAGCGGTTCCGCAATGAGGCTGAAACCTATGCAAACCAGAAAGTGCCTGAAGCACGTGGTCAGGCAGAGCAGCTGATCCAGGGCGCGAGTGCGTATCGTGAACAGACAGTGGCTCAGGCACAGGGTGAGAGCCTTCGCTTTCTGTCCATCTACAATGAATACAAGAACGCGAAAGATGTGACGCGTGAACGCATGTATCTGGAAACAATGGAACGTGTGCTTGGCGATATGAGCAAGGTGCTGATGGACCAGAACGGGTCTGGCGCTGTGCCTTATCTTCCGTTGAACCAGTTGACGCCTAATGCAGGCACTAAACCAGAGGGAGCACGCTAATGAACCGCGCATTTGGATTTGGCGCTGCCGTTATCGCGCTTGTTGTTGTGGTTCTGGCCTATGCGACGTTTTTTACAGTTCGCATGACAGAACAGGCTCTGGTGCTGCAGTTTGGTGATCCGCGGGTTGCGATTACGGAGCCGGGGCTTAACTGGAAAATTCCATTCTTTCAGAATGTGATTTATTTCGACAAGCGTATCCTTAATCTGGATTCGCCAGAGGAAGAAATTATCGCAGGTGACCAGAAGCGACTTCGGGTGGATGCGTTTGCCCGCTACCGTATTGTTGATCCACTGAAATTCTACCAGTCGGTCCGCGATATTTCGCAAGGTGAAGCACGTCTTCGCCCGGTCTTTGTCTCCGCTCTTCGTAATGTGCTGGGTGAAGAAAGTCTGGAAACGCTTGTTCGTGATGATCGTTCAGGGCTGATGGTTCGTATCCGCGATGACTTCAACACGGCGACGGCGGCGCTGGGTGTCGAGATTGTCGATGTGCGTATTCGACGGGCTGATTTGCCAGAGGCGAATAGTGATGCGATTTTCCAACGCATGAACACGGAACGTCAACGGGAAGCGGCTGAACTTCGGGCGCAAGGTAAAGAAACGGCGCAGCGCATTCGCTCACGCGCTGATCGTGATGTGACGGTTCTTCTGGCCGAAGCACAGCGTGAAGCTGACACGATCCGCGGTGAGGGCGATGCCAAGCGAAACGAGATTTTCGCAGACGCCTATGGTCGTGACCCGGAGTTTTTCTCCTTCTACCGCTCTATGCTCGCCTATCGCGAAGGGCTGAGCGGGGACAACACAACCATGGTCCTTTCACCGGACAGTGATTTCTTCCGGTATTTTGGTGACTCAAGTGGGAAGGGCCGCCGCTAGGCGGTCCTTTTCTACATGTCGTCAGCGGCATGTTAGATCTCCTGCGCGCTTTGTTGGCGCGTGAGAGGGAAGGCACTCTTTGATGACTGATCTGCTGGTCGCGCTTGGACTTGTTCTGGTGCTTGAAGGGGTGCTTTATGCGCTCTTTCCAGCTGCCATGAAGCGCATGGTGATGCTTGTTCTAACGATGCCAGATGATGCCATTCGCCGGGGTGGGCTCGTGGCGCTGGCTCTCGGTGTCGTGATCGTCTGGATTGGCCGAACGTGAGCTTTTGGCGCATCTTGCCCTATTTCGCCCACAATCAACGCCAAAATGCCTTGAAATAGAATGGAACGGTTGGGATTTTTTCCAAGAAGTTCCTCTTTGTTAACCCTGTTTGAACCGGCCTTCGCGCATGGTCTCGGGGCATTTGAAGAGACAATCTGTGCGGTAGGCGTTCTGAATTGTCGAAAGGGAGTTCTTGAATATGCAGTTTTCGGCGAAGAATCAGGTTGGCGGTTTCTGGATGGCGACCCGCCGTGGGGCGCTTGCACTGGGGTTTGCAGCCATTGTGGGGCTTGCCTTGCCAATGGCTGATCCCAGTCCGGCATTTGCGCGGGGCGCACCGGAAAGCTTTGCGGATCTTGCCGAGCGCTTGTCGCCTGCTGTTGTGAATATTTCAACCTCGCAGACCGTGCAGGCGCGTGCTGGCCGTGAGCAGATACCGGGCCTGCCTGAAGGCTCGCCGTTCGAAGATTTTTTTGAGGATTTTCTGGAACGTCAGGGACGCCAGGGCGCACCGCGGCGGGTCCAATCGCTGGGTTCGGGGTTTGTGGTTGATCCAAAAGGTTACGTGATCACCAATAATCATGTGATCGATGGTGCCGACGAAATTAAGGTCATTTTTGCTGACGGGCATTCGCTTGATGCTGAACTTGTTGGTCGTGACCCGAAGACGGATCTGGCAGTTCTGAAAATTGAACCTGATCGCGAGCTTTCTTTTGTGCCTTTCGGTAAATCGTCTGACGCGCGGGTTGGTGATTGGGTGGTTGCGATCGGCAATCCGTTCGGCCTTGGCGGCACTGTGACGGCGGGCATTATTTCGGCGATCAACCGCGACATTAATGCAGGCCCATATGATGATTTCATTCAGACCGATGCATCGATCAACCGGGGTAATTCCGGCGGGCCCTTGTTCAACCTTGATGGGGAAGTGATCGGCGTTAATACAGCCATTATCTCCCCGTCGGGTGGGTCTATCGGTATCGGCTTTGCCATTCCCGCTGATACGGCGACATCTGTCGTTGCCCAGTTGCGGGAATTTGGTGAGACGCGGCGTGGTTGGCTTGGCGTTCGCATTCAATCTGTGACTGAAGAAATTGCGGAAGGTCTTGGCATGGATGCGCCTAAGGGTGCGCTTGTGGCTGGCGTCAATGAAGAAGGTCCGGCCAAGGACGCTGGTATTGAGCCTGGTGATGTGATTGTGACATTTGACGGGCGCGATGTGCCTGAGATGCGCGAACTGCCCAAGATTGTGGCGGACACTGAAATTGGCCGTAGTGTGCCTGTGCTGATCATCCGCGACGGTAAAGAAAAGATCCTGTCCGTGAAGATCGCTCGTCTTGATGAGACGGATGTTGCGGAAGCAGAAACGGGCAAGGGCGAAAAAGAAGATGAGACGGGTACCGCTGAGGTGTTGGGTCTTGGTCTTGCGAGCCTGACGAGTGCGAACCGTAGTCAATATAATGTTGCTGAGGATGTAGAGGGCGTGCTTGTGACGTTCGTCGACCCCGCAAGTGCTGCGGCTGAAAAAGGTATCCGCCGCGGTGATGTGATTGTTGAAGTTGCACAAGAAGATGTCGCAGGCCCGAGCGAGGTCGTTGATCTGGTGAAGCAGGAAAAGGCGTCCGGTCGGAAGTCTGTTCTGTTGCTGCTCTCGACCGGTGGTGATCTGCGCTTTGTTGCTGTGCGCGTTGGCGCTGACGACTAGGTCGGTCCCCAATCCAAAAAAAAGCCCGCGGCGGGATGTTCTCGCTGCGGGCTTTTTTGTTTCATTGTATTTAGGGGGTATTTGGGGGTTCGCGTCTAGAGCGTCTCTGTGATCTCGTCAGCCCGGTAGCCCTGAATGTAGAGGAGGGCAGTGAGGTCTGCGTAATTGATCTGGGCGGCGGCAGCTTCCGCCACGACGGGTTTGGCGTGGAAGGCCACGCCGAGCCCCGCATCGCCGATCATAGCCAGATCATTCGCCCCGTCACCCACGGCGATGCTGTCAATCGGCGCAAGTCCCAGATCGCGGGTGAAAGCGTGCAATGCTGATCGTTTTGCTTCACGGCCGAGGATCGGATCGGCAACCTTGCCGGTAAGGCTTCCGTCTTCGATAAGCAATGTGTTGGCTTGATTGCTCTGGAATCCCACGGAGGCTGCGACACGGGCCGTGAAAAAGGTAAAGCCACCTGAGACGAGGGCGCAGGTTGCCCCCGCTTTCCGCATTGTGGCACAGAGCGCCCGCCCACCTGGGGTTTCGGTGATCTGATTGTCATAGACGCGCTGAAGCTCATCTTCGGATAGACCCTTCAGCAGGGCAACGCGTTCGCGCAGTGCGGGCTCAAATTCCAGTTCGCCGCGCATCGCCCGTTCCGTGATGTCTGAGATGGCACTGCGAAGCCCAAGACTTTCCGCCAGCTCATCAATGCATTCCTGCTCGATGATGGTGGAATCCATGTCCGCAATCAGGAGTTTTTTGCGTCGGCCCTCAGTCGCCTGGAAGGTGACGTCGACCTTTGCTTCTGCCAGGGCGCGGCGTGCGGTCGCCAGGACGGTTTCCCGTTCCCCTGTTGCCATCAGGAAGTCGCAGGCATGACCGTCTTTCAGCCAGTCCGGCTCCGCGCTCAGTTTAAGAGCGTTCTGGACGCTGGCAACATGATCCTGGTCGAGACCTGTGTTTTGGTTGCCGATCAGGGTAAGAACGTAGGACATATGCATTCGCCGATAAGAGTGGAAACGGGAGACAGTGTTGAGTGACGCGCGCCGAAAAGGCCTGACGCCAGACGTGGTCCTTATCGCAGGGCCGACCGCCAGCGGCAAGTCCGCTTTGGGTCTCGCCCTGGCGTCGCGGCTTGGTGGAGAGATCGTCAACGCGGATTCCATGCAGATTTACCAGGAATTGCGGGTGCTGACCGCAAGGCCGTCCGTTGAGGAAGAGGTGGAAGCCCCCCATCACCTTTATGGTCACGTTTCTGGCGGGACGCTTTATTCCACCGGGCAATGGCTGCAGGATAGCCTGGAGGCGATTGCTGATGTGCGGGCGCGCGGTCTCGTGCCCATCGTGTTGGGTGGTACAGGTCTCTATTTTCAGGCTCTCACCGAGGGTTTTGTTGATATTCCGCCTATCCCTGATGATGTGCGGCGTTTGGTGCGGTCGGAGGTCGCCGATATCGGGCCGCAGGCCGCACACGGCCTGCTCCGCGCTGTCGACCCTAAATGGGCGGGGCAGGTGAATGAAAACGACCCGCAGCGAATTTCCCGGGGGCTTGAGGTTTTCCGGGCGACGGGGCGGGCACTCACGGATTGGCATGAGGATCCTGTCGACGTTCCACTTCGCGGACGGGCTGTGAAGTTTGTTCTCGCGCCAGACAGGGCCTGGCTTTACGAGCGGATTAACCGGCGGTTTGACCTGATGCTTGAGGCCGGCGCGCTGGATGAAGTGAAAGCATTACTTTCTTTTGGTTTTGCTGATCATTTGCCGGTGATGAAGTCGCTTGGTGTACCGGAGCTTCAGGTCCATCTCCAAGGTGAGATCAGCCTTGAAGAGGCGCGGATAAGGGCTCAAACCAAAAGCCGCCAGTATGCAAAACGCCAAATGACCTGGTTCCGACAGAGAATGATTGCGTGGAATACGATATTTGCGCAAGATTTGGAAAGTCAAATTGACGAAATCTTTTCATTTATTGACGATTATGGGTTGACCGACACAGTTTGAGTGGTTAGGGTGCGCCGGTTTTCCGCTAGGAAGCGCCAAAAATTGCCTTTCTGCTGCTTGTGTCGGGCGGGCTGGTTTTGGCGCGGATCAACGGCGGTTGTTTGAATTTTGAAAAGCGGTTGGTCGCCTTGGGTGATGAACTGCGAGTGGGAAGGAATAGGCCATGTCTGGTCAACAGATGACAGGTGCAGAAATCGTCATCCGCGCGCTGGTGGACCAGGGCGTTGATACGATCTTCGGGTATCCGGGCGGTGCTGTGCTTCCTATTTATGATGAGCTGTTCAAGCAGGAAAACATCAAACACATTCTGGTGCGCCATGAGCAGGGTGCGGTTCATGCAGCGGAAGGGTATGCCCGCTCCACAGGCAAGCCCGGTGTTGTTCTGGTGACGTCTGGACCTGGCGCGACGAATGCCGTCACGGGTCTTGCCGATGCGCTGATGGATTCCATTCCGATCATCTGCCTGACGGGCCAGGTTGCCACTCATCTCATCGGCTCTGATGCGTTTCAGGAATGTGACACGGTCGGGATCACCCGCCCCTGCACGAAGCATAATTGGCTGGTAAATTCAGCTAGTGAGCTGACGCGGGTTATGCATGAAGCATTTTACGTTGCCACGCATGGGCGCCCGGGGCCTGTGGTTGTTGATATTCCTAAGGACGTTCAGTTTGCATCCGGTGAATATCAGGGGCCTGCAAATATTGTTCACAAGACCTATCGTCCGCAGATCAAAGGCGATGTGAAGGCGATTACGCGCGCTGTTGAGCTAATGGCGGGTGCCAAGAAGCCTATTCTCTATACAGGCGGCGGCATCATCAATTCAGGACCAATGGCCAGCCAATTGCTGTGTCAGCTGGCGGAGATGACGGGCTATCCTGTTACATCAACGCTGATGGGGCTTGGTGCATTCCCTGCCGCAAACAAGCAGTGGCTTGGCATGCTTGGTATGCATGGCACATATGAAGCCAATAACGCGATGCATGATTGTGATGTCATGATCTGCATTGGTGCACGGTTTGACGACCGGGTGACGGGGCGTATGGATGCGTTCGCCCCGCATTCCAAGAAGATCCATATCGATATTGATCCGTCATCGATCAACAAGAACGTTCATGTCGATATTCCGATCATTGGCGACTGTGCGCATGTGTTAGAAGACATGATCCGTATCTGGAAATCGAAAGTTGCGCAGCCGAACAAAGCGGCGATGGCGGACTGGTGGCGTCAGATTGATATGTGGCGCGGGCGGAAATCGCTTTCCTATGTGCAGTCAAATGAAGGGCTCATCAAACCACAATATGCGATTGAGCGTCTTTATGAGCTGACCAAGGATCGCGAGACGATCATCACGACCGAAGTGGGCCAGCATCAGATGTGGGCGGCGCAACATTTCCATTTCCAGAAGCCCAACCGCTGGCTGACGTCCGGTGGTCTTGGCACGATGGGGTATGGCTTGCCCGCGGCGATTGGCGCGCAGATTGCCAATCCGGATGCGCTTGTCGTTGATATTGCGGGCGAGGCGTCGATCCTGATGAACATGCAGGAAATGTCGACGGCTGTTCAGTTTCGCTTGCCGGTCAAGATTTTCATCCTGAACAATGAATATATGGGCATGGTGCGCCAGTGGCAGCAATTGCTGCATGGTGGCCGCTACAGTCAATCCTATTCAGAAGCCTTGCCGGACTTTGTGAAGCTTGCTGAGGCTTATGGCGGGACGGGTTTGCGTGCCTCCAAACCCGGCGAGCTGGATGAAAAGATCAAGCAGATGCTGGAAACGCCAGGTCCTGTGATTTTTGATTGTCAGGTGGACCCGGCTGAGAACTGTTATCCGATGATCCCGTCCGGGGCGCCGCATAATGAGATGATCCTCAGCGATGATCCTGATAGTCCAACGGTTTCGGAAGAAGGCAGGATGCTGGTTTAACCGGTTTGGGTTTGGGCGAGGCTCAAAAGGGTTCGCCTTTGCCCGTCAATCGGCTATAAGCGCCCGCAAAAGGGCAGTTGAGACGGCCAGCCGAGGGATCGGGCGGCCTGAAAGAACGATGCAGGGAATGAAGTAGGGTATGAGCGAAACAGTCAAAGCAGAGCGCCATGTACTGGCCATCCTCGTGGATAATGAGGCGGGTGTGCTTGCGCGTGTTATCGGGCTGTTTTCCGGTCGGGGCTATAATATTGAGAGCCTGACGGTTGCTGAAGTGGATTCCGCCTCGCATATGTCCCGCATCACCGTCGTGACGAGTGGGACGCCGGCGGTTATCACGCAGATCATTGCGCAGCTTGACCGGATTGTACCGGTTCACAAAATTGTGGACCTCTCGGTTGCTGCACCGTCTGTGAACCGGGAAATGGCGCTTGTGAAAGTTGCCTCCACGGGCGAGAAGCGGGTTGAGGCGCTCCGTCTTTCAGACGCGTTTCGCGCGCGGGTGATTGACACGACGCATGCGTCCTTTGTTTTTGAAGTCACCGGTACGCCGGAGAAGATTGAAGCCTTTATCAACCTGATGCGCCCGCTGGGGCTCGTGGATGTGTCGCGGACGGGCGTTGTTGCCATCGCTCGCGGTGCCCAGGGAATGTAACTGGGGATATAAAGGTCCACACGTTTAGACAGAAGTTGCGGCGGTTGAGGCCGCCTTATTTGAGACCGGAAGGATAAGAGCCATGCGCGTATATTATGATCGCGATGCAGACGTTAATCTGATCAAAGGCAAGAATGTCGTCATCATCGGCTATGGCTCGCAGGGGCATGCACATGCGTTGAACCTGCGTGACAGTGGCGTAAAGAATGTGGCTGTGGCGCTGCGTGAAGGCTCAGCCTCCGCGAAAAAAGCCCAAGGCGAAGGCCTGACCGTGATGTCGGTTGCAGACGCTGCCAAATGGGCTGACGTTATGATGATGGTGACCCCTGATGAACTTCAGGGCGACATTTACCGCGACCATCTGGAAGCCAACATGAAGCCGGGTGCGGCCTTGATGTTTGCTCATGGACTGAACGTTCACTTTAACCTGCTTCAGCCACGGGCTGACATTGACGTGTTCATGGTTGCGCCAAAGGGCCCTGGCCACACGGTGCGCGGTGAATATCAGCGTGGCGCTGGCGTGCCTTGCCTGATCGCGATCCATCAGGATGCGTCCGGCAATGCCCATGATCTGGGTCTTTCCTACGCCTCCGCTATTGGCGGCGGCCGGGCAGGCATCATCGAAACCACGTTCCAGGAAGAGTGCGAAACCGACCTCTTCGGCGAGCAGGCTGTGCTTTGCGGTGGTTTGTCCGAGCTGATCAAGGCGGGTTACGAGACCCTGACCGAAGCAGGCTACGCCCCTGAAATGGCCTATTTCGAATGTCTTCACGAAGTGAAGCTGATTGTTGATATGATGTATGAAGGTGGCATCGCCACGATGAATTACTCTGTCTCCAACACGGCGGAGTATGGTGGATATGTTTCCGGCCCGCGGGTCATCACGGCTGAAAGCAAGGCTGCGATGAAGGAAATTCTGACCGACATTCAGACCGGCAAGTTCACCCGTGACTGGATGCTCGAAAACAAGGTTGGCCAGACGAGTTTCAAGGCGACCCGCGCGATTAATGCCGCTCACCCGATTGAAGAAGTGGGTGAAAAGCTCCGCGCGATGATGCCCTGGATTGCCGAAACCAAAATGGTCGACAAATCCAAGAACTAAGCGATTACGCGACGCCTGTTTAAAAGGCCCTTCGCGGAGATCGCGGGGGGTCTTTTTGCATAAAGACGACCTATATAGACGTTATGATGCCAGACGGCTGTTTGACCAAAAGACTGAGAGGTTCAATATGATCCCCTATCGCTCCCGTACTTCGACCCATGGCCGCAATATGGCTGGTGCACGCGGCCTTTGGCGCGCGACCGGCATGAAGGATGAGGATTTTGGCAAGCCGATCATTGCGGTCGTGAATTCCTTCACGCAGTTCGTGCCGGGTCATGTCCACCTTAAGGATCTGGGGCAAATGGTTGCTCGCGAAATTGAGGCAGCGGGTGGTGTTGCCAAGGAATTCAACACGATTGCCGTCGATGACGGGATCGCGATGGGTCATGATGGTATGCTTTACTCCCTGCCGTCCCGCGACCTGATTGCGGACTCGGTCGAGTATATGGTCAATGCCCATTGTGCGGATGCGATGGTCTGCATCTCCAATTGCGACAAGATCACGCCTGGCATGTTGATGGCGTCGATGCGGATCAATGTTCCCACCATTTTTATCACGGGTGGGCCGATGGAAGCCGGTCGTATGATGGTGGATGGCAAGGAAGTTCACATCGATCTCATTGACGCGATGATCGAGGCGGCAAACCCTGATCGCACCGATGCTGAAGTGGACGAGATCGAAAAGAATGCCTGCCCGACTTGCGGGTCGTGCTCCGGCATGTTTACGGCCAATTCGATGAATTGCCTCGCGGAGGCTCTTGGTTTGGCGCTTCCGGGCAACGGCACCGTTGTCGCGACCCATGCGGACCGCAAGGGGCTTTTCCTGCGGGCAGCGCGGGAAATTGTTTCCATGACGGACCGTTATTACAAACATGGGGATGTGAGTGTCACGCCACGCGGTATCGCGACGTTCAAAGCATTTGAGAATGCGATGACGCTAGACATTGCTATGGGTGGATCGACCAACACGATCCTGCATTTGCTGGCGATTGCGCAGGAAGCGGGGGTGGATTTCACTCTGGAGCATATGGACAAGCTGTCACGCAAGGTGCCGTGTCTGGCCAAGGTCGCGCCAGCCGTTGCGGATGTGCATATTGAAGATGTGCATCGCGCGGGTGGTATCATGTCGATCCTGGGAGAGCTCGACCGGGGCGGGTTGTTGCACCGTGACGTGCCGACCGCTCATTCCAAGACGATGGGCGATGCACTGGATCAGTGGGATATTACGCGCACCAATTCTGAGGAAGTTCACACGCTCTATAAGGCAGCCCCCGGCGGTGTTCGCACAACGGTCGCGTTCAGCCAGCAGAGCCGCTACCTGGAGCTAGATACGGACCGGCAAGGTGGCGTGATCCGTTCAGTTGAGAATGCCTTCACAAAGGATGGCGGGCTTGCGGTTCTGTTCGGCAATATTGCGCAGGAAGGTTGCGTGGTGAAAACCGCCGGCGTGGACGAGAGCATCTGGAAATTTTCCGGCCCTGCGAAGGTTTGTGAAAGCCAGGAAGAGGCGGTCAATCGCATTTTGAAGAAGGACGTTCAGGCGGGCGATGTCGTCATCATTCGTTATGAAGGGCCGAAGGGCGGACCCGGTATGCAGGAGATGCTTTACCCGACCTCGTACCTCAAATCCATGAAGCTTGGGAAGGCCAGTGCGCTGATTACGGATGGCCGTTTCTCCGGCGGGACGTCCGGTCTGTGTATCGGCCATGTGTCACCAGAAGCTGCGGAAGGCGGCAATATCGGCCTTATTGAAGAGGGGGATATGATCGAGATCGACATCCCGAACCGGACGATCAACGTAAAACTGTCTGACGACGAGCTTGCCAAACGCCGCGCGGCGAAGGGGGCACCGACATGGAAACCAGCCAAACCGCGCGACCGGAAAGTCTCTCAGGCGCTCCGCGCTTATGCTGCGATGGTCACAAATGCGGCCAAGGGTGCCGTTCGTGATGTTTCCCAGATTGAGCGTGACGACTGAACGGGATTGCGCTGGATTTAAAATAGGTGCATGGTTGCTCCCATGAGATTTGAACAGAACCATATCGCGGCAAACGCAAAAGTGATCGCCAAGATCAATGACGGGGCAGATGCCTCGGCATTTGCGCTTGCTGGTTCCGTTATTGCTATTGCGCTTATTGCTGACCTGCTTGTGAAAGCGGTCGCGGTGGCGAAAATTGTGGTGCCACCTGGCCTTTAGCGATCTAGCGACAACCTGAATTTATCAGGGCCTTTCGCGAAGATCGCGGAGGGCCTTTTTCTTTGTGTAATGCATTTTTAAGACGCGTTTTCGAACCGAAAAACCGAAACCTGTTTTTCTGAAAACGCTTAGTTGGGACGCGTTTTCGAACCGAAAAACCGAAACCTGTTTTTCTGAAAACGCTTGATGGAGAAAGACGATGATCAGCACGCCCGGACCGGAACTTGTTTTCCTGCATACATCTCCGGCTCACATTGCGACGTTTGACGCACTGCGCGACGAGCTTGCGCCTGACATTCGCATGGGACATGTCGTCCGCGAAGACCTGCTTGCAGCGGTTCGCAAGGCCGGAAAAGTGACGACAGCGGTCGAGTTTGAGCTCGTTGACGCGATGAACATTGCCGCCCGCATGGGGGTGACGCGGATCATGTGTACCTGCTCGACCCTTGGTGGGGTGGCAGAGGCCGCCGACGTGCCTGGGGTGAAAGTGATGCGTATCGACCGACCGATGGTGCGTGAAGCGGCGCGGATCGGCGGACGGATTGCGGTATGTGCTGCGCTTAGCGAGACGCTGGATCCTACCCTTGCGCTCGTTCAGGAAGAACTGTCCCGGTCGGGCGTGTCTGCGGCGGTCAGCCCTCATTTGTTTGACGGGGTTTGGGATGCGTTCACCAGCGGCAAGGTGAGGGACTATTATCAAGGTATCGCGAACCGGTTGCGCGATGTCGCGGCGGATGCTGACGTGGTTGTACTAGCACAAGCCTCTATGGCGCCAGCGGCGGATCTCGTTGGCGCCATTGGTGTGCCCGTTCTCTCCAGCCCACGCCTCGGGTTCATGGCGGCTACTCTTTGAGGTTGAGTGGGGTTTAAGGGATACAGGCTTTCGTTTCGACCTGGATGGTGGCGTGACCGATGTTGAATCTTTCTTTTAGGCGATCTTGGATGGCTTTCAATATCTCGTCGCCGGAAATGCTGCCTGCAATGCGGACATGGAGTGTTATGACGTTTCGGGTTGCTGTGAGAGACCAGGCGTGGATGTGATGCACATCCTCCACGCCTCGCACGTGCGTCTCGATGTCCGAGCGGACATTTTCAAGGTCGAGGCCGCGCGGGGTGCCTTCCATCAGGATGTGGCCTGATTGTTTGGCAAGTGAGAGTGCTGAGCGCAGGATGAGGAGGGCGACCAGAACCGAGAGGATCGGGTCGATGGGGGTCCAGCCTGTCAGGATGATGATGATGGCGGCGGCGATGGCGGCAACGGATCCCAGCAGGTCTCCCAGCACATGCACGGCGGCACCTCGCATGTTGAGATTTTCACGGTCACCTGAGTGGAGGAGGGTGAAGGCAATGATGTTGACGATGAGGCCGCCGACTGCGACCCACAACATCATGCCGCCCAGAATGGCATGAGGCTCAAAGAAGCGCATGATGGCTTCGTAAATGATCCATGCCACGAGGGTGATCATGGCGAGCGCGTTTACGAAAGCTGCCAACGTCTCCGCGCGGTGGTAACCGTATGACTGATTAGGGTTGGCAGGTCTTGCGGCCAACCGGAAGGCGATGAAGGCAAGCGCAAGGGCTGCGGCGTCCGTTGCCATGTGGCCAGCATCCGCGATGAGGGCAAGGGATCCGGAGAGAATACCGCCTGCAATCTCAGCGACCATGAAGCCAGCGGTGAGAACCATAGCGCCGAGCACGCGCCTCTCGTTACCGTTTGTGACTTTCGGTGCTTGGTCATGGTCGTGATCATGATGATTGTGGGAATGCTGATCTGCGCTCATGCGTTTTCGACCTCTTGTGCGGTGAGGCTCCGTGCCTCGTGAACTTCTGCCACATGCGCAACCATGTCATCGATTACACACGCCACATGATGATCGTGAATGCGGTAGTGAATTTCGCGCCCTTTACGTTCGTGGCGGACAATGCGTGCCGCGCGGAGGAGCCGCAGGTGGTGGCTTACCAGGGATTGGGACGCGCCCATCCGCTCTGCAATGGTGCCAACAGGAACCGCCTCATCCAGCAGTGCGAGGACGATTTTCAGCCGCGTCGGGTCGCCCAGCAGGCGAAACATTTCGGCCAGATCAGCGGTCTGGTCGTCGGAGAGCTGGAGTATCGGTTGTGTCATGCCAAAAAGCCTATATATGAATAGATATTCATACATAGGTATTTGTTCCAGTGTCAAGAGGTGGCTGATTGCACTACCTGATTTTGATACAAGTAAGAAAACAGGGGGATGTGATGATCAGGCTTTTGGGCAGTGTGTTGGCTCTTGTTGTGGTGCTGGTTGGCGCGGTAGCTGGCTATTTTTACTATTACATGGCGAATCAGCCTGATCCGACATTCTGGGAGGGTGATATCCAGCGGTTTGAAGCGGCCAACCAGGATGCTGGGAACCCGACCGGCCAGGTGATTTTTATTGGCTCTTCTTCCATTCGGTTTTGGGCAACGCTTGAGACGGATTTTGCGCCGCTGCCCGTTGTGAACCGCGGATTCGGCGGTTCAATGTTGCCGCATGTTGCGCATTTTGCGCCGCGTATCGTCACACCACTCGCGCCTGCTGCTGTTGTCATTTATGCAGGTGACAATGATTTTGGCGGGTTGAATCCGAAGTCGACGGAAGCCGTGCTGGAAGACTTTCGTGCGATGCTTGCCTATTTCGACGAAGCCCTTCCAACCACTCCAATTTACTATCTCTCGATCAAGCCGTCGCTCCTTCGATGGGAAAGCTGGCCAAAGATTGCTGCGGCCAACGCAACCTTCTCCGAAATCGCGGACGCTCATCCTCGCTTGACCTTCGTAGATGTGAGTACGCCGATGCTTGGTGCGGACGGTCGCCCGCGTGAGGACCTTTTCTGGTATGATGGCCTTCACATTGACGAAGATGGCTATACGCTTTGGACCGCGATCCTGAAGCCTTTGTTGGTTTCCGCGCTTCCGTCCACCCAGCGCTCAAAGGAATAATGATTATGCGTATCGGAACACCTCTCAGCCCGTCTGCAACGAAAGTGATGATGTTGGGCTCTGGCGAGCTTGGCAAAGAGGTGGTGATCGAGTTGCAGCGTTTGGGTGTCGAGGTCATTGCGGTTGATCGCTATGCGAACGCCCCGGCGCATCAGGTGGCGCATCGGTCTTATGTAATCGACATGACGGATGGAGCGACGCTTCGTAAGCTCGTGGAGCAAGAGCGACCTCATATGATCGTTCCAGAGATTGAGGCGATTGCAACCGACATGCTGGCTGAAATTGAACGGGATGGTTTGGCGGAGATCATTCCAACGGCCCGCGCGACGCAGCTCACGATGAACCGGGAGGGTATTCGCTGCCTAGCGGCGGAAGAATTGCTTCTGCCAACGTCGCCATATGCTTTCGCTTCCAGCGCGGATGAGCTTCGCGCTGAGATTGAAGGGCGGATCGGGTTTCCTTGTTTTGTGAAGCCGGTCATGTCTTCCTCCGGCAAAGGGCAAAGCCTGCTGCGCGGGCCTGAAGATATTGACCCTGCCTGGGATGCGGCCATGGCTGGTGGCCGTGTTGAGCGCCCTCGCGTTATCGTTGAAGGCAAGATCGAGTTTGACTATGAGATCACGCTTCTCACTGTGCGGGCTAAGGGGCCGGGGGGTGACATTGAAACGCAGTTCTGTGCGCCGATCGGGCACTTGCAGAAAAACGGTGACTATGTGGAAAGCTGGCAACCGCAAGCCATGACCGCCGTCGCCTTGAAGCGTGCGCGGGAGATTGCCGGGAAGGTCACCGATAGTCTTGGTGGGCGAGGGATTTTCGGTGTGGAATTGTTTGTGAAGGGGGATGAGGTCTGGTTCTCTGAGGTGAGCCCGCGTCCGCATGATACGGGCCTTGTGACCCTTGCCACGCAAAGGCTGTCTGAGTTCGCGCTTCATGCGCGCGCCATTCTGGGCCTGCCGGTTGATGTGACGCAGCGGGAGGCGGGGGCGTCTGCCGTGATCTATGGCGGCCTTGAAGAGCGCGGCATCGCTTTTGAAAGTGTTGATCACGCGCTGGAGGTCACGGGCTCTGACATCAGGCTGTTTGGCAAGCCGGAAAGTTTCCTGAAGCGGCGGATGGGTGTTGCGTTGGCGGTTGGGCCGGATGCGGATATTGCGCGGGCGCATGCGCGCGAGGCGGCCGACCGGGTGGTGCCTGTGAAAGGCTGATCCGGGCTTTGTCCGCCCCTACCCGGGCAATGTGCAAAATTGCAGAGTGGTTTTTGCAAAAATCAGGTGATGGATGGGTCAAATCCCGGTAGATTTCGGGCAATGAGGTCACATCCATGAGCCAATGCCGATGAACTGGGACGATCTGCGCTATTTTCTGGCGGTTTCTGCGGCTGGCTCCCTGTCCGGGGCGGCGGCGCAGCTTGGCGTCAACACGACAACGGTGCTGCGACGGGTGGCTTCGCTTGAGGAAGATCTGGATGCGCGTCTGTTTGACCGGGAACGGACCGGCTACAAGGTGACGCAAGCGGGCGAGCGCCTGCTTCAGGCGCTTGAGCCGGTCGATCAACGGCTTTCATCACTCACCCGGGACTTTGCGGCCTCTGGCCCCGGATCAGAAGGGCAGGTGCGCATCGCCGCGACTGAGATTGTCGCCGCACTCGTCATTGCACCGGCAGTACCCGCATTCAAAAAAGCTCATCCGGCGCTCGATCTGGAGCTTTTGACCGACCCGACGCTGATGGGTCCGTCGCAAGCGCCGCGGATCATGAACCCGCTCAAGGATGTAGACGTCGCAATCCGCGCTGCCCGGCCTACGCAAGGGGACATGCTGATGCGGAAGGTCGGCGACATGGCTTATGGGCTCTACGGGAGTGACGCTTATCTGGACGGGCGCGCTTTACCGTCGGATATGGGTGGTTTGAAGGGGCATCGGCTGATCGGTTTTCCCCGCAATGAAAGCCCGCTGGGCCCCGTTTGGTGGCTGTCTCGTGCGGAAAAGGGTGTTGAGACGTCTTTTCGTTCGTCCAGCGCCGTCGCCCGGGCGGAGGCGGCGAAGGCTGACCTTGGTCTTGCGGCGTTGCCGTGCATTCTGGGGGATAGGACGCCCGGTCTCTCTCGTGTGATCGGGCCGGAGCAGTTGGGCAGTTTTGAGCTATGGCTATTGGCGCGGAATGATCTTGCACAGCTTGCTCATGTTCGCGCTGTGATGGATTTCACCGTTGAGGCTCTTCGTCTGGCGAAGGGGCCGCTTGCCGGGCATCACCAGAAGGTGACGGAACATGCTCAAGATCTTGGGGTGCGGCAAAACTAAGCGTTCTGCACTTGTGCAATAAATCAGCGTCAACACGCGAACGTCTCGTCTAAAGTCTTTCTAAAACCTTTCTAAATCTTGGGAAAATGCTTTAGAATAGAGAGATTCAGCGGCCAGATTTATATGCTTAAGAAACTGTTAAGGCCGGGCTTTTAGCCTAGGCCTTATCCAAGGAATCCACATCTGGAAATCCACATATGGGAAGCCGCATCTGGCCAGGTGATGCGTTAAGAAGGACTTTTTGATGAAACAGACTGCGGCCGAAAAGGTGAATGCTGGCAAGGACGTGTTGATTTTCGACACGACATTGCGTGATGGCGAACAATCACCCGGCGCTTCGATGACACTTGAGGAAAAAATTCAGGTGGCGGAGCTGCTTGACGAAATGGGCGTCAATATTATTGAGGCTGGTTTTCCGATTGCATCGAACGGTGACTTTGAGTCTGTGCAGGAAGTTTCGAAGATTGTTAAGCGGGCAGTCGTTTGCGGACTGGCACGTGCGGGCGAAAAAGATATTGACCGCGCCGGTGAGGCGCTGAAGGACGCGCGGCAACCGCGCATTCATACATTCATTTCAACAAGCCCTGTTCACATGAAGCATAAGCTGCAGATGGATCCATCGGATGTGCAGGCGGCCGTTATCTCCAGCGTGACGCGTGCACGCAACTGGACTGACAATGTCGAATGGTCTCCAGAAGATGCGACCCGCACGGAACATGATTTTCTGTGTGCATGTGTAGAGGCGGCTATCAAGGCTGGTGCAACTACGATCAATATTCCTGATACGGTCGGCTATACCGTCCCGCAGGAATATGGGGCACTGATCGCTATGTTGCGGGCGCGGGTTCCCAATATTGACAAGGCCGTGATCTCCACCCATTGCCATAATGATCTGGGACTGGGTGTCGCAAATTCCCTGGCGGGTGTTGCCAATGGTGCGCGCCAGGTTGAATGCACGATCAATGGTATTGGTGAGCGGGCAGGGAATGCGGCGCTCGAAGAAATTGTCATGGCGTTGAAAGTACGCCATGATGCCATGCCGTTTGATACGAGCATCAAGTCAGAAATGATTGCGCGTGCGTCTAAGCTCGTATCCGCTGTGACGGCCTTTCCAGTGCAGTATAACAAGGCGATTGTCGGGCAGAACGCGTTTGCACATGAGAGTGGAATTCATCAGGACGGGATGCTGAAGAATACGCAGACCTATGAAATTATGACGCCGGAGAGTGTTGGTATTTCCAAATCCTCTCTGGTGATGGGTAAGCATTCCGGTCGCCATGCGTTCCGCAACAAATTGGAAGAACTTGGGTATGATCTCGGTCAGAACGCTGTTGAGGATGCGTTTCGGCGGTTTAAGGATCTGGCCGACAAGAAGAAGCATGTTTTTGATGATGACATTGTTGCACTTGTCGATGATGAGATTGCAGGAGGCGAAGGCGTTTTGAAGGTTGCGACCCTCAAACTTGTCTGCGGGACTGAAGGTCCGCCAGAGGCAACGCTAAGCCTGGATGTGTCTGGTGAGCGCAAGTCGGTCACTGCGACGGGTGACGGTCCGGTCGATGCCATTTTCAATGCCATTGGTCGATTGTTCCCGCACACGGCAGATCTGCAGCTCTATCAGGTTCATGCGGTGACGGAGGGCACCGACGCTCAAGCAGAGGTCAGTGTGCGGCTTTCTGAAGGTGGGAAGACGGTTACGGGACGGGGGGCGGATACGGACACGATGGTTGCATCCGCTCGCGCCTATGTTAGCGCCTTGAACAAACTGGTCGTCAAACGGCGCAAGAATGCGCCAGAGGCGCTCAAAGTATCGTGAGACCAAAAAATAGTTGGGCGGTGAGGTATTTCAGCTCTAACCGCCCTTTTTATGCCGCGTTTTTAACGCTATTAACCATTTAGCCACCATGTTTGGCGAAACTTCATTGTTAATGACTGGTAAGTTGTGGATTTGCCACTGCAAATCACTGGCACTGCCGTAAAAGGACGACAAGATTATGTTCCAGGGGCTTTTGGGAATGCTCTCCGCCGATATGGCGATAGACTTGGGAACCGCGAATACGCTGGTTTACGTCAAGGGACGGGGCATTGTGCTGAACGAGCCGTCCGTCGTTGCCATCATCGAAAAAAATGGGAAAAAGCAGGTTCTTGCTGTGGGTGACGAGGCCAAAATGATGCTGGGCCGGACACCGGGCAATATTCAGGCGATCCGTCCTATGCGCGATGGTGTTATTGCCGACTTTGAGGTTGCGGAAGAGATGATCAAACATTTCATCCGGAAAGTTCACAATCGCCGTTCTTTTGCCAATCCTCAGATTATTGTCTGTGTGCCGTCCGGTTCTACAGCCGTTGAGCGCCGCGCCATTCAAGAATCAGCCCTTTCAGCGGGTGCTCGCCGGGTGCATCTGATCGAAGAGCCGATGGCTGCTGCGATCGGTGCCGGTCTTCCTGTGACGGAGCCGACCGGCTCCATGGTTGTTGATATTGGCGGTGGTACGACCGAAGTTGCCGTGCTGTCGCTTGGCGGTATCGTCTATTCAAGGTCCGTCCGCGTAGGCGGTGACAAGATGGACGAAGCCATTATTGGGTACATTCGCCGTCATCATAATCTGCTGGTTGGTGAGTCGAGTGCTGAGCGGATCAAGAAAGAAGTCGGTTCGGCGGCTGTGCCTGCGGACGGTGAAGGCCTGACGATTGAAATCAAAGGGCGCGACCTGATGAATGGCGTGCCAAAAGAGATTAAAATCTCGCAACGCCAGATTGCAGAAAGTCTTGCCGAACCTGTGGGTGCCATTGTGGAAGCCGTAAAGGTTGCCCTGGAAGCGACACCACCTGAGCTTGCGGCCGACATTGTCGATAAGGGGATCGTTCTTACCGGTGGTGGGGCGCTTTTGGCCAATCTCGATCAGGTTTTGCGCGATGAAACTGGCCTGCCGGTCAGCATTGCCGATGATGCGCTTTCATGTGTGGCTCTTGGTACGGGCAAGTCACTTGAGCACATCAAGACAATGAAACATGTTCTGTCTTCGGTTTACTGAGGCTACCTGAATTAGGGGCCTTGAAAAGGCGTTGATCTGTGATTGATCAGACAAACAGGCCTGCGCTTCCTATACGCGATGTATCCGGTCGCGTGCCTTTGATTTTTATGGTGTCGCTGGCTGCTGCCTTGTTGTTGCTTGGCCGTGCGGAAACCTATGTGGTGGACCGTGCCCGGCAGGTTGTTACTGATCTTGCAGCACCGCTTCTTGAGATGGCCTCACGACCTGTGGCCGCTGTGCGCCGGGTGGTGGAGAGCACCGACCAGTATGCCTATGTGTTCGATGAGAACGAACGTTTGCGGGTGGAAAACAAGCAGCTGATTGAGTGGAAGGAACGCGCCATTCAACTGGAGGCGCGGCTTGCTCGTTATGAGGCGCTGCTCAATGTGCAGGTTGATCCTGAAATTTCCTATGTGACGGGGCGCGTCGTTGGCGATAGTGGCGGCCCGTTTGTTGAGACCTTTATTGTCAATTTGGGTAGAAGGCAGGGTGTGGAAAGCGGCCAGGCGGTTGTTGATACACAAGGCTTGCTCGGGCGCATTGTGGCAACCGGGGTTGAGGCAAGCCGTATCCTTCTGCTGACTGACTTGAACAGTCGTGTGCCGGTGGTCATCGAATCCACGCAAGTGCGCGCCATTTTGTCCGGTGATAACAGTTCGACACCTCGCCTTGATTTTTTGCCGCCTGGTTCTGAATTCCAAGCGGGTGAGCGTGTGGTGACATCAGGGCATGGCGGTCTGCTGCCGCCGGGCCTGCCGGTTGGTACTGTGGTTGAAGGTGAGGACGGGCTTTATACCGTCCGTACATATTCCGACCGGACCAAGCTTGATATGGTGCGTGTGCTTCAATACCTCTTCCCCACGGAAGTTGATGCGCAAGATCCGCCGCCCATTCTGGAGGGTACTGCGGAAGATGCGCCTGGGGCTGTATCTGCCATACCGGGTAGTCGTGCGACCCCAACGGGGGATGGGACATGAGTTTTGAACCCATCGGTCCAACACCTGCCGCGCGCGCGGGGAAGATTGCTCTTCTGGTCCTGCCCTTTCTGGCGGGACTTTTGTGCGTTTTGTTGAGCTTTGTACCGCTGAGCCAAATCATTTATATCGACGTTGCGCCTGCGTTTGCCCTGATGGCGGTCTACTATTGGGCGGTGCACCGGCCGGATGTCTTTCCCCCCTATGCCGTGTTTGCGGTTGGGCTTTTGTATGATCTCTTGTCTGCGGGCCCGCTTGGCCTTTGGGCGCTGGTGTATCTCATTGTTTATGGGCTGGTTGTCAGCCAGCGAACGCTGGTGGTAGCGCAGTCCTTTTCTGTGATCTGGGTCGGCTTTTTCGTGGCGGCACTCATTAACGGTGTTTTGGGGTGGCTTCTTGCCTCCTTCTATTTCGGGCAAATGCTGTCTATTTGGGGCGTTTTGGGTCAGATGCTCGCGACGGTGGCGATTTTCCCTGTGTTTGCTAATCTTTTCCAGAAGCTGCAGGACTGGCTTCTGGTGCAAGGGTAAAGTGCTGTGCTGAATAATGGCGTAGACAATGAACGCTTTAAGTCGTTCTCCCGGCGTGCCGCGCTGATTGGCGGGGCGCAGTTGCTTGTTTTTGGCGGCCTTGCAGCGCGGATGTACTATCTGCAGGTTCTCAAAAGTTCTGAATACCAAATGCTCGCGGAAGAAAATCGTGTGAACATGCGCTTGCTGGCGCCCTTGCGTGGCGAGATTGTTGACCGCTTTGGTGAGGTGCTTGCGTCCAACCGGCAGAATTACCGTGTTGTGCTGATCCCGGAACAGACACCAGATATTGAAGCGACCCTGTCGAAGCTCACGCGCATTGTGCCCGTTTCCGAGACGCAGTGGAAACGTGTGCTGCGGGATGCGCGACGTTCGCCTGCCTTCCTGCCTATTACTGTGGCAGAGAATTTGAGCTGGGAGCAGTTTGCGCAGATCAATATTCATGAACCTGATTTGCCCGGCGTGCAGCCAGAAGTGGGCGAGACACGGCACTATCCACATGGACCATCGCTTGCCCATGTTGTCGGCTATGTGGCGGCGGTGTCCGAAGCCGATCTTGAAGACAAGGACCCGCTGCTGAAACTGCCTGGCTTTCGCATCGGCAAGAACGGCATTGAGCGGCACCTTGATCGCGAATTGCGGGGGGCGGCGGGTGCAAGTCATGTGGAAGTGAATGCCTATGGACGTGTTATTCGTGAACTGTCCAAAGATCCTGGCATCCCCGGTGCGAAGGTCAGCCTGACGCTTGACATGGAGGTGCAACGCTTTGCGACGGAGCGGTTGGCGGGGGAAGCGGCGAGCACTGTCGTCATGGATATTTACAGCGGGGATGTTATCGCCTGCGTCTCGACCCCTGCCTATGACCCGAATGATTTTAATATTGGTCTGAGCCATGAGAAATGGGCGGGGCTTCGCGAGAATGCGCACCTGCCTTTACTTAATAAAACAATTGCCGGGCAATATCCGCCGGGCTCCACCTTCAAGATGGTGGTTGCGGCTGCGGCCTATGATAGTGGGCTTGTTGATCCCAAGCAGCGGATTTTCTGTTCTGGTAAAACGTCTATTGGGTCCCATGATTTCCATTGTTGGAAGAGGGGTGGCCACGGCTACATGGATATGCGTGAAGGCATCATGCATTCCTGCGACGTTTATTTTTATGAGATTGCCAAGCGGATTGGCATTGACCGTATTGAGCAAATGGCACACCGGTTTGGGCTGGGTGAGACGTATAATTTCGAGGTACCGGGTGAGAAGCCGGGACTAGTGCCAAGCCAAGGCTGGAAACGTGCTGCTACCGGCGATGTGTGGCACCAGGGCGAAACATTGATTGCCGGGATCGGGCAGGGTTATCTGCTTGCGACCCCGCTGCAGCTTGCCGTGATGGTGTCGCGGATTGCCAATGGCGGCAAGAACGTTATCCCGCATGTTGTGAGAGCGGTGGGTGATCAGCCGGTGCCGCCGAAGTCGGCCCTTGAAGAAATTGGTGTTTCAAGTGCGGCGATCGGTATTGCGCAGGATGGCATGAACCTGGTGTCCAACCATCCGCGTGGTACTGCCTTTCGGGCGCGCATTTCTGAGCCGGGGATGGAGCTTGCGGGCAAGACCGGAACGGCGCAAGTGCGGCGGATCAGCCGCGCTGAACGCGAGTCACGTGTTCTGACAAATGAAGAGCTGGACTGGAAGCAACGCGACCATGCGTTGTTTGTAGCCTATGCGCCCGTTGATAATCCCAAATATGCGATCTCTGTTGTCATAGAGCATGGCAGTAGCGGTAGTCGCGCTGCGGCACCTGTGGCGCGCGATATTATGCGGCTTGTTCTCGAGCGCGATCCCTCTTCGCGGATTGCATCAGGAGCAGGCGTAATTACGCCGTCCACAACCGACCCAGCGAAGGCAGGATGATCCATGGTTGATGCATTCTTTAATGGCGGCGGCGGACGAGAGATGCGGCTCAAGGACAAGTTCCTTGAGTTCAATTGGGGGTTCCTGCTTCTGATTATCGCCATCGCGTCCATCGGCTTTGCAATGCTTTATTCGGTCGCTGATGGAAGTATCGATCCTTGGGCATCGCGCCAGATGATGCGGTTTGGTGTTGGGGTGGTCCTTTTGTTTGTCGTTGCCTTTGTTGACATTCGGGTCTGGATGACGCTTGCCTATCCGGCTTTTGCCATTGCGCTGGTTTTGTTGATCGGTGTGGAGTTTGTCGGCTTCACCGGCATGGGTGCGCAGCGCTGGATTGATCTTGGCATTATCCAGTTGCAGCCATCGGAACTGATGAAAATCACGCTTATCCTTGCTCTGGCTCGCTATTTCCACGGCCTTACACTCGATCAGGTTTCGCGACTCAAATATATGTTCATGCCGTTACTGATGATTGGCACTCCGTTCTATCTCACGCTCCGCCAGCCTGATTTGGGGACGGCGCTATTGTTAGGCACCGTTGGGATCACGCTCTTCTTTCTGGCGGGTCTTGCGTGGCGCTATTTTATTCTGGGCGGTGTAGCAGCACTCGCGGCCATTCCCATCGGATGGGGGATGCTACGTGAATATCAGCGCCAGCGGGTTCTCACCTTTCTCGATCCGGAAAGTGATCCGCTCGGGTCGGGCTATCATATTCTTCAGGCCAAGATTGCTCTCGGTTCCGGCGGTGTTTTCGGTAAGGGCTTTATGGAAGGGACCCAGGCCCACCTCAACTTCCTGCCGGAAAAGCACACGGACTTCATCTTCACCATGCTGGCGGAGGAGTTGGGCCTCGTCGGCGGGCTTACGCTCATCGGGCTCTATTTCATGGTGCTGATGTTCGGGATTTCGGTCGGGCTTCAGACGCGCAATCAGTTTGGGCGTTTGCTGGCCATGGGGATCACAGTCAATTTCTTCCTCTATATCTTCATCAATATTGCCATGGTCATGGGCTTGATCCCGGTTGTTGGTGTGCCGCTGCCGCTGGTTTCCTATGGTGGTACAGCCATGCTCACTTTGATGATGGGGTTCGGGTTGCTCATGAGCGCTTATATTCATCGGAGCTTTGAAATTACGCGCAATCCGGCAGCCTTCTGGTAGGTGGATTTTGTCCGTTTCGGCTGTGAAATGATGCCTTGGCGCGCTTGCATGTGGAGCAGGGCTTCTCTATAAAACGCGCACAGTCGGTGTTGGCCTCGTTGCCCGCCGCCCGGTGCGGGCCGTTAGCTCAGTTGGTAGAGCGGGTGACTCTTAATCACTAGGTCGCAGGTTCGAATCCTGCACGGCCCACCAATTTTTCCCAGTATTTCTGTCGTTTTTTCTAGCCAGCGCTGACACCCAGTTTTTGAGTTTTTGCTTTTGGGTGTCGGATTGGGTGTCGTACACTTTGCTGCCGGTATTGGGAGGGCGAAGTTTGGCACAATCGCGGTCGATGACAGACAAGTGGGTCCAGAGTCTTAAGGTCGAGGATGGCCGGGAGGAGTGGACGGATGCCGTCACGCCGGGCCTTGTGTTGCGTGTCTCGGCGCGCGCGAAAGCATGGACGCTGGCCATGCGGTGGCGGGGCAAACGGTACCGAATAAAGCTCGGCACCTACCCACTGGTCTCTTTGCAGGCTGCCCGGGAGCGCGCTGTCTATCTGCGTGAACATGGGCCGGACTCTGACACGCCGCTCGCTGAGGCTGGGGAAGAGCCGCGCTCGGCGTTGCTTGTCGAGGTCATTGAGGCTTATCTTGCGCGGATGGATGATCGTGGGCAGGCATCCTCTCGGGCGGTGCGTGCAGCGCTCGTCACGGGCCGGTATGCTTTTGCACGTTGGCTCAATGAGCGTGAGGGGCGAGATGTGCTCGCCGCCGAAGTTACGCCTGTGCAGGTGACTGATTGGCTGAGAGAAGTGCATCAACGCGCGCCTGCAAGTGTCAATCATCGGCGCGCGCAGCTGCATGCGGTTTTTGCGTGGGCGGTGCGTGCGGAAAATGATCCGACTGTTTCCGCGCCGGACCTGAATTTCGGGATCGCGCGCAACCCTGTTGGTGATGTTGCAAAAGGGCGGCCTGCCCGCGCAAACCCCACACCCATACCGCTCGATGAGCTAAAGAGGTTTTGGGAGATCCTGCCAGATGTGGCAAACCCACGAACCGTGATCGCCGTGCGTCATATCATTTCGATGGGCGGCTTGCGATTGACTGAGACGCTTACGTCGCAGATATCGTTCTACCGCAGAGGGTGGGTGCATCTGCCCGTCACAAAGTCCGGTGCGCCCCATGACGTGCCGCTGACCGCTCATTCCAAGGTGCAGCTGCGGATGGCGCTGGCACTCGCGACATCGCGGTCGCCTTATCTTTATCCCAATGAGGTGGATATCACCCGGCCAATGAAGCTCGACAGTCTGTCTAAAATCGTGCGCCGGGCCAGAGAGGAATTTGGGTTATCAATCTGGCAGCTGCGAGATCTCCGGGCCACATTCAAGACGCACCTTATTGAGGAAGAGCGGCTTGACGAACGGCATATTGATTTCTGGCACGGGCATGGCGTCAATACCGATGTTGCACGGAAGCATTACGATGCGGCGGAGCGTCGTGCGATGAAGCTTCGCGCGGCGCGGGCGATCGATGCATTTCTGTCAGACAGCGTTGGCCTGGTCGGGGTTCTCGATGAGGGCGACGCCAGCGCGCTTGAGCAAGGTGTTGGCATCGACTTCCTGCATACCGCTTGAAACCAGCATTGAAATGAGGCGGGGCGCACCGATCTCTCGGGCAAGCTCGCGGTACCGCCATTGGATGACTTCCAGTTCCACCCAAAGCTTGCAGCCTCCGCGCGCGTGTGCGGCGGGAAGGGGGTCTCGTTCGCGGACCGTGAGACGGCGGACTGAGCTCTCACTTAATCCAAGCAAACGCGCGACCTCGTCGATGCGCAGCTCGTTCCCAAGTGGGTTGAGATGCGCTGACAAAGGGCGTGGCTCCATTTCGATCACATTTCCCATCACGCGGCCTCGTCTGTTTCTGCTTCTGTTGCGATGTTTGGCATGAGCCACGCCTTTACATCGGCCTGAATGTCTTCGCGGTACCCAAAATGAAGCTCAGGCGGGAGCCACGCTGAGTGGCGAGCCGGGTGCTGCATGATCCAGTCGATCAGTTCTTTCTTCGTCCGGGGTCGCTCGCCGCTGAGGCTTGCCGCCGGATGGCCACACACGTCTGCCACGCGGTGGAGCCCGGCAATGGTGAAGGGCGTGAGATAAGCTTCCGTCATGCGCCATGAGCCTTCGAGTGTGGCGCGTGTGGTGTCGGCGATCGACACGGCAATCGGATCGTCACCGGGTGCGCTTTCGGGCCAGCACCCGGATGTGACGGCGATGCAAAGCGCGAAGATCTTCTCCAGCTCTTCGTGCGCCAACAGGTGCTCAAAGATTGCGGGGCGATTTACGCGTGTCTGCCAATCAAATGGGAAAGCGTCCAAATCGCTTGCATCGTGATCTGTGTGGGCGATCAGGCCATCGGCGATGAGCGGCTCGATGTATGCCAAAAGAGCCGACCAGACCGGCAGGCTGGTGCGCGCCGGTGTTTCGCGCGGGGCGCGCTCGAGGGAGAGAAGGCTTGGTGAGGTCTCATAAGACCGGCCACTCACGAGATTGCAGAAAATCTCATTTGTCGCGATCGCAAGCGGTACGCGGTGGGGCGCATCGGCAATGGCTTTCTGCAAAACGATTGTCTTGATGTTTGCCGCATCCACAAGCTGGCGCTGGGTGAGCTCGACAGGTTTGGTTCCGGTCTCATCCGCAGGCTCGATTCCCGGTGCCTTGTTGGCTTTGATGCAAAAGCCCTCGTAAACACGCACCCGCGTATAAGGGTGCTGTGTAGTCGGGTGTTCGGTGCGCACATAGGCAAAGCCTTTGCGCTTCTCCTTCGTGCGGTCAAACTCCCACTCGTTGAAGTAGGCACTGCCGGTGCGGACTTCCGACCATTTCTCGGTGAGGCGGGAGATTGTGTCGGCTAAAGCCTGTTGCTGGGCCTCCTCAAATGCCTCTGCGCTCACCGCGTAGGTTTCACCCTCGCTTTTGAATGTCTCGCCGGTGAAGGTTTCAACGTCAAAGAGTGCATCTTTCAGGGGCGGGTGCTGGCAAAGCGCGTCTTCCATGGCATCTTCCAAAGACCAGTCGCGCTTTAGCGCCTCGGTGACGGCGGCTTGTGCCGTCATGGGCAATGTCCAGATCTTGCGGGCTTGATCGAAATTTATGTTGCCCGCTTCAAGGGCGGCTTTTCCCTCCGCACCTAGCTTCGTTACCAAGTTGGTTGATTGCTGGACATAGCGCTTCGACACGCCCAGCCGTTTGGCGATCTTGTCATGGGAGAGGTGGTGGTCGATGTGCAAACTGTAAAGCCCTTGCGCTTCTTCCATGCGGGGAACGTCCTGGCGTTGCAGGTTCTCGATGATCGAAAGCGCGCGGGCTTCCTGTTCGTCAACGTCGCGAAGCGTGCAGGGGATGGCGTTCGCCACCGGCCACCAGCCTTTCTCGATCGCGATACCGATGGCGCGCCAGCGTCGTTCGCCGGCGATGAGCCGATAACGTCCATCGACACGGCGCACGACCAGCGGGGCAAGCAAGCCGTCACGGGCAAGCTCTTCTGCAAACTGGTCAAGCGCCTCCTCGTCGAAGGTTTTGCGATAGTTGCCGGGATCTGGCTCAATGTCCGCGTGCGCGAGCACGGTGTAGCCGTCTGCGTCAATGGGCGAATGCGGCACTGTTGGTGTGGGCTCAATGTGTGCCAATAGTTCCGCTATCGGTGTGCCGGGCAAGAGGGCAATGATCTTTTCCCAGCTCTCGACGGCGAGGCCTGTTCGTTTGCCAGTCATGAATTTTGAGAATGTGCCGCTGTCGAGCCCGGCCTGTCGCGCGCACGCCGTGCGCGTTATTCCTGCCTGTTCGAGGGAGTTGGCTAAGGCCGACCTGCGTTCTTCGGATTGCTGTGGTGTTTCACTGACCATGGGTTGGCTCCAGATTGAAAGAAACAAAACGTTTCAATATATCGCACCATAAGTCAACAAAATGTTTTTTATTGTTCTGGTTTAGGTTGTTTTTGGGCGGCAAATTCGAGCGCATCGAGTGCGTTTTGAGTGCAGTTTTCCAGCTGGTGCAGAATTGGGTCATCTTTTGGGGGGAGTTGGGACATTCTTTGTCGGTAGGCCTCGTCGGCAGCGGCGAGAGCCACCCGGATCAAATATTCGTGCATACTGTTTCTCTTGAAAGCTGTCGTTTTGATTGGTTCAATTACAAATACCAAAGCGTTCGTTTTTGGAAGCTGGTAATTTGTGAGGTGGGTATGGCGGGGCTGACCGGGCGGCAGAATGAGGTGCTAACCCTTCTGGCGGCGGGCCTGTCTAGCAAAGAGGTGGCGTTTGCGATCGGCATTTCTGACAGCGCCGTGCGGCAGCATGCGCAGGCCATCCGGCGTTGCGCTGAGGAAATTACGGGCAGGCGCTTTTCTAACATGCTGGGGGCGGCCTTTGCGCTCGTCATGGCCGGTGAGTTTCAACCTGAAAAGATAGAGAATGCTCATGAACGTGTCGCTCGATCAATTCGCGATTGAGGTCGCGCGCATTACCGATGCAGGCGAACTTGTCGACTATGTGGTGCGGGTGTTTCGGGAAGGATTTGGTGTCTCGCTGTTCAATTTCGGCATATATGGGAAGCTTGACCATTTTGCGCGGTTTACAGATCACCCGACTGGCGTCGCAAGCGTGATGCCGGTTGAGTGGGCTGAGCGGTATTTGGCAGAAGATCACTTTTCTCGGGACAGGGCTTTTGCCCACCTTCAGTTTGGCAACGGCTCGCGGTGCTGGACAAGCTTCCGGGAAGAGGAGGGGGGCGACGTAGTCATGCAAGAAGTGACGGCGTTTGGCCTATCGCACGGGCTTGCCATTCCTCTTTTTGGGAGTGGGTATGTCAAGGCGGGGATTATGATTGGCGGGGATAAGTTGATCGAAGCGGCGGATGTTCGCCCTATTCTTGAGGCCATGGCGGTTATTTTTCATGCGCGCTTTGATCAGATTGGGCGACAGGTCGAGCGCCCCGCGCTCAGCGCGCTGCAACTTGAGATACTGAAATGGATGGGGCAGGGCAAGTCGAAGTCGGTGATCGCCGAGA
>JAVKCY010000050.1:0-3383 GCA_040223265.1 Parvibaculum sp. | reverse complement strand
GCAGCGCGCATTCTGCAGGACCAGCTCCAGGTGTTCGTCAATTTCGACGAGCCACAGGAAGTTGTTGTCGAAGAGCAGCATCCGGAACTGGAATTCAATCCAGCACTTCTCAAGAAGGTGGACGAGCTCGAGCTTTCCGTTCGGTCGGCAAACTGTCTGAAGAACGACAATATTGTATATATTGGCGATCTGATCCAGAAGACCGAAGGGGAAATGCTCCGGACACCAAATTTCGGTCGCAAATCATTGAACGAAATCAAAGAAGTTTTGGCGCAAATGGGTCTCCATCTGGGCATGGAAGTTGCCAGCTGGCCGCCTGAAAATATCGAAGATCTCGCGAAGCGTTTCGAAGATCATTACTGAGTATCACTGACCGTGCCGAGAGGCGCCGTCGCTTGAATGAGGAGAGGGTCATGCGTCACGGGAAAGCCGGCCGCAAGCTCAATCGGACCGCCAGCCACCGTAAGGCAATGCTGGCAAACATGGCCGTTGCGCTGATCAAACATGAGCAGATCATTACGACGCTGCCAAAGGCGAAGGAACTTCGCCCTTACGTTGAAAAGCTTGTCACGCTGGGTAAGCGCGAAGACCTGCATGCACGTCGTCAGGCGTTTTCTCGTCTGCCGGAACAGAAGTGGGCATCGAAGCTCTTTGAGGTGCTCGGTCCTCGCTACAAGGAGCGCAATGGCGGTTACACGCGCGTTCTGAAGGCTGGCTTCCGTCATGGGGACAATGCTCCGATGGCTGTGATCGAATTTGTTGATCGCGATCTCGAAGCGAAGGGTCAGGATTCTGGTCCGGTGATGATCGATGAGGATGCGCTCGAAACCGCGTAAGGTTTTGGGACGACAGAATTTGAGGGGCAGAGCGGTGACGTTCTGCCCTTTGCTGTTTCCGGGTCTGCTTATGGTCATGTTTTCGGGGCAGGTGATTGGCTGAGGGCTTGCGTCCGAGGGCAATCACAACAACAATCAAGATCTGTTTGGGCGAACCGTTCTGGCGGGCGTCATGGTGTGGGAAATGATGTCACAATCCTGGTTTACAATTCTGTGGTGGGGAACCGCGACAGCGCTTGTCGTCGCCCTGTTTGTGTTGCTCGACGTACCTGTGCAGGCCGAGGACCGGGTTGTGCCGTCTTCTCAGGCGCAGGTTCAGCTGAGCTTTGCCCCGGTTGTGCGCAGCGTCGCGCCGGCGGTTGTGAATGTCTATTCCAAGCGGACCGTGCAGGCGCAGCCGTCGAGCCCTCTGTTTAATGATCCCTTCTTCAAGCAGTTCTTCGGGGACCGTTTCAGCTTTGGCATGCCGCAGGAGCGGGTGCAGCAATCCCTGGGCTCGGGCGTTATTGTTAGCGGTGAAGGTATCATTGTCACTAACAACCACGTTGTGGCGGAGGGTGACACGTTTACCGTCGCGCTCTCTGACCGACGGGAGTTCGAGGCGGAGCTTGTGCTGGCAGATGAGCGGACCGATCTTGCCGTCCTCAAGATTGATTATTCCGGGCCTGCGCTGCCGGCCCTTGCCTTTCGGGATAGTGATACGCTTGAGGTCGGTGATCTGGTTCTGGCCATTGGTAATCCCTTTGGCGTTGGCCAGACAGTGACGAGCGGCATTGTGTCGGCGCTTGCCCGTACGCAGGTCGGTGCGACCGACTACCAGTTCTTTATCCAGACGGATGCCGCCATCAATCCCGGCAATTCCGGCGGTGCGCTTGTCACCACGGATGGTCAATTGGTGGGTATCAATACGGCGATTTTCTCCCGCTCGGGTGGTTCGGTCGGGATCGGGTTTGCGATCCCCTCCAATATGGTGAGTGCAGTGGTTCAATCGGCGCTCGGCGGGAATGGGGTTGAGCGTCCTTGGTTTGGCGCATCGCTGCAGGCGGTAACTTCTGAGCTTGCGGAAAGTCTGGGGCTTGACCGTCCCGGCGGGGCGCTGGTGCAGCGCACCTATCCTGGCGGTCCGGCTGACCGGGCGGGGCTTCAGACCGGCGATGTGATTTATGAGGTTGACGGTCGCGAAGTCATAGACCCTCAAGCCGTGCGTTACCGCATTGCGACGAAGAGTGTTGGGGGCCGCGTTGATCTTGGCTATCGACGAGGGTCGCGGGCATCGTCCGCGCGTATGTCGTTGGAAGCTGCCCCTGAAGAACCAGCACGTGAAATAGCGGAGCTTACCGGGCGCCACCCGTTCTCGGGGGCGACGGTTGGCAACCTTTCGCCGGCCTTTGCAGACGAGCTCCGGTTGGATCCGTTTCTGACGGGCGTGGTTGTGCTGCGGGTTCAGCGCGGCAGTGCGGCGCATCGGCTTCGTATTCAGCCCGGCGATATTGTTCGGATGATCGGTCCAGAGGACGTGGGGTCTGTTGATGAGCTTCAATCGTTGACGAGTGGGCGCCGTGCCGAGTGGGAATTTACCATTGAACGGGGCGGGGAGCGCTTTTCAGCCCGGGTGAGGGGCTGAGCCCGTCGCTTTTCTGCCGCTTTCCTGGCTAGAATAAGCCAATCCCCGCGACAGGCTTGGTCTCGTGGGGCTTCCTTGAAAAACGTGCTAAAAAACCCTGACCATGACCGACTTGTTTCAGACAGATGCTGTGCCAGCGGCTGATGACCGGCGTCCCCTTGCGGACCGTATGCGGCCAGCAGACCTGTCTGCGATCGTAGGGCAGGATCATCTGATCGGGCCTGAGGGGCCGATTGGCCGCATGGTGGCATCAGGGCATCTCTCTTCTATTATCCTTTGGGGCCCGCCGGGAACGGGCAAGACGACGACGGCCCGCTTGCTGGCCGATGCGGTTGGTCTCGCCTTTGAACAAATCTCGGCCATCTTCTCCGGTGTGGCTGACCTGAAGAAAGTGTTTGAAACCGCACGCATGCGCCGCACGCAAGGCCGCAATACTTTGTTGTTTGTGGATGAGATCCATCGGTTCAACAGAGCGCAGCAAGACAGCTTCCTCCCGGTTATGGAAGACGGGACGATTGTGCTGGTGGGGGCGACAACAGAAAACCCGTCGTTTGAGCTGAATGCTGCGCTTCTGTCCCGATCTCAGGTTCTGGTGCTTAACCGGTTGGACGACGTGGCACTGGAAAAACTGATGGTGCGGGCCGAGAAGTTTTGCGGGGCTGAGCTTGCTCTCCTACCTCCAGCCCGGGAGACCTTGCGGGCGATGGCGGACGGCGATGGCCGTTTTGTGTTGAACCTGGTGGAAGAGCTGATTGCCCTTTCGCCCAAGGCACCGCTCGATGTGGCGGCGCTGAACAAGCTCGTTCAGCGTCGCGCACCCATGTACGACAAGTCACGGGAAGGGCATTACAATCTCGTGAGCGCGCTCCACAAGTCTGTGCGCGGGTCGGACGCGGATGCGGCGCTCTATTGGCTTGCGCGGA
>JAVKCY010000042.1:0-8280 GCA_040223265.1 Parvibaculum sp. | reverse complement strand
ATAAAGAGGCTCCTTTCTTTCTCTATGTCGCTCATTCCATGCCGCATGTGCCGATTTATGCATCGCCGGATTTTCTGGGGACAAGCGATCGTGGGCTCTATGGTGATGTGGTGCAGGAGCTTGATTGGAGTGTCGGTCAGGTCGTCGCGTCGCTGGAAGCGGCAGGAGTAATGGACAATACGCTCATTCTGTTCACCAGCGATAATGGACCGTGGCTTGCCATGGGCAATCATGGCGGGAGTGCGGGGGGCTTGCGCGATGGCAAGGGCACGTCCTTTGATGGCGGTATGCGTGTCCCAACTGTTGCCTATGCAGGGGGTGGGGTTGCTGGTGCGAAAATTACTGCGCCGGTCTCAACCCTTGATCTGTTGCCGACAATTGCCCGGTTGACGGGCTCGCCCTTGCCTGCCGACCGAGCGCTTGATGGTCACGATGTCTCTGCTTTGTTCCGTGGCGACGGCGCTGATGCTATTCCATATTTCTATTTTGAAGCCTGGAACCGCCGTGTGGATGGTGTCCGCCTTGGAGATTGGAAGCTTAAGCGCGCGTCCAATTTTTTCGTGCCTGACATTATTATGTCCTGGGCATTGCGGCTGGGTGAATTCAGCCATGGCGAGCTTCTTTTCAATCTCGCGGAAGATCCCGGCGAGACCGATAATCTGATTGATGATCATCCGGAGAAAGCGGAAGAGTTACGCGCGTTGCTGGCAGAGGGCGACAAGATTGTGCCCGAGACACGGGAGCGAATGATGCTGGGCTCTGGCGCGGACCGGGCAGGCTATGGACGCCTGATTTCTATGGCAGGTGTTGTCGCTCTCGTGATCATTGGCTTGGCGGGCGGCCTCATTTACTTTGCCCTTCGCACCATACGTCGACGCCTCTTTGCCCGGTAAAAAGTCCGGGGCGAAATACGCCCCGGACGTTTCGTGCTTTTGAAAGATGCCTCACGGCATGACGATTTCAAACCAGAAGTCGAAGGTTTCGAGCAAGTCGAGCAGGGTTTGCAAGGCGGTCTCGTCGCCCTCAATCTTGGCTTTGCCTTCGCTCACAACTTCCTTCACCGACTTTTCCTTCAGCGCAAGGCTTGCAAGGGTAAGCCGTGCGAGAGAGATGGTCGCATCCGCTTTTGTCGCTTTTTTGTTCGGCTCGTGATGAAGTACGCCGTTCTTCACCGTCACGAGATAGGTTTCTTTTGTGTCGGTGATGGTGAGGTTGAGTGTGATCTCAATCGCACCTGCGTTCAGTCCGTTGAGCCGCACTGAGAGCGAGTCCAGAAGCTCGGATGCTGGCAGGCCGCGCACCGTATCAGCACCTGCGGGGCGTGGTTGATCGGATGGTGCGCGCGGGTACCGCAGCTCTTGTGCCGCGGTCAGGTAGAACGCACGCCATGGCCCGCTTTCAGCCTGGTAGCCCAATTGCTCCAGCGCATCAGCCTGCAGGTGGCGCGCTTTTTCATTTCCTGGCTCTGCGAAAACCAGATGATTGACGAGCTCTGACACCCAGCGATAGTCACCCTTGTCGAAGGCTTCCTTTGCTTTTTCAAGTACGGCGTCCGCACCGCCAATGGCTGCGACATAGCGCTTGCCCGCTTCCACAGGGGGCCATTTGTGCAGGTTGGCTGGATTGCCATCAAACCAGCCCAGATAGCGCTGATAGACCGCCTTGGTGTTGTGGCTCAGCGTGCCGTAATAACCGCGCGTATACCATTCGCTTTCAAGGGTGGGTGGGAGTTTGAAGTCTTCTGCAATCTCCAGCGGGGTCAGCCCATGGTTGGCGAGGCGCAACGTCTGGTCGTGGATATATTTGTAAAGATCGCGCTGCTTCTCCAGAAACGCGACGCTTGCGCCCGACCCCCAGCGTGGCCAGTGATGGCTGGCAAACAGCACATCGGTGCGACTTGCATAAAGGTCGATTGCCTCGTTGATATAATAGGACCAGGACTTGGCATCACGCACCTGCGCGCCGCGTGGCGTGATGATGTTGTGAAGATGGCACGAGCAGTTTTCCGCCATGCAGAGCGCTTTGAGTTGCGGGAAATAGAAATTCATTTCCGCTGGAGCTTCGGTGTCCGGTGTGACCTGAAACTCAATCTCGATACCATCGACGACAAGCTTCTCACCGGTTTCGCAAATGCTGGTCGTCGGTGGCACAAGGCTCACCTTGCCAACGGAGACAGTTTTGCCGAGGCCTGCGTCCACATGGCCTTTCGGTCCGGGCGGTAACATGGAACCATACATGTAGGTGGCTCTCCGGCCCATTGCATTGCCGGCAAGCACGTTCTCGCTCACGGCTGCCTGGAGGAAGCCTTCGGGCGCGATGATCTGAAGACCTTTTTCGATATCGTCGTCAGACAGAACGCCTTTGATGCCGCCATAATGGTCAACATGGGAGTGGGTGTAGATCACCGCCGTGACGGGCTTGTTGCCGCGATGCTCGCGCATGAGGGCAAGGGCAGCGGCGGCAGGCTCTGCAGAGATGAGCGGGTCAATGATGATGTAACCCGTGTCACCCTCGATAAAGGTGATGTTGGACAGATCGAAATTGCGCACCTGATAGAGGCGGTCGGTGACTTTGAACAATCCATGGATGGAATTGAGCTTTGCCTGACGCCAGAGACTTGGGTTCACCGTGTCTGGTGCATCGCCTTTGATAAAATCAAAGCGGGACATGTCCCACACGGCGTGACCGGCTTCGTTGAGGACTTTCGCATCGGGGATCGTGCCGACGAATCCCTTGCGGGCAAGTTCAAAATCCTCATCCGTATCCTTTGGTAATATTTTGGAAGTTGCCTGCTGTGCTTTGCGCGTGGCTTCCGTCGCATCCTTTGCCGACATCTGTCTTCTCCCCTTGTCGTGCGAGCCTCTGCAACCGTTTGGTAACGGGCGCGACCGTGTGGTAACGAGCTCTGTTTCTAGGGAGAAGTCTAGCGTGCCTTTTCGCAAAGGGCACGAGCTTTTGGCAGAATGGATGCCAATATGCGCATGTTATGAATTGATATGTTCGCGGGCCGCGCGAAACACGTCGTGGAACATGGCTTGTGTCAGGCGGCCTGTGTTGGTGTTGTATCTGGAGCAATGGTAGCTATCGAACAGGCTGAGACTGTCGCTCAATTGGTGCTTTGCTGCGTGAGCGAAGGTGAAGCTTGCCCGCTTCAGATTGAGCACGGAAACCAAATTTTCATGGGCAACGCGGCCGAGGGCAATGATCGTTGTGAGGTTGGGTAGATTGTCGAGCCGCGCTTTCAGGAAATCCCGACAGGCTTTTGCCTCAGGCCCTGTTGGTTTGTTTTGTGGCGGGACGCAGCGCACGGCATTTGAAATCATGCAATCAACGAGTTCGAGCCCGTCATTTGGATCGGCTTTATATTCACCCTTTGCGAAACCGAAGGTGAGCAGGGTCGGGTATAGGAGATCGCCTGCCCAGTCGCCGGTAAAGGGGCGTCCTGTGCGGTTGGCTCCTTGCAGGCCCGGTGCCAGGCCTAGGACGAGCAGTTTTGCCGTTTCGGAACCGAAGGAGGGGACGGGGGCATTAAACCAGTCCGGATGTGCCTTCTGATTCGCTCTGCGAAAGTCAGCAAGTCTCGGGCAGAGGGGACAATCAAGCGGGGCTTCTGGTGGACAGGCGCTCATTGGGGGCTCTCCTCTTGCGCTACCGTGATGTGGTCTTGCGCTACCGCGTATTTGGCTCGGATCGGGTTTTGGCTGGTCTTCGGGGCTGCCACTCTGGTAGATGGCTCTGATAAACGGCTTTGGTCGCAACAGCAAGATTGTGGGGTGTGCCTTGATATTGATTGCTCTTGGCGCAAATTTGCCCGGCCCATGGGGTGGGCCTGAAGACGGGCTGAAGGGGGCTTTGGCTGCCTTCGCTGCGCATGGGGTGCGCGTCAGATCTGTCTCGCCTTTTTACCGGACAGCACCGGTGACGCCTTATCCACAGCCAGATTTTATTAACGCGGTCGCCGAAATTGAGACTGAATTGTCGCCGGATGCTCTGCTGGCCGCGCTCCATCAGATCGAGGCTGCTTTTGGCCGGGTGAGGGCGCAAAGATGGTCTGAGCGCACGCTGGATCTCGATATTATCGATTTTGACGGGCAGATCAGGGTGTCAGATGCGGAAAATACGCTGGAATTGCCCCACCCAAGGGCGCATCTGCGCGGATTTGTTCTGGCACCCCTGATGGATGTCGTGCCGGACTGGCGGCACCCCGTTTCCTGCCTGTCTGTGGAGGCGTTGTTTGCCGGACTGCCTCAAATTGAGCGGGATGGACTTCACCGGCTGGGCTGAGGTTCACGATAAACGGCCTCAAAACTTGACGCTAAGGTGCTGTTTTGGCTTGCGTTTGGGGGGCAATCTCCCTACATAGGGGCCAAATCCCTTTTCCTCGAAGCGCCCGGAGAGTGACATCATGGCTCGCGTGACCGTAGAAGACTGCGTCGATAAGGTTCCAAATCGTTTTGATCTGGTCCTTTTGGCTGCACATCGTGCCCGTGCCATGTCAGCAGGTGCTGAGATCACGATTGATCGTGACAATGACAAAAACCCAGTGGTCGCGCTTCGTGAGATTGCTGAAAAGACCGTTCTTCCTGATGAAGTCCGCGAAGAAATTGTCGGCTCGTTCCAGAAACGGGTTGATGATGATGAGCCGGAAATGGTCGATGGCGCTGTTCAGGCTGGAGGCGAGAATGGTGGGGACGTTACGCTGGGCGAAGGTGACCGCATGAGCGAAGACGAACTCCTGCGCGCGCTTCAGGCACAGCTTGATGCACCGGCACCTGCTCGTTCGAGCGAAGAGGAATACGACTGATCGTCGGTCAGGCATAAGCGGGTTCGCCCGCTTTTAAAGACGCCGCCCGGCATTTGCCATGAGGGCGGCGTTTTTCGTTCGTGGCTGGGTCAATGTTTTGCCGTATCATTGTTTTGTGCTGTTAGGAGTTGGATGTAATGCTGCGCCAGTATGAACTGGTGGATAAGGTCCTGACCTACGATCCCAAGGCGGACGAGGCGTTGCTCAACCGCGCCTATGTCTATGCAACGAAGATGCATGGCAATCAGCTTCGTCATTCAGGCGACCCCTATTTTTCCCATCCGATCGAAGTGGCCGGCATTCTGACTGACCTGCGGTTGGATGCTGCGACGATTATCACCGGCCTTTTGCACGACACGATTGAGGATACGGATGCCACGCCTGAAGAAGTGTCGTCCCTGTTCGGCAGCGAGATCGCAGGGCTGGTGGATGGTGTGACCAAACTTTCCCAGCTTGAATGGGATAGCGAGGATGCCAAACAGGCAGAGAATTTCCGCAAATTCCTGCTCGCCATGTCGAATGACATTCGCGTTCTTTTGGTGAAGCTTGCAGACCGGCTTCACAATATGCGGACGCTGCATCACGTGCCGAAAGAAAGTAAGCGGCAACGGATTGCGCAGGAGACGCTTGATATTTATGCGCCGCTGGCAGGCCGCATGGGTATGCATGAATTCCGTGAAGAGTTGGAAGACCTCTCGTTCCAGTTTATCAACCCGGAGGCGCGAAAAGCGATTACCGACCGGCTTGATGATTTCAATGCCGAGAGCGGCGACGTCGTAGACCGGGTTCGCGAACAGATTGTCTCCCTGATTGCCGGCAATGGCATGGACGCAGATGTAAGCGGGCGGCAGAAGCGACCGTTCTCCATCTGGCGGAAAATGCAGCGCCGTGCAGCGTCACTTGAGCAATTGTCCGACATTTTTGCGTTCCGCGTGCTTGTGCATGATGAGGCGGATTGCTATCGCGTGCTTGGCATTTTGCACCGGCGGTGGCCCAGTGTGCCTGGGCGGTTCAAGGATTACATTTCGACGCCCAAGAACAATGGTTATCGCTCAATCCACACGACAATTGTCGGGCCAGAGCAGAAGCGTGTAGAAATCCAAATCAGAACGCGGGTGATGCACGATGTCGCGGAGCTCGGCATTGCCGCACACTGGCTCTACAAGGAGCCAGACGAAGATACGCGGCACGAAGCTTATATCGATACGTTCGGTTGGCTCCGTCAGCTTGTCGAAATGCTGGAGCATGGCAGCTCCGCTGAGGAATTTCTGGAGCATTCAAAGCTTCAGCTCTTTTCCGATCAGGTCTTCTGCTTCACCCCGAAGGGCATGCTGATCAACCTGCCGCGCGGGGCGACAGCGCTCGACTTTGCCTATGCCGTTCATACCGATGTGGGGGACAGTTGCGTCGGCACCAAGATTAATGGGCAGCACATGCCGCTTCGTTCCACCTTGCAGAATGGCGATGAGGTGGAGATTGTGCGTTCCAAGGCACAACGTCCGCTGCCGTCCTGGGAAGGCTATGTGATGACGGGCAAGGCACGCTCGGCCATCCGGCGGGCGGTACGGCAGACTCAGCATGATGAGTTTGTTTTGCTTGGTCGGCAGATGGTGCGCTCTTTGTTCGAAAGTGCTGGCAAGGATGCTGGCGACAAGATGATTGAACGCGCGCTTGGTAATCTTGGCTACAAGACGCTGAGCGATCTTTTTGCTGCGGTCGGGGATGGGCATATCGCTGCCCACGAAGTGCTCGATCAGGTCTATCCCGCAGATTCAGACGCGAAAGTTCGTACCAAATTCAAGAGCAAATCAAACGTGGTGGCTGACCCATTGAACGCCAAACCGCTGGTCAAGCTTCGCGGCGGCGGGCGAGGGAATGCAATCCGGTTCGCAAAAGATACTTTTCCCCTGCCGGGAGACCGCATTATTGGCATCTCGACACCGGGGCAGGGCGTGATTATCTATCCGATATCATCCGCCCTGCTTGAGGCGTTTGAGGCAGAGCCGGATCGCTGGGTCGATGCCACCTGGGACGTTCAGGACGCGGATGCCTCGACTTTTGTGTGTCGTGTCAAAATTCGGGCTGCGAATGAAGTGGGTGCGTTTGGGTCGATTGCGACCTTGATTGCGGACTATGAGGGCAATATCAACAATATGACGCTCGCCCAGCGTGATGTTGATTTTTACGAGATTGAGATCGATCTTGATGTGGTCGACCTCAAGCATGCGAACCGTATTATCAATGCGCTTAAAGGCCTGTCGGTTGTTAATATGATTGCTCGCGTGTAGACGGTGAAATCTTGTTATGGAATGTGGTTTGGGTTCGAGTTCCTTAATTCAAAAGCAATAAAATCTTGAGAGGGTTTAAGATGGAAGAGAAGCGGGTACTGAAGGAATTTCGGGATGCAGGTGCTCTGTTGGAGGGGCATTTTGTTCTATCTTCAGGGCTCCATTCTTCCCGGTATTTGCAATGCGCCCGCGCGTTGATGGATGCGAAGCGGGCGGCGCGCTTGTGTAAAGCGCTGGCGGCGCTGGTGCGAGACGATTGCGCGAAGCCGATTGACCTGGTGGTTTCACCGGCAATGGGGGGTGTGATCGTTGGTTATGAAATGGGTCGTCAGCTCGGGGTTCCGGCGATTTTTCTTGAGCGTGTGGAAGGCGAGTTTGTTCTTCGCCGCGGCTTCGACATCCCCAAGGGAACAAGGTGCCTTATGGTCGAGGACATTGTGACAACAGGCCTGTCATCGCGGGAAGCCATCAGCGCCATACGGGCAGCAGGTGGAAGTGTGGTGGGGGCTGCATGTCTCATTGATCGGTCAAACGGAAAAGCGAAAGTGGGGGTCAAACTTTCCTCGCTCGCCCAGCTTTCCATTCCTGCCTATGAGGCGGATAAACTACCTTCTGACCTTGCTGCCATTCCGGCGATCAAGCCCGGCAGCCGTGGTCTCAAATAAGATGTAAGGCCCATGTTCAAAAGACGCGTCAAACTTCATCCACTCCAACGGCTCCGTGAGGCTTTCTGGCCGCGCCGTGGGTGGAAGCGCGTTTTTCAATATGGCTGGCGCAGGGTCTGGCGTCTTGGGGGTACACCGCATGCAGTGGCACTTGGGGTCGCGGCCGGCGCTTTTGCCTCCTTCACGCCGTTTATCGGGTTTCATTTCGCGATCGGTTTCGCCGTTGCCTGGGTTTTACGGGGCAATCTGATTGCGTCAGCATTTGGAACCTTCGTTGGCAATCCGCTCACCTTTCCATTCATCTGGCTTGCGACCTATGATGTCGGCTATTGGGTCCTGCAAGGATCGGAAGCGCCCAGTGAACCCGGTGTTGCGATGGACATGGTATCGGGGGCGGCTTACAGCTCCTTGCTGCCGGTCCTGGTGCCAATGCTGGTGGGTGGTATCCCATTGGGTCTTGTGGTTTCCGGCATTGTCTATTACCTCACACGCAGTACGGTTGAAACCTACCAGTCCGCGCGGC
>JAVKCY010000022.1:0-146746 GCA_040223265.1 Parvibaculum sp. | reverse complement strand
GCCGCGTTCTCGGCAACCGAGCTGTTGCTCAGGCTGATATCTGATGGGCCTTCGTTCACATCACCGACGGCGATGGAGAAGGTCTCCGTATAGGTGAGACCACCGGCATCGGTCGTGGTCACCGTCACATCAACGGAGGCTTCCGCCTCGTGATTGAGGCTCACACCTTCTTTGAGCTTCAGCGATCCATCGACCACTTCAAAGCGTGCGTCGTCGACCGCATAGGTGTGGGCATCGCCCGCATCCACATCTGTGGTTGAGAGCGTGCCCACAATTGCACCAGCCGCGTTCTCGGCAACGCTCGTGTTAGAGAGCGAGATATCTGATGGGCCTTCGTTCACATCACCGACCGTCAGATTGAAAGTTTGTTCGAAGCTCAACCCGCCATCGTCTGTGACGGTAATTGTAACCTGGACTTGTGGATCGGCTTCATGATTGAAGCTCACGCCGGGACGCAATTTCAACTGACCATCAACCACTTCAAAACGGGGGTCATCGACCGCGAAGGTAAGGCCCGCCGACCCGTTTGGATCATAGGCTGAAAGGTCGCCGATCACCGCGCCGGGTGCATTCTCACCAAATGATTGATTTGAAAGTTGAATAGCTTCCGGCGCCACGTTCGGCGCAGGTCCCGTTGGAGCCGTGCCGCCAACGGGGATAGATCCCGTTGGCTGCTCGCCAGGGATCGGCGCACTAGACGCCGCTTCTGTTAGTTCTGTCTGACGGAAATCGGTGTTGAGATCACCCGCGGCCACGCGGTCCACACTTGGACGCTCCTCGACCAGGCTCTCGGGCGCTGGAGAAGCTGTTGCAGCTGAAGCGGCGCCATCGCCTGCGGAGGTGTTTGATCCGTCGGAAGAGCCTGGCGCAGTCAGGCCGCCGTCCAACGGGCTTCCTTGAGCACCACGGCCCTGTAGGTTACCTGCAGCTGGATCGCTGCCGGATGTTGCCGGCCCGGTTGCATCGACGGCAGGAATGCTCGTTGCGTCGCGCGCGCCATCCGATGAAATAGTATCTGCCCGCTCGATGCCTAAGTGAATGTTGGGGTTGGTAACATCATCAGCGGCCCGCGAACCCTCCAGATCGCTCAGATCCGCTTCTGTTTCTTCTCGTTTTGGCCGACCGACTTCTTCTTCGCCGAATAGAAAGAGATCATCTGCACCGCCCGAGCCAGTCGAGCTGTTTACATCACTTCCTTCGCCATCGCGGTTCACATCGTCAGCCATTTCGCTACCTTCCTACGCAACTCAAGGTTCGGCGGTCGTGTCACGTCCCATGGGGGCGCAGCACTGAACCCACCACACGGACAAGGAGAGGGTTCTGCCGTTGCTAACAAATGTGGGATTTGGACGTTAACTCCCGGTCAATAAGTCTGGTTAACACGGGATAACGGTTTGCGGCCGTCGGCGCTGTGATTAGCAAGCGGTTAACGGCTGCATTGGGCTGGCACAATTTGGCCCAAAAGTGCAGCAAATTTTCAGGAAATCTGTCAATCACCAATCGCCCATGAAAAATTAACCAAAAAACAAATTCTTGCCCGCAATCTCAGGCTTTCTGAGGGCCATCTCCGGCTCACAAGGGCGTCTGGTGCATGAGAATCGAAACAAAAGATACAGAGTCGGCGAAGGGGATGCGGGCAAAGATGCGCTCGGCACTCGCTTCTCTGAAAATTTTTGTTGCCGGGGGCCGGGATGAAAGGTTCAAGGCGTTTCTGCCTGAAGACTCCACACCGCTGAGCAAGCCTGTTCTCGTTGGCTCGATCGCAATCAATTTTTTTGCCCTTGCGACACCGCTTGCGCTTTTGCAAGTCTATGACCGGATCATTCCCAACCAGGCTATTGAAACCCTGACATTATTGGTTTTCGGCCTTGTCGGCATCATGCTGATCGACGCGGTATTTCGTTATGCGCGCTCCTGCCTCATCATCTGGCATGCAATGCAGCTTGATCATGCGCTCAACGTCACTCTTGTTGATCGCTTTCTGGAAACTCCCTCGCTCGAGTTTGAGAGGGAAACACCTGGCGGCTATATGGACAAGTTGGGCGCCATTGAGACGATTCGCGATTTTGAAGGCGGTCAGTCACGCCTTTTGATGCTGGACCTTCCGTTCGTGGTGGTATTTCTGGCGCTGATCGCGGTCATTGGGGGATCACTGGTCTATGTGCCCGTAGCACTCTTCGTTGTGCTTGTAATTGCCACAGCGCTGAGCGGTAGCGCCCTTCGCAAAGTGCTGGACGACCGATGGGCCTTTGATGATCGCCGGTACAGCTTCATTGTTGAAACACTCAACGGAATTCCCGCTATCAAAAGCATGGCCATGGAGCCCCTGATACAAAGACGCTACGAGCGTCTGCTCAAGACCGGTGCATCTGCCACATATCGCACGATTGAGCTCGGCGGCATCGCGCAAAGTTTTGGTGCGGTGTTTGCCGGTGTGACCATGGTTGCTGTCGTCGGTGTCGGCGCGATGCTGGTGATCAATGGCAGCATCTCCATGGGTTCACTTGCGGCGTGTACGCTTCTTTCTGGGCGCACCATTCAACCCTTGCTCAAGGGCTTGAGCCTCTGGACACAATTGCAAAGCGTTGACGTTGCCCGTGAAAAATCCGCAAGCCTGTTTGGCCTGAAGCCCGCATCTGATGTGACGAGTGGCCCGATCCACAAGCTCGCCGGTCTCATTGAGTTAAAGGACCTCTCTTTCCGATACCGCGATGATTTGCCAAATGCCATCTCGAATGTGTCGCTCAAACTTCAGCCGGGTGAAATGATTTCCATCACCGGCACTGACAATTCCGGCAAGTCCACACTTGTTCGGTTGATTTCAGGTGAGCTACAGCCAACCAGCGGTAAAGCCATGATCGACGGCATGGATGCAAACGGTATGCATCACAAGGCGCTGTCAGACTGGATTGCTTACGTGCCGCCGCATCCGATTGTATTTCAGGGAACGATCCTTGAAAACCTTGCCATGTTCCGCACTGGAGAGGCGATTGACAATGCGCGGCTTGCCGCCCGGGCCATTGAGCTTGAAACGGAAATTCATCGCCTGCCAGAAGGCTATGACACCAAGGTCAATCAGGGCATTGCCGAGCAATTACCGATGGGCTTTCTACAGCGCATGACGATTGCACGCGCGCTGGCGATGAAACCACAAGTGATGATTTTTGATGAAGCCAACAATTCTCTGTGCGCCAAGGGGGATGCCGCTGTCCTCAAGGCCCTTAGCATCCTGAAAGGCGGGCCAACGATCATTTCTGTAACGCACCGCCCGTCTCTCATGCGGCTTGCCGACCGGCGTTTCACCATTTCTGGCGGCGTGCTTTCGGAAGACCCCGCAGTGGAAAAACAATTCGTCCAGCCGCCCCTATCCCCGGCGGTTGATAGTCACATGGTGGCGTCATGAACAGCGTAGCTGAAAACAGAGCGCCTTCATTCAGCCGTGAAACCGGATTCCGGGCGGCGGATGGAAAACCGCAAATTGCCTCGCTTCTGCATGGGGGCAAGCTTACCGGCTTTGACAGCCACTCTCCTGCAGGAGCGTGCCTCCTGCCGCTTCTGGACCGGCTTGGCTGGCGCGGTGAAGCGCGTCATCTGGCAGAGGCTCTGCCCCATTTCATCGACGATCTTGATCTTGATGATGTGCGCACAATTCTTTCCAATCTGAATTTCGCAACGACAGCGCGCACGGTGAAGCTGAGCGCGCTCCGGCCTGACCAATTGCCCTGTCTTTTTTCTACCGACGGCGTAAATATCGGGGTTATCTATGCGAAAGATGGGGACAGTCTTTCCATCTTTGATGGCAAAACCGAAACCAATGCGACCATTCAGACCGGCAAGACATATGGCACTGCCTATTTTGTCGAGCAAACCGATCGTGTTGATAGCAGTGCCCGATCCCGCGCCGCACAACAAAGCTGGATATGGAGCGTCATCGGTCGGTTCAAGCGACTGATCATTCAAACCTTCGCCATCAGTTTTATCACCAATATCACGGCGCTTATGGTGCCTATCTTCATCATGGGTGTCTATGACCGGGTGATCAGCACGCGCTCGTCTGAAACACTTGCCTATTTTGTCGCGGGCATTCTCCTCATTATCGCGGTTGAGGCTGTGCTCCGCATGATCAGAGGGCGCGCCCTTGCCTATCTCGGCGCGCGTATCGACACGCTTGTAGGCGGTGCATCGTTCCAGCAGCTTCTCTATATGCCGGTCACGATGACTGAAACCGCACCGGTCAGTGCGCAGCTTGGGCGGCTTCGTCAGTTTGAAGGTGTGCGCGAAATTTTCACCGGTCCGCTTGCGGCGGCTGCGTTTGATCTGCCGTTTGTCATTCTCTTCGCCGCTGCCATTTTTGTGATTGCCGGGTCGCTCGGCTGGGTGCCGGTCACGTTGATTTTCGTCTTTATCCTGTTCGGGCTGGTGATGGCACCAATTGTCAAGACAGCGACCGACCGTGCTTCTGAAATTCGCAACAAGCGGCAGAATTTCCTGATTGAGCTTGTCACCAAACAACGTACGATCAAACAATGTACGGCTGAGGATGTTTGGCGGAAGCGCTTCCTCTCCATCTCCGAGCGTGCGGCTTTGTCGCACGGAGAGACCGCGCGCCTTAACATGTTCATTCAAACCGTTGCGCAAACATTAATGACGGTCGCAGGTGTGGCAACGCTTTACATCGGAACCATTTACGCGATGGCCGGTGATCTCTCTGTCGGGGCGCTCATCGCCACGATGGCATTTGTCTGGCGCGTGCTCGGGCCCATCCAATCCATGTTCCTCAGCTTTTCACGCATTGGACAGGTGGCGCAGAGCTTGCGCCAGGTGGATGCATTGATGAAGTTTCCGTTGGAACGGGAAGCCGGGAAGCTTCCGTCTTTCTTCCGGAAATTCAGCGGCGGTGTGTCGATCCACAATTTGTCGCTGCGGTTTTCGGCCGGGGCGGAACCTGCGCTCATGGGGATCAATCTCAACATTAAACCCGGCGAGTTTGTTGCCTTTAACGGACCGAATGGTGCTGGCAAGTCCACCATCCTCAAGATTATTGCCGGGCTCTACAAGCCGCAGGCCGGGTCTGTCGCGCTGGACGGGCTGGACATCAGGCAACTTGATTCTGGTGAAATGCGAAACTCGCTTGCCTATCTGCCTCAGCATGCCAATTTCTTCTACGGCACGATTTCTCAAAACCTTCGCCTTGCAGAACCAACGGCAAGTGATGAGGTGATTGACGAAGCGCTCCATGATGCGGGCCTGGATGAATATCTCGCGTCGCTCCCGGATGGGCGGGAAACCCGGTTTTCTCAAGACGAGTTTTCACATTTGGCCGATGGCGTCCGCCAGCGGCTCAATCTCGCCCGCGCCTATGTGAAAAATGCACCCATTTTATTGTTGGACGAACCCGCCTTCGGGCTGGATGAGGCGGCTGACAAAGCGCTCACAGACAAGCTTCTAGCGCTTAAGGGAAAATCGACAATCCTGATGGTCACGCACCGGCCAAGCCATATGAAGCTTGCTGATCGACTAGTCTATCTGGATCAGGGCCGGGTGCTGCTTGATGGCGCGCCAGAAGCCGTTTTGGCTCGCCTGAATGGGGGCGCTTGAACGGCGCGGCTTAAGTGCATTTTAAGGATAATGGAGCATCTTAAATCCCAGCAAATGGCGAGGCGGGCTCCCATTGCGCTCACAATGTTAGCGACAGCGTATTCAAGTATGTAGTTTCGGGGTAATGCGGTGACAAAAGCCGACAAAAAGAACAAGAAAATCGCGCAGCAAGACCTGCTGTCGAAGAAACTTGCACTGCCTTTGACCCTCGAAGAGAGCGGACCGCCGCGTTTTTATCAGCACCTTCTGATCACCGGAGGCGTCTTTCTGCTGCTTGCCATCATCTGGGGTACGGTTACCGAAATCAGAGAGCTTGCCCGGGCCGAAGGCGAGGTTACGCCTGCCGGTCAAGTACAACTCGTCCAGCATCTTGAAGGCGGCATTGTTTCCGAGGTTCTGGTCAATGAAGGGGAAGTTGTTGAAAAGGGTCAAGCGCTACTGCGTCTGCAGCCCGTTGCGGCTGAAGGCGATCTGGGTCAGCTGACAGCGAGGCGCGCTGCCCTTACCTTCAAACTGGAGCGGCTGTCGGCGTTTGTTGAGGCGCGACCCATGTCGTCCGACCTTGCATCTAAAGACGCGCAACTTTTTGCCGAAGAAAATGCATTGCTCAACAGCGCCATTACAGCGGCCGACCGGCAACGTGAAGGATTGATGGCACGCATCGAACAGCGACAGACGGAGGTTGGCTCTCTCGCCGGCCAGAAGGAAAGCCTCAGAAAACAAGTCGAGCTGATCCTTGAGCAAGTCAATATGCGTGAAGGGTTGGTCGAGAAGGGTCTCGTCTCCCGCATTGTGTGCCTGGAAACAAGACGATCCCTGGAACAGACCCGTGTTCAACTCATTACAACAGCTGGCAGTTTGGCGAGCGCGCGTGAAGCGCTGCGTGAGGCCGAGTTCGGCCTTGAGGAACTCGACGCAACACTGATCAACACAGCACTTGAAGAACGCTCCAAAGCGGCGGCAGAACTTGCTGAAGCGGACAGTGCGATCAACAAGCTCACCGACCGCGTGACGCGGCTCACCGTTTTCGCGCCCGTTGAAGGCATTGTGCAGGACCTTGCCGCCAAGACGATCGGCGAAGTCATCGAACCAGGCGGACTTGTTGCCCAGCTCATTCCGATGAATGACGAGCTGGTTGCCGAAGTTCGTGTGATGCCTATCGATATCGGCCATATCCAGGTCGGTCATCCGGCCAGCATCAAGATCACAACCTATGATCCTGCCCGTTTTGGGGACATCCCGGGCGAAGTCCGCCGGATTTCCGCGACCACGTTCCGCGACGAGAAAGACGAGCCCTACTACAAAGTGATTATCGCGCTCTCAAAGCCCCATGTGGGCCTTGGTGCCGAACATCATTCCATCTTGCCGGGCATGGTGGTGAATGCAGAGATCGTGACGGGGTCAAAATCCCTCGTTCGCTACCTGCTGAAGCCCGTCTTCCGCTCACTTGATATGGCCTTTACCGAGCGCTGATCAGGGCTCGACATCGGGCACCCGAAATCAAGCACAGGGCGACCGCTCTCGATATGCAGTAGACCCGCATATTGCAGACTCCATGCTGTGGCCCCTTAGGGCATAAATGTCCGAATCTGGCGAGTGAAAAACGCCGATCCGGGCTAGACTAAGCTCCATGTTAGACAGTTCACATAGCGATGGCGTTGACGGCCTGGACGCAAATGCGTGTTACGCGGCGGTACTTGCCCGGGACACACGCTTTGATGGCCGCTTTTTCACCGGCGTTAAAACAACCGGCATCTATTGCCGTCCGATCTGTCCCGCCCGTATCCCAAAGCGCGCTCATTGCACCTTCTACCCGTCTGCTGCGGCGGCAGAGACGGTGGGGTTTCGCGCCTGCCTTCGGTGTCGGCCGGAAGCGGCACCCGGCACGCCTGCGGCTGCCGGGACGGCGGCCACCGTTACCCGCGCATTGCGGCTCATTCAGGAAGGTGCGCTTGACCGTGACAGTGTGGGCGCACTTGCCGAACGGCTCGGGCTCGGGGAGCGGCAGGTGCGACGGCTCTTTGCGACGCATCTTGGCGCGAGCCCTGAAGCTGTTGGGGCAACACGGCGCCTGCTTGCCGCCAACCAATTGTTGCGCGACACAGACCTTCCGATTTCCGACATATGTTTTGCCGCCGGATTTAGGAGCCTTCGCCGTTTCAATGATGCATTCGCGACACGCTACAAGGAAACGCCAAGCGCAGTGCGCGCCCGCGCCAAGCCTCACACGCGCAAGACCATCTCCCGCCCAAAGGGCGGGGACACAAAGGCGGACGATGCACGCGCTGCCCCGACTTTTCCGTTCGATATCAAGTTGCGTCTGGGTTTTCGTCCGCCCTTCGACTGGGGGTTGATGCTCGACTATTTTCGTTCGCGCCTCATACCCGGTGTGGAAGTGGTGACAGAGACAAGCTATCGCCGCTCTGTCTCCTTAGAGGGGGCGAGAGCCTTTATCGAAGCAACAGCCGACCCAACACGACATATTCTGTGGGTCCGCGTTCTGGCCGAAACGCCCTTTCCACTCGCGAAACTGGCGACACGGGCGCGACAGATTTTTGACCTTGATGCGCAGCCTGCGGCCATTGCAGCCCATTTTACGGGCGACCCCTTAATCGGCCCGCTGGTTGCCGCCCGACCAGGCCTGCGCGTGCCCGGTGCCTATGACGGGTTTGAACTTGGAATGCGTGCCATCCTTGGTCAGCAAGTGTCGGTCAAGGGTGCAAGCACGCTCGCCGGGCGGCTCGTCATGCGGTATGGCACGGCCCTTGATCTCACGCCGGGGCCTGATTGGCCGACGCATCTCTTCCCGACGCCTGAGCAGATTTTGGCGGCGGGCTTGCCTCACCTTGCAACTCTTGGTCTTCCCTCCTCGCGGGCGGCAACGCTTTTTAATCTCGGGCGCGCCGTCGCAGCACAGGGGCTTCAACTCAACCCGACAGCACCTTTGGAGGCAACGTGCAAACAATTGCTCGGCCTTAAAGGAATGGGTGCGTGGACGGTGAGCTACATTGCCCTTCGCGCGCTCAGCGACCCCGATGCGTTTCCAGAAGGTGATCTTGGTCTGCAAAAAGCGGCGGCCCCAAAAGGGGGCAGGTTAAGCGCAAAAGATCTTCGCTCTCTTGCGCAGAGCTGGAGGCCCTGGCGCGGTTATGCGGCGCTTCACTTATGGACGAGCCTTGCGAGTGAGTGAGCGAGTGAACTGGCGGACGACCGAAACAGAAAGACGTGACATGCCCAAGATGAAAGCCCCGCTCTATGTGCAAACGATCGATAGCCCCATCGGGCCGATCCGCCTTGGTACGCATTCAGGCGGGCTTGCGCGCGTGCTTTTTGCTGCACAAGAAAATGAAGTGCTGCCGGAAGAGGCAAACCCCTGTGATGCCGCACGTGCGCATATGGACAAAGCCGTGATGGCGCTCAATGAATATTTTGCCGGAGGTCGCAAAACGTTCGACGACATCACGCTTGCGCCTGAAGGGACCGATTTTCAGCTCAGTGTTTGGACTGCCCTCACAAAACTTGCCTATGGTGAGACATGTGCTTACCGCGACATTGCCATTGAGATCGGCAATCCGAAGGCTGTTCGCGCGGTCGGTCTGGCGAACGGGCAAAACCCAATCCCCGTTATCGTTCCCTGCCACCGGGTGATCGGTGCGAACGGCAAGCTTACCGGTTTTGGGGGTGGACTACCCGCCAAGCAATGGCTGCTTGCCCATGAAGGCGCCATCGACGCACCGCTTATATGAGGGTAGACTCGTCCGTGGATGTATTTGTTAAAGGGAATATTTCATGGACTTTCAAGTCAACGGGCTTTTGGGCTTCATCATTCTGGTCGCTGATATTTATGCGATCGTGAAAACCGTTCAGAGCAATGCTGACACGCTTACCAAAGTTCTGTGGATCGTTGCGATCTTGTTGCTGCCGGTTCTCGGTGTGATCTTGTGGTTCCTGTTTGGTCCCAAAGGCTGACCGCCACGCTGGATTTCAGTCCAGGTATTTTGTCAGATCCGGCACGGTTCCGCTTTCAAGCAAGGCGGGACCGTTTTCTTTGATCCGTGGAATTGCCACAATCGGCACATCACCTGTAAAGCGTGCGAGCACGCTTCGCGTCTCTTCAACCGGGACAGGATTGCTCACCGAGGTCGAGATGATGATCGCCGCCGGACCGAGACCACGGGCCGCCAAGCTCTCCATGGCTGATAATGTGTGCGAGATGGTGCCAAGATAAGAGCCCACCACCAGCAAGACCTTCAGGTCTGCCTTTGCTTTGAGCGCGAGCATCCAGTCCGCCATGGTGGCACTCTCGTTCACTGGTACGAGCACGCCGCCCGCCCCTTCAACCAGCACATGATCGAAGCCTTGTTCCTTGAGGCAGAAGTCTGTCAGCTTACCAAGATCAAGTGTCACGCCTTCGCGGCGTGCCGCCATGTCTGGCGAAAGCGGCTCTTTGAACGCCCAGGGCGTTGCCGCCTTGAAGCTCTGCACTGTTACCGTTTCTCCCACCGCTTGCAGCAGACGTCCGGTGTCGGTTTGGGCAAGTGGCACGCCTTCTGTCCCGCTCAAGAGTGGCTTCAGCGGCTTTACTGTTTTGCCCTTTTCTTTCAATTGCCGCAGCAAGAGTGCAGAGACAAATGTCTTGCCGATGTCCGTGCCGGACGAGGTAACGAAAATCAGGCTCATTCGGCGGCCACCTTGGTCAGAACATGTTTGCCGACGAGGGTCGCCAATCGATCAATATCTTCGTCCCGGTGAGCGGCGGTGAACGTGAAGCGCAAACGCGCCGTCCCCTGAGGTACGGTCGGCGGGCGGATGGCTGCGACAAGAAAGCCATGCTCGCTCAGATAAGCAGAGGCGGACAGGGCGATCTCCGGGTCCCCGACCACAAGCGGTACGATGGGACTTTCCGCCTCCGGGAGATTGAGTGCGCGTGTGAAGCGTCGCGCCTTTTGAAGTGGCAGCGCCGCAAATTCCGGTTCCGCTTCGATAATGTCGAGAGCGGCAATAGCCGCTGCAACACTTGCCGGGGGCAGACCGGTTGAATAGATCAAGGTGCGGGCACGGGTGCGAATGAGATCGATCACCGGCTGGCTTGCACAAAGGTACCCGCCATACGATCCGATGGCTTTTGAGAGCGTACCCATTTGCAGCGGTACATCTGCCTTCGTGCCGGAGAGGAAAGACGACCCGCGCCCCTCCCCCAGGACGCCGATGCCATGGGCATCATCGGTCATGAACCAGGCGTCAAATTCTTTGGCCATCGCCGCCATCTCTGCGACCGGTGCCACATCACCATCCATTGAGAAAACACCATCGGTCACGATCAGGCAGTTTTGTGCCTCACCGCGATGCGCTTCCAGCAGCGCCCGCAAATGCGCCATATCATTATGGCGGAAGCGATGGTTCTTCGCGCCGGACAATTCTGTTCCTGCGAGCAGACAGGCGTGGGACAGCTCATCTGCCAGGATCAGATCATGGGGCCGCATGAGTGTAGGAATAATGCCGAGATTAGCGAGGTAGCCAGAGCCGAAGATCACACAATCATCGCTTCCCTTGAGCTTGGCGAGGCGGCGCTCCAGCTCCCCGAAAAGCGTGTGATTGCCGGTCACGAGACGGGATGAACCAGAGCCCGTTCCATGACGATCCACCACGGACTTCGCGGCTTCGATAACGCGGGGATCATGGGCGAGGTTGAGATAATCATTGCAGCAAAATGAAATCAGGGTTCTGCCATCCCGTTCGACATAGGCGTCTTTCAGGCGGTCCGTGTCGATCAGGCGACGGCGGAGGTTTTGAGCCTCCAGTTCGGCCAATTTGGCCCGTGCCATATCGTCCAATGTCCCCATTTTCAGCCCTTTTTGGTTAATCTGACGGGTGCCGCTGCGTCTTTTTGCAAGGCACGTTAGATTTGCCGCCAACCTGCGCCGACGGGTAAATTCTGTCAATTGCCCGTACCTGGTGTCGTGCCTGACATATCGTCTCACGGGTGCTTGCAATGAAGTCAGTTCCGCCTATGCTCACGGCAAAATAGGGCCTGTCACATTCAGGCCCCACGCGATTTTCGCGTGATCTCAGCGTGACTTCTGATCAGGGATAGTTTCATGAATATGCAGACCCCCCTCTCCGCTTCTTCTGGCACATCAGCACAATCGGCTTTGGAAGATGGCGTGCGCCATGACTGGTCCCGCGACGAGGTGGAAGCGCTGTTTGCGCTGCCGTTCAACGATCTCATTTTCGAAGCCCAGACCGTGCACCGGCTCTGGTTCAAACCAAATGAAGTGCAAAAGAGCATGTTGCTCTCCATCAAGACCGGGGGCTGCGCAGAAGATTGCTCTTATTGTTCGCAGAGCGCGTCTTATGAGACGGGTCTTAGCGCGTCCAAAATGATGGAAGTTGAAAAAGTGCTGGCGGGCGCACGGCGGGCGAAAGAGGCTGGTGCGTCGCGCTATTGTATGGGTGCTGCCTGGCGGGAGCCAAAGGACCGCGACATGGCCGCGATTGTCGCGATGATCAAGGGCGTGCGCGATATGGGCATGGAAACCTGCATGACGCTTGGCATGCTCTCCCCCGCCCAGACGATCCAGCTCAAAGATGCGGGCCTTGATTATTACAATCACAATGTGGATACGTCTGAAGAGTTCTATCCCTCGATTATCACAACGCGAACCTATCAAGATCGCATTGATACGCTTGAGCGTGTGCGAGCGGCAGGCATCAATGTGTGTTCCGGCGGCATTCTGGGCCTTGGCGAAGAACGCACGGACCGCGCAGGCATGCTGATGACGCTGGCAAACCTGACCGAGCATCCGCAATCAGTGCCGATCAATATGCTGATCCCGATTGAAGGCACGCCGCTTGGTGAGAATGCCAAGATTGATCCGATCGAGTTCATTCGCACTATTGCTGTGGCGCGCATCATGATGCCAAAGAGCATTGTGCGCCTGTCAGCGGGCCGTGAATGGATGTCTGACGAAACGCAGGCATTATGCTTCCTTGCCGGTGCAAATTCGATCTTCGTTGGCGATGAGCTGCTCACCACAAAGAACCCTGGCCAGGGCAAAGATCAGGCACTGTTTGACAAGCTCGGCCTTGAGCCTATGCCGGCACATAGCTGCCCGTCTGAAGTCTAAATGCGCCCTCATCGCTAGAGGGAGTGCCGGCTGAAAGGCCGAGGAGACAGATATGCCCCCCGTGACCAAGACGAACCAGCCGATCAATCCGCTCTATCCCGACCCGCCTCAATGGTTGGCGGACGGGGCACAACATGTCTGGCTGCCTTACACACAGATGCAGACCGTGCCCATGTCCTTGCCTGCGGTTAAAACCGAAGGGGTGCGCATCACCCTTGCTGACGGGCGAGAGCTGATCGACGGCGTGTCATCCTGGTGGACGGCGGCGCATGGCTATAATCATCCGCATATTCGCGCTGCCGTCGCACGCCAGCTTGAGGAGATGCCGCACATCATGCTGGGTGGCTTTGCACACGAGCAAGCCTTCCGTCTTGCCAAGCGCCTCTCAGATTTGCTGCCTGGCGATCTTGCGCACACGTTTTTCTCGGAGTCAGGTTCGGTCTCGGTTGAGATTGCGATGAAAATCGCCGTGCAATATTGGCTCAATCAGGGCGAGCGCGGCAAAACGCGCTTTGTCAGTTTTCGAGGCGGCTATCATGGGGACACGCTCGGCACGATGGCTGTCTGCGACCCCGATGAAGGTATGCACACGCTGTTTAAAGGCGTGATCCCCGAACATTTCATCACTGATCTGCCGCGCGATGAGGCGGGCGAAAAAGCGTTTGATCAATTCCTTTCTGCACATGCACCCAAGGTTGCGGCGATTGTGATGGAACCTTTGGTGCAAGGTGCAGGTGGCATGATTTTTCATGCGCCGGAGACCCTGCGCATGGTGCGTCGCGCGTGCGACAAACATAAAGTGCTTCTCATTGTTGATGAGATTTTCACGGGCTTCGGGCGCACGGGCACACTCTTTGCCTGCGATCAGGCCAAGATCGTGCCGGACATTATGACGCTCTCCAAGGCGCTGACGGGCGGCACGATGGCGCTTGCCACAACGACGGCCCGCGCACCGATCTTTGAAGCTTTCCTTGGAGACGAGCCCGGTCGGGCGCTGATGCACGGCCCCACCTATACAGGCAACCCGCTTGCCTGTGCCGCCGCCAATGCAGCGCTTGACCTTTTTGAGCAGGAACCGCGCCTGCAACAGGTCTCCGCAATTGAGACACAGCTTAAAACGGAGTTCGCCCCTGCCCGCGACATTAAGGGCGTACGTGATGTGCGGGTGCTGGGCGCGATCGGCGTGATCGAGATTGAGGGTTTGAACGACATTGAATGGCTTAAACGCCGTTTTGTTGAAGAGGGTGTCTGGGTCCGTCCGTTTGGCAATATTGTCTATACAACGCCCCCCTTGGTCATTTCGGAGGCTGATTTGCGCTTTCTCACCCGTGCCATGGTGAAGGTGGTGCGGGAATGGGCTATTCGCCCGCGGTCCTAGACCAAAAGAGTGACCTTGAGGTCACAATCGAGTTATCCACACTATTGAGGCTGGGCGACCTAAAAGTTAATCTGCGTTAACACAACTGATTCGCATGATCGGTTGTCGTTCGGTGTCGACTAAAGCTGCACGGTTAAAGCGGGAACTGATGTCAGCCAGGCACAAGAGGATGTGTTCGCATCCTTTAATGAAAGCCCGCCGGTAAACAGGGGTTGTGCGTCATGTACGTAATTGCGTTCGCGTCTCAGAAGGGCGGGTCTGGTAAGACCACCCTGGCCGGGCATATTGCGGTCGAAGCTGAGCGCACCGGGGCAGGCCCTGTCGTGTTGATGGATACGGACCCGCAAGGGAGCCTGTCTGAATGGTGGAATGTACGCGAAGCGGAAACGCCTTCGTTTGTTCGTGCAAGTGATAATGGTCTTGAAGCCGATCTTGCGGCGCTCAGGGCATCTGGAACAGGATTGGTTGTGATCGATACACCTCCAGCCATTACGACAACAATCGGTCAGGTGATCGCGCAAGCGGACCTGGTGGTGATCCCGACACGTCCGTCCCCGCACGACCTGCGGGCGGCTGGTGCGACAGTTGAGATCTGCGAGGGCAGGAACAAGCCATTGGTTTTCGTTTTGAACGGCGCGAGCCCACGGGCGCGCATTACAACAGAAGCAGCAATTGCGCTTTCGCACCATGGGGCCGTTTCGCCAACCGTGGTTCATCAGCGAACAGATTTCGCGTCTGCCATGATTGATGGGCGCACAGTGATGGAGCTTGGTGGACAATCGCGTTCACCTGATGAAATTACCGAATTGTGGAGTTTTCTACGCAGTCGCTTGACGGGCGAAGCCGCGTCGCCCTTGCTGGCGGGAAAAACATCCGTTCGGAAGGAAGCGCTCGACCCTAACCGTGAAGCGTCGATGCGTGGTGCCGCCTAATGGCGAAGAAGCCCGCTCCACTCACTAGTCAATTACTTGTCCGCAAAGGGGAGGCCACCCCGTCCTCGATTAATCCAGACGATCGAGCGGTGCCTGCGGAGGATGAGAACGCTGTTTACAACGAGCTTGAGGCTGCACCCACAGAAGCTATAGCCCAACAAGAGGCTCCTCAATCGTCTCCAACGGATGCGCCCGCCCCCATAGACCCTCGCCCACAAACACCGGAGCCTGAGTTTATTATCGCGACGGATGAGGACGCGGAAGAACGCGGCTCAAAGCGGCGTCTGGTTGGCGTATTGGCCCTCGTTGCCGTGTCGGTGATCGCAGCCACCGCCGTTGCAATCCTCGGCGGTGGTGATGAGGGACAAAGTGTTGCGCCCACACGCGAGCTTGCCAGTGCACAAACGAGTACTGATCCGATTGGGGCCGCAGGAAACATTGCGGCCGTGCTCACGCCTTCCAGCCCGCAATCTGTTGGCGCACCCACGTCGCCGGAAGAAATTGACCTTCGCCCGGCCCTTAATGCAGGCACCGCGCCCTCAACCGGGTCGGTTGGCGAAGCTGTAACCTCGGCGGCGGAAGCGGAGACAACCTCACCTGCCACTGAGCTTCCACAGCCTGCCCCGGCGGCACCAGCCCGTGCGCCCGCCCGGATTGAACCGATCATCGAAACGGCAACCACACCAGAGTCCACAATCGCAGCACCGATAGTCGCGGCGGTCAATCCCGCCCAAGCGGCGCCTGCAGCGGTGGCACCCGCATCGTCAACTTCGCTCGCACAAGCCGGGCAATATTTGATCCAACTCCTGTCGGTGCGCTCAGAGGCTGATGCACGACGAGCATGGGCACAGGTTCAGACCCGCCATGCCGAGATCATTGGCAATGCGGCCCTTGACCTTGAGACGGCAGACCTTGGCGCACGCGGGACCTACATCCGTGTCCGGTTCGGTGCCTTTGATGAGCGCTCCGCAGCCAATACAGCCTGCAAAGCGCTCAAGGCAAAAGGCCAGGATTGTCTGGTCAAGCGAGCCGAGTAAATCAGGCCGCTTTTTCTCGTTCCTTCGATGCCATCCAGTAGCGGACTGTGCGCTCCAGGGTTTGCGATATATTGGCCTGCGTGAGGCCATGCCGGGCGGGGCAGGTCAGCTCTCCCTTCGTTTTTGTAGCTGGCCTAGGGGCGGATTGGATCATGGGGGTCGGCATGGTGTTTATCCGGATTTCGCTGGTCTTTCGTAATATATAGACTGGTCTACTTTTTCACGGGGCGAAGGCACTTTTCTGCTTCGGGGAAACCCAAGACTTTCGACGGGCCGGAAGCAGCTTGGCGGGACGAGGCACCTCGGGTAGGGTCCGGCACCGACATTGGAGATCTTCATGAAAAACGAAAATATTGAGGCCGTCATTTGGGATTTTGGCGGGGTACTTACTTCAAGCCCGTTTGAGGCGTTCAACCGTTTTGAACAGGAACGTGGCCTTGCCGCAGACTTTATCCGCGGCATCAATTCAACCAATCCGGACACGAATGCCTGGGCGCTGTTTGAGCGGAACGAAATTTCACTTGATGAGTTCGATGCAAAATTTCTGGCGGAAGCTGAAGCCCGGGGCGGCAGCGTGACCGGCCGCGAGGTTGTGAGCCTGCTGTCTGGTGATATTCGCCTTGAAATGGTGGAGGCGCTGAAGCGCTGCAAGCAGCACTTCAAAGTGGGCTGTATCACCAACAATGTCAGCGCGGGCGAAGGGGCCGGCATGGCACGCAGCCATGACAAGGCGCAAGCGGTCGCGCACGTCATGTCGCTGTTCGACCATATTATCGAAAGCTCAAAGGCCGGGATCCGCAAGCCCGATCCGAAGATTTATCAGATGGCTTGCGAGGCGCTTGGCGTCGCTTCAACCAAATCCGTTTATCTTGACGATCTTGGTATCAATTTGAAGCCTGCCAAAGCACTGGGCATGACGACGATCAAAGTCCTGAACGCAAACCAGGCATTGGATGAGCTGGAGGCGGCGACCGGCCTCAGCTTGCGTTAAATGCTTTTTCCTCGAAGCAAACAAAAAGGTCGCCCGTGAAGAGCGGCCTTTTTCATTCTGCGCCAGGACGCCTCAGCCCTTTGCAGCCTGGGCAGCGGCTTTTGCAGCCTCTGTATCAGCTGCGCTCAAACCCAACTGGTTTGCCACATGGTTGACCAAGTGCACTTCAAACTTGTGCAGGTGACCATCTGCCAGGGCAACAGTCCAGAGCATTTTCAACAGGTCTTTCTTTTCTGTCTCATCAAAACTCTTGGCAACAATATTAATGAAGGCCATGTCGGAATAATTCGACTTCTGGCGCTTCTCAGCCACGTCAACGAGATCAGTAGCCGCTTCATCTGTGAGACCAAACTGTGCCTTCACTACTTTTACGATTGTAGCGCGTTCGCCATCGTCAAAATCACGGTCAAGACGGGCGGCCTCAACCATCAATGCGGCTGCCGCGACCTGTTTGGCATCGCCAGACCCAATAGATGCAGCCGGTGCCTTGGGGCCTTTTTCGAGAAGAGAGAGAATTTTATCGAGCATGATTGCCTCCGGTTCGACGGGCGAGGGTTAACCGTTACAGGCCTCGCGTCCTAATGAAAAACGCCGCCGGGGAGGTTCCCCGGCGGCGAAAGTGTCACCGCTTATTTTGTCTTAGTGCGACAGGGCACCAGACGGCGCCTTTACGGGACGCTTACGCGGCAGAACCATGTCGAGCACCACTGCGATAGCCGGCAGTGTTGTAATCGCCATGATCATATTGATGGAGAACATGAAGGTCAGAAGAAGCCCCATGTCCGCCTGGAACTTCAACGCCGAGAAGGTCCATGTAGATACGCCAACCGCCATCGTGATCGCGGTGAACACTACGGCCATACCCGTTTCAAACAAGGTCTGTTTGTACGCGTCCGTAATGTTCATGCCTTCAGCCAGATGGAACTGAACGCGGTTGTAGATGTAGAACGCATAGTCCACACCCAGGCCCACAGCCAAAACCATCACAGGCAGTGTTGCAACTGTCAGACCGATCTGGAGCACTTCCATGAACCAGTAACCGAAGAAGGTTGCGAAGGTGAGCGGGATCGTACACGCCACCGTTGCACGCCAGTCACGATACGTCAGGATCACGAGCGCAACGATCGCGACGTAAACCCAAAGCATCATTGGAAGCTCAGACTCTTCGATCTCTTCGTTCACCGCTGCCTGCACACCCATATTACCGGATGCAAGGCGAATGGTGACGTCTTCGCGCACGTTTTCATCACGCCAGAGCTTCACAGCATCCACTGCCCGTTCGATCGTTGTTGCCTTCGCATCTTCGAGGAAGATCAGAAGCGACATAACAGAACAGTTCTGGTTCAAGAGGCCGGTTGATGGTGGTACCGGACCCACCGCCTGCACCAGAGCGAACTGGTTACGTGGCAGTGCTGCCCATTTAAGCGCGCCTTCGTTCCAACCTGATGAGGAAGACTTCACGGCATAGGGAAGCGAGATGGCAAGTGTCACGCCTTCCACATTTTCCATGTACCAGGTGAAGCGGTTCAGATAGCGCATGTAATCATATTTGATACAGGCTTCCGAAGGCGTCTCCGCCACAACCGTCAAGAGGTTCAGACCCAGAGCAAACTTCTCTGCAATCATCCGACTATCTTCATTGTAGCGGGCGTCGGGATGAAGTTCAGGTGAACCGGGATGCAGAGCACCAACATGGCGATCCTGGCTTTCGTAGACAGCAACCCCGAAGAGCGAGGTCGAAACAATCAGCGTCACGACGGCTGTTTTCGGATTTGCGATATTCCCGAGGAAGGCCATGATTTTCAAACGGAAATCACGAGCTTTCGCCACACGTCCCGCAAAGCCTTCGTCAAAGGTGAAGTAGGATGCCAAGACCGGCAACATAATCAGGTTGGTGATGATTTTTAGCGCCACACCAATCGATGCCGTGATCGCCAGCTCCTGGATCATCTGGATCGGGATCATGTAGAGCGTACCGAAGCCGACAAGGTCGGTCAGCAGTGCCATGGAACCCGGGATCAGAAGACCGGAGAAGCTTGTACGCGCTGCCTGCTCCGGCGTTGCGCCTGCCGAAATCTCCGCCGTGATCAGATTGATCTGCTGCACACCATGGCTCACCCCGATCGCAAAGACGAGGAAGGGCACCAGGATGGCCAGAGGATCAAGGCCGTAGCCCAGGAAGGCCAACACGCCGAATTGCCAAACCACAGATACAAGAGACGCAAACAGTGGCAGGAATGTCAGAATGACTGAGCGGGAATAGAGGTAAACAGAGAGAACCGTCAGCAGAAATGCGACGAAGAAGAAGACCACAACCGACTGAGCGCCATCTGCAATGTCACCAATAAGCTTGGCGAAGCCGATAATGCGAACCGTGTATTTGCCGTCCTCGGTTTCATACTTGTTGCGGATCTCCGCCTCAAGCTTGGCCGCAAGATCGAAATAATCGAGCTTGGCTTGTGTGCGTGGATCGAATTCCAGAAGTTCTGCCGTGATCATCGCTGACTTGAAATCTTCAGCAACAAGGCGGCCTACAAAACCACCACGGATCACGTTGTTTTCGATCTGCTCAAGAGCCGATGTCGTCATGGTCTCCGCTGTCACCGTACCCGGGATCACGTCGTCGGCGCGAATGCCTTCTTCAGTGATTTCAAGGTAACGCGTGTTAGGTGTCCAAAGCGACGTCACGGTGTGCCGAGCAACGCCCGGCAGGAAGAAAATGTCATCCGTGATCAGCTTGTATTCTAGGAAGAATTCCTGATTCCAGATCGTGCCTTCTTTTGCTTCGAGCACCACAATGATGCGGTTCGAACCAAAGAGCTTTTCACGATATTCCTGGAACGTCTGAATATATTCGTGACCCGCCGGCAATTGCTTGTCGAAACCTGCGTCCATCCGCAGCTGCGTGGCGTAGTAGCCAGCATACAGGGTAAAGACTGCAAGAGCGGCAAGAATAATGGCGCGGGTGCTAAAAACCAGGGCCTCGAGTAACTTGATCATGGACCTTATCCCGTCTCCCAAACCGTCTTTGCGACGGCTAAACAATACTAGCGCCTCAGCAAACGCGCGCCCGCTGCCAAAAAAACAGCGACCCTCGTTGCGCCTTTGGCGCCAAAACAATTAGGGGGAATTCAGGTGGCTAAACCTACCTGGAATGGAACTCAGACATGTCAGTCATTGCTGCCACTGCCTGAACCCTTGCAAAAGCCATCAAGGATGTCTTCCGCAATACCCCCTCCCAATGCTGCTTTTCGCAGCCTGCCGACATTATTGCCGGTCATCTTGTTCAGACGCCAATACGCAGCGCCTTCGTTCGACACCTACATACACCGTGTCGTTCGTTTTCGTCGTCCAATCCCGGTAAGGGACCAGACCCCCTTGTCAGAAAGTAAATCAAGTGCGTGTGCGCTCTAATCCAGCAATCTAACTATTCTCGGATAGCACAGTTTTTGGCGTGATGTAATGGGAATCGCTCTTGAAACTCACAATTGCAGGTTTGAATCTTGTAGCGCTTTAGCGTTAACCAAACCCCAATCCGTGCCCACGAAAGAAGACGCTCCGGAAAATATGAAACTTTAAACCTGCGGGACACACATAATCCGGCGTTAGGGGCGCCGATTTTCCGACAACCGAGGCGGCGGCATTTTGCAGACCCCAACAAACATGACGTTAGTGTCACTTTCCCTCTTGTCTGAAACGGGCCCCGACCCTATTTTTCCACAGGTAGACTAAATCGGGGACGCGGAGGAAACGCCGCGCCCAAATCGAACAACCGGGTCAAGAGACCATCCCGTGAGGCATGTACCCACGAGCAGCTTTTCGAGCGCCGGTCAAACTGGAGGAATAATGTCTAAAACTCAGCAGATTACGAAGGACGCCGCCTATAATGCGTGCGCCCCGGATGATTTCCCGGCCATGATGGACGTGGAGCGCTATGGCAACCGGTCGACTGCATTCGACAAGATCATTTCCGCAACCCATGACCATTTCTGGGATCCGCTGGACACGAAATACATCGATTTCTCCGAACCTTTTGACATGGAAAATCAGCGCCTGCTGCCGGACGAGTTCTTCGTCGAGCTGCGCCTTCCCTGCTTCCAGAAATTGACGGAAAAAGAAAAAACACGATTTGCAAACCAGTCTGCTCGCTGGATGCTGTCTGCCATCTTGCATGGTGAGCAGGGCGCGCTAAACCTTTCGTCGAGCCTCTGTCATATTCTGCTGGACCCAGGCGCACAGGAATATGCCGCCAACCAGACCCGCGAAGAAGCCCGTCACGTCACAGCCTTCTCGCAATATGTAAAAGCGCGCTGGGGCAAGCCATTGCCTGTTGGCCAGACACTGGGCGATCTCCTGACCGACATTGTGGGAGCCAAAGAGGTTTACAAAAAGATCGTTGGCATGCAGATGCTGGTCGAAGGGCTCGCCATGGGGGCCTTTGCCACCATGTACACGAAGTCCAATGACCCGCTCATGGTCAAGCTGATGCAGCTTGTCATGACAGACGAGGCTTTCCATCACAAGTTTGGCAAGATCTGGGCAGACCGAACCATTCCAAAACTTTCTGAAGAAGAACGGAATGTGATTGAAGACTGGGCAGCACATTGTTTCCAGACGCTTTTGTTCAATCTGGTGAACCCTGAACAGAAGAAAGTTCTCTATCCAGAGTTCGGCATCGACTGGCAAGTTGTACAGGCAGAGATGCTCGAAGCTGTTGGCGATGAAGATCGCCGCGAAGCCATGCGAGAAGGTACGAACATTTTCCGTGTTCTTATCAAAACATTGCTCAAGGCTGGCATCATTACTGATCGCACCAAAGCTTTCTATGCTGTGTATGTGAACATGGACGAGCTGAAGGACGAAGGCGACCGGATGATCGGCGATGACATTGCCGAAGAAGGCATCAAATTCCTGAAGACGATCAATTTCTCTGCCAACACAAACGCGCTTTCGGAAGTATCGGCAGCTGAATAATTAGAGCCGCGACGAAGATCGTTGGCACGAAAGGGCGGCATCCCCCATAGGCCGCCCTTTCTTTTTGCCTGATTGGTTCTTCTGGAGAACGAACCCGTCTCGGCAAAAATTCCAAGAGTTGTTCCGGCGCCTTTTTAAAGGGCCGAAGATATTCTTTTCCCCTGAAAATGCTCTACCATGTCGCCCATGAGATTAAGCGGCATCGAAGACATTGTTCATGAAACGCTCTGCGCGCAAGGCAGCACCATGCCTCCCCCGCCCTGGACTGAACTTGGCCAGGGTGTCTGGGGTGTTGTCTATGATCTGGGCGACGGAACCGTTTTGAAACTTGTCCGCAAGCGCGGTGGCCTTGGCACGCCTGCGGCCCTGCTCTTTCGCGAGGCCGAAGCACTCAAAGCCCTGGGTGGTCGCCACATCGGCGGGTTTGATGTGCCGGTGCTACTGGATCAAGGAGAGCTTCGCCTTCCCTCCAATCCGCTTTTTGCGCCCATGGAAGGTTTCCTTCGCATGAGCAAACTCAAAGGCGTACCACTTGCACACAACATGCCCTACCAACCGGACAAGCGACAACAATTAGCGGAGCGGCTTGGCGCAACTCTTGCCGATTTCCATGCCGACGCGTCAAATCAAATTGACCATACAAACCCCGCCTTCACGGACCCGCTGATACGAACAGCAACACAGCTCAAGAACGCGCTTCGGGCCCCCGAAGACCGGCGGTTGGCAGAGGAGATTATCGACATTTGGCAGGCCCGGCCACGAAACCAGCCCTGCTTCCTGCATGGTGACCTTAATCTCTTCAATGTGCTGATGGCACCGGATGGCTCATTCGGCCTTTGTGATTTTGCAGAAGCAGGCATCGGCGTTGCACATAGTGAGTTCAGGCATTTTGAAGAGAGGCCGGAACTGCGCGATGTGATCTTTCTGGGATATCAGGCGGCGAGTGGCACACCTGTTGATCTTGATGCTTACTATATCGCGGCCACCGTCAACGCTCTCGCCTCTTTGCATTTTGGTGGCGCGGTGCAGCCTGGAGTTGCGGCCAATGATCCGCGGGCCGGGGTTCGCCTTCGCGGCATGGTCCGTCATTGCGCAACGCGTGCGCGGCTCTCTTTCGACGACCCGAAGGAAGGATGACCAGAGATGGATGAGGATAATGCGCTCTCTCATTCCACATCAGACGGTCGGCAGTCACCGATTGCGGCAGCCGTGCAGCGTGGCGTCTGTCGCATGCTCATTCATATGGGATACATGCCGCTCACTGAGCTCGGGTTGCGCAGTGGGCGCCGGGCAGATGTTGCGGCACTCAGCAGCAAAGGCATGATCACGATCATCGAGATTAAATCATCGCTTGCCGATTTCCGGGCCGACCAGAAATGGCGTGACTATCTCGATTTTTGTGATCATTTCTATTTTGCGGTGCCGCCTGATTTTCCGCTGGAGGTCTTGCCGCAAGATGATGAAGTCGGTTTCATCCTTGCGGACAAGTTCGGGGCGGAGATTTTTCGCGAACCACAAGAAGTGAAACTTGCAGCCGGACGGCGGAAGATAGTGACCATCGCCTTTGCACGGGCGGCGGCCGCCCGCGTGCATCAGGTTCTTGATCCGGGTATCACAGCCCTTCTCACAAAAGCGGATAGCTAATGGGCGTCGTCAGTTGCTTTTTAGCGCGGTGCACGTTTGGCAAGAATGCGCTGCAACGTACGGCGATGCATGTTGAGACGACGCGCCGTCTCTGAAACATTGCGATCACACAATTCATACACACGCTGAATATGCTCCCACCGCACACGGTCGGCTGACATGGGGTTTTCCGGCGGTGTTGCCCGCTTGCCCTCAATGGCGAGCAAGGCCGCTTCCACATCATCGGCATCCGCCGGTTTGGAGAGGTAATCGACCGCACCCAGTTTCACCGCTTCGACCGCCGTTGCGATATTGCCATAGCCCGTCAGCACGATGACACGCGCCTCCTCCCGCACGGCACGGAGCGCGGATACAACTTCCAGACCACTGCCATCATTGAGGCGCAAATCAACAACCGCGTAGAGCGGCTTCAGCTCGCGAGCGATCCTGATACCGTCCGCCACGGAGCCTGCCTGTGACACGTCGAAGCCACGCCCCTCCATCGCCCGCGCAAGGCGACCCAGAAAAGGCGCATCATCATCCACGAGCAAAAGTGTGCGCTCTTCGGTCGCAGAACCAAGATCCGCGTCGACAATGTCGTTCATGGGCATTTTATCCATATCATCGGTGCCGTTTCATTCGTGTGACTTTATTCGTGCCGTATTCGTTCAGTTCGTCAATTTCGCTCCGCGAGGCATGACCAAAGGCCAGCCTCTCAATCCGCTCTAAATGTGTATTGACCCTCCACCTCCGAGGGTCCCAGAAGACCCATCAGGTCATTGAGGCGCGAATTTTACGCCTTTTCGTTCGTCAGGCCAAACTCTCATCCAAAATCTGTTCATGAGCAGCACCCAATGGAGCCGCCTCCACCGCTTCGCGCGGCCATTCGACGGTGACAATGGCGCCGGTATGGCCGTCACGGCGATTACCGATGGCAACGTCAGCGCCACTGCGCTCCAGCAAGGTTTTGCCGATGAAAAAACCAAGCCCCATGCCTTCATGAGTACCCTGGTCAGCGCGCCGGTTCATGAGACCGCGCGGCCGTGTTGTGAGATAAGGCTCGCCCAATTTGTCTATCAAGTCCGCATTGAAACCCGGCCCATCATCCGTGATGGACAGGCGAATGCGCTCTGCATCATACGACACGGAGACCACCACCTGGCTGCTGGCAAAGTCAGCTGCGTTCTCGACGAAGTTTCCCAGCCCGTACAAGATCTCCGGGCGACGGGCAAAGGCAGGGGCCGCAACTCCTTCCTTGCCTTCCACCGTGACGTCAAAGCGCACATCCATATCCTGGTGAGGACCGACAATCTCTGCGATCAATGCCTTGATTTCGATCCTCGAATAGAGCGCATCGCGTTTGTCCGGGCGCATGGTGAGCCGCGAGAGAATCTCCTTGCACCGATCCGCCTGTGAGCGAAGGAGAGCGAGGTCTTCTTCCAGTTGTTCATCATTCGGCTTGCTGCGCTGAAGTTCACGAACGACAAGCGCAATGGTCCCAAGGGGTGTGCCCAGCTCATGGGCGGCAGCGGCGGCCAGACCGTCCAGCGCGGAGAGCCGTTGCTCACGCGCAAGCACCATCTCTGTCGCCTCCAGCGCGTTCGACATGCGTCTTGTTTCTTCTGCAATACGCCATGCAAAAACGGTCATGAAACCGAGCCCCAAAAACAAGGCGGTGGCAATCCCCATCTGGTAGATGGTTGGCAGATGAAGGGCTTCACCTGCCAACCAGGGGAGCGGGACATAAAAAATACCGAGCGCGGCCACACAGGCGAGCGACAGGCTCAACAACAAGATTGTGAGTTTGGGTGTGAGTGTGGTCGCGGAAATCGTGACCGGTACCAGCAACAGTAATGCAAACGGATTGCCGAGCCCACCTGTGAAATAGAGCAGCGCCGACAATTGCAGCAGATCATAGGCAAGATAGATCGCGGCGTGTGGTTGCGACAGGCGAACGGTTGCACGGTAACGGATGGAGAGAAAAACATTGAGCCAGGCCGACGCCGCGATGGCAGCAAGGCACGGCCCCAATGGCAGGTCAAATTCAAGGCCAAAATTAACGAAGAGGACGGCAACCAATTGCCCGGCCACCGCAAGCCAGCGCAGCATCACAAGCGTCTGTAGGCGAACACCAGTGCTCGTGTTTGAAAAGACCGATCTTTTCATTTCGTAGGCCATGATCCCCCTCTACGCGGCGCGCGCCTTGCGGGCCCTTCAACCATTTGCGGGCCAGGCACCTTCTAACGCCCGGGTTTCGCCGATCTTCATGATCCAGACCGCGTCCTTATCATAGCCTGCGTCGTTACCGGCTGCGACAAAGCGCTCCGGTGGTTCAAAAGGTGGTTCCTGCGTCAGGACCACGGTTCCCCAATGCATGCCGACAACGCGCCGGGCTTTCAGATCGAGCCCCATCTGGATCGCCTCTTCCGGTGTAGCGTGGGACGCATGCATCATCTCGCGGGGCGCATAGGCACCGATGCCCAAAAGCGCAGTGTCGAACGGGCCATAGCGCTCCCCGGTTTCTTTGAACACCGGTCCATACCCGCTATCGCCGCCGAAGAAGAGCTTGTGATCTGGACCTTCAAAAGCAAATCCCGCCCAGAGCGATGTATTGTAGTCAAAACCGACGCGGCGCGACCAATGCACCACAGGCAGGGCGGTGATCTTCAGATCGTTGAGTTTCAGCTCATCATACCAGTCCATATCGATCACGTGAGCGAAGCCGCGTTTGCGGAAAAAATCGCCAAGGTTCAGGGGTGCCACCACCGTCATCGCTTCTCTGTCCGGCATTTGCCGCAGCGCACGCTCATCCAGGTGATCATAGTGATTGTGGGAAATTGCTAGCACGTCGATAGGCGGCAGATCTTTGATAGCGATCCCGCTCTTTACATATCGTTTGGGGCCAAAGCCTGCCGGGCCCGCATAAGATGTCAGGTAGGGATCCGTCAGGATGGTTTTACCGGCAATGCGGATCAGAAAGGAGGCGTGCCCAAGCCAGGTGACAAAGTCCGCACCCGCCGCCAGAAAGGCTTTCATGTCCGCCTTGGCGATCTCACGCGGCAAAACGTGTGATGTCGGCACCTCGATCTTGTCGAAACTGCGCGCAAACATTTCGGCAAAATAGGGGAGTGCCACTTTCAGCGGCACATCTTTCTTGGGGCTGCCCTTGGGATTCCGAAATCGACCGTCCGGCAAATGATGCCAAGGAGGTGAGGGCTCTCCATCAACGGGAGGGGATTGCCTGTTTGGGGCCGACCGGCCAGGGGCGCTTGGTTTTGTCATGAGGCCAAAGATAGGGTGTCTTGCCGTCTTTAAAAAGGGGAAGTCTCTCTCTCAGCCTCTGCTCTCAATTTTTTAGGCTCAGCGGGTTTTTAGGCTCAGCGGGCGCCTGCCGCCTCCAAGGCATTGACGATGCCCGAGAAACGCCGTTCCCGCGCTATGTTCAAGGCTGTGCGCCCGGTCAGGTCTGTTGCGTCATAATCGGCATCGTGATCAAGGAGTAGTTTCACCATTTCCGCATCGCCGCCCCGTGCGGCAATAATGATCGGTGGTTCGCGATTTGCGCCGGGACGATCCGGGTCGGCCCCCGCCTTCAACACAATACTCGCAATGTCGTAAAGCTTGGTGCCGGCGAGCAGAGAGAGCAGTGTGGCACCCTCCCGATCCTTCACCTCAACGCGAGCACCCTTTTCGACCAGGAATTTGAACATGTCGTTTTGTGAAAATTGCAAGGCCACAAAAATGGCCGGGGTGCCTGTCTTGTCCCGCGCGTCAATCGATTGGCCGCGGACAATAGCGGCATTTACCACCTCCATGTCGCCATCTCGCACAGCTTCGATGAACGGGCTATCGGGCACAACCACATCAGGTTGGCCCAGGCCCACAGCGTTTGCTGGCCGGGCTGCAAAGGTGAAAAGCGTCACGGCAACCAATGCCATGGCACCGACGGCTTTCATCAAAAACGGGCTCTTGGTCCGGCTGAGCATCTCAACTCCCTACTTCTTCACGTCCAATTGAACGATTTTTTGGCCAATTGAGCGATCTATTGGCGTCTGTGCTATCATAGCACATTGCCGCGCGCCGGGTTCGCGTGGGAAACTTCGTTTCCATGTGAAACTGCGGTATCAAAGGTCACTGGCCGTCTGTTTCTGGTCGTCTGTCCATAACAATTTTCTTCTCTATCTATAGGCCATGAAGCTGAAGACGTTAAGCGTCAGGTGATGAACTGAGGCTGAATAAGGGCGTTCTTTGGCATCTGACGCGTTCAAGAAAGGCATATTATGTCAAGATTTACGGTGTTTTTGGTATCTGTTGGCGGCCTTCTGGCAGCATCGCTTCTTGCCATCCTCCTGCTGATGCCATCAAACGACGAAGGCCAGCCGTCCCGCAGTTCTGGTGTTGCTCTTGTTGGCGGACCTTTTGAGCTGGTGGCCCATACCGGCAAGACGGTCACGCAGGCCGACTTTGCCGGCCAATATATGCTGATTTATTTCGGCTTCACCTTCTGTCCGGATGTATGCCCTACGGAGCTTCAGGTCATGAGTTCGGCGCTGGATATTCTCGGGGATGAAGGTGCCAATGTGACGCCCATCCTCATCACCATCGACCCTGAGCGCGACACCGTTGATGCCATGGCACGATATGTGGCGAACTTTCATCCACGACTTCTTGGTCTCACGGGAACGCCGGAGCAGATTGCGACCGCAGCAAGCGCCTACCGTGTCTATTATCAGAAAGTCACGGATGAAGCGTCCGCCGCCGCTTATACAATGGATCATTCATCGGTCGTTTATCTGATGGGGCCGGACGGAACTTTCATCAAACATTTCGGTCCGGGCACGAGCCCGGAAAAAATGGCAAAGACCATTGCGAACCTGATCGAACCATCTGAATAAATTTGTTGTCGTGTAGCGAGCTGGCCGTTGAATCAAGTGGTTTCAACGCGCCAGTTTAGCTTATCGCAAACACGTGCGCGTCATCGCGAAAGGCTTTAAACTCCAGTGCATTGCCGCTCGGATCCCGAAAAAACATTGTTGCCTGCTCACCCGGTTTTCCCGCAAAGCGCACATGCGGTTCAATAACAAATGCAACACCTGCCTTTTGCAATCGCGCCGCCAATGTGTCCCATGCGCTCCAATCCAGGATGACGCCAAAATGCGGGACGGGCACGTCATCACCATCTACCCGATTTGATGCAGCGTCCTTGGTTTCGTGTGGTGCAAGGTGCGCCACAATCTGGTGACCATAGAGATCAAAATCAATCCATGTCACGTCACTTCGCCCGACGCCGCAGCCCAGGAGATCAACATAAAATGCGCGCGTCGCTTCAAGATCTTGAACAGGAAATGCCAGATGAAACCTTGGAATGCTTGACATAAGTGGCATGAACCCGCTTTCTGGTCTCGTTTCCCGGCGATCATCGCCGCAGTTGATTCGACAGAGTACCCAAGTTTTCATGAAAAAGACGACGACGTCACGTGCATTGCACATGGACATGCTGACACTTGGAAGTGAACAAGTGCCCCTTGTGGTGCGCCACAATCCACGGGCGCGACGCTTTATTGTGCGTGTCGATATGACCAGTGGCGCCGTCCATGTAACAACACCCAACAAACGCAATGTCAAAGGCGCGCTTGCGTTTGCACGCGGGCATGCAGACTGGATTGCCGCACAACGCAATCTCGTGCCAACAGCTGAACCCTTTTGCACCGGAGCAAAAGTGCCGGTACGTGGCGTGATGCATACGATCAGACATATTGCCGGTGATACACGTAGCGCTGGCGGACGTCGGCGCGTTGTCACGCAAAATATTTCGGCAGAAACCGGCGATGCAGAGCTGCTTGTCGTGGGCGATGTTGCTTTTCTTTCCCGCCGGGTCGCAGATTGGCTGAAGGCGCAGGCAAAGGCTGATCTTAATCAGGCTGTGCTCGCACATGCGTCAAAGCTTGATGTGCGCCCAAGTCGCATTACGGTTCGGGACCAATCCAGCCGATGGGGTTCGTGTTCCTCGACCAGGGCACTTTCCTTTTCCTGGCGGCTGATCCTTACACCGCCGCGCGTTCTTGATTATGTCGCAGCCCACGAGGTTGCCCATTTGCGGCATATGAACCATGGGCTGCAGTTCTGGAAGACAGTTGCCCAGCTGATGCCGGACTATCGGGGTGCCATTCGCTGGCTGGAGACGGAAGGCCCGGCGCTTCACCGGTTTGGGTCTGGGAACTCTGGAGGCTCTGCGGGCTTTGGAGCACCTGGTAGGCCCTTTGAGTACCAGAACACCAAAGTGATCAAATAAGTTCGTCGAAACGAGCCGACTTTGCCAAAGCGCCCCAGTGTCGCCACAGTTTTTCCCTTAATTGTGTGCGGGTACATTACAGACTAGGGGATAGACCATGGCAAACGAGCCGGGGCATTTTGGCTCCATCATCAATAGTTTTGCAGGCGCACTTGCGGCCATACTTGTGGCAGGGGGCGCTTTTTATGTGCTCAACCCGGCCCCGGTGCCCACCGCACCGTCAACGCCTGCGACCGGTCCAGCGGCAACCTCTTCGCTTGATGTCCCTGAGGCAGGTGCGGAGCTTATGGTCGACATTGCGAATGTTGCCAGTTCCGTCACGTTGACATTTGCGGCAGCTGGCGATTACCGGGTGGAGCTTCGGGCCCTGACGGCAGAGGTTGATCCCTATCTTGCCCTCTTCTCAGCCGACGGCGCGACACCAGCCGGTGCGAATGATGATGCAGCCGGTACGCTGGATGCGATCATTGGGATCACCATTGCGCAAGCAGGTGAAGTTTTCCGTGCGGACGCCACAGCCTTCGGCGAGACGCAAGGTCCGGCCATGTTACGGGTCGTGCCCGGCACAATTGATGCAGGGGCTGGCACAACGACAGGTGGCGCGGCCGGCTTTCCAAGCGGAGAAGTCTCTGCCCTTGAAGCAGGCGAAGGTGTCGACACCCAGCTTGGTTCTGATGGGGTCTGGTATCGTTATCGCCCCGCCCAGTCTGGCATTCACCGCATTTCGATCCGCGCAGCTGACGAAAGCTTCGACACGGTTGCTTACCTTGCGCCTGTTTTACCCGGCAAGGCCGTACCTGCTGCGGGCATTGATATTGGCTCGCTTTCATCCTCTTTCACATCAGATGATGATGATGGCCTGAACCCAAAGTTCCAGCGCTACATGGTGAAGGATGCTGACTATTTCCTTTTCGTGAAAAGTTTCGACAACACAGCCGAAGGCTCTATCGCTCTCATGGCTGAATATGTCGGCGATGATGCGCGGATTGCCGCTCCCGTCGTGACCGAAAGCCCCATGGAAGAAATGGAAGACAATATGGAGCTGCAGGAAGGCGAAACAGAGATGGAAGAGCCAACGGATACTGAACCTTCGTCGGGTAAAAACTAAACCTTCCATCTGCCCTATAGAACAAAGCAAAGGCGCTGAAGGTTCATTCCTTCCAGCGCCTTTTTGTGTCCTGTGAATTTTGATAGCGGCAGCTTATGCTCTAGCACCCATTCTTAACGCCAGGAGTTTCGGCCCGGCCGCTGCATGCTCTCAATGTCCCTGCCACTTGCGCTGCCGCTCAGACCAAAGAGATTGGCAAAAAAGCCCGTGCCTTGTTCCGGCTCCTCGTGCCGGCGGTCTGGCGCCTGGTAGACCGGCTCGCGTTCGGTCGCTAACAGGTCGTCGGTCCGCTGGATGGAGCTGGTCGCCACATCATAAGGTTGATAATGGCCCGGCAAAGCCGAGACAACCTGGTCGGACTGGGTCCGCATCATGAAGTCGTGCCACATGTCTGCGGGCAGCCCGCCGCCTGTGACGCGTTTCATCGGCGTGCCATCATCATTGCCAACCCAGATACCCACAACAAGATCAGACGTGTAGCCGACAAACCAGGCATCACGGAAGTCCTGGCTGGTACCGGTTTTACCGGCGGCAGGACGACCTTCCAGCGCGGCGCGGCGACCTGTACCGTTCCTCATCGTCTCGCCCAGCATGTAATTCATCATGCCAACCGTCTCGCCCGACATGATCCGTCCCACGCCGGTGCCGCGGCGCTCATAGAGCCTGTCGCCCGTGGCCGTGGTCACGCTCTCAATACCGTGCGGAATGACGCTTGAACCACCATTGGCAAAGGCGGCATAGGCAGAGGTCAACTCCAGAAGAGTTACCTCAAAGGTCCCAAGGGCGATGGAGGCATGGGGCTGCATGTGGCTTTGAAAACCCAGCCGGCGCGCCGTGCGGATAACATTCTCACGGCCGACTTCTTCCGAAATTTGAACCGCGACCGTATTAATCGACCGCGACAATGCGTCGGTCAGGGACATGATCCCGTTGAATTTTTCCGTGTAGTTTCGCGGGGACCAGCCATCCACCGTGATGGGCGCATCGACGCGCAGGGTTTCGGGCCGCAGCCCTTGTTCCATGGCGGCCATATAGACAAAGGGTTTGAAGGCTGACCCCGGCTGGCGTTCAGCATAGGCTGCACGGTTATATTGGCTTTGGCGATATGACGCCCCGCCGACCATAGCGCGAATGGCCCCATCAGGGGTCATCACCACAATGGCCGCTTGCGATACGCCAAGTGTTGAGCGATTTTTGGCAATGGCATCTTCCACCACCCGTTCGGCGGCTGTTTGTAGTGCGGGGTCGAGGGTTGTGCGCACCAGCAGGCTTGCGCTCGGACGGCCTGCAAAACCGGGAACAAGATCCATCACCCAGTCGGCGAAATAGTTTATCGATTGCGAGCGTGCTGCGCCTGCGAGCCGTGCCGGATTGTCATACGCGTTTTGACCGTCTGCATGGGAAATGAAATTTTCCCGTACCATAGACGCGAGAACGGTTGCTGCCCGTTCGTGAGAGCGGGCAAGGTCATTTGTCGGCGCATAACGCGACGGTGCCTTGAGAAGACCGGCGAGCATGGCCGCTTCAGCCAATGTCACGTCACGGGCGGACTTGCCAAAATATCTCTGCGACGCTGCCTCCACACCATAGGCACCACCACCCAGATAGACGCGGTTCAGGTAGAGGGTCAGGATTTCTTCCTTGGTGAACTTCGCCTCCAGCCAGAGCGCCAATATGGCTTCCTGTATTTTCCTGTCGAGGGTACGTTCCGGTGTGAGGAATATATTTTTCGCCAGCTGCTGTGTCAGCGTTGAACCGCCCTGCACCACGGCACCTGCCTTCAGGTTGGCCAGCATGGCGCGCCCAAGCCCGAATATGTCGATACCGGGATGCGAGAAGAAGCGCTGATCTTCCGTCGCCAGAACGGCGTTGATAAGGTAAGGTGGCAAATCGCTGAGCGGCACGGACATGCCCTGCCCCTGGCCCCTGACCACGGCAGGCGACCCATCAACAGCCACAAGCGTTACTCCAGACGACATATCAATGTCCCACAGACCTTCGGTGCTGGGCAGGCTCATCGCGTAATAAAGAACAAAACCGCCAAGGGCGATCATCGCCCAAAGTCCGGTGACCGCCCCCCAATAAGCGAGGCGACGACCGGGCGTTTGATCGTCACGCCTGGCGGTTGCGCGGGCTGGAGTGGATCTCGTGGGTATTACGGGTTTGGCGGCATTGCGGCTCGTACGAGGGGCGGCCTTCTCCGGCCGCTCCACCTCAACGCGGACGGTGCCAAAAAAAGGTATGCGGCGCTCGATCTGGCTGCGGTTCGGCCCCGCGCCACGTTTTCTTCGCCGGTTTTGCTGACCTCGTGCCATTTGCATCCAGTTTGCAAGGAGATCGACAGGATCGCCCATGTTTTGTTCCCGTTAACAAGTTATGAAGCCAAGGTTAATGACCGGTGAAGAAAGACAGAATTTCCCGTCACCTGCTCATCATTATGGGCGAGAGATGCGGGATAAGTGGGGCGGATTGAAGGCTCACTTATGTTCAATTGGGGGCTCGTGTGACGGTGGCGACTTGACGCGGGGCCGTGCGACCCCTAGATTTTCCCTCATGAACCAGATGATCCTGTCCGCTGTTTGGACCCTATTGGCACGACTTACCGCCCCGGCCGCCTAACACGCGCCGGTTCGAGGGCGCTTGCGCCCGCTACAAGTCTCCCGATCATTTCTTCCCATCATTATCGGTTTGATCTCATGTCCTTGCCTGTTGTTCAGCCCTCTTTTGGGGCTTTCAAGGTTTTTGTGGCGTCCGCACATGGGCTGCGGCGCGCAGAAAACGTGCGCGCCCGGCACATGTCGCGACTTCGAAGCTCCGCTTCTCCCGCCTTTCCATTTCCCTTTTGAACCGGAGTTTCCCATGACCTCAATTTACGCAAAACCAAAAACCATGCCCTTTCATCGCTACCGCGCCTATGAACCGGTGCGCCTCAAAGACCGAACCTGGCCGGATGCGGTGATCGATCAAGCACCTGCATGGTGTTCCGTTGATCTGCGCGATGGCAATCAGGCGCTGATTGACCCGATGACCGTGTCCGAAAAGAAGCGCCTCTTTGCAACGCTGTGTGAGATCGGTTTCAAAGAGATCGAGATCGGCTTTCCCGCTGCCTCCCAAACCGACTTTGATTTTACACGCGCGTTGATCGAAGAGAACCTCATTCCAGATGACGTCACGGTTCAGGTGCTGACGCAGGCGCGCCCAGAACTCATCGAAGAAACATTCAAGTCCTTGAAGGGCGCGCGCCGCGCGATTGTGCATCTCTATAATTCAACATCGGAGCTGCAACGCCGTGTCGTGTTCGAACTCGACAAGCAAGGGATCAAGAAGATTGCAACGGATGGAGCTAAACTGGTTCGCCAGTTTGCCGATGACGCACCTGAAACTGAATGGGTCTATCAATATTCGCCGGAAAGTTTCACCGGCACAGAACTCGACTATGCGGTCGAAGTGTGTGAAGCGGTGATGGATGTTTTTGAACCCACGCCTCGGCACAAAATGATTGTGAACCTGCCTGCGACGGTTGAAATGGCGAGCCCCAATATTTATGCCGACCAGATCGAATGGTTCTGCCGTGCGATCAAGAACCGCGATGCGCTCATCATGTCCCTGCATACGCATAATGACCGGGGCACGGGTGTCGCCGCGTCCGAGCTCGGGGTGATGGCGGGTGCTGACCGCGTGGAAGGCACGTTGTTTGGCAATGGGGAGCGCACAGGCAATGTCTGCATCGTGACGCTCGCGCTCAACATGATGAGCCAGGGCGTCGACCCCCAACTTGATTTCTCAGACATTGATCATGTGGCAAAAGTCGCTGTTGAATGCACCAAGCTCCCGATCCCACATCGGCACCCTTATGTGGGGGAGCTGGTTTACACCGCATTTTCCGGCTCGCATCAGGATGCGATCAAGAAGGGCTTTGCCGCGCTCAAAAAACGCAATGACGATATGTGGGAGGTACCCTATCTCCCTATCGACCCGAAAGATGTGGGTCGCTCGTATGAAGCGGTTGTGCGGATCAATTCACAATCCGGCAAAGGTGGCGTTGCTCATATTCTGGCCGACCGGCATGCGCTTGATCTGCCCCGCGCCATGCAGGTGCACTTCTCCAATGTCATTCAGGAGATTGGCGATGCGACCGGGCGCGAGGTCGATGCGGATACGATCTGGCGGGTTTTTCAGGAGACTTATATGACCTCCAAGGGCCGGGTCGTGTTCCGCTCCTGCCAGGTGTCATCGGGCGCCAAGATCTGCAAGATCGAGGCGGACGTACTGGTGGACGGCAAACGCCAGACTGTCAAAGGCTCCGGCAATGGGCCGATTGATGCCTATATTTCGGCGCTGCAATCTGCCCTCGGGTTCAGGGGCTCCGTGTCCGGCTTTCATGAGCATGCTATCTCCACAGGGTCCGGTGCGGAGGCTGTTGCCTATATCGAAATGGAGGCGGCTGACGGCAGCCATGCTCATGGTTGTTTCATTGACAGCAACACGGTCACGGCGTCGCTCAAAGCCGTCACCAATGCGATTAACAATCTTGGTGTCTGATCAGACGTCGAGATTGGCAACGTAGAGTGCGTTGTCCTGGATGAATTCGCGTCTTGGCTCGACCATGTCGCCCATCAGTTTGACGAACAGATCGTCGGCCTGGTCGAGCTCGCGAATTTTTACCTGCAAGAGCGTGCGCACGTTGGAATCGAGCGTCGTCTCCCACAATTGCTCAGGGTTCATTTCGCCAAGGCCCTTATAGCGCTGCATGGAGAGGCCTTTGCCGCCGGCCGCAAAAACCGCTTCCAGCAATTGGCTGGGTGAACGGATTTCGTGGGCGGAATCCTTGCGGGTGAGTGTTGAGGCCTTCATGTAGATTTCCTGCAAGGACGCCGTCAGGCTATCCAGTTTGCGGGCATCGGCACTTGCGATCAAAGGCCCATCAATGAGTACATCTTCGATTACGCCGCGCACTTCGCGTTCAAACCGCAAACCACCATCCTGTGTCGGGCGCCCTGCCCATCCACGTTCTGTCTCATCTGACAAAAGGTCGAGGCGACGCGCGATGTAATCGGCAGCTTCCTGTGCGGCGGGCCCTTCTTTCAAAACGGAAGGGTTGAGCGCACCGGCGATGGCCGCCTGCTCCACCGCGAAGTGTGGATATTTGCTTGGCAGGCCGTTCAGGATGCCGCGCACCTTGCGCGCCACTTCCACAATGGTGCGCAGGTCTTCGCCCGCGCGCTGCGACCCGTCATTGAGGGTCAACACCATGTCTTCAAGACCCGTCTCAATGAGGAAGTCCTGCAGACTTGGTTCGTCCTTCAGATAGGTTTCGGACTGGCCGCGACGCACTTTGTAGAGCGGCGGTTGCGCGATGTAGAGATGACCACGCTCAATCAGCTCCGGCATCTGGCGATAGAAGAAGGTGAGCAACAAGGTTCTGATATGCGCACCATCCACGTCCGCATCTGTCATGATGATGATCTTGTGATAGCGAAGCTTTTCGATATCGAAATCATTGCGGCCAATGCCGGTACCGAGTGCAGTGATGAGTGTGCCGATCTGATCGGAGCCCAGCATCTTGTCGAAGCGTGCCCGCTCCACATTCAAGATCTTGCCTCGCAGGGGCAGCACAGCTTGCGCTTTCCGGTCACGGCCCTGCTTGGCGGAACCGCCCGCACTGTCCCCCTCGACGATGAAGAGTTCTGACTTGGCCGGGTCGCGTTCCTGACAATCGGCGAGCTTGCCGGGCAGGCTTGAAATGTCGAGCGCGCCCTTGCGCCGTGTCAGTTCGCGTGCTTTGCGTGCCGCTTCGCGGGCGGCAGCGGCTTCCACTACTTTGCCGACAATGGTTTTGGCTTCGCCGGGATGTTCTTCAAACCAGGTGGCGAGCCCTTCATGCACTGCGCTCTCCACAATCGGGCGCACTTCAGACGAGACGAGCTTGTCCTTCGTCTGGCTGGAGAATTTCGGGTCCGGCACTTTGACGGAGAGCACACAGGTCAAGCCTTCGCGCGCATCATCGCCGGTGAGTGTCACCTTCTCTTTTTTGGCAATGCCCGAGCTTGTCGCATAATTGTTGATGACGCGGGTCAGCGCACCCCGGAAGCCCGCAAGATGGGTCCCGCCATCGCGCTGGGGAATATTGTTTGTGAAGCAGAGCACGTTCTCGTGGTAACTGTCATTCCACCAGGCGGAGAGCTCGACGGTGACACCGTCTTTCTCTTCCGTCACCGAGATTGGCGCTTCAATCAAAGGTGTTTTCGTGCGATCAAGGAAACGAACGAATGCCTCCAGACCGCCTTCATACATGAGTTCGATGGTTTTCGGCTCTGGGTGGCGCGCATCCGTCAGCGTGATCCGCACGCCGGAATTGAGGAAAGCAAGCTCGCGCAAGCGATGCTCAAGGGTCGCATAGTCATAATCGGTGATTGCGAAAATCGCTGCGGAGGCATGGAAAGTGACTTCCGTTCCCGTTCGTCCATTGGCGGGGCCCACTTCCTTTAGCGGTGCCACCGGCACACCATCGTGAAAACGAACGAGGTGCTCCTTGTCTTTGCGCCAGATGCGAAGCTCAAGCCAGTCGGACAAAGCGTTCACCACCGACACGCCCACGCCGTGGAGACCACCGGACACTTTGTAGGAATTCTGGTCGAACTTACCGCCCGCATGGAGCTGGGTCATGATGACCTCAGCAGCGGAAATGCCTTCACCTGTGTGAATGTCGGTCGGGATGCCGCGCCCATTGTCTGACACTGAAACCGACCCGTCCGGGTTGAGGCTCACCGCGACCGTGTCGCAATGTCCCGCCAATGCTTCGTCGATCGCATTGTCCACAACTTCGTAGACCATGTGATGAAGACCTGAGCCATCATCCGTATCACCAATATACATGCCAGGCCGCTTGCGCACGGCATCGAGGCCTTTCAAAACCTTGATGCTGTCCGCGCCATATTCCGGGCTGGCTGTTTCTGGTGTATCGGACATTTCTGTTTGTCTCCCTGGAAGGGCATCCTGCCCTCAATCGTATAAACCGCTGGTGCATTCGGCGCGGTTACAACGGCATCTATGTGTGCGTGTTTGGCCCGGCGCGGGATCAAGTCCCGCGCTGGCCGAAAATTTTATCGCCTCAGCCGATTTCGGACTGCGCGTTGATGATCTTGTTGACCACGCCGTACTCACGCGCTTCTTCCGCACTCATCCAGAAGTCGCGATTGGTGTCTGCCACGATCTTTTCGAGTGTCTGGCCGGTTGCGCCCGCAAAAATCTTGTTGAGGCGCTCACGCATCCGCAACACTTCGCGCGCTTGAATGTCGATCTCCGATGCAGAGCCACCGACACCACCGCGTGGTTCATGAAGCAGGAAGCGGGTGTTGGGCAGGCAGAAACGGTTTTCTTTTTCTGCACCGACAAAAATCAACGCACCCGCGCTTGCGACCCAACCCGTGCCCAATGTGCGCACAACAGGTTTCACGAACTTGATCATGTCGTGGATCATGTCACCGCTTTCAACATGGCCCCCCGGAGACGACACAACGAGCGTGATGGGCTCGTCACCCTCCCCCGACATGGCAAGCAGACGTTCCGTCGTCGCGCGCGCGATACGGTCGTTGATCTCGCCCGTGATGAGGATCGTGCGGGACTTGAAAAGACCACTTTCGATCAGCGGGTTGGAGACGTTTTTCAGGAAATCGGTTGGATCAGTTTCGGTCAATTGGTGATGCATCAAATGAGCTTCTTCAGGTTCTGGGTGATTCTATATGTAAGATGAGAATATAGGTTACAAATCAAGAGGTTACAATGTGATGAAGCCCAGGTTGGCGGGGCTTTTCAGGTGGTCTTAACGCCTGAATTTCATGTGCAGTTTCAAGGGCTTGCGAGCCCCAAAATTGTGAGGGCTCAAAGGGGGGCAGCCTCCAGCCGATTGCCAACGACATGGAATGCCTCAGCCCTGTCACCCAGCGGGGAAAACAGGCTCTCATCGGTCCCCGTCATCCAGGCCTGAACACCCATCGCACAGAGCTCGTCGAAGAGGGCGTGCCGCCTGTCCTTGTCGAGGTGGGCCGACACTTCGTCCAGCAAGAGGAGCGGTGGACGCCCGACAGACAGGCCAAGCAGCTTGGTGTTGGCGAGCATAAGCCCCAGAAGCAGCGCTTTCTGCTCGCCGGTCGAGCAGGCTTCCGCCTCCATGTCTTTGGGGGCGTGGCGCACCAGCAGGTCGGAGCGGTGTGGCCCCTCCAGGGTGCGGCCGGCACCCCGGTCGCGGTTTCTCATCTCGGCGAGTTTCGCGCGGTACCTGTCTTCCACATCGACGGCAGCGTCGCCTGCACTTAACGCCGCCTCCAACTCCCCCTCCAGAGCAAGACTTGCTTTGGGAAAGGCATTGTCTGGAGCGGCGGCGATGGCGCCTTTGAGGCGCGCAATGATCTCCACCCGCGCGGCGGCCATGGCCACCCCATATTCGGCGATCTGTTCCTCGATGGCCGCATACCACATGGCGTCCCGCACATCTTCGGCGAGTAGCTTGTTGCGTTCACGCAGTGCCTTTTCAAAGGCATTCGCCCGCGTGCCATGTGAGGGGTCAAAGCCCATCACCAGTCGGTCGAGAAAGCGACGCCTGCCGCCAGCGGCTTCAACGAAGAGGCGGTCTTGTGCCGGGGTGAGCCAAACGACACGAATGTAATCGGCAAGAATGCCAGGCCCGGACTGGGTTTCACCGTCAACGCGGACAATGCGGGCGCGTTGCGCCTCGCCCAGACTTGGCTCCTGCCCCGTGCCGATCATTGTTTCTTCGCCACCGCTGACAAGGGTCGCGGCCACCGCCCAGCCATGACGCGCATCGGTTTCGCCGGCGTGACGATGGGCAAGATCTGCAAAGGGCTGACCGCGAAGACCACGGCCCGGCGAGAGAAGGGATACAGCTTCCAGCAGATTGGTTTTACCGGCACCGTTCGCGCCTGTCAGCACAACAGGTCGGCCATCAAGAGAGATGGCTGCACGCTCGTAGGACCTGAAATGGGTCACGACGAGGCGCGACAGATGGGTGCGCGGTGCGAGCTGTGGCACGCGTGTCCCCTCTCCAATTGATGCGGGTTCCAGTTTCTTTTCGTTGTGCTGTTCGATGATCTTTTCGGGCACCGAGCCAAAGACGGTCTGTCACGATCCGTCTCGACCCTTCCGGGCGCGCTCCCTAAACGCGCATGGGCATCAGAACGTAGAGCGCGCTTTCGTCATCCACATCGCGAATGAGCGTTGGCGAGCCGCTGTCAGCCAATGAGAAGATCGCCTTGTCGCCGTCCAGCTGACCGGCAATATCGAGCAGGTAGCGGGCATTGAAGCCGATTTCCAGGGGTGAGGACGAATAGGTCACGCCCAGTTCTTCCGTTGCATTGCCGCTGTCTGGATTGGTGACTGTGAGGATCAGGCGTCCATCTTCCATGTTGAGCTTCACCGCGCGGGAGCGCTCTGTCGAAATGGTGGAAACACGGTCCACAGCTTCAGCAAATTTCTTGCCGTCAACTTCCATCTCTTTGTCATTCCCTTCGGGAATAACGCGGGTATAGTCGGGGAAAGTGCCGTCGATCAGCTTTGATGTCAGCACAACACCGGCAAATTCAAAACGGATTTTCGTGTCTGATACGCCGACGCGCACAAGCCCCTCTTCTTCTTCCACCAGCTTCTGCAATTCCAGCACGGTTTTGCGCGGCACGATGACGCCTGGCATGCCTGCCGCGCCATCCGGCAGCGGGAAGTCCGCCTGCGCAAGGCGGTGACCATCTGTTGCGACCGCGCGCAGCATCGCCGTGCCGTTCGCCTCTGCCGTGTGGAGGTAGATGCCGTTCAGGTAATAGCGTGTCTCTTCGGTCGAAATCGCAAAGCGGGTCTTGTCCACCAGACGGGCAAGAGCTTCTGCCGGCATTTCAAACCGGTGTGGCAGATCGCCCGCCGACATGGCTGGAAAATCTTCCTGTGGCAAGGATTGCAGCGCAAAGCGGGACCGACCGGCCTGGAGCGTGATCTTGCCGTCATCCCCGTCGCTGATTTCCACCTGCGCGCCGTCGGGCAATTTGCGCACAATGTCGTAGAGCGTGTGGGCAGACGCTGTCGTGCCACCCTCCTGCGCTATATCGGCTGTCGTGGCTTCCACCACTTCAATGTCGAGGTCGGTTGCAGTCAGGCTCAACTGGCCCTCGCCCGCGCGCATCAGCACATTGGAGAGAATGGGAATAGTGTTCCGGCGTTCGACAACGCTTTGCACATGATTGAGTGATTTCAAGAGCGCACTGCGTTCGATTGTGATCTTCATGTGTCCCCTAAACTCTTTTTTTCTTGTTGCCTAACGAGGCCCCAGACCTAGGTCCACCGGACCTACCAGGTGCATGTCCCGGCAATCTACCCATCCTGTTCCGAGCAAGCCTGCACATTCAACGGCGGACTCTTTCGGTTCCGAAACTTACCTTATGCCGCATATGCCGCATACCAGAGTGCCGCTTGCCAGAGCGTTACCATGACGGTTTTTTTGACCGGCGACCAGCCCCCTTGGCGGGCAAGTTATCCACAGGTTGCCCCCCGAAACGCATCGGGAGGCCATGTCAGGGATACATCCTTACCAATGCGCAGGGGTTTAACCGGCCACAGGTGTCAAACCTGGGCCTGAGTATATCAGAGGCACCGTAAAGGACCATGCGTTTTTAGCACGCCTTCTTTGGCACGCCCTCAGGTTGGCTCCCGGACCCCTCAATGATCCGGGGTGGCGCCTTCCAGCATCCGGCGGAGAAGATCCACGTCTTCTTCCATCGAACTGTCTTCTTTGCAAAGCTCGTCAATGCGGCGCACCGCGTGGATCACCGTCGTGTGATCACGACCACCAAACTTCCGACCAATCTCCGGCAGGGAGCGGGTGGTGAGCTGCTTGGACAGGTACATGGCGATCTGGCGCGGCCTTGCGACCGTGCGGGCCCGGCGCGGCGAGAGCATGTCTGCGAGGCGAATATTGTAATATTGGGCAACGCGACGCTGAATATCCTCGATCGTGACTTTTGACTCATGAGAGCGCAGAAGATCGCGGAGCACTTCCATCGACATTTCAACAGAGATGGGACGACCCACCAGAGATGCATAAGCCACAACGCGGGTCAACGCACCTTCCAGCTCTCTGACATTGTTGGTGATCCGGCTTGCCAAAAGCTCCAAAACACCGGCCGGGATATCGACGGCGCCAGTGTGACGGGCCATGCTTTCCGCTTTGGCCTGCAAAATACCAAGACGCAGCTCGTAATCGGTTGCGTGAATATCTGCCACCAACCCCCAGCCGAGACGTGAGCGAATACGTTCTTCAATACCGTCAAGATCAGAGGGAGAGCGGTCTGCAGAGATGATCACCTGATGATTGTGATCGATCAATGCATTGAACGTGTGGAAAAACTCTTCCTGAGTGGAATCTTTGCCTGAGATGAATTGCACATCATCGATCATCAGCACATCGACGGTCCGGAATTGCTGTTTGAACGCCATCGTGTCCTTGAAGCGCAGCGCACGCACAAACTGATACATAAACTTCTCAGCCGATAGATAGAGCACTTTACGCTCCGGGTGGCGTCGACGAATTTCCCAAGCAATCGCGTGCATGAGATGGGTTTTGCCAAGACCGACACCGCCATAGAGAAAAAGCGGATTGAAGGTAACGTCTGTCGCTTCCGCCACGCGCCGGGCCGCGGCATGCGCCAGTTCGTTTGACTTACCGACAATGAAATTTTCAAACGTAAATCGTTCATCCAAAGGTGCGCCAACCGGCTCCCCGGCAAATCCGTCTTCCATCGGTTTGGCGTATGTGGATTTCACCTCAGGGAAAGAGGCAGAGGCCAGTGCCATTGATGAACCTGCAGACAATTTTGGAGATGATGAGTTCAGATGACGCTCTTCACCAGGCAGACCGTGATCTGACGGCGCTCTCACATCGCTGCGCACCATGACCTCAACGCGCTCAATGGTCGGATCTTCATCGCGCCATAAGATCAACAGGCGCTCCGTCTGGTGGGAGGCAACCCAGGAACGAATAAAACGCGTTGGCGCAGAGAGCACAACTTTGCCGTCCCCCAAGCCGATCATGTCGACGGGCCTCACCCAGCTATTGAACGTGGCATCCCCAAGCTCAACCGCCATACGCGCTTTCACGCGTGCCCATTGGCTCGCCAGATCGTTTCCGCCGCCCACGTTCAGTTCTCCTGTGGCCATTGCCGATTGAGGATTGGATGTCATGCCCGGGGCTTGATTGGAGGATTGATTAGACCTGCGACCAGATGAGGTGTGCGGCGCGCCGTATCCTTGATCGTCACTCTCGCCATCTCTCCCACCGACCCTGTTGCGGGTTTCCTGATTGCGCGCACCATTGTCTGAATTGACATTGGATGAACCGAAATTGTCTGAATTGACATCGTGAACCGCATTTTCTCTCGTCGTCATGAAGCGCCCGCACCCTTGTTCATTCGCCTGCCTGATCCGTGAACATCAAACCGTTCCACAATCAGACGTGCCCCCGAATGGCGCTTGCAGAAAGTTTTCTTCTGCTTTGGTGTTTCGACCCCCGAAGAAACACCGCGCCGTAACGCCGGCACTCATTTTTGTTGCCGCTTTTTGTTGTCGTATTTTGTAGCCACTTTATTTGCTGTAGCATTCTTTATCGCCGCAGCCTTGCCTCACACAATACACAGCCTCACACAATACAAAATTTCGTTTGGCTCTCGATACCAACGCCAAACTCAGGTTTGGCTCCAGATCAACCCTGAAGCTTTCCATCCATTTACATTGCCGCGATGATTGTCGGGATCAAGGTCCCCTTCAAATCCACCTGCAACATTGTAAGCTGTCCCCAACCCTGCTTCAGTTACCGCGATTGCGGCAGCCCGCGAGCGTGCGCCAGATCGACAGATCATGAAGAGAGAGATTTCGCCCTCGTCCAAACCCTCTTTGCTCAAAACGCTTCGTACGTCTGCCACGAAATTTTCATTGCGGTCCATCGCCGGAAACGATTGCCATTCAATGAAGGCAACCGGCTTGTTGATCGCATCCAGATTTGGCCGACCAACAAAAGACCATTCCGCCATTGTCCGAACATCGATGAGGAGAGAGTTGGAACTCGCGCCCAGTAGCCTGAATGCTTCTTCTACCGTCACATCGCCCGCATAGTTAGAAGGCTTTGTTCCAATGATCGATGCATCCTGCCCTGACATATGTCCCCCGCTCCCTTTATCCAGCTGGCTTCAATAGAATGTTCAAAGCCAGAACATCCAATTGAACAAACATCTTGCCCGATGCCGATGGATATCGACGCCGACGACTTGCCCGTCAAACCGACAAGCTGTTACATTTCATGCAAATACTTTGGACGCCCCAACCATCAACGCAGATATACTGTCTAAATACTTCGAATTTGAAATTTTATTCAGTATTCGTTGCCTCCAACCAAGGCTGATAACCATACTTGTTGAGGCTCATTGAGGCAAGCGCTTGTGCCATGAATCTATCAAAAAAGTTTTGCAAAATTTTTCTTGCGTGGGTTTTTGCGCTTCGCAATGCCTGAGCTGTTGCAAAGAACACACGAACAAAAAAAACCATTCGCCGAAATTCCAAGTACGCATAATTTGGCTTTGCGACGCCGTTTCAGGGTCATCACTAGATATAGGAAAATTTTGCCTGCCGCACACAAGAGAAGAACCTGTCGACCGGGGACAGTCTGCGCGCTTGCAATATGCAATTGGTTTTTCGTCTTCGCGTGCGCAAAAACAAACCCCGCAAACAGTCTCTGTTGCGAGGTCCAAAAAGGTGACAATCAACATGCCATCTTTATTTCAATTTACTTCAGCATCATGCACTTACGACAAGACACTTGCAGCGCTTGATTAAGCGCTGAGCGCCTTTACGCGCTGTGTCAGACGAGACACTTTCCGCGACGCTGTATTTTTGTGCAGCACACCCTTTTGGGCGGCGCGCATGATTTCCGGCTGAACTGCCTTCAGGGCGTCGCTTGCAGCTGAGCTGTCACCGCTCGCAATGGCTTCTTCAACCTTGCGCACGAAAGAACGCATACGGCTCCGGCGGTTCTTGTTGACTGCCGTGCGACGCTCCATCTTGCGGATCGCTTTCTTTGCCGACTTTGTGTTGGCCATCGATATGTCCGTTTCTTGCAGCGGCCAAGGCGGGCGGGGTGCCTCACTTCAGCCATTCGTGAACTGGATTTTCAGCAGACGCGCACGAACGCAAGAACGTTCGCGGCGAACCCGTGAAAGAGCGGGCGTTATACTCGCGCCACAAAGGCCCGTCAACCGGGCAATTGCAGGCTTTTCCACATGTTTGCCGGGCGTGACGCGGCCTGGCAGCAACTTCCGCTCAAACAGGGCCCTTCGCGCCCCATTTTGCGCAGTTTTAGGCGGGTTTGATGCCGGCAAGCCTCGGTCCGATCCCATTCGGCCCTGATCAGCGATTTTTGAACTGCGCTGCCCGTTTTTCAACAAAAGCGGCCATACCCTCTTTCTGGTCGTCGGTCGCAAAGAGCGAATGGAAGGCGCGGCGTTCAAAACGCACCCCTTCTGTCAGGGTCAACTCAAAAGAGCGGTTCACGGCTTCCTTGGCCATAATGGCGACCGGCAGGGACTTTTCGGCAATCGTCTCCGCCACTTTCAATGCTTCTTCCAGCAGCTGGTCCTTGGGAACGATGCGGCTTACAAGGCCCGCACTTTCAGCCTCCGCCGCGTCCATCATACGACCGGTGAGGCACATTTCCATGGCCTTTGCCTTGCCGATGGCGCGGGTCAGGCGCTGGGTGCCGCCAATGCCCGGAATAACACCCAGATTGATCTCAGGCTGGCCGAAGCGGGCATTGTCTGCCGCCAGAATAAAGTCGCACATCATAGCAAGTTCGCAGCCACCACCCAGCGCATAGCCTGCGACCGCTGCAATCAACGGCGTGCGACATTCCGCAATCGCGCCCGCGTTCGCAAACAGGTCTTCCTTGTAGACATCCATATAGGATTTGGGTGCCATCTCTTTAATGTCGGCGCCTGCGGCAAATGCCTTTTGCGAGCCCGTAATAATGATGCAGCCGATCTCTTCGTTCAGGTCATAAGCCGACACAGCTTCTATCAGTTCGCCCACCAGCTGATTGTTGAGAGCATTCAACGCGTCGGGACGGTCCAGTGTGATGACGCCCACACGGCCACGTTCCTCGATGCGGATTGTCTGATATGCCATGAATTATGCCTTTCTGTTTTTGACTGCATTCTTGTGCAAGTTCCTTGTGCAGGACGCAAGGCCTTGAAGGCTTCCCTCAACGCTGACAGGACGGACAATAGAAGCTTGAGCGGCCTGACTGCACGATGCGCGCCACACTAGCGGTGCAGCCCTTGGTTAAACAAGCCTCTCCTTCACGTCCATAGACGCGAAATGTATGCTGGAAATAACCCAGTTCGCCGTCAGCTTGCGCATAGTCTCGCAAGGTGGAGCCTCCTGCTTCAATCGCTTCTGAAATAACATCGCGAATAGCTTCGGCAAGACGCTCCGCCCGCAATGCGGGTTTCGGGCCTTTGCCGGCAACACTTGACGCTGCGCGTTTGGGGGATAGGCTTGCACGAAACAACGCCTCGCAGACGTAGATATTGCCGAGCCCTGCAACGAGCCGCTGGTCGAGGAGCGCTGATTTGATCGGCGATTTTTTGCCCCTGAGCGCTTCCGCCAGAAGTTCCGCTGAAAAGGCATTGCCCACGGGCTCAGGCCCGAGGTTTGCCAAATGTTTGGATGTCGCCAGATCAGCATCTGCAATCAGGTCCATATAACCAAAGCGGCGATGATCGGAATAGACAATGCGTGTGCCTTCTTCCATGTGAAAAATAATGTGGTCATGTTTTCCCGTTCCATCGGGTGCGGGCTTGCCGCCTTCATGGGTAAAGGCACCCGGCACGTTTAACGCCCCTGCGGGCGGGCAAATGGTAAAGCGGCCGGACATGCCCAGATGAGCCAAGAGCGTCATGCCATCGTCGAGATGAATGAGGAGGTACTTGGCGCGCCGCCCCAAGCCCGTCACCGTGCGTCCGGTCAGCCGTTTTGCGAAGTTGGCGGGGAGCGGGAAGCGCAAATCAGGTCGCTTTGCCTCAACCTTCACCAGACGGCGCCCCTCCATGGAAGGGGCCAGGCACCGGCGCACTGTTTCGACTTCAGGTAATTCAGGCATGATGGCTCGTCTGATTGGAGCGGATGGGTGAAAGGGCACCCGTCACACGCGGCGAAAGGGCACATTAAGAATAATGCCTGCAAAGTAGCGCGGTTCTGCGGCTTCCGCTATGGTCCGCGAGAACGAGTTAAAGATATTAGGTGTCATGACCACCAAGACAAAGACAGACGGGCCGACCCAGGAAAAGGCAGCAGGCACCACTCATTTCGGCTTCCAGACGGTGGCTGAAGAGGAAAAGGCGCGTCTTGTTCACTCTGTGTTCGAGAAGGTTGCCAGTCGCTACGACCTGATGAATGACCTCATGTCGATGGGTCTCCACCGCGCCTGGAAGCAGGTGATGATTGACAAGCTCAATCCACCGCGCACGGACAGACCATGGCACTTGATCGATGTGGCGGGTGGCACCGGGGATATTGCATTCCGGGCTCTTGACCGCGCGGGTACGGGGTCTCAGGTCACTGTCTGCGATATCAATGAGCATATGCTTGACGTCGGCCGATCACGCGCTTTGAGTCTTGGCTATGCAGGCCGGACCGAGTTTGCCTGCGGCGATGCGGAAACGCTCCCTTTTCCCGATCAATCTTTCAACGCCTATACCATCGCGTTTGGTATTCGCAATGTGACACGGATCGACAAGGCGCTTCGCGATGCCTACCGGGTATTGAAACCGGGTTCGCGGTTTCTTGTGCTTGAATTTTCGCACATGGTGCTGCCTGAAGCGCAACGCCTTTATGATGCGTATTCTTTCACCGCCATTCCGCCGATTGGCAAGGCGGTCACCGGCGATGCACAGCCTTATCAATATCTGGTGGAGAGCATCCGGCAGTTCCCGCGTCAGGAACAATTCAAAAGCATGATCGAAGAGGCCGGCTTTGAACGGGTGCAATACCAAAACCTGACCGGTGGCATTGCCGCACTCCATTCCGGCTGGCGGATCTAGGCGCGATGTTCAGATCCTCCATCAGATCGTTGCGCAATATTTCGCTGCTCGTCCGTGCAGGCCGGATCATGACGCGATACGACGCGTTGTTTCCGCCTGAGTTTGAAGAAGATGTGCCAGGCTTTGTGAAAGTGGGACGCACCCTTGCCTCCATCCGTCTGCCATGGGAGCCGAAAGGGAGGGAACCAAAGGGCGATGCGAGCGGTGATATTGTTCAGCGTCTTTCCACCGCGCTTGAAACGCTCGGGCCCTCCTACATCAAGCTTGGTCAATTTCTGGCAACACGGTCTGACATTATCGGGCCGGAGCTTGCGGGTGATCTGGCTGCCCTTCGTGATCGCCTGCCGCCGTTTGGCAAGCAGGCGGCGGAAGCCATTATCGAAAGCGAGCTCGGCGCACCCGTCTCCTCCCTCTATCTGGAGTTCAGCGAACCAATTGCGGCAGCCTCCATCGCGCAAGTGCATAAAGCAAAAATTGCCATCGCGGATGAAACAACATGTGCAGATCACACGATCACAACACGCGACGTTGCGGTGAAAGTCTTGCGCCCTGGCGTTGAAGAAAGGTTTGCCCGCGACCTTGATAGTTTTTTCTGGGTTGCGGAGCTTGCGGAAAAACTGAACCCCGCCGCCAGACGGCTTCGCCCGATGCAGGTGGTCCAAACACTTGCCGACAGTGTTGCACTTGAAATGGATTTGCGGCTTGAGGCCGCCGCCATGTCCGAGATGGCGGAAAATGTTGCACATGATGCCGACTTCCGTGTGCCGGAGATTGACTGGCTTCGCACGTCCCGCAGGGTCATGACACTTGAATGGGTGGACGGTATTCCCGCCGGAGACCGCGATGCGCTGGTGGCGGCGGGTCATGATATGAAGGCGCTTGGCACGCGGGTGATCCAGACCTTCCTCACCCATGCGCTGCGTGACGGGTTCTTTCATGCCGACATGCATCAGGGCAATCTCTTCATTGGTGAAGGGGGCACACTCATTGCGGTTGATTTTGGCATTATGGGTCGTCTTGATCAGCGCTCCAGGCGGTTTCTTGCTGAAATTCTGTTCGGGTTTGTGCGGCGCGATTATCGGCGTGTCGCCGAAGTTCATTTCGAAGCGGGCTATGTGCCCGCTGACAAGAGCGTTGACAATTTTGCGCAGGCACTGCGCTCCATTGGTGAGCCCATTTTTGGCAAGACCGCAAAAGACGTGTCCATGGGGCGGCTCCTTGCACAACTTTTCCTGGTGACCGACCAGTTTGAAATGGCAACGCGGCCTGAGCTTATTCTGCTGCAAAAGACAATGGTCGTGGTGGAAGGGGTCGCGCGTGATTTCGATCCTGAACACAATATCTGGGAAAGCGCGGAGCCCGTCCTTGCTGCCTGGATTGCCGAAAAATTTGGCCCGGAAGGACGCATTCAAGAAGCGGCGGATGGTGCCGTCGCGCTGGGCCGCGTTCTCTCTCACCTGCCGGACTTTCTGGAGCGGGCCGAAAAAGCCGCGCGCGCGATCTCCGACAATATTGATGAGGACGGTTTCCGCCTCCACCCGCAGACCGTCCGTGACCTTGCCCTTGCTGAAAAAGCAAGCCGCCGCTGGTCGCGGATTGCGCTTTGGGTCGGCGCGCTCTCCCTGCTTGTGGTTGCCATCGCCCGGATCGGCTGAGGTTTTAAGCCGATTTTGCGACAATTATCTGCGTTTGCAGTTATAACTACACAATTCACGCGTGAAACATTATATATTCCCCTTACAAGCTGCATGAAATGCAGATCCTCCGACCTGTTTGGGGGCTCGCTCAGGTAGCTTTGAAGGAGTTTGGAATAGATGGGTGTGCCACAAAGTCTCGGCGGCAAGCGCGTTCTCCTCATCATTGGGGGTGGGATCGCCGCCTATAAATGCCTGGAACTTATTCGCCGGTTGAAAGAGCGCGGGGCGAGGGTGCGTGCGATCATGACCCAGGCGGCTGAAGAGTTTGTCACACCCCTGTCCGTGTCGAGCCTGACAGGTGAGATTGTTTACCGCTCCCTCTTTGATCTCACGCAGGAAGCTGAGATGGGGCACATCCAATTGTCGCGCGATGCTGACCTTCTGGTGGTTGCGCCCGCCACCGCAGACCTGATGGCGAAGATGGCGTCTGGTCTGGCAAATGATCTTGCGACCACCGCATTGCTGGCAACGGACAAGCCCGTGCTGATTGCCCCGGCGATGAATGTGCGCATGTGGACGCACGCCGCCACGCAGCGCAATATAGCAACGCTTCGCGCGGACGGTATTCAGTTTGTTGGCCCCAATGATGGGGATATGGCGTGTGGGGAATATGGCCCAGGGCGCATGGCGGAGCCGCTTGAAATCCTCAGTGCTGTTGAAACACTCCTGGTATCCCCCGCCGCACGCCCCCTAACGGGGCGCAAGGCGCTCGTCACCTCCGGTCCGACACATGAACCCATTGATCCTGTGCGCTATATCGCCAACCGGTCTTCGGGCAAGCAGGGACACGCCATTGCGGCAGCGCTTGCGGCGCTCGGCGCTGATGTCACGCTCATTGCAGGCCCGTGCAGTCAGCCTGACCCGCAGGGCGTAAAGACCGTGCATGTGGAGAGCGCGCGCGAAATGCTGGACGCATGCCATGCGGCGCTTCCCAGCGACATCGGGGTTTTTGCCGCTGCCGTCGCCGATTGGCGCGTTAACCAGGCGGGGCAGCAGAAGATGAAAAAAAATGGTGGCGGTCCGCCGTCGCTTGCGCTGGTTGAGAACCCTGACATCTTGAAAACGATTTCCCATCACGCAACACAGCGACCATCGCTTGTTGTGGGTTTTGCCGCCGAGACAGAAAATGTTCTGGACTATGCTCGCGCGAAACGGACCCGCAAAGGGTGCGACTGGATTGTCGCCAATGATGTTTCACCCGCAACCGGCATAATGGGTGGGGACAAAAATACGGTTCACCTCATCTCCGCTGCAACCCATGAAGACTGGCCTGAGCTTTCCAAGCTTGATGTTGCCGGACGGCTTGCGGCGCGCATCGCCGATCATTTCAATCATAAGGATAGGACATGAGTTTCCAGGAAGTGCCCGTTTCGGTTCAGCGTTTACCCCATGGGGCAGACCTTGCTCTCCCTCAATATGAGACAGACGGTGCCGCCGGGCTTGATCTTCTGGCCGCAATTAGCGAGGGCGAAACGCTCAACCTTGCACCAGGTGAGCGCCAGATGGTGCCGACCGGCCTTGCGATCGCGCTGCCGTTCGGGTTTGAAGCGCAGATCCGGCCCCGGTCAGGCCTTGCGGCGAAGAACGGGATCACTGCGCTTAACTCGCCGGGCACGATTGATTGTGACTATCGCGGCGAGATCAAAGTCATTTTGATCAATCACGGGTCTGAGCATTTTGTCATTACACGCGGCATGCGCATTGCGCAAATGGTGATTGCACCGGTGACGCGCGCAACGTTTGAGGAGTGCGACAGTTTGCCAACGACGGCGCGCGGTGCAGGTGGATTTGGTTCAACCGGTACCGGCACGCGCTGATGGGCATGGGGAGCTGACGAACATGGGGAGAAGAGAATGGTGAGGCTTTCCAAGAAAACATTGCTTGCACTCGAGGCGGTGCTTGATGTTGCGGTCAATGCACGGCCCAATCCTGTGCAGTCCAAAGACATTACGCGACGCCAGGGCATTCCCCAGCGCTATCTGGAGCAGGTGATGCAGCAATTGGTGCATGCGGGCATTCTGAAGGGTGTACGCGGGCCCAAAGGTGGATACCGTCTGGCACGGGAGCGACGCCGGATCTCTGTCGGCGATATTGTGCGGATTGTTGGTGCGATGGAAATCGCTGAAGAGCCGCGCTCTGTCCCCTCCGACCTTGGTGAGAAAGTGATTGAGCCGATGTGGGATGAGATCCAGAGCGAGATGATGAAGCGGCTCGATGCGGTAAGCGTTGAAGACCTTTGTCTGGAGGCGACCAAACTCGGCGCGGATGGTGAAGACAAGCCGGACGCTGATTTTACCATTTAGGGGACTTGATATTCCAAAGTTCGCTATGATTTGACAAAGTCAGTCTGCATGCACGAACAGACATGAATTGGCAGGGGAGATGAAGATGAGCGAAAAGATCGGGCGCGGCCGGATTTATAACAATATCACCGAGACGGTAGGCAATACGCCGCTCGTTCGTCTGAACCGCTTGGCAAAAGAACGCGGTGTAAAAGCCGATATTCTGCTGAAGCTTGAGTTTTTCAATCCTCTCGCGAGCGTGAAAGACCGGATTGGCGTTGCCATGATTGAAGATCTGGAGAAACGCGGCCTGATTACACCGGATACGGTTATTGTCGAACCCACATCAGGGAATACAGGGATCGCACTTGCCTTTGTCTGTGCCGCCAAAGGATATCGTCTGATCCTTTGCATGCCAGAAAGCATGTCGATGGAACGGCGCAAGATGCTTGCACTGCTGGGTGCTGAGCTTGATCTCACACCCGCCGACCAGGGCATGAAGGGGGCGGTTGCGCGCGCAGAAGAACTTGTCACCACTTTCCCCAACGCCGTCATCCCACAGCAGTTTGACAATCCGGCGAACCCGGAGGTGCATCGTCGCACGACAGCGGAAGAAATTTGGAACGACACAAATGGTGCGGTCGATTATGTGATCTCCGGCGTGGGGACAGGTGGCACCTTTACCGGCGTTGGCTCTGTGCTGAAACAGAAAAAGCCGTCTCTCAAAATGATCGCTGTTGAGCCGGAAGACAGTCCTGTCCTTTCAGGCGGAACACCCGGTGCACACAAAATTCAAGGGATCGGTGCAGGCTTCATTCCCGGCAATCTGGAGCGCGGTCTGGTAGATGACGTGCTCACGATTGGCAATGAAACAGCCTTTGAAACGGCGCGCCGCGCGGCGAAAGAAGAAGGCATTCCCGTTGGTATTTCGTCCGGCGCTGCCATTGCCGCCGCTATCGAGCTTGGCGTAAAACCGGGCATGGAAGGCAAGACGATTGTCGTCATCATCCCCTCGTTCGCGGAACGCTATCTCTCCACTGCGTTGTTTGACGGGCTTTAAGAGGGACGAGCTCTTTTTGGTTTTCGCGCGGGGCGGGTAAAGCCTGGCCCCGGCAAAGCCTCAACGCTGCGCGCATCCAACGGCTCCCCGCATTCTGAACAAACAAGCGTGCCGTGCATCTGATGTCCGCATGTTTTGTGGTGGTGGATAATCGGCGCACCGCGCGCATCTGCCTGATGACTGTCCCCCCAATACACGATCGACATGATGACGGGATAAAGGTCAAAACCTTTTTCCGTCAGACGGTACTGATAACGCACCGGCGCCTCGCCATAGGGTTCCTTGCGCAGCACATCTTCGCTCACCAGTTTTTGCAATCGATCTGAAAGCACGTGACGGGTAATACCGAGGCTCGCTTCAAACGCCTCGAAGCGCCGCACGCCCATGAAACAATCGCGCAAGATCATCAGCGTCCACCGGTCACCAATAACGGAGAGGGTGCGCGCCACCGAACAGGTTTCGCTCCCCAATTCATCCCACCTCACCAGATCTCTCCTTCATGCATGTTTGCGCATTGTCGCTTTTTAGGAAAATACATTGACAAGTTCCATATTGGAACCCACCTTATCCCCTAAAGTTCTAAAATGGAACTTATTTCAGGAGAGTCACATATGACCCGGAAAAGTGCTGCCCTTGTCATTGGCGCGGGCGACGCAACAGGCGGTGCGATTGCCAGGCGTTTTGCCTGTGAGGGATTTGAGACCTGTGTTGTGCGGCGGAACGCCGACAAGCTTCAACCATTGGTGGATGACATTAAAGCCGCGGGTGGGATCGCCCATGCGTTCGGCACTGACGCCCGCAAGGAAGAGCAAATGGTCGCGCTGATCGACAAGATTGAAGCTGATATCGCCCCGCTTGAGGTTGCGATTTTCAATATCGGGGCGAACGTCCACTTTCCGGTCACGGAGACGACGGCGCGCGTCTATTTCAAAGTGTGGGAGATGGCGGCCTTTGCCGGTTTCCTGATGGGGCGCGAAGCGGCGCGCAAAATGAGCGCGCGCGGGCGAGGCACCATTATCTTTACCGGTGCCACGGCCAGTGTGCGCGGCGGGGCTGGATTCTCCGCTTTTGCGGGTGCCAAACATGCGCTCCGCGCACTCGCACAGAGCATGGCACGGGAGCTTGGTCCCAAAGGCATTCATGTTGCGCATTCGATCATTGATGGCGCGATTGATACACAATGGATCGCTGAAAATTTCCCGGATCGCTACGCCACCAAAAAGGATGATGGCATTTTGAACCCTAACCATATCGCTGATGCCTATTGGTGGCTTCACACACAACCACGCGATGCCTGGACGCATGAGCTTGATCTGCGCCCCTGGGCCGAAAAATTTTAGCCCTTTCAATCAGACATTCGGTACGAGGACAATATGACAAAGACTGTCGACTTCATTTTTGATTTTGCGAGCCCCAACGCCTATCTCTGCCATGACGTGGTCAAACAAATTGCCAAACGCAAAGGTGCTACCTTCACCTATGTTCCTGCACTGCTTGGGGGCGTCTTCCGCGCGACCAACAATCAACCACCGATGATTGCGTTCGGGCAGATCAAAGGCAAACCTGAATATGAGCAATTGGAGATGAAACGGTTCATCGCCAAACATGGCCTAACCCGGTTTAAAATGAACCCGCATTTTCCCGTGAACACGCTTCTTATCATGCGGGGTCTGATTGCCGCCGAGATGGAAGGTGTGAAGGACACATATATCGATGTCGTGCTGAAGGCCATGTGGGAAGACGGGCTGAAAATGGATGACCCGGATGTCGTGGTTCAAGCACTGAATGATGGCGGGTTGAAGGGTACGCATCTGGTCGCGCGCACCCAGGAGGCTGAGGTCAAACAGAAACTGATCGAGAATACTGAAGCTGCCGTCGCTCGCGGCACATTTGGTGTACCCACTTTCTTCGTGGGCGATGAGATCTTCTTTGGCAAAGAGCGTCTGGGTCAGCTGGAAGAGCTGTTGTAACGATCTGATCTGCTTCCGATTTCTCTACGTCAACGAGGGTCGTGCAAGACCCATCGGCGCCTGGCGATTGCCCAATGGCTCTACCCGCTCATGTGCTCCGTCCATACTATCGTGCGAGCGCCTTCTTCTCCTCCCGTTTTGCTTTCCATGTGGGGTTACAAATGAACTCAATCGCCAGACAGCCACTTTTCACCCGAGAGAATAATGAATGGCATCCTGCGCCACCGGCTATGGGTCCTTTTGGTGGCCTGCATGGTGGCGTTGTTTCCGGGCTTCTGACGGGCGAGCTTGAGAGCCTGGCCTATGCGAAAGGTCATGGGTCCGCCATCTCCGCTCAGGTCTATCTGCTTCGACCCGCGCCGCTGACTGCTTGCGAGACGCGACCCTCGGCGGTACGCGAAGGTGCGCGGGTTGCTGTCTTCAAAAATGAATTATGGGCAAACGGCAAATTGCAGGCCAAAGCGTCGATGAGTTTTCTCAAACCTTTGGAGGCCGGTCGGCCGGTGCGTAATATCTGCGAAAGCCTGCATGGTAATATACCGCGGGAGATACTGGTTAACCCTGAACCCATGGTTCCCTGGCGGTTTGCGGAACCTACGATAACGGATCGCCTTGCAACCTATGTCGATGCGGTGGACATTCGCCGCGACGGACATGGCACCGTGTGGGTGCGCTCCAAAAACCCTTTGTTTGCGCATGAAACACCGTTCGCCACGACCATGAGTTTTGCTGATTTCTCGACTGTCTTCTCCGTGGTTGAAAGCGGCACACGGCCCGAAGCGGGCGGGTGGCCCAATGCCGACCTCGCGATGCATTTGTCACGGCTGCCGGTCGGGCCATGGATTGGCGTCAAGCCACGCTCGGACTGGTTTCCCGATGGGCGGGGCGTGACGGAGGCCGAGATTTATGACGTCTATGGCCGGATCGGGCGATCCACGCAAGCGGTTGTGCTTGCATCGCCCCCGGACGCCGGGTGAGCAAGATCGCCCTGCCGGTTTGACATTTGCAGCCAGCCGTGGCGGATTGTCCCTTACCCGCGAGGTATGTGGGGTATGAGGAAATTTTGATGCCGCTCTCCGAAGATGAGCTTGAACGCTATGCCCGCCATTTGGTGCTGAAAGAAATTGGCGGGCCAGGCCAACAGAGATTGTTGAAAGCCCGCGTGCTGGTGATCGGCGCAGGCGGGCTTGGCTCACCCCTTCTGCTTTATCTTGCTGCAGCGGGTGTTGGTACGATCGGCATTATTGATGATGATCATGTCTCGCTTTCCAACCTGCAGCGCCAGATCGTGCATGGCACCAAAGATGTGGGGCGTGCGAAAGTTGAAAGCGCGCGCGATGCCATCCTCAACATCAATCCGCATGTGCAAATTGTCACTCATGAGGCGAGGCTTGATGCCGGCAATGCGCAGACCCTGATCAACCAATATGACATTGTGGCGGACGGATGCGATAATTTCGCGACGCGCTTCCTGGTGAATGATGCCTGCTATTTTGCCAAAGTGCCGCTTGTCTCAGCCGCTGTTGGCCGGTTTGACGGGCAGCTTTCCACCTTCAAGGGCTATGAACGGGACGCTGACGGTGTCCCCCTGCCGACCTATCGTGATTTCATTTCGGCCATGCCCACAGAGGGAAGTGTACCGACCTGCGAACAGGCAGGTGTGCTTGGTGCCCTGACCGGCGTCATGGGATCGCTTCAGGCGCTTGAGGTTATCAAGGAGATCACCGGTGCGGGAACAGGGCTCGCGGGTAAGCTCCTCATCTATGATGCCTTGGATGCGCGGGTTCGCACCATCACGCTCCGCCATGATCCAGCCAATCCGCTGACCGGTGCAAATCCCGTCATCACAGATCTTTCAGTCCATCTGATCTAGAGCGTTTCTCACTTAAACTGAATCACGAGAAACGCTCTAATTCTTTTTTCCTCGCGTTTTCGAACCGTAAAAGTCTGCAACTTTTACTGAAAACGCTCCAATTCTTTTTTCCTCGCGTTTTCGAACCGTAAAAGTCTGCAACTTTTACTAAAAACGCTTTAGAGAATAGCGGGGATCACGCGGTCCGGCGGTTTGTGACCATCGGCCCAGGTGCGAATATTGATCAGCACCTTCTCCCCCATCTCGATCCGGCCTTCGACTGTGGCCGATCCCAGATGTGGCAACAGCACGACATTGTCCAGCTCCAGCAAACGCGGGTTGATAAGCGGCTCCTGCTCGAAAACATCAAGCCCGGCTCCGGCGAGCTCTCCTGCTTCCAACGCGCGGGCCAGAGCATTTTCGTCGATCACTTCGCCGCGCGATGTGTTGACGATAAAGGCGTCAGGCTTCATCAGCTTGAGGCGGTGCGTGTTCATCAGGTGATAGGTCGCAGGCGTATGCGGGCAATTGAGTGAGAGAATATCTATTTTGGCCAGCATCTCTTCAAGGTTTAGCCAATAAGTGGCCTTCAGGTCTTTCTGAACTGCCGGATTGATGGGATGCCGATTATGGTAATGAATGTCGAGCCCGAACGCTACCGCGCGCCGCGCCACGGCCTGGCCGATACGCCCCATGCCAACAATGCCAAGCTTCTTGCCCCGCAAGCGCCGTCCCAGCATCCAGGTCGGTGACCAGCCTGTCCAGAGCGAGCCGCGCTCACGGATAAAGCGCGCGCCCTCTGCGATACGGCGCGGGACGGCCAGTATCAGCGCCATAGTCATGTCGGCGGTATCGTCAGTCAAGACGCTTGGCGTATTCGTGACAGTAATGCCGCGAGAGACGGCGGTCTCCACATCAATATTGTCAACGCCGGTCCCGAACTGGGCAATGAGCCGGAGATCGGTCCCCGCTTGCGCCAGCAAACGGCCATCAATCCTATCGGTCACTGTGGGGACAAGGACATTGGCCTCGCGCAGCGCGACAGCGAGGGCTGCCTGGCTCATCGGCTCATCTGTCTCGTTCAGCTTTGTGTCAAACAATTCGCAGAGCCGCGCCTCAATTGAAGCTGGCAATTTGCGCGTGACGATGACCCGAGGTCTGCTGGAGCTTGTCCCCATTCTGCTTCCTTTCAACGTGTCGAGCGGATCTTGAGCTAGCGACCCCTCTGCGCCCGAGTCTAGCACGTTTGGGGCCTGCGCAAGCCCTTCGCTGTCTGCAATCCTCTCCAGATCAAAGCCTGACGATGGTGAGCTTGACAGCGAACACTTGACCGGGGCGCATGCCACTTGTCATAAACGGTATATGAGATTCGCTCTTTCCGTTCAGCCGCACTGCAAAAGCTCGGTCTAAGGATGTTTGTGATCAAAAACATGGCTTTGCTCAGGATGAACCGGCGCGACACGCTTTGCGCTCGGGTTTTTTGGGTTGCCGTGCTCCTGACATTGCTGTGTTCGCCGCTCTCCGGGGTTTCAAGTATTGCTCGCGCGACGGAGCTGACCGGGCTTGAGACCGGGCTACCGCTCCCGCGCTATGTAAGCCTCAAATCTGGCAAGGTGAATGTCCGTGTGGGACCGAGCCGCAATCACGCTGTTGCATGGATTTACCAGCGCAAAGGGCTTCCCGTTGAGGTGATTGCCGAGTTTGAGCATTGGCGGCGCATAAGGGATTCGGATGGCGAGATGGGCTGGGTCTATCATTCCTTGCTGGATGGGGACCGGACTGCGATTTTGCGCCCCGAGCGGAATGAAGAAACGGCGCCGCTCTTTCAGTTGCCCGACATGCGCGAAATCATTGCCGCCGCAGAGGATGGTGTGATCGGCGAGGTCGAAGCCTGCAATGGCAGTCTGTGCCGCGTCGCCATTGGCGACTATGTCGGATGGGTGCCGAAAGGCAATCTCTGGGGCGTTTACGGGGACGAAGAGTTCGAGTGATCCGCCCTCACGCCAAAGAAAGCTCGGGTCAGAATTCAGGCTAAATCGGCGCTCAATGATGCGCGCACCGGCGCGGTCAGGCCCGCTTGATGCGGGTAGGCCTCATGACCAATGCCGAGTGTGACCGGCACCGTGCCTGCCTTGAAGGCTTTTGCATCCTCATCGGTCAGATCGAAATGCAGAAAATGAATGGACGATGTTTTGCCATCATCTTTCGTTCGCTCCACATCGTCTTCAGCACGCGCGGCAATACGCTTGCCGTCGATCTCCAGATAGACCGTTTTTTCCACATGGGTGAGCTGGCGCAGTAAGCGGTCGCGGCGCACCTCATCATCGATCTCAAACATCAACGTTGCCACAAGGTCGCGGCCCTGGGGGATGAGCGGGTTGTAGGCGGACAGTTCGTCCACCAATTGCTCGTCACCACCTTTTTCGATGCGCAACATTTCATGCACCTGGTGAAGCATTGTGTCGTAACTCTCGAAATAGAAAGTGGCACAAGGGCCCACTTCCACACGACGGTCGCGCTTTATCTCCCGCAACTGTGCGCGGCGCGCGGGACGCTCTGCCTCGTAAGCTGCCAGATCCAGAATGTCATCGCGGGTAATGGTTGTGCGAAGTGCCGTCATACTGTTCGTCTCGTTCTTTCGGTGTCAGTCGATCAACCCATAGGCGCGCGCCATGATCTCGATCGGGTGATGGGCTTTGGGCAAAGGCTTTGCTTCGCTGCCACCATTTGGGCTGCCTTCACCGTTCAACGTTTCAATTTCATGGACCAAATGTTTTGCTGCGAGCGGGCAGTCTGACGTTACATATTTGTTTTCGGTCTTGGCGACATTGCGCGCTGCGGTCTTGCCGACTTTCATCGCGAGATCAAACGTCTCTTTCATCACGCCAAACGTACCACCATGGCCAGAGCAACGCTCGACCACATCAATTTTTGTACCGGGAATAAGCCGCATCATTTCCGCTGATTTGGGGCCCATGTTCTGCGCCCGTGCGTGGCAGGCAAGATGTGCCGTGACGCCCCCTTCAACGGGCTTAAGGCCGTCGGCGAGGCCTTCTTTCTTGGCAATGTCGACAACATATTCATCAATGTCGAATGTGGCCTGCGACAAGGCTTTGACGTATTCATCGTCAGGCAGAATGAGTGGCCATTCAAATTTCAGCATCAGACCACAGGATGCGGTGAGTGCCAGAATGTCATAGCCGTCATCGATCAGGGGTTTCAGCTCGCGTGAGACTTTGCGGGCCTGCTCTGCCACCTTTTCAATATTGCCGCTTTCCAGATGCGGCATGCCACAGCAGCCGGGATAAGCAGGCTTTGTTTCAACACCGTTGTGGGCCAGCACTTTGCGTGCGGCGATGCCTGCGTCGGGATTGTTGTAATTCACAAAACATGTAGCGAAGATGGCAACCTTCCGTCCGAAGGCTGGCGCAGACGTGTTGACGGCAAGGGCACCCGACGCATCATCCGCCTTGGCACGCATCATAAAGGTCTTGCCGGCAAATTTCGGCAGTTCGGCGCGGGCGTCAATGCCAGAGACTTTCTCCATCACAGGACGGGTCAATTTATTGGTGCGTTTGGAGCCCCAATTGGCAAGGCCCGCCACGGGGGCTGCCATCGATCCATTACGGTCCATTTGCGCCAATTGACTTTGCACAAACGGGAAGCCGCCTTTGGCTTTTGCTTCCGCCGCACGATAGCGCAACATCAAATGCGGGAAGTCGAGATTGAATTCATGGGGTGGCACGTACGGACATTTGGTCATGTAACACATGTCGCACAGCGTGCAGGCATCAACCACAGGTCCGAAGGCATCGCTTGAAACAGTGTCAAGCTCGCCGCTTGCGGACTCGTCCACCAGATCGAACAGGCGCGGGAAACTGTCGCAGAGATTGAAGCAACGACGGCAGCCGTGACAAATGTCAAAAACCCGACGGAGTTCGACATCAAGGTCTTCGGCACTGTAAAAGGATGGGTCCTGCCAATTCAGCGGATGGCGGGTCGGCGCTTCAAGACTTCCTTCGCGGCTCATTTTCTCTCCCCCGTCAAAAAAGTATGAGGGGCCTCATAATGAAAGCAGGGCCCCTCACTAAATCGGATTAGTCGTTGAGGGCGTCTAGCGCCTTCTGGAAACGACCGGCATGGCTTTTTTCAGCCTTGGCCAGTGTTTCAAACCAGTCGGCGATCTCGTCAAACCCTTCGTCACGGGCGGTGCGGGCCATGCCCGGATACATGTCCGTGTATTCATGGGTTTCACCAGCGATTGCGGCTTTGAGGTTGAGATCCGTGCTGCCGATGGGCTCACCGGTTGCGGGATCGCCCACTTCTTCCAGAAACTCCAGATGGCCGTGCGCGTGACCTGTTTCACCTTCCGCTGTTGAGCGGAAAACAGCAGCGACATCGTTGAAGCCTTCAACGTCTGCCTTCTGAGCGAAATAGAGGTAGCGGCGGTTTGCCTGGCTTTCGCCAGCAAATGCTGCCTTGAGATTGTCTACGGTTTTGGAACCAGCTAGCGACATGTGCGTTCTCCTCGCCTGTTATAGATCTGTCGGTTTGAGAGCCATCGGGGATCGCCAAGCCCTGTTAAGTGGCTTAGCCCCCGTCGCCCACGCGCACCTTTTGAGGCGCGTTCAAATTAACCTAAGCGAACCCAATAGGTTCGTCAACAGATTATAATCATTCTAAAGAGAATGAATTGCAACTGGCGAGAATGAGATTAGTCGCGGGAGCGGACCCGGATCACGATGTCGACGCGCGACACGCCTGTGCCCGCAGGTGCTTCGGGCAAGCCCGACACTTCGATCTTTGCGCCATCAATATCCATCAGACGTCCATCGTCCTCATGAAAGAAGTGATGGTGATCGCTCACGTTCGTGTCGAAATAGGTGCGGGATGAATCCACCACCACTTCGCGCAGGAGATTTACGTCTGTGAACTGGTGGAGCGTGTTGTAGACGGTTGCCAATGACACAGAAACACCGGCCCCTTGCGCCTGTTCGTGGAGGCGCTCGGCCGTTACATGCTGGTCTCCGCCTTCAAACAGAAGACGGCCCAAGGCGAGACGCTGACGGGTCGGGCGCAGCCCAGCGTCGCGCAACCGGGCGAGCGTCTGGCTGTAGGGACGCGTCCCGTTTTCCATTTCAGCATTGTCCAACTTGGCGTCCATGCCAACCATTCCTTCAACTTAGCAGGCCCCGCAGCCAGATAACCCCAACAACCAGGAAACCCCAGAAAACCAACTTATTTCGCAAGTCTGAGGCAAGGCGCTGAGCCCCTGCTAGTTTGTAATCATTACAAACAACCACACAATGTGGGATCAAACGTGGTTTTGTCAAGTCGAGAGGTCTGGTGCCTGCCCCGATAATCCGTCGCAAGCGGGTGACATATCAGGCGAAGTAGAGATTTTTCAGTAAAATTCAAGGGTTTGCGCGCGAAGCGGGGTGTGTTACGAAGCGGCGAGATCTATATTGAAGCAATAAGAACCGGGGTTAAGACCGGCCATTTCAGGATAATTGGCGACGGCGAGGCAAACCTCCCGGCGCCCCAAGGGATGCGGAGCGGACAGACTTATGTCGGAAGCAAATTTGTCGGAAGCAAAATCAAGCTATAGCTATGAAGATCTGATCACCTGTGGCCACGGCAAATTGTTCGGGCCGGGTAATGCGCAGCTTCCTCTGCCTCCCATGCTGATGATGGACCGGATTACGCATATTGCTGATACGGGCGGCGCCTTCGACAAGGGTGTGATCCGCGCGGAATATGAGATCAACGAAGATCGCTGGTTCTTCCCATGCCATTTCGAAGGAGACCCGATTATGCCGGGCTGTCTCGGTCTGGATGGCATGTGGCAGCTTGTCGGCTTTTACCTCGGCTGGATGGGCGCAAAGGGCAAAGGCCGCGCGATTGGCGTCGGCAATCTGCGTTTCTCCGGCATGGTGACACCAAAGGTGAAGCTCATTGAATATGAGATTGATCTGAAGCGCGTCATCAATCGCAAGATCGTCATGCTCACAGCTGACGGTGTGCTGAAAGCAGATGGCGAACCGATTTACAAAGCAGAAGATCTGCGCGTTGTGGTGGAAGGCGCGGCCTGACCGGCCTGCGACTTTACCTTTCGATGCCGGGCAAGTTTCTCCCGTTACAAGGCTGATGCTTGCACCCGTTCTTGGAATTGCAGACGTTCTTGGACTTACCGCATTCTTCGCGCTCGAGAGCCATTGGAATTTTGATTGCATAACAATTGGGCTCTAGTCCTTTCGTTTGTCGCGTTTCCGGACGCCGAAGTGCTTCAACTTCAGCTGGAAACGCTCTAGGTTTGAACGAGTATTGAAATCATAATTGTCTGGCGGGAAGTTCCCGCCCAGCCATGGAGACCCAGCATGAGGCGTGTCGTAGTAACCGGTTTGGGCATCGTTTCCAGTCTCGGTAATAATTCTCAAGAAGTTCTGGCGAGCCTGCGCGAAGCAAAATCCGGCATCGTCAAATCTGACGAATATGAAAAGCTCGGCTTTCGCAGCCAAGTCTACGGATCGATCAAGCTCGACCTTGAAGAAGCTCTGGATCGCAAGACCCGCCGCTTTATGGGTGACGGCGCTGCCTATGCCTATATCGCGATGGAACAAGCCATTCGTGATGCAGGACTTGAAGAGGCTGAGGTCAGCAATGAACGCACTGGCGGCATTCTGGGCTCAGGTGGTCCGTCGACGCTGGCTATCGTTCAAGCGGCAGATATCACACGCGAGAAAGGGCCAAAACGCATTGGCCCAACCAGCGTCCCCAAAGCCATGTCGTCAACCATCTCGGCCAACCTCTCCACGCTTTTCAAGCTCAAGGGGCCTACCTATTCGATCAGCTCTGCGTGTACGACATCCACACATTGCATCGGCAATGCGGCGGAGCTTATTCAATGGGGTAAGCAAGACCGGATGTTTGCTGGCGGTGGCGAGGAACTTGCCTGGTCGCTTTCCAACCTGTTTGACGCGATGGGTGCCATGTCATCAAAATATAATGACAATCCTTCTGTTGCCTCGCGCGCCTATGACAATGATCGCGACGGGTTTGTGATTTCCGGCGGGGGCGGCATTCTGGTTCTGGAAGAGCTGGAAGTGGCGAAAGCGCGCGGCGCGAAAATTTATGCAGAGATTGTCGGCTATGGCGCGACCTCTGACGGCGCAGACATGGTGGCCCCTTCAGGTGAAGGTGCTGTGCGCGCCATGAAACTTGCGCTCCAGAATGTGCATGAGAAAATTGATTATATTAATCCGCATGCGACATCGACCCCGGTTGGCGATATTCCTGAAATCAATGCCATTACGGAAGTCTTTGGAAAAGATATGCCTGCCATCTCTGCCACCAAATCGTTGAGCGGACATGCGCAAGGGGCGGCCGGCGTTCATGAGGCGATCTATTCTCTTTTGATGATGCAAAACAAGTTCATCTGCGAGTCGGCCAATATTGGCGAGATTGATCCCGCAGTCGCCCACGCCAATATCGTCCGCAAGCGGATTGATAATATTGAGCTGAACCATGTTCTGTCGAACAGTTTCGGCTTTGGCGGCACCAATGGATCGCTGGTTTTCAAACGGTATGACAGTTAACGGTCGCGATGGTCTGGTCTTGAGCAGGACTGAATGGCGTAAAACGGCGTGAGGCACGGCATTTGCTGTGTTTTAGGATAGTAGGGACAATTGTCCCAAATCGATACAGATAGGGCTTATCCCCATGCGAGCGGGTGAGCGATACAGATCGGATTATTGACGAATGGCAACCGGGACCACACGCGGAAGCGCATTTCAATCTGGCGACCTTTTGGCAGGTCGACGCGGCCTCATCATGGGCGTCGCGAACGATCATTCGATCGCTTGGGGCATCGCCAAGGCAGCCGCTGCCCATGGGGCGGAGCTTGCCTTTACCTATCAGGGTGACGCTTTTGGCCGCCGTGTAAAGCCCCTCGCTGAAAGCCTCGGCTCCAATCTCCTCATCCCGTGCGATGTGCTGGATGAAGCAAGCCTTGATGATCTCTTTGCAACACTCAAACGGGAATGGGGCACGATCGACTTTATCGTTCATGCGGTTGCCTATTCCGACAAGAACGAGCTGAAGGGCCGCTATCTTGATACGACACGCAGCAATTTCCGTCAGACGATGGAGATCTCCTGCTATTCCTTTACCGACGTCGCGCGCCGCGCTGCGGATATGATGAACCCCGGTGGTTCGATGATCACGCTCACCTATGCAGGTGCGGAACGTGTGATGCCCAACTACAACGTGATGGGCGTTGCCAAAGCAGCCCTTGAAGCGAGCGTTCGCTATCTCTCCGTTGATCTGGGCCGCGTCGGCATTCGGGTCAACGCTATCTCAGCGGGGCCTATGCGTACCCTTGCCGGGTCCGCCATCGGGTCTGCACGTCACGTGTTCAAATGGAACAAAAGCCACGCGCCGATCAAGGAAACGATCGAGCTTGATGATGTGGGTGGGGCAGCACTTTATCTTCTGTCCGATCTTGCCAAGCGCGTGACCGGCGAAGTGCATCACGTTGATAGCGGCTTTAACATTGTCGGCATGCCACAGTGGGAAGACCTGCAGGCAGACGAAGCGGCACAAAAGAAAAATGCTGCTGAGTAAGCGGCACTTCTGACACGTTCACTCCGCGCGCTTCAGCTCCAGAATATCATAAGTACTTTCCAGCACCGACCAGGGGAAGAGGAGGCGCAAGCGCCCGTCTTCCAGTTCCTGTAGTACGCCCAGTTTGTCCTGGATCTGCGGGTCGGTGATGCCACCGTGGGGCCCTGAATAATCTCGCTGCGGCTCATCATTGTAAGTAGGGGCGGCGAGCAATATCCGACGCTCGGGCCCATCTTGATAGAGCCGACCAGAGAGGCGCTGCGAGCCTGAGCGCTTTTCCAGAAACAGAAAACCCTTACGCACGGATATCCGGCAATCAAACCAGCTATAGACGACAAGGCCCGCGAACTTGCCGCCAACCTTGATCGTACGACAAGCCCACCAGCCGATCAGTTTCGCATCATCGACGGGTTTTGTGGGCGTGTTCATGACCCGATGAAAGGCCGCCCGCTCACCGATTGTAGCGGACGCCGCATAACTTTCTTCATTGCCAAGCGCCACAGCTTCATTCAGCCGCGCCAGCCGGTCCCGATCAAACGCGGTGATAACGTTCTGCCAATTAAACTCCGCAGGGATCTCCGCTGCCCCCGTATCTGGAGTTGTCTCTGGGCTTGTCTCTGGCGCAGTCGCTGATGTGGTGTCTGACCCCGTATCTGACCCCGTATCTAACCTTGTGGCTGGTGCCTCAATATCATCTGCACGCACCGACAGAGTGGATGCGAGCGCGAGGGTCAGCAAAATAGCAACAAGGAGCTTGGAGCTGGACGCCATATTATTTCCTTCGTTCAGACTTTGGGCGAGATATGACCCAAAAGAAAGGGGCCCTTGCGGGGCCCCTATTTTGTCCTGTCATCAACGTTACGCCAAGACTTGAACAGTGATTTTCAAGGCGTGAACGCTGATTTTATTGCCTTTGGTGCTGATTAATCTTCAGCTGGCTTGCGACGACGAGGACGGCGTGGCTTATCGCCTGCGTCACCATCGTTCGACTTTTCCGACCGGTTCTCAGACTTGTCGTCGGCTTCGCCTTCTTCGCGAGGAATTTCCTCACCCGTTTCCTGGTTGACGACTTTCATGGAGAGGCGAACCTTGCCACGATCATCGAAGCCCAGAAGCTTCACGAAGACTTCCTGACCTTCGGCCACAACGTCCGAGACTTTCGCAACCTTGCGCTGCTCAAGCTGGGAGATGTGAACCAGACCGTCCTTTGGACCGAAGAAGTTTACGAAAGCGCCAAAATCGACAACTTTCACAACCTTACCCTTGTAGATATGGCCGACCTCAGGCTCAGCGACGATACCGGTGATCCAGTCCATCGCTGCTTTGATGCTGGCGGCATCAGATGAGGACACTTTGACAATGCCTTCGTCGTTGATGTCGACCTTCGCGCCGGTTTCTTCCACGATCTGACGGATGACCTTGCCGCCGGAACCGATGACTTCACGGATCTTGTCCGTTGGAACCGTCATGGTTTCGATGCGTGGTGCATATTCACCAAGCTCTTCACGTGCAGAGGTGATCGCCTTGCCCATCTCACCCAGAATATGCAGGCGACCACCCTTGGCCTGCGCCAATGCGGTTTCCATGATGTCCTTGGTGATGCCCGTGATCTTGATGTCCATCTGGAGGGACGTAATGCCCTCCTCAGAACCGGCCACCTTGAAATCCATGTCGCCCAGGTGATCTTCATCACCCAGAATATCGGACAGAACGGCAATGCCTTCTGGTTCCTTGATGAGGCCCATAGCGATACCCGCGACCGGACGGATCAGCGGCACGCCGGCATCCATCATGGCCAGGGACGAACCACAAACGGTTGCCATGGAGGAGGAACCGTTCGATTCCGTGATCTCGGAAACGAGACGGATCGTGTAGGGGAAGCTTTCGCGGGTTGGAAGCACCGCGCGCATGGCACGCCATGCAAGCTTGCCGTGACCTACTTCACGACGACCGGTAAAGCCGACGCGGCCTGTTTCCCCAACAGAGAAGGGCGGGAAGTTGTAATGCAGCAGGAAGTTTTCCTTATAGGTGCCTTCCAAGGCGTCGATGAACTGCTCATCGTCGCCGGTGCCCAGCGTTGCCACAACAAGCGACTGCGTTTCACCACGGGTGAAAAGGGAGGAGCCGTGTGTGCGAGGCAGAACGCCTACTTCCGACATGATCGGACGCACAGTGTCGAGGTCACGCCCGTCAATGCGCTTTTTGGTTTTCAGAATAGAACCGCGAACGATTTTCTTCTCAAGACCTTTGAATGCGCCACCAACTTTTTGGGCCGGATAAGCGTTGGCATCATCATCGTTAACCAGCGCCGCCATGACCTTGTCACGAGCGTCGGCCACTTTCGACTGGCGCTCCATCTTGTCGGCAACCTGGTAGGCCGCCACAAGATCAGCTTCCGCGAGCGCTGCAACCTTGCCGTCGATCTCGCTTGTGTCTTCCTCGGAGATCGCACGTGGTTCTTTCGCCGCTTTTTCAGCGAGGCGAATGATCGCATCGATCACGGGCTGGAAGCCTTTATGACCGAACATCACAGCGCCCAGCATGATTTCTTCGGACAGTTCTTTTGCCTCAGACTCCACCATCAAAACGGCTTCTTCTGTCCCTGCAACCACAAGGTCAAGAGAGCTTTCTTTCAGATCATCGATGGATGGGTTCAGCACATATTCGCCGTTAATGTAGCCAACGCGTGCGGCACCGATCGGGCCCATGAACGGGATGCCTGACAGGGTCAGGGCGGCAGAGGTTGCCACCATCGCCACGATGTCTGGATCGTTTTCCAGATCATGGGAAATCACGGTCGCAATGATCTGGGTTTCGTTTTTGAAGCTCTTGTGGAAGAGCGGGCGGATGGGCCGGTCAATCAGGCGGCAGACCAGTGTCTCTTTTTCGCTCGGACGACCTTCACGCTTGAAAAAACCGCCGGGAATTTTACCCGCAGCGTAAGTTTTTTCCTGGTAATTCACGGTCAGCGGGAAAAAGTCCAGACCAGGCTTTGGCTGGCGTTCTGCCACTGCGGTTGCGAGCACTGTTGTCTCGCCATAAGTCACCATCACGGCTCCATCAGCCTGTCGGGCCACTTTACCCGTTTCGATGATGAGGGGCTGTCCAGCCCATTCGATTTCCTCACGGAAGATATTGAACATTTCTATTTCCTAATACGCGCCCTAACATTCTCACTATCGTCGCATCCGGATCGGTTTTTGGCCGGGTGCGTGGCGCTTCGGTTATGCCGCTTTGAATTTGCGGCCGGATAAAGTCCGGGAGGGAGGAAGGTCTTTCCGCATTGCTCTCCCTTCGAGACAAAGGAGAGAGCAACAACCTTATTCCACCGAACAGACGGACATGTCTCTGGTTTTGCTTTTCACTTTTGAGGCGAGAGGCCCCTTACACACTCAAACGATTTCCCTGAACATTTGCCCCAGAAACAAAACCTCAAGATACAAACGCTCGAGGCAGTTCACAAAATCCGATGGGTCAAACACGAAAAGCGTCCGGTCCAACGAGAGGATCGAACGCCTTTGTCGAATATCGGAGAAGCCAAAAGCCTCTCCCGATTAGCGACGGATGCCCAGACGCTTGATCAGGTCTTCGTAACGCGCCTGGCTTTTGCCCTTTACGTAATCGAGCAGGCTGCGGCGCTGGCTGACCATCTTCAAAAGGCCACGACGGGAATGGTTATCCTTGTTGTGGGATTTGAAGTGACCGGTCAGGTTGTTGATACGCTCAGTCAGGATAGCAACCTGTACTTCAGGTGACCCGGTATCACCGGCACCTTGTGCGTATTCTTTGATTAGTTCTTGTTTACGATCAGCTGTGATCGACATCGTATACTCCTTCGTGTGCCGAGAGCGCCTGGCGCCCGGCACGATCTAAAAGTGTCACCCGGTTGGCCGGTCTGACAGATTGAACACGCGGACCGGTTTCAATTCGCCCTGGTCATATTCAACCAGTGCCACCGGCATGCCGTTTTCGACGGTCAGGGCAAGCCCTTCAATGACCGGCGCATCACGACCGCGCAACAGAATTGCCTGCCCCTGCCTTAAACGGTGCGCATCTGCGGGGCTTACGGCCAGCGCCGGGATGTCGTCCAGCGCGGTCTCAAGCGGATGCAAATGCGCCCACAGGGTCGGGCGAGCGGGCGCACTATTGCCTAACTCTTTGATTTTATCCAGCAAAATCGACCCGTTTTCGTCAAATGGACCGGTGGCGAGGCGCCTGAGGTACGTTACATGAGCTTTTGTGCCCAATGCCTCGCCCAGATCCCTGGCGAGGGAGCGCACATAGGTCCCTTTTGAGCAGCAGATTTCAAACGAGGCGGCGTCCGGCCCCTCGATTTTGAGCAGTTCCGCCTCATAAATCGTCACGGTCCGGGCCTTCAAATCCACTGTTTCACCATCTCGCGCCAGATCATAGGCCCGCTCTCCATTGACCTTGATGGCGGAAAATTGGGGGGGTACCTGCTCAATGGGGCCGAGAAAGCCCCGTAACGCCCGCTCGATCTCTGCTTCCGAGGGCCGGACGGGGCTCGTGCCCACGATCTCGCCCTCCCGGTCATCGGTCGAGGTCGCCTCTCCCCATTTCACAGTGAAGCGGTAGATCTTTTCGCCATCCATGACATAGGGAATGGTTTTCGTCGCCTCGCCCAGGGCGATCGGTAAAATGCCTTCTGCCAGCGGATCGAGCGTTCCGGCATGGCCTGCCTTCTGGGCGTTGAACGCACGCCGCACAATGCTCACAATTTGGGTGGAGGTGGGACCCACGGGCTTGTCAACAATCACCCAGCCAGAAACCGGGTCGCCCTTTTTGCGCCTGCCCATTGATCAGTCCTGATCTTCATCGCTCATCTCATCGCGCTTCAGGTCGCGCGCGACCTTTGGCGAGGCGAGCATCGCGTCAACGCTTTGTGCATAATCATACGTCGTGTCGGCGGTGAAGGTCAGCTCCGGCATGAATTTCATGTTCACGATCCGGGCAATCTCGCCTTTGAGATATTTTTTCGCACGGTTCAGCGCCTCGATCACTGCCTTGGGGTCCACATCGCCCAGCGGCGCGACAAAGACGTTGGCATTGCGAAGGTCGGGGCTCGCCCGCACTTCAGACACGGTGATGATAGTGGTCTGCAAGATCGGATCGCGCACGTCACGGCGCATCAGAACCTCCGAGATTGCCGCGCGCAACAGCTCGCCCACACGCAATTGGCGTTGACTTGCCATGCGGCCCTCAATAGGCCTGCCTGATCCTTTGCCGCGTGATGCCACGGTTCCAGCCTTCTCTTACGATGCGTCCGACCCGTTGAAGCCGTGCGAAGACACCATCTATCCCGGTCCCTTAAAGAGTACGGGCGATGACCTCTACCGTGAAACATTCGATCACGTCGCCTGCGCGCATGTCCTCATATTTTTCAAAGGCCATACCGCATTCCTGACCGGACGCCACCTCTTTCACTTCGTCCTTGAAGCGCTTCAGCGTTGAGAGCGTGCCCTCGTGGATCACCACATCGTCGCGGATAAGGCGAACCTTTGCACCACGGCGCACACTGCCTTCGGTGACACGACAACCGGCCACCTTGCCGACCTTGGAAATGTTGAATACTTCCAGGATCTCGGCGTTGCCGATGAAGGTTTCACGCAGTTCCGGTGAAAGCAGACCGGACATGGCCGCCTTCACATCATCAACGAGATCATAGATGACGGAATAATAACGGATCTCGATACCGGCTTGACGGGCAGCATCCCGTGCCTGCGAATTTGCACGCACATTGAAGCCGATGACCGGTGCGCCGGATGCTTCTGCCAGGGTGATGTCGGCTTCAGTGATACCACCAACGCCGGAATGAATAACGCGGGCCGATACTTCGTCGGTGCCCAGCTTCTCCATCGCCTGAACGATGGCTTCAGCGGACCCCTGCACGTCTGACTTCACAATAATAGGAAGCTCGCGACGCTCGGACGCTTTCAACTGGAACAGCATCTGATCAAGGGACGTGCGACCAGCACCCCCCACGCGCTTGTCGCGACGCACACCTTGACGGTAGCTCGCCACTTCACGCGCACGGGCTTCGTTTTCAACCACAACAAAGACATCGCCTGCCTCTGGTGTGCTGTTGAGGCCTAAAACCTCTACCGGCTGTGACGGGCCCGCTTCTTCCACGTTCTCGCCGCGGTCATTGATGAGGGCGCGCACGCGACCCCATTCAGCGCCTGCGACCAGAATGTCACCAACGCGGAGTGTACCGCGCTGGATGAGCAGCGTGCCCACGGGGCCGCGGCCCTTGTCGAGCTTGGCTTCCACGACTACGCCTTCGCCAGCCCGATCCGGGTTGGACCTCAGTTCCAGAATTTCGGACTGAAGAATGATGGCATCTTCAAGCGTATCAAGACCCACTTTGGTGTGAGCTGACACTTCAACAGCCTGAATTTCACCACCCAGATCTTCAACAAAAATTTCGTGCTGAAGCAGTTCGTTTTTTACACGCTGCGGATCGGCGGCTGGCTTGTCGCATTTATTGATCGCCACGATGATCGGCACACCTGCCGCCTTCGCGTGATTGATTGCTTCAATTGTCTGCGGCATGACGCCATCATCGGCAGCAACCACAAGGATCACGATATCTGTTGCCTTCGCACCGCGCGCGCGCATGGAGGTGAAGGCTTCGTGACCTGGCGTATCAAGGAACGTGATCTTGTCCCCGGATGCCATGGTGACCTGATAGGCCCCAATATGCTGGGTGATACCACCGGCCTCACCGGACACAACGTCGGTCTTGCGGAGCGCGTCGAGCAACGAGGTCTTGCCGTGGTCAACGTGACCCATAACGGTCACGACCGGTGCGCGAGGCAGCTTGCTTTCTGTCGGATCATCGTCGGTCACAAGACCGGTTTCAACATCGGCAGCGGACACACGTTTTACGGTGTGACCCATTTCCTCGGCGATGAGCTGCGCACTATCACTATCGATAATATCATTGATCTTCACCATCTCGCCCTGCTTCATCAGGATCTTGATGACGTCAACTGCGCGTTCAGCCATACGGTTTGCGAGCTCCTGAACCGTGATCGCTTCCGGGATCACAACTTCACGGATGACTTTGGCCTGTGGCTCCAGGTTGCCCATTGCCTTTTTGCGTTCGCGTTCCGCGCGGCGACGCATGGACGCGAGTGACTTCTGCCGTGCCTCATCGGGACCACGGAGCGCACTGTCAATAGTCAGCTTACCGCGACGGCGTTGATCATCACGACGCGGTGCTGCGGCAGGTTTTGCCGCATCCCCATCACGCGATGGCGCACGTGTTTTGCGAACCTCTTCTTCGCGATCCTTCGCAGAGACTTTAGGCGTGGACTTGGTCGATGGCTTTGTAATTTCGTCGGCCGGCGTTGCAATTTTTGGTGTTGCCGGCGCAGGCTTTGACGGCGCGCGTTTGCGCGTTTCGCCTTCTGAAGCGCGTTTTTGTTCTTCTTCGACTTTCAGGCGTGCAGCCTCTTCAGCCTCCCGCTTGTCAGTTTCTATTTTCTCTTTCGCGCGACGCTCGTCTTCAGCTGCCTGGCGAACAACATCTTCCGCGGCCTGGCGGCGCTCTTCTTCTTCGCGAATGCGCGCCATATCAAGAGCACGACCACGAGCGGCCTTTTCATCTTCGGTCAGGGTGCGCAGCACCATTCCGCCGGTGCGGTCTTTCTTCGCAGGCTTTTCAGCTCTAGGCGCGGCAGATTTTGCAGCAGACTTTGGCGCTTCTTTTGCCGCCACTTTCGGCGCGGCTGTCTTGGTCGCCGTTTTGGCCACAGGTGCCTTCGGCGCAGCCTTAGCGGGTGCAGCCGTAGCCGGCGCTACCTTTGCCGTCGCAGCAGGTGCTGCTGCTTCCGTCGCTTCTTCTCCACCCGGTTTTATCGTGCGCTTGCGCTTTGTCTCGACAACAACCGATTTCGACCGACCATGCGAAATGTTCTGGCGGACTGAGCCAGACTCGACCGTCCGCTTCAGGCTGAGAGTTTTCCCGCCCGTGGCTTTCAGTTTGCGTTCGCCGCCTTCCGTCTGATCGCTCATTCTTATCCTTTACTTGGCTTCGTCTGTGGGACATAGCGCCCTTGGACATATCACCATTCGTTCTTTTTTAGCGCCCGGCGTTCTGCGGTGCACCGATAGCCCACCCTTTCAGGCAGTGCTTTCAGGCGTGTCCCCGCGGCGCCAGGCCGACAGTCTGGCAAAATCGGCCAGTACCTTTTCTTGCATACGTCCCTTTTTCAGGGCTGCATGTACCACATTTAACCGACCCAATGCCAAACCCATTTGGCCGGAGGTTAACTCTTTCAACAAAGGCAGATAGGTCAGTTCTGCTGCCTTCAATTTCGCGTGGAAGCGTCTGCTTCCGTCACGCCCCGCATCGGACGCTTCAATCAGTGCCGCGACAGGATCCCTGTCCAGGGTCTCAAACACGCGTTCAAGACCCATGATCAGTTCGCCGGACCGGCGGGCAAGCCCCAGCGTTTCTGCGGTTCTTGCCTCCAAAAGTCGTTCCACCAAGTCCACCAAGCCATCGGCCACCTGAACTGGTTGTTTTGCCGAACGGGCAAAAGCCTTTTTGGCAATTGCCTGCTCAAGAGCTTCGCGAGTGCCCGTCACCCACATGCCGCGACCGGGCAATCTTTCCGCCAGATCCGGTCCGATTTGACCTTCCGGACCCACAACAAAGCGAATGAGACCCGCTTTAGGATGGGTTTCACCGGTTGCGATACAACGGCGCTCGGCTTCTTCTTTCTTCGACGGTTTGGGCTTGCGGTCGGCATCTGCCAGCTGCGCAGCCTCGTCCGTGTCAGATTTCTTTTCCATGAGCGCTATCGCAAGAGCTTCGAGAGACGACACTTATGCGTCGTCGCCTTCGCCCTCTTCCTCGCCTTCTTCGCCTTCTTCACTTTCTTCATCTTCTTCAGCCGGTGGCGCCAAGTCTTCTTCTGTCACCCAGCCTGCCTTCAAACGGGCGGACATGATGATCGACTGAGCTTCACTCGGTTCAATTTCGAAGCCGTCCAGGATACCGGCCATCCGGGTGCGTTCACCCTTCACATGCTCATACCAACCGAGCAGATCGTCGGTGACACAGCCTGCAAGATCCTCCACCGTCTTGATGTCATTCTCGCCAAAGGCAACCAGCATGGCTGTCGTCACACCTGGTACGTCGGCAACGTCATCTTCCACACCAAGCTTCTTGCGGGCTTCATCGAACTCGGCGTTCTGACGCTCTAGGAACTCAAGCGCGCGGCTTTGAATTTCGTGTGCCGTGTCTTCGTCGAAACCTTCAATGCCCGCGATTTCGTCGAGGGAGACATAAGCCACTTCTTCTACACTCGCAAAACCTTCAGACGCCAGAAGCTGGGCAATCACTTCATCCACATCCAATGCTTCCATGAACGTGTTGGAGCGCTGAACAAATTCAGCCTGACGGCGTTCGCTTTCCTCCGCTTCGGTGAGGATATCAATATCCCAACCGGTCAGCTGCGAGGCGAGGCGGACGTTTTGACCGCGACGACCAATGGCAAGCGACAATTGTTCATCCGGCACCACAACTTCGATGCGCTGCGCATCTTCATCGAGCACGACCTTGGCGACTTCAGCCGGTGCGAGCGTGTTCACGATGAAACCAGCAAAATCATCCGTCCACTGAATGATGTCGATCTTCTCGCCTTGAAGCTCGTTAACCACGGCCTGCACACGGCTACCGCGCATACCCACGCATGCGCCCACAGGATCGATGGAATGATCATTTGACGTCACGGCGATTTTCGCGCGCGAGCCTGGATCACGAGCCACAGCCTTCACTTCGATAATGCCATCATAGATTTCCGGCACTTCCTGACCAAACAGTTTGGCCATGAATTGCGGATGTGTACGTGACAAGAAGATTTGTGGTCCACGCTGCTCCCGGCGAACGTCGTAAATATAGGCGCGAATACGGTCGCCAGCGCGGAACACCTCGCGCGGCAGGCTTTCGTCGCGACGCACGATGCCCTCGCCACGGCCCAGATCCACAATCACGTTGCCATACTCAGCGCGTTTGACCACGCCATGAACGATCTCGCCAATACGGTCCTTGAATTCTTCAAACTGGCGTTCGCGCTCCGCGTCGCGCACTTTCTGCACGATGACCTGCTTGGCGGTCTGTGCAGCGATACGGCCAAAATCAACCGGTGGCAGTTCATCTTCGATCAGATCGCCCGCGCGTGCTGCCGGGTTACGGCGCTGCGCATCAACGACCAGAATTTCTGTCGCATCATTCTCAATCTCGTCAACCACATCCAGCAAACGAACCAGACGAATTTCGCCTGTGTTCGGATCGATGCGAGCACGAATTTCGTTTTCCGCACCATACCGAGATTTGGCCGCCTTCTGAATGGCTTCTGCCATTGCTTCCAGTACCAGTTCACGCTCGATCGATTTTTCGCGCGCCACGGCATCTGCAATTTGCAGGAGTTCCAATCTGTTCGCGCTCACAGCCTGAGCCATTATCTCGTCTCCGTTGTCCGTTTTACCGCCCCGTTCAATCTGGCGGTTCAAGTCTGTCAAATGCGCTTGCGCGCCTTCATCCTTAATTCTTCACATTCATCTTGTCGGCGTCTTGCTATCTGTATCGCCAGCATTGTCTGCGCCTACACCTTGGTCCGCCGGTTTCATGGTCGGTTTCAGGCGCCGCGCGCTTTCTTCCACCAAATCATCCGTTATGACAAGGCGGGCGTCCGACACAAGGTTGAACGGCAAACCGATGGTCTGCAGTTCCTTGTGTCCGTCCAACTGCAATTCGAGCAGGACTTCACCTGCCTCAACCCCTTGCAGGGTGCCGCGATAACGTTTGCGGCCCGCGAGCATTTCGGACAGTTCGAGCTTCACGTCGAAACCCGCCCAGTTTTCGAAATCCTTTTCACGGGTCAGCGGACGACCAATGCCGGGCGACGAAACTTCAAGCATGTATTGGCTCTTGATCGGGTCCGCCACATCCATCAACGCGGACACGGTTCGGCTGACCATCTCACAATCTTCAACCTGCATCGTGCCGTCGGGACGTTCCGCCATGATCTGCAATGTGCCACCGCCGTCGCCCGACTGGCGCACACGCACAAGCTCATAACCCAGGTCATTGATTGCGGGTTCGATCAGGTCGGCAATACGCTTTCCAAGCGCCCCATGGGCCACCATAGGTGCGCGTGTTTTGCCTGTTTCTTCATCCCGTTCGCTCAGCAACCGGCTTCCTCTTGCAGGAGAAACCGCCATCGGTCTCTCAAATTAGCAGTCTCCAGATAACAAAAAAAGCGGGGCCCCGGTTTAGAGATCCCACTTTCTACAATCCGACGAATGTCAGCTATGTCTAAAGTCAGGCGGACATTACGCCCGAACGCTTCCTTTTTTCAAGCGCTTTCTGGTTTTTTGGCTGTTTCCGGCTTTTGGGCACGTTCTGGGCGCGGTGCCCGCCTGAACTTGAGATAGACCGGCTGACGGCCCTCCCGAACGGCCTTGGCCTCATACCGGGTTCCCGGCCAGTCATCGGCACGGACCCGCCAATCGGACGGTTTTTCAGCAATCCAGGAGAACACGCCGTGATCCCGGATCTCCCGCAAGGTCCAACGAGAATAGTGTTTTATGTCCGTCGCGACCCTAAATTCGCCCCCATCCACCAGAACGCGTGCCAGCTCATCCAGCGTTTCAGCTGAGACGAAACGGCGCTTATGGTGGCGTTTTTTTTGCCATGGATCAGGAAAAAGCAGGAAGGCGCGGGTAATTGAAGCCTCGCCCAAGCGCTCCAGCACATCGCGGGCATCATTTGGATGAATGCGGATGTTGGTCAGTCCGCGGCCTTCCACTTCGCTCAGGAGTTTCGCAACGCCATTGACGAAAGGTTCGCAGCCGATCATGCCGATGTCTGGGTTTGTGGCGGCCTGTGCCACCAAATGCTCCCCACCGCCGAAACCGATCTCGAGCCAGACCTCCTTCGGGCTGCTTGAAAAAAGCTTTCGCGGGTCCTTGAGCGGGCCTTCTTCGGGCACACAGATTTTCGGCAACAGCGTTGCCATCAGATCATCATGGTGGGCTCTGAGCGTATGGCCCTTGCGGCGGCCATAAAGAAGCCGCCGGCGGGAAAATTCCGCGGATGGCGGCTTCTGGTCTTGTTCGTTTGTCACGTCTTGTCCGATAGGTGCTTAGGGAAGCGCCTTGCTGATAGCATCGACGAGATCGGTTTTCTCCCACGAGAAGCCGCCATCGGCTTCCGGCTCACGGCCAAAATGGCCATAGGCTGCAGTGCGGGCATAGATCGGCCGGTTGAGCGACAGATGCTCACGAATACCGCGCGGGCTCAGATCCATGGCCTTGCTCACCGCGATCTCTAGAGCGGCTTCATCGACTTTGCCGGTGCCATGTGTATCTACATAGATCGAGAGTGGCTTTGACACGCCGATCGCATAAGCAAGTTGGATTGTACAGCGATCCGCAAGATTTGCAGCGACCACGTTCTTTGCAAGATAGCGCGCAGCATAAGCGGCTGAACGATCAACTTTGGTTGGATCCTTGCCGGAGAAGGCGCCACCACCATGCGGGGCCGCGCCGCCATACGTATCGACAATGATCTTGCGACCTGTGAGACCTGCGTCTCCATCAGGACCACCGATCACAAAAATGCCGGTCGGGTTCACATAAAACTCGTCTTCCGCGCACATCCACCCTTCGGGGAGAATTTCATTGACCACCGGGCGGACAAGTTCGCGGATATCAGCCTGGGTCAGGCCTTCATCATGCTGGGTTGACACCACAACTGAGGTCGCACCAACCGGTTTGCCATCCACATATTTCAGTGTGACCTGGCTTTTCGCATCGGGACCAAATCCCTTCACCTTGCCGGAGTGGCGCAGTTCTGCCATGCGCTTCAGGATCAGGTGAGAATAATAAATCGGGGCCGGCATCAGCACCGGGGTTTCACGACAGGCGTAGCCAAACATGATGCCCTGATCGCCAGCGCCTTCATCCTTGTTGCCGGTCGCGTCGACGCCTTGTGCAATATGCGCAGACTGGGCGTGCAGATAGACAGACACATCCGCATTCTTCCAATGGAAGCCATCCTGCTCGTACCCAATGTCCTTCACCGCGTCACGGGCGACCTGTTCAATCATCTCAGGGGTGATTGATGCGGGTCCGCGAACCTCACCGGCGAGCACGATACGATTGGTCGTGGTCAGGGTTTCGCAGGCCACACGGGCTTGTGGATCTGCGGCCAGATAGGTATCCAACACCGCATCAGAAATGCGATCACACACCTTATCAGGGTGACCTTCAGATACGGATTCACTCGTGAACAGATAGTCTTTTCTCGCCACGCTTAAGTCTCCCAGTGATGCTGCCCTTCTGACGGGGCCGGGCAGGGTGCGCGCCGGAACCGGCGCGGGCTGAGTTTTTGCAAGGATTGGACGGGGCGTCAAGTAAGTTAAGCCAAAAGCCGCTGTCTACCCTTCCACCGCTACAGAAAATCAGGCCTCGCCGTTGGCGGCTTCGCTGCTCACAGATTGTTCTGCCATGGCTTTCATCAGCTCCAGCAAGCGTTTGCGGGTTTCGGCATCGGCGATTGAAAAGAAGGCGCTGTTGAGCTGAATACCCTCGGATGTTGAGAGCATATCAAGGTTGAAGCTGCTCACAGGCGCTTCAGAAAAGCCTCCTTGCTCGTCTGCATCAGCCAGATCCAGCCCATCATAAAAATAATCAACCGGGACATCCAGGGTCCGCGCAATCTGGTAAAGCCGACTGGCCCCGATCCTGTTTGCGCCTTTTTCGTATTTTTGGACTTGTTGAAAGGTGAGGCCTAATTGATCGCCCAAACGCTCCTGGCTCATGCCAATGAGCATCCTGCGCATCCGCACACGACTCCCGACATGGACATCAATCGGGTTTGGTAATTTACGCGTCAAAACATACCCTCTCAAAATAGTTATTTAGTATTAAAGCCGGAATGTCTTTATGACCTTAAGGTAGTTCAAGTCGCCAAATAGTAGATGTTGATATTAACCTTGTAAGTCATCCTGAATTCTCTCGTCAAGCTGGCATCAAGTCCAGATTGGCGATTCGCAACCAACATACAACTATAAGTTAGTATGTTTTGCGACACGGTGAAGGACTTCTTTCACTTAATTGAACCGAAGCAAAGCTTGGCGGACGCAAACAAGCGGTCTGGTTCACAATCGATTGAATGTCAGTCGCACCAAAACAATAAGCCCCGCAATCATAAAAAAGAAAACGAGATCGCCGACACGGGCATAAAGGGGAGCAGGCAGCGCTTCGGGAAGGCGCGTATCCAACACACCTACTGTGTTGAGTGGGATTGAATTTAATACCCGGCCATAGGGGTCGATCATCGCGGAGATACCGGTATTGGCAGCGCGTGCGACCGGCAATCCTTGTTCCACCGATCTGAGCCGCGCCTGTGCCAGATGCTGATAGGGGCCCGCCGACTGACCGAACCATGCATCATTGGTAACATTTGCAATCCAGCCGGGGCGTTCTGCCCCAACCGAGCGACCCGGAAAGATAATTTCATAACAGATGAGCGGGCTCACCGCGGGCGCACCTGGCACCTGCAACGTCATGGGGCCCGTGCCGGTGTGATAGCCGCCACGTAATCTGGTCAATTGTTGCAGGCCGATTGCCTCCAACAGGTTCTGGAGCGGCAAATATTCCCCGAACGGGACGAGATGGGCCTTGTCATAGGTTGAGCGAATTTCACCGTCCGGACCCATGACATAGAATGAATTGTAAAAGCGCATGGTTGGCCGCGCATTGGGGCTCAAAACCGACGATGGATCCGCTTCACCGCGAACAGAGCCAAGCATCAAAACACCACCGGGGCTTAATATGCGCGAAATCGCAGAGCGGATGACAGGTTCGCGGTCCACCAGAAACGGGATCGCCGATTCAGGCCACAAAATATGGGTGGGCTCCGGGCCCTCTTTCGGTGCCTCATCGCTCATTCGCAGAAAGAGACCTAAAATTTCCTGACGGTTTTCCGTCAGCCATTTCGCCTGCTGCTCGACGTTCGGCTGGACAAGACGAAGCGTCACCCCCTCCACGAACGCAGCCTCTGACGCTGCGAGCCGCATCGCCCCACCTAACCACAAAAGCATGAGGGAGAGATAAGCAATCAGGACCGGCCTGCCGACAGCATCCAGCTTCCAGGTATAGGCCTTGTCCTTGGTGCTCAGCCGTGGATCAAACGCAGCAGGTGAGAGAAAGACCAGCAGCAGAACGAGCGTGAGCCCATACACGCCAAAAAGCGCAGCACTTTGCATGAGCGCATCGGATGCGGCTGCAACCTGACCCAAAAGGTTCCAAGGGAGCCCGGTCAGAATATGCCCGCGCAGCCACTCAGCCACGGTCCATGCGAGCGCAAGGACCAGTACACGGCTCACACCCTTGCCCCAGAAGAAGCGCGCAACCGCAAAGGCTATTGCGGTGAAGAACCCCAGGCCCGCCGGCAATCCCGTCACAGCAAAGGGCAGCATCCAGCCAAATGTGTCGGCCTCCACCAGAAAGGCTTCGCCGATCCAATAGAGTGATGCAAAGAAATAGCCAAAGCCAAACCACCAACCGATCGCGGCCGCGCGGCGCGCGGCGCGCCAGTTTTCTTTTGAAGGCTCGCCCGTCCCATCCAAGAGCCAGACCAGCGCGGGAAGTGTGAAGGCGAGAGCCGCAAAAAGCTCGAATGGGGGTTGAGCGGCAACGGAGAGGACGCCAAGGGCAAAGGCTGCTAAAAGCCGTTTCCAACCGGCCAGGCCATAAAGATAAAGCGAGGCCCGCTCAGCGCGGGCGAGGACCTGTTCTACAATCTCGGAGGCTCTTTCCGTCAGAGCTGGCGTTGTCTTAGTCTTTCGCATGCGTCGCTTCATGGCTGGTGGGTGGTGTCACGGGCTCATTTCCCGGCGCAGCGGGCGGTGCGGTTTCTTCAGCCTTTTTTGTTCGCGCCGCCGCATCACGATGCACACGAAGACGCTTGATGCGGCGAGGATCGGCTTCCTTCACTTCAAATTCAATACCGGCGGGGTGCATGATAAGCTCTCCGCGCTGCGGAATGCGGCCAACGAGCTGAAAGACCAGCCCGCCAAGCGTATCCGCGTCATCATCCGTATCAGGATCAATGAGGGTAAGACCCAGCATTTCCTCAAGATCTTCAATCGGCGCGCGGGCAAGTGCATCGATAGAGCCGTCTGCGCTCTCGACCAATGACGGTCGCTCAGCCACGTCATGCTCGTCCTCAATGTCACCCACAATCTCTTCGACCAGGTCTTCGATGGAGACAAGACCATCAGTCCCGCCATATTCATCCACCACAAGGGCCATATGTATGCGTGAGGATTGCATCTTCAAAAGAAGATCACTCGCAGGCATCGAAGGCGGGACAAAGAGCACCGGGCGACGCACCGTGCGCAGATCAAAAGTCTCCCGGTCATTCCTGTGCGATGTCATCCAGCCCAGAACATCCTTGATGTGAACCATGCCGATCGGCTCATCAAGATTTTCCCGGTAAAGCGGCATGCGCGAATGGCTCTCTTCCTGGGTGAGGGCGAGCACCGCATCAAGTGAGGCCGACACATCGACCGCGATAATATCGGCGCGAGGGACCATGACATCATCCACTCTGAGTTCAGTGAAGGAGAGAATGTTCATGAACATGTGACGGGCCTGCGGACCGAGATCTTCTAGCGCTGCCTCGTGGCCACCCAGTGCGGTCTCAATGCTTTCACGCAAGGTTGCGCGATTGCCATCACCGCTCGAAAAGAGGTTTGCCAGCCTCGCAACCATACGCGTCCAGAGGCCAGGTTTTGCCTCTGCCTGTTCGCTCGCTTGTGGGCCTGCCGCATCGCTCATTTCGTTTTTTCCGCACCAGCCGGCACGCCTTTCTGTCCATTTTCATCGTCACTTTCGCAGGCATAGGGGTCAGCAATTTCAAAACGCGCAAGAATAACACGTTCCATGCTTTCCATCTCCTCTGCCTCCGTCTCGTTCTCCTCGTGATCATAGCCCATCAGATGGAGGACGCCATGCGCCACGAGATGCGCCAGATGATCATCAAAAGTCTTACCTTGTTCGCTGGCTTCGCGCACCAAAGTTTCATGCGCCAGCACTATATCACCCAAGGGCAGAACACCGCCAAAATGAGGATCGGCTGACCCGAGCAATTGCGGAAACGAAAGGACGTTGGTTGGCTTGTCCTGGCCGCGATATTTACGGTTGAGCGTGCGCACAAATTCGTCATCTGCCAGAAGGATGCTCAGTTCTGCGGCCCCTGCCTGGTCCGAGGCGCCCAGATCATAGGTCATTTGCGCGACGCGAAGCATGATCTCCTCCGCCGCTACGTCCCAGTCGCCTGCGCCCTTTGATATTTCAACGTCCAGATGACGCACCGGTCGCGCTTTTGGTGCCCCGTCACGCGTCACGAAACCGGCCCTTGTTTTTTGGGTGCCACCCGGTCCAGCAATCCTTTTTCCCGAACACCGTAGGCCTGCACGATCCGGGTCACGAGCGGATGACGCACCACGTCCTGGTCTGTGAAGCGGATGGTCTCCACCCCCTTCACGCCTTCCAGCACACTCAACGCGTCGGCGAGGCCTGACTTCGCGCCCATTGGCAGATCAACCTGGCTCGGGTCGCCCGTGATGGCCATGCGGCTGTTTTCGCCAAGCCGGGTCAGGAACATTTTCATCTGCACCGGAGTACAGTTCTGCGCCTCATCCAGAATGACGAAAGAATTGGCGAGAGTCCGTCCGCGCATGAAAGCGAGGGGCGCGACCTCGATCTCCCCACTTTCAATGCTCGCCATCACCTCTTCCCCCGGCAAGGTGTCATAGAGGGCATCATAAAGCGGGCGCAGATAAGGGTCGATCTTCTCGCGCAGATCGCCGGGCAAGAAGCCAAGTCGCTCTCCCGCTTCCACCGCCGGGCGCGACAGAATGATGCGGTCGACTTTTTTCTGGATCAACATGGAAACCGCGACGACGACCGACAGATAGGTCTTGCCGGTGCCAGCGGGGCCGACACCGAAAACAAGTTCGTTCTCCATCAAGGCTTCGATGTAAGCCCCTTGTGTCGGCGAACGCGGTGAAATGACACGCTTGCGGGTTGTCACCTGCAATTTCTTGTTTGCGCCTGAACCACGGGCTTGTTCTTTCTTGGGGGCATTCGCCATGCGAACCGCTCCTTCCACTTCAGCGGCCGTTACTTCGAGGCCTGACTTCAACCGTGCATACAAGTCCTTGATGACGGTTTCGGCACGGGCACGCGCGTCGGCGGTGCCTGTGACCACAAGCTCGTTCCCGCGAGAGTTGACGGAAATACCGAAGGCGCTCTCAAGACGGGCCAGATGGCTGCCATTGGAGCCAAACAATTCGCTCAGCAGATGATTGTCATCAAAGCCAATGATGAGGCTTGCCTTCTTGTCTTCACGTCGTCCTCTGCTCACTTGGTTCAAGAGTGGAGGGCTCCTTTTGATGCGACCAGCTTGGGCGATGTGACCGACTTAGGGTCAAGAAGAACAGCTTCCATTGAGTTTGCATACCCGTTGATAACAGTGACGTCTGCAAACCCACCAAACAATGTTTCGGGGGCCTTCACATAGACCGATTGCAGGAAGGGGCTGCGACCGATCAATTGGCCATCGCGCTTGCCGCGCCGATCAAACAGAACACGCATTGTCTTGCCTTCGCAGCTTTTGTTGAAGGCGAGCTGATGGAAGGCGATGCGTTCTTGCAAGCGCACAAGACGTTCGGTCTTTATGTCCTCTGGAACCTGCTCTCCATCCCCGGCGGCCGGTGTGCCCGGGCGCGGTGAATATTTGAATGAATAGGCCTGCGCATAACGCACCTCATCCACGATCGCGAGGGTCGCCTCAAAATCCGCCTCTGTCTCGCCGGGGAAACCCACAATGAAGTCGGACGACAAAGCAATGTCGGGCCGTGCCCTGCGGATGCGCTCAATGAGTTTCAGATAGGTTGCGGCATCGTGCTGGCGGTTCATCGCCTCCAGAATGCGATCCGAACCCGCCTGTACCGGCAGATGCAGATAGGGCATCAATTTTTCGATGTCACGATGCGCTTCGATCAGCTCATCATCCATGTCCCGGGGATGGCTTGTTGTGTAGCGCAGGCGATCAAGCCCATCCATGTCGGCGAGCGCGCGAATAAGACGACCGAGTGACCAGTCTTTACCATCTGACCCGCGCCCGTGATAAGCGTTCACGTTCTGACCCAGCAGCGTCATCTCGGCGACGCCGCCATCCACCAGTGTTTGCGCCTCTTCAAGAATGCGAGACGCGGGCCTCGAAAACTCTGAGCCACGTGTATAGGGCACAACACAGAAGGCGCAGAACTTGTCGCAGCCTTCCTGAACCGTGAGGAAGGCCGTGCGCCCTCTGGCAATGGTCTTCTTTTTTTCGGCTGCAGGCAGCGCATCAAACTTGTCTTCCACCGGGAAGTCGGTTTCGACAATCCCTTTCGCACCGTTGGAGGTGCGGGTCAAAAGCTCCGGCAGACGATGATAGGATTGGGGGCCGAATACGAGATCAACCATGGGCGCACGGCGCACCATCTCTTCGCCTTCCGCCTGTGCCACGCAACCAGCGACGCCTATCAGCATCTTGCCGCCGGCCGCTTCCTTTTGGTCACGCAATTTGCGCAGGCGTCCCAGTTCGGAATAGACTTTTTCAGCCGCCTTCTCGCGAATGTGGCAGGTATTGAGGATCACGAGATCCGCCTCTGCCACTTCTTGCGTTTCGCTATAACCCGCAGGTGCCAGAACGTCTGCCATACGACCACTGTCATAGACATTCATCTGGCAGCCATAGGTTTTGATGAAGACTTTCCGAGATGGCTCGCCCACAGTTGTGCCAACATCTGCGTCGTGGGATGGAAGCCCGGTCGCGCCACCGGTCGCGCCAGATGTCAAATCCGGGTTTTGGTCCTGAATTTGGTTCGGTTTTTGGGTCAGGGTCTCACTCACATGCTCAGCCACTGTTGGCGCTTTTCACTCCGCTTGGTTAGGCCCAAATATCAATGCGGCTCATATAGAGCCATTATGATCAGATTACCATGGGGGATGCTGATCGCTCACACCTATTCGGCGTTGATGGCGGCTTTCTCGCCGCTGGTCGCTGCTGAAGCCAGTGTTGCGGCAGCGACGACCTGAGGCTCCTGCTCGCGGTTGGTTTCCGGGTTAGCGTCCGGGCCCGAATTGGGCACTTTCGGGGGCAAAACCTCTCCCAAAAGGGCGCGGGACACACCTTCAGCCGACCGCGCCTCACAATAGGCCGCGAGTTTTTTCCGGTCCCCCTGGCGGTCCAGCGTGACGGGATCGTGAAACTCCACCACCACATCGAACGGCCCCAGAGTGAAGGCCTCCCAGAGATGCGGTCCCAGATCCATGTCGCCATACCAGGCAAAATAGGGGCGGAACTGGCGTCCCATCGGGATGCCGCACAGTTTCGTATAAGTGACAGAAAGGGGCTGAACCACAACAGGCTTGTCGTCTTCGCCAGTCCCGGCGGCCATTTGCGCGACGACCATGAGGGCGCTTTTGAAGGGCAGAACCCGGTTGCCGTCGCTTGAGGTCCCTTCCGGAAAAAGGACCAGCGTATCGCCACTGGCAATCCGCTGATGGATTTCACCTGCTGTCTGCACTGCCTTTGTGCGGCGTTCCCGGTCGACAAAAACCGTCTGCTGCAGCCGCGCCAACGTCCCGAAAAAGGGCCAGGCCGCCACTTCCTTCTTTGCGACAAATGACAGGCGGGGCTTCACCGAGCCCAGCACCGGAATGTCGAGATAGGAATTATGGTTGGAGGCAAGAAGACATGCACCTTCATAAGGCGTACCGCGCACCACCACTTTGATGCCGATGACGGCGCAGAGATATTTGTGGAAGCGGATCGGGAGCGTCTTGGCATAAGGCAGCTTGAATTTCAGCCCGACCCATTGAACCGGAATGAGGATGAGCGCGCCCAGAATGAACGCCGCCAGTTTTGCCCCTGCTCTCACATTTTTCACCAGGCACACCCTCTCGCCCCATCCGTCAGCGGTCCAACATTAGGGGTTGGCCTTTAACGGTTACTGGGCGCCTTCTTGCTGTCCACCAGCGGGACGCCGTAAAGCTCCAAACGATGGTCCACCAGATTGAAACCAAGCTCCCGCGCCACAATGCGCTGCAGCCGCTCAATTTCATCATTATGGAACTCGATCACTTCCCCTGTCTGCAGATTGATCAGATGGTCATGATGCTCTTCCGTCACCTGCTCATAGCGGGACCGGCCATCGCGGAAATCATGCCGTTCCAGAATGCCCGCTTCCTCAAAAAGACGGACAGTGCGGTAAACGGTTGCGATAGAAATCTTGTTATCCACGGCAGATGAGCGGCGATAGACCTCTTCCACGTCTGGATGGTCAGCCGCCATCGACAGGACGCGCGCAATCACGCGACGCTGGTCTGTCATCCGCATGCCTTTTTTGACGCACAGGTTTTCAATCCGATCCGGATCACCTTCAACTGGATTTACACGTTCTGTTTCGGTCATTACTTCCATTCCAGACATTGGCCGCCCACCTTCGGGAAATCAGGGCCACATTAAAGCAATTCCAGCCTTTTCGGAACCGTTTGCAGCTTCTTTCCGCCTAAATTCTCAGGCGCGTTCGCGGACCATGGTAAGACTATCGATGAAGACCCCATTCGTCCTGCGGTAATAGGCCTTTCGGTGCCCGACCTGCCTATAGCCTGCTTTGGCATAAAGCGCGAGAGCCGGGCCATTATCGGCAGCCACATCCAGCAGAATACGGGCCTTTGCATCCAAACCTTGCAGCTGGTGGTGCAGCCCCTCCAACAGGGTTTCCCCAAGGCCCGCGCCGCGCGCTTCGGGCAAAACGCCGACACTCAAAATCTCGGCGTCGCCTGCGATATAGCGGGCAAGAACAAATCCGAGTGGCACATCTCCGCGACGTGCCACAAGGGCGATCAGGCCCGGCGCCTCGAACATGGAGGCGATATTTGACGCCGACCAGGATGCCGACTGGGATGCCAACTGGGGTGCCGACTGGGTCTCGTCAAAACATTGCGCATGGAGTGCTGCGATCAGGGCGGCGTGAGATTGTCCCACTTCTTGGATGATGACGGGCTCGCTCATTCGGGCTTGCGGAGCGGGTTTGTCTGCACTTTGGCGTCTGGCGCACGCAGGTAAAGCGGCGTGGGCGGTAGCGCCTGGTCCAGGCTTCGCGCGCTTGCGATCGCTGCCACACTTCGTGCATCCGGCAAGGGAGACGCTTTGGCGATCCACGTTCGCTCCTCTGCCGCCGCAGCAATGAGGCGCGCCCCAGTACCAACGGCCCGCAACGGTGCGTCCGGCAAAAGCGTCTCCAGGTCATCAAGAGAAACAAGCGCAGGCTCTGTCACCGGTGTCAGATCCTTGTTGAACAATTGTAGATAGGCTTCATCGCGCCGCGCATCAAAGCATGCGGCAATCAGCTCACCTTTTTCTGCCTCTTGTGCTGCGGGGTAGGCTATCGCCTCCAGGCTTGTGACGCCAAGGCAGGGCTTACCCAGAGCGACCGCGAACCCGCGGGCGGTGGCAAGTCCCACGCGCAGGCCGGTAAATGTGCCAGGGCCGACGGTGACGGCGAACGCGTCAAGTTCCTCCATGCTGAAACCCCGCTCATTGCGCAAGTCGTCCAGCATCGGGATCAGGGCTTCTGCATGGCCTTTTGGCATATCGCGGTAGCGATGCCCCGCACTCTTCCCGTCTTGCCACAATGCAACCGAGCACGCCGCTTGACTTGTATCGATGGCGAGAAGTTTCATGGATTACTTCGCGGGTTGGAGGCGCTGCCGTCCGATCAGACGATCTGACACGCATCCTTGAAGGCCAGGCGCGGTGAGCGGTCAAACAGATCGCGCGTCGCGTCACCATAGCCGATAGAACAGATAAAGTTCGATTTCACTTTCGTGCCGGAAAAGAAAAGCTCATTGACCGCGTTTTGATCAAAACCCGACATGGGTCCGCAATCCAGCCCCAGCGAGCGAGCGGCGATCATGAAATAAGCCCCTTGCAGGGTTGAGTTGCGAAAAGCCGTTTCCTGCGCAAGCGGCGCGCTGCCTGCAAACCAGTTCCGCGCGTCCGGATTGTGTGGGAAGAGTTCCGGGATCTTTTCATAAAACTCAAGATCATAGCCGATGATCGCCGTCACCGGCGCTTCCTTCACCTTGGGCTGGTTACCGGGCATCAGCGCGGGCATCAGCTTTTCCTTGGCAGCATCGGAGGTTGCGAAGATGATACGCGCAGGTGAGCAATTGGCGCTTGTGGGGCCAAATTTCATCAGATCGTAAAGCGCGTTCAAGGTAGCATCTGACACGGCCTCCGGCTTCCACGCATTGTAGGAGCGCGCGGTTCTGAAAATCGTGTCGAGGCTTTTCTCGTCGAGCTTGGTCATCATCATTCCTTGATCATTGATGTTCGGATTTGGATCGGTGCGATGCGGTTAAACCGCACGCACTTCTTCAATCTCTGGCACAAAATGTTTCAGCATTTTTTCAACGCCCTGTTTCAGGGTCTGGGTTGAGGCGGGACAGCCTGCGCACGCACCGACCATGTTGAGATAGACAATGCCCTGATCAAATCCGTGGAAGGTGATATCGCCGCCATCCTGCGCCACGACGGGACGTACCCGCGTGTCGAGCAGATCCTTGATCTGGGCGACGATCTCTTCATCCTCTTCCGCCACAGCGGGACCCGCCTCACCGGCGCTCGCATCCGCGTTCAGGATCGGTGCGCCGGAGGTGAAGTGCTGCATGATGGCACCGAGAATAGCTGGCTTGATGTGCTGCCATTCGACATCGCCCTTTGTCACGGTGATGAAGTCTGCGCCAAAGAAGACACCGGTCACGCCTTCCACATCAAAAATCCCGCGCGCCAGCGGAGAACGGTTCGCCGCCTCATTATTCGGGAAATCCGCCGCATGACCTTCGCCCAACACATCCTTGCCAGGCAAGAATTTGAGCGTTGCGGGATTGGGGGTCGATTCCGTTTGAATGAACATCAGTCGGTCCTCGCGGGTCATAGGGTGGTGCGGTGAGGAGTTGGGCGCTGCCAGGCCCTCACGCCATCCCCCTTAAATGGCGGATTTGGCGGCGCTTTTCAAGTCCGACTAAAAAAGTAGGGTTTGTGGCGTTTCGCCTCACGCGAGATCATGAAGTTCTTCGTCGGTGAGGGAGCCTGGCACCACAGTAACTGGGATAGGGAAGCCGGAGGCCGCGCCACCCGCCACAAGCTGCACCAGAGGGCCTGGGCCTTCTTTGCCCATACTTGTCGCCAGCACCAGAATGGAAATGGCCCGATCTTCCTTGATGAGTGCTTTGATCGTTTCAGCCTTTTTGCCTTCACGAATTTCAAGTTCAGGGAAGGTGCCTGCAATTTCGTTCACGCGGGCGGCGTGCTGATGCAGCACTTTTTCCGCCTCCGCGCGGGCTTCTTCCTTCATCAGGTTTTCAACGCCGAGCCAATGCTCAAAGCCACCCGGCTCCAGCACAGCGAGCAGGACCACGCCGCCCTTTGTGTGCTTCGCGCGGCGGCTTGCAAAATGGATCGCCACTTCACATTCCGGCGTTCCATCTACAACAACGAGAAGTTTCCGCCGTTTAATGGGCGTCGCTTCGGTTGGCATTTCGGGTTCATGTTCTGACATGCGACCATGCTGCCCGGTTTCGCCGGTTTCGTCTATGTGGAAAACGCGTCTCTACTTTAACAGAATGTTCGTGATTTCCCGAAGCTGGGTGCGGGCACGAAGCAGATAAAAACCCTGCGCGGCCAGATGATTTGGCAGGAACTGGCCGTCGGGCGTGCCATTCACAACCACAAGCGGGTCCAGCATGGCGGCTTTGTGCATACTGTCTTGCATCTGCTCCCATGCGCCGGTGAGCCCGCGCTCTGTGATCAGCGTGTCGAAATCCTGATGCAGGGCGTCGAGCAACAGGTAATAAGCGTAGAGCTGACCCTTCACATTGTAAAAATTGTCATCTGCCGAAGGGTCGATGATCCGGCCGGTTGCCCCTTCCACCGCAGAAACAAGCACCGCTGAGGAGGAGCCGATATCGAGAGCGATCCGGTCGAGCGTTGCCATCAGATTGTCGGCGCGACGCTCAAACACAGCCTCGCCTTTGGCCAAGCGCGCATTGTACTTCAACAGCGCATCACGGGCCGCGCGGTACTGCGCCTCTGACGAGGCGCGGGGCATGAGAGAAACTTTCGGGTCCCAGATCCAGACGTCGCCGGCATATTGCAAAAGTCCGGAGGCAGATTGCAGGTCAGGGTCGGTCTGGCTTGAGCCACGTGTGCGGCCCAGCTGATCTGTCATTTCAAAAGAGAAGCGCGCGAGCGCTGACACAATGCCTTGCTGATAATTGGGCATATTGTCGAGAAAGGCGGACGGTACAAACCAGGGATCATTGGCGGTCCAGCGTTTGTCTTCCACCTCGCGCTTGATCAGGGCTGCGGTCATGGCCACAACATGAGAGCCACCCGCCACATTATATTCAGCCGAGGGGCGGAAGTCAGGATCATCATCGATCGAATGGATGATCCAGCCGCCAATGAAATAATAGGCGACGAGCAAAACGAAAAAACCAACAAGGCTTTTGGTCGCAAGACCGCCGGACATTTTTCCCCGCAGTCCTTTCAGGCTCACAGCGCTTCCAAGGCTGGAAAGGCGCGAGCCTGTTCCCGTGCCTCCACTGCCCTTTCGATACATCCAGCGATGACGGAGACGGTCATACCAGCCGGTGAGCCTATCGAAGGGGGCCATGTGGTTTCCTTTTTTAGTTAGCAAAGGTGGTTTGATTTAACAATACTGCCAAGTGAAATGTGGGCACTCACGCACACAAGTTCAAGCCTGGATCATGAAAGCACAGATGGGCGCTCGACCAAAGCCCCGCCTCGTTTCGGGCCTCGTTTCGGGCCTCGTTTCCTGCCTAGTTTCTTGCCTAGTTTCTTGCCTAGTTTCTGGCAATCATCGGTTTTACCAGCTCATCAACCCGCTTCACCTGATCGAGGAACTTTGTGAGTGCTGCAAAAGGTAGCGCGCTTGGACCATCGCATTTGGCCTGATCCGGGTCTTCATGCGCTTCCAAGAAGAGAGCGGCGATGCCCGCCGCCACGCCTGCGCGCGCCAGCTCATAGATTTGCTCGCGGCGACCGCCGGACGCTTTGGAGCCTGGTGCACGCTGCTGGAGCGAATGGGTCACGTCAAAGACGAGCGGGATATTGTTGTTCTCGTTTTTCATGACGCCGAAGCCCAAAATGTCCACGACAAGATTGTCATAGCCGAAAGATGAGCCGCGCTCGCAAACCATGACCTTGTCATTGCCGCAGGATTTAATCTTGTCGACAATATTGCCGATCTGCCCGGGGCTGAGGAATTGCGGTTTCTTCACATTGATAACCGCGCCGGTTTTCGCAATCGCCTGCACGAGATCTGTTTGGCGCGCGAGGAATGCAGGGATCTGCAAAATGTCGAGCACTTCGGCTGCGGGCTTAGCCTGATCGATTTCATGCACGTCGGAGATGACGGGTACGTTAAATGTCTTCTTCACCTCGGCGAGGATTTTTAGACCTTCCTCAAGACCTGGTCCCCGGAAACTGTCAATCGATGAACGGTTGGCCTTGTCGTAAGACGCTTTGAAGATAAGCGGCAGGCCCGCCTTCTCCGCTTCACGGACGAACGTCTCCGCTGCTTTCAACGCCATGTCGCGGCTTTCGATGACGTTGATGCCGCCGATCAGCACGAGAGGTTTGTCATTGGCAAGTTCAATATTGCCGATCTGGATTTCACTCATCGAAACGGTCCCCATCAGATAAAGCCGACAATCTCTTTCACCTTTGCCACCACCGGTGTGGCAATCGCGCTCGCACGCTGCGACCCTTGTTGCAGCACGGCGTCTATGTAAGCGGGATCATCCATGAGACGTGCCATCTCGCCCGTGATGGGGGAGAGTTTCTCGATCGCCAGGTCCGCTAGTGCCGGCTTGAATTTGGAGAAATCAGAGCCACCATGTTCTGCCAGCACTTGTGCTTTCGTCACGCCAGCAAGGCTTGCGAAAATGCCCACAAGATTGTTGGCCTCCGGCCGCTCCTTCAAGCCTTCTTCGTCTCCCGGCAAAGGCTCAGGATCGGTTTTCGCTTTCCGGATTTTCTTCGAAATCTCGTCCGCCGTATCGGTCAATGTGATACGGCTCATCGCGCTCGCATCTGACTTTGACATTTTGGATGTGCCATCGCGCAGGCTCATGATCCGGGTGGCAGGTCCCATGATGAGGGGCTCGGGCAGCGGGAAGAAGTCTGCGCCGCCTGAGTTCGCAAAATCATTGTTGAACTTCTGTGCAATGTCGCGGGCGAGTTCCAGATGTTGTTTCTGATCATCGCCCACAGGCACATGGGTCGCGCGATAGGTGAGAATGTCCGCCGCCATCAGCACCGGATAATCATAAAGACCGACAGACGCGTTCTCGCGGTTCTTGCCTGCCTTCTCCTTGAACTGGGTCATGCGATTGAGCCAGCCGATGCGCGCGACGCAATTCAATATCCAGGTCAGCTCCGCATGGGCTGAAACTTTCGACTGGTTGAAAATGATTTGATTTTTCGCATCCACACCGGCGGCGATATAGGCGGCTGCCACTTCGCGGGTATTGTGGGCAAGCACTGCCGGGTCCTGCCAGAGCGTGATCGCATGCATATCGACCACACAATAGATGCATTCATGGGTCTTTTGCAGGTCAATAAAATTGCGGATGGCACCCAGATAGTTTCCCAAATGCAGGTTTCCGGTGGGTTGGACCCCGGAAAACACGCGGTTCTTTGGCTGTTCCATGTCTTCTTCAAACCTCAAAATCGCCACCGGTTTGGACGCGGCGGCTGGACAGGGAGGGTATGCGCTGAAGTGCCCCGGCTTTCAATCCCCGAAGCGCCGATTGAGGCAAAAACGCCAGCAACGAAGCCTCATCTCTGGCCATTATCAATAATTTAGAATTATTCTAAATTACTTGACAGGCCGCATCCCTCTTCCTAGATTGTAATAGTTCTAATTTATAGGAGGACCCCATGACCGACAAATCACCCACTCTCACGACCACAACCGGCGCGCCGGTTGGCGATAATCAAAACAGTTTGACGGCCGGGCCGCGCGGCCCCCTCCTCGTTCAGGACTGGCAGCTTATGGAAAAGCATGCGCACTTCAATCGGGAGCGGATCCCCGAGCGGGTTGTGCATGCGAAGGGCTCAGGCGCTTATGGTACTTTGAAAATCACGGGCGACATCAGCGCCTTCACAAAGGCCAAAGCCCTGCAGCCTGGGGCTTTGAGCGAAACCTTTTTGCGCTTCTCCACTGTTGCCGGTGAAGCCGGGGCAGCAGACGCCGAACGCGATGTGCGCGGGTTCTCGCTCAAGGTTTACACGGAAGAAGGCAATTGGGACATTGTCGGCAATAACACGCCTGTCTTCTTTCTGCGGGACCCGTACAAGTTCCCGGATTTTATTCACACACAAAAGCGTGACCCGCGGTCCAATCTGCGCAACCCAACTGCTATGTGGGACTATTGGTCCCGCTCGCCAGAAGCCATGCACCAGATCACGATCCTGTTTTCTGATCGCGGACTGCCCACAAGCTATCGTCATGTGAACGGCTATGGGTCACACACTTTCTCCTTCATCAATGCGAAGAATGAGCGCTTCTGGGTGAAGTTCCACTTCAAGACCAAGCAAGGCATCAAAACCCAGTCCGGCGATGATGCGGCGAAAGCCATGGGTGAGGACCGCGAAACCCATCAGCGCGATCTTTATGAAGCGATCGAGAAAGGTGATTTTCCAAAATGGCGTTTCTGCGTGCAGGTGATGCCGGAGGCTGATGCCGCCAAGACGCCTTATGATCCGTTTGATCTCACGAAGGTCTGGCCGCACAAGGAGTACCCGCTCATCGAAGTGGGTGAGCTTGAGCTTAATCGCAATCCGGAAAATTATTTTGCGGAAGTGGAACAAGCCGCCTTCTCCCCCGCTCATGTGGTGCCGGGTATCGGTCATTCGCCGGACCGGGTGTTGCAGTTCCGGATTGCGTCTTATGGTGATGCTGCGCGCTACCGGCTCGGTGTCAATCATGTGAGCCTGCCGGTCAACAAGCCGCGTTGTCCTGTCCACTCTTACACAAGAGGTGGCACGATGCGGTTTGACGGTAATGGCGGCGGGTCGGTGAATTATGAGCCGAACGGATTTGACGGACCAAAAGAAGATCCGACTGTAGTTGAGCCACCACTGGCGCTGGAGGGTGCGGCGGCACGCTACAATCATCGCGACGGCAATGATGATTATGGGCAGGCGGGTAATCTCTTCCGCCTGATGTCCGCAGACGAACAAAGCCGTCTGATGGATGCGATTGCCGGTGCGATGAAAGATGTGCCCCGCGATATTCAGGTGCGGCAGCTCACGCACTTCGCCTCAGCAGACAAGGCTTATGGTGCAGGTATTGCGCAAAGACTTGGTGTCTGAGAGACACGGTGTCTGAAACAACAAACTCAAGCGCGTTTGAAAGCGCGCTTGAGATCTTTCATATGGGTGGCACCTGTGAACAAAGCGGCTGCCGCAAAGAGCGCGCCACCACCAACGACAAGCGTGATGAGTGCGACAACACCTTCTACAAATGATGCGCCGAGATAGGGGCTGGCAATATGCGCGCCTGCCCAAAGGCTCGCCCCCATGATGAGACAGGCAACGCCAAGGCGTGGCAAGCGCGACTTCAACCGTGCATCAGGCAGATAGAAACCGCGCTTCATCAGCGTGACACCGAGCAGCCCCGCATTGACCCATGCAGCGACAGAGGTTGCAAGCGCGATCCCCACATGCCCTATCCAGAAGAAGAGCGCGAAAGAGCCTGCAATATTGACGGCAATACCAATGGCGGCAAAGCGCATAGGTGTCATCGTATCTTCGCGGGCAAAAAAGCCCGGCGAGAAAACTTTGGTGAGCACAAAAGCGGGCAGGCCGATGGCAAAGGCCCCCAGTGCCATAGCCGTTCCATACGTGTCGTCGCTGGAAAAGGCACCGCGCTCAAACAGGACCTGGATGATCGGGATCGGGATGACCGCGAGCGCAACTGAGGCGGGCACGGTCAGGAACATGGAAAACTCAAAGGCCCGGTTCTGCGCATTGTCGGCCCCTGTCTCGTCACCCGCCCGCAGGCGACGCGAAAGATCCGGCAGAAGCACAATGCCGATGGCGATGCCCACCACGCCCAGCGGCAATTGGTAGATACGGTCTGCGTAATAAAGAAGCGAGACCGCCCCATCCTGAAGGCTTGCGATGATCGATCCCACAAGCAGGTTGAACTGGGTGATGCCGCCTGCGATCACACCGGGGATGCCGAGTTTGATGAGCCGCCGCACGCCGGGTGTCATGCGCGGCATACGAAGATGAAGTGGAATGTCAGCGCGTTTCACCGCAATGAGCAACATCACAAATTGCGCCGCGCCTGAAATGGCAACACCCCATGAAAGCACGAGACCGGGATTGTCGGTCAGCGGGGCGACAAACCATAGGGCTGAGATCAAAATGAGGTTCAACAGAATGGGCGCAGCGGCGGCGGCTGTAAACCGACCGAGCGAGTTCAACACGGCAGACAGGAGCGCCACCATGGACATGAACATGAGATAGGGAAAGGCAATCCGCGTGAAGAGGACACCCATCTCAAATTTTTCCGGCGTGTCCGCAAAACCCGGCGCGATCAGATACATGGCCCAGGGCATGGTGAGTTCAGCGATTGCCGTGAAGGCAATCAATGTCACGAGGAGGACTGATAAAGAATCCTCCGCAAACCGCCGCGCAGCGGTTTTACCATCGCCCTCCAGCGCTTTGGCAAAGAGCGGCACAAAGGCTGAGTTGAACGCCCCTTCCGCAAAGAGCCTGCGGAAAAGATTGGGAAACTTGAAAGCCACGAAAAACGCATCCGCCATGGGACCGGTGCCCAGAGCGCCCGCGATCAGGATATCGCGCATGAAGCCCAGCACACGGCTTGCCAACGTCATGCCGCCGACAGTCATCGCAGATTTAACAAGGTTCATTTATGTTTCTCTATGTCGGTACATCAGGCAATCGCGGCTTCACGTTTTTGCGGCCTGGCTTTTTTCATCGGGTTTTCGAGCGCTTCCAGCAATTGGCGTTCGACCGCCTTTTTCTTGTTGGCATTTGTCACCTTCTGGCCGATCAGGTCTTTTACATAAAACACATCCACCGCGCGCTCCCCGAAGGTTGCGATATGGGCGGAACCGATGGTGAGACCCAGATGGAAGAGGGTGCGGGTGAGCGCGTGCAACAGGCCCGGGCGATCGAGGCCGTTCACCTCGATCACGGTGAACTGATCGGAAGCTTCATTGTCGATATAGACATTAGGGGCCACTGTAAACGCATTGATGCGCGCCTGCTTCTTGGTGCGTTGTTCGATGGCATCGGGGGGGAGAATTTCGCCTGCCAGAACCTTTCGGATCGTGCTTTCCAAACTCTCCAACCGGCGGGGTTCGCGAAGCGCCGCGCGGTGATCATCTTGCACCCAGAGCGTGTCGAGCGCCATACCGTCCCTTGTTGTAAAAATCTTGGCATCAACAATTGATACGCCGGCCGCTGCACATGCGCCTGCAAAGCGGGAGAAGAGGCCGGGATGGTCTTGCGTGAACAGGGTGATCTCGGTCACCGCGCGGAAAGCATCTGGCCTTGCCTCTACAATCAATGGTTCTTCGCGGCGGTCCCAGATAAGTTCTGCATGCCTTTTGTGGGCGGCAAGATCAAAGCCCAGCCAATAGGTTGGTTGGTGACGGCGAAGGTGGGTCTCTATCCGCGACTTCGGCCAATCGACAAGAGCTTCGGTCAGCGCCTCTTTGGCGGCGGCAACGCGGTTTGTCCGGTTGAGTTGGGTTTCGCCGGACAGAACCGCATCTGTCTCATAGTAGAGCTGGCGCAGGAGCTGCGCCTTCCACCCGTTCCAGGTGCCAGGACCCACTGCCTTAATGTCGGCGACCGTCAAAACAAGCAAAAGCTTCAGCCGTTCGGGGCTCTGCACGGTCTCGGCAAAATCCTTGATGGTTTTGGGGTCAGACAGATCCCGCTTTTGGGCCACGTCCGACATAATGAGATGGTTCTGAACAAGCCATGCCACGGTTTCTGTGTCGCCACCACTCATGCCCAGGCGCGGGCAGAGCTTGCGCGCAATCGCGGCACCCGCATCTGAATGATCTTCGGGACGGCCTTTGGCGATGTCATGCAGAAACATGGCGACATAAAGAACATTGCGCTTGCTGGTTTTCGTCATCAGTTCGTGAGCGAGCGGGTGTTCTTCCTTTAAGATGCCCTGCTCAATTTCTGAGAGAATGCCCATGGCGCGGATCAGATGTTCGTCGGCTGTATAGTGATGATACATGTTGAACTGCATCAGCGCGACGATGCGACCAAAGTCCGGCACGAAGCGACCGAGCACGCCTGCCTCGTTCATTTTGCGCAAAATCCTTTCCGGGTCTTTGCGCGATGTCAGCATTTCAAGGAAGAGACGGTTCGCTTCTTCGTTTTTACGCAGACTTGCGTCGATGAGCTTTAGCGATCGGGTCATCAATTGTAGTGCGGTTGGATGAATATGCAGTTGATGCTGATCGGAGACATGGAAGAGCCGCAAAATGTTGACAGGATCTTTTTCAAAAAACTTGTCAGACGTAACCGACAGGCGGCCACCCACGACTTCGAAACCTTTGATGATTTTTTTGCGCTTGAGCGCTGCCATGAAACGGCCAATGCCCGGCTTTTTCTTCTTCTCCTGATCTTCAAGAATGGAACAAAAAATACGGGTCAAGTCGCCGACATCTTTTGCCACCAGGAAATAGTGCTTCATGAAGCGCTCGACGCCCTTGAGACCATGGTGGGCGTGGTAGCCCAACAGATTTGCCATCTCTGTCTGGACGTCGAAGGAAATACGTTCTTCCGCTCTGCCCGTGAGGAAGTGAAGCTCGCAGCGCACCGCCCAGAGAAAGTCTTCCGCCTTGCGGAAGAGATTGTATTCCTGCTTTGTAAAGACGCCTGCTTTCACAAGATCGCTTGGGCGTTTTACCTGGTAGACATATTTGGCGATCCAGAAGAGAGTATGAAGATCGCGCAGGCCACCCTTTCCTTCTTTCACATTGGGCTCAACCAGATAGCGGGATTGTCCGGCGCGCTTGTGCCGCTCATCCCGCTCTGTGAGTTTCGCCTCAACAAACTCGTTGCCGGTGCCCGCGACGACATTCTTGTCATAAGAAGTTTCAAGCTCGTCAAAGAGAGTAAGGTCACCGCAGAGATAACGCGCTTCCAGAAGTGATGTGCGAATGGTCATGTCGTCGTGGGAGAGACGAATGCATTCCTCCACCGAACGCGTCGCATGTCCCACCTTCAGGCCAAGATCCCAAAGAGCATAAAGAATGAACTCAGCGAGGCTCTCCCCCCAGGGGGTTTGCTTGTAGGGCAGGAGAAAAAGAAGATCGACGTCGGAGCCGGGGGCAAGCGCACCGCGCCCGTAACCGCCGGTTGCCACGACGGCGAGCCGCTCCGCGTCGGTCGGATTGGTTGCTCTGAACAATGTGCGGGTGGCGAAGGCAAAAAGCTCCCGGATGATCGTGTCTTGCAAATAGGAGAGGTTCTCCGCACAGGCCCGGCCCCGGTGGGCTCCCTGCTCCAACCGTTTGCGCGCCATTGCCCGCCCGTCGGTCTGCGCCTTCTTCAGGACCGCTATCATCTCCGCCCGAGCGGCGATCTCGTTTCCAGCGTTCGCCGCATGTGCCGCGTCCAGTGCCTCGGCTATTGCCGACGGGTCGGCGATCTCAAGCAGGCTTGGCATCAATCGGCCCATGGGGCGCTCCTTAGGTTTTTCGCGTGCTTGGGTGTTTGGGGGCACGTGCTGGGGGTCGGTATTGGGGGCAAGACTAGACTCTTCTACCTAAGCCAACATGAAGGGGGAGCATTGTCCAGTGGAAGCCTGACATTCCGCCAAAAATCTGATCTGTGCCGTGGATGGCGGCCTGTCTCTCAATTTCCGCACCAAGGGAACAGGATGCAATACGGGCACGCGAACAAAGGGAGTCCAAAAATCTGGGGACTTGCGCTGTGTTAACGCCTTTCGGGTCCGGCTTTGGGTGCACCCGGATAGGGCAGAGGAGCTGATCTATTTTTATCAAATAATTTCAATATGTTATAGGCGTGTTTTCATATTAGCCGGTGGCAAATCTTAATGCATCTAAACCATAAGCTGTAGACCCCCCGGCAAGAGTATGACTCCAATAGCGAATCCGATCCGGCCTGAAAATATGGTTCTGGCGAATCATGCCTTTTAAGCCTTTGATTTACTTGTCTGAATCTGTCGCTTTAGCCTTTAAGGCATAAAGCGCTTCCAGCGCCTGTTTTGGCGAGAGCTCATCGGGGTTAAGTGCCTTCAGCGCCCGCTCAATCTCGCTCTCGATCTCACCCTCGATCTCACTCTGGCCCTTTGCCCCACCACCACCTGATTGCGGGCGCGGCGCAGCAGAGAAGAGCGGCAGATCGTCCACCAACGTTGCCCCTCCGCGGGCATCGGCCCCCTCTTCCAGCGCCTTCAGGACATCATGGGCGCGGGCGATCACGGCGGGCGGCAGGCCTGCGAGCTTTGCCACCTGAATACCGTAAGAGCGATCTGCCGCCCCTGGCGCCACTTCATGCAGGAAGACGACATCGCCCTCCCACTCTTTCACCTTCATGGTTGCATTGGCGAGGCGGTCGAGCTTTTCGCTCAACGCCGTCAGCTCGTGATAGTGGGTGGCGAAAAGTGCGCGGGAGCGGTTGACCTCGTGAAGATGTTCCACCGCCGCCCAGGCGATGGACAGACCGTCAAAAGTTGCCGTGCCCCGCCCGATCTCATCCAGAATAACAAGGGCGCGCGCACCTGCCTGATTGAGGATAGCTGCGGTCTCGATCATCTCCACCATGAAAGTGGAGCGACCGCGCGCCAGATCATCTGCCGCGCCGACGCGAGAAAAGAGCCTGTCAACAATCCCGATATGAGCGTCGGAGGCCGGCACATACGATCCCGCCTGCGCGAGAATGGCAATCAATGCGTTTTGGCGGAGATAGGTTGATTTACCGGCCATATTGGGGCCGGTGAGCAGCCAGAGCGAGCGTGCATCCCCTTTATCGGCTGAGAGATCACAATCGTTCGCCACGAACGGACCCGCGCCTGCCTTGTCCAATGCGGCTTCTACCACGGGATGGCGCCCGCCCTTGATCTCGAACGCCAACGATCCATCCACAAGAGGGCGCGTCCAGCGCTTCTCTGCCGCAAGCTCTGCCAGCGCGGCGCCGACATCGAGCACCGCCAATGCGTCTGCCGCGGCGGCGATGGTGGCCCCTTCTGCCAACACCATCTCGGAGAGCTTGGAGTAAGACTCCAACTCAAGCTCCAACGCCTGCGCCCCCGCACGCGACAGCTTTTCCGCAAGCTCGGAGAGTTCAAGCGTTGTGAAGCGCACAGCATTTGCCATGGTCTGGCGATGAATAAACGTCTCGTTCAAGGGAGCTGCCATCAGCGCATCGCCGTGACGGGGGACAACTTCGATGAAATAGCCCAGCACATTATTGTGTTTGATCTTAAGGGCGGAAATCTCGGTTTCGGCGGCATATTTGCTTTGCAGGCCGGCAATGACGCGCCTGCTTTCATCCCGGAAGAGGCGCATCTCGTCGAGCGGTGGATGATAGCCCTTGGCGATGAAGCCGCCATCGCGGGCCATCAGAGGAAGATCGAGCCCGAGCGCCTGTGTGAGTTCATCCTTCAGGCCAGCTGCACAATGGGCAAGGGTCATGACCGCCGCCTGCACCTCTGCGGGCTGCTCCCGTCCCTTTGCCGTCTCAGCGGCAAATTGATCTGCAATATCATGAGCGGCCGCAAGGCCGTCCCGAATGGCGGCGAGGTCACGCGGTCCGCCACGCGCCACCGAGAGGCGAGAGAGAGACCGCGCCATGTCAGGTGCGCGGGCAAGATCACGCCGGAGCGTTCCCCTCAGCACATCGCCTTCCAGAAAATAGGCGACCGAGTCCTGCCTTGTGCGAACGGGCCCCACTTCTGTCAGCGGTGCGGAGAGACGGGTGCCCAGCTCACGCGCGCCCGCGCCTGTCACCGTGCGGTCAATAGTGACAAGAAGCGAGCCCTGCTTCTCCCCGCCCAAGGTTCGCGTCAATTCCAGATTGGCGCGGGTTGCCGCATCCATCGCGAGGGAGGCCCCATCACTTTGATGCACAGGCGGCTTCAGGGCGGGCATTCGGCCCACCTGGGTCAGATGCAGATAGTCAACAAGGGCGCCGGCTGCGCCAAGCTCCGCCCGGCTGAAAGAGCCAAACGCATCGAGTGCACCGACTTCCAGCACTTCTTTCAACCGGCGTTCGGCGCGGGTGCTATCAAATCGCTCTCCCATCAGCGGCGTTACCGCTTTCTGCGACGAGAGCGCCAAATGAATGGCCTCATCCGCGAGCAATGCTTGTGGCAGAATAAGTTCGCTCGCATCAAGCCTTGCGAGTGCAGCACCGAGCGCCTCCGCCGCCACTTCTGTCACGATGAAATCACCGGTCGAGACATCTGCGTAAGCCAGACCGAGTGCGCCACCCGCTGCCGTGCGGGCAAGGGCTGCGAGATAATTGTGGGCACGAGCGTCGAGAAGCGTTTCTTCGGTCAGCGTCCCGGGCGTGACGAGGCGGACGATTTCGCGCCGGACCACGGATTTGGCACCGCGCTTTTTCGCCTCTGCCGGGTCTTCCGTCTGCTCACACACGGCGACGCGGAAGCCCTTGCGGATCAGCCGCTCCAGATAGGCATCGGCTGCATGCACGGGCACACCGCACATGGGGATATCTTCGCCGCGATGTTTGCCGCGCTTGGTCAGCGTAATGTCGAGAGCGGCAGCGGCCTTTACCGCATCATCAAAGAACAGCTCATAAAAATCCCCCATGCGGTAGAAAAGCAGACTGTCGGTCTGGCTCGCCTTCAGCTCCAGATATTGCACCATCATGGGCGTAATGGGGGGCGTAATGGGGGGCGTAATGGGGGCGTCCACCTCCGCATGCTTCTCCGCTGAAGCTGCGTTTTTTCCTGAAGGAGGGGTTTGAGCCGTTACCATGGGGTTATTCTGGGTCCTGAATTATACGATTGTGGCAAAAGAGCCTTGCAATCTAACAGATTTCGCGCGCGCGCCAATCTTGTGGTTGCCACATTCGACAAGCGGCTCAGATCTCATTTTCCATAAATCGGCCATAATCACCGGGTATAATGCCTTATGATCCATCGCGCCGCATTTTCATTCTCTTTGGCAGTCTCCCTTGCGCTTGCCGCCATGACCTGCCTTTCAGCGTTCGGCAGCGGTCCGGCGCACGCTGAGACCGTGGCGCCGGTGATTGATCTCAAACCAACAGAAGAAGAGTTGAACTGGGCAGAGCCCGGCACCGCGCGGGGCCTGAACGGGGATGTTTCCGCCCCGCTGGATGCGCCAGCAACAACCGGATTGCTGGGACGCCATGGCATTAGCCCGGACATTCGCGCAAGTGAAACCAGTATCGGCGCGACCCAGCAAATTGACCTTGGGTCAAAAGGGTTTGCGGATCGACAGGGCGAGATCACCCCTTATGTTGAATTGGGCGCGGGTGTCGCGAAAGCGGAAGAAGAGCCGCTCATCACCGGCAGCACTGTCAATGCAGATGTGACCACTGACGTTGGCGGCGGCACCAAGATCAGCGTCAATGATCAAGTTGACTTCAAGCTGGGCGTAACCCGGCAGGATACGCTGGGCGTCGACGGGCGCGCTGACAACAAAGTGGAGAGCGGCGTCTCCATCAAGTTCTAGAGCGTTTCCCATTTGAGGGAGACGCCCTGGATATTATTTTGTCGCGCGCCTTGATGGTCGGTTCACCCGCCTCATAAATCAGATGCACCGTCACCACGCTATGGGGCGTTGTGACGAACTTCGCATGGCAGGGGCTCATAACCTTGTGCGCAGCGCTGTCCGGTAAAACACATGCCGATGGCACCGACGCCGGGGCCGCCACATTCCTCATGTGCGAACCGCGCGAGCGCGCGAAGGCATTGCGTGACCGGGCTCGACTTGTTTGCGCCAATATTGATAATTATAGAGCGTGACTCCAAAGCCGAGCTTCTTATAGAGCGCAAGCGCCGGGCGATTGTGGGCCTCCACCTGGAGGCAGGCAAACCGGGCACCCTCTGCCCTTCCCCAGTTCATCAGGGCGGCTACGGTTTCATGGCCCAAGCCCTGACCGCGATACGCCTCCGCCGTCAGAACGGACTCGATGACGATAAAGGGATCAACAAACGCGGCATAGGCGAGCGCCGCGCCCCGGCCCTCCACTATCTTGCGCGCAAAGCAGGCCGGGCCCGTGATCCGGCCTAGCATCGCGCGATAAATCTCAGCCTCCGGCCCCGCTTGTGCGGAAAGATTTGCTTTCTCAGACAACCAGTCCAGTGTCGGGGCCTCTGTCAGTTCAACCGGACCGCGCACGGATCGCTCATCGTCCAGCATGGCCAACAGGGTAGAGGTTTCGCCCTCTGCCTGGTAGCCGCGCGCGGCAAGGGCATGGGCGAAGGCCGGTTGAAACGACAGGAGGCGGAAGAGAGCCGGGCCACCGCGTTTTTCAAAATAGGCGTCCGCGCCCGGCAAAACATCTTTGAGGGGCGCAGCACTTGCCGTCGCATTCACCGAATTGACCCGCCTTGTCGCGCCACCAGACGCGCGGCATTGCCAGCCGTCAATGGTCCGTGTTTCTGCCGCTGGCCAGGCGTCCCAGCAGGCCTGCTCAACGCGCCAATAAAAATCTTCGTCTATCTGCATGGGATGATCCGCTCAAAATCCGAGCCTAAAGGAGGGTTTTTCGCCGGGCAAGCCCCTGAAAGGGCCCTTAGGGGGTCAATTTCCCTTACGTATCAAGCTTTTCGTACAAATTTCTTCCTTTCGGGGTGGCCTTTTCACGCAATATGCGGTACGCCTACGCGCCGTTTGAGTTCATTTATTGCGCGAAAGGCCCGAGATGGGACAGAAAACACACCTGAGTGATGAAGAAGCGCTCCGCTTCCATTCCCAAGGCAAGCCAGGCAAGCTGGAAATCATACCCACAAAGCCGATGGCAACGCAGCGTGATCTGTCTCTTGCCTATTCGCCCGGTGTCGCCGTGCCGGTTCGCGCCATCGCAGAAACGCCCGATGCGGCTTACGACTATACGGCCAAGGGCAACATGGTTGCCGTCATCTCCAACGGGACGGCCATTCTCGGACTTGGTAATTTGGGCGCGCTTGCGTCCAAGCCGGTGATGGAAGGCAAAGCGGTGCTTTTCAAGCGCTTTGCGGATGTGGATTCCATCGACCTTGAAGTTGACACAAGCGACGTTGACGAATTTATCGGCGCGGTGCGTTATCTCGGCCCGACATTTGGCGGCATCAACCTGGAAGACATCAAGGCACCCGATTGCTTTATCATTGAAGAGCGCTTGCGCGAGATGATGAACATTCCGGTCTTCCATGATGATCAGCATGGGACCGCCATCATCTCTGCCGCCGGTCTCATCAATGCGCTGCACCTCACGGGTCGCAACATTAAAGACATCAAAATCGTGGTGAACGGCGCAGGCGCCGCAGGCATTGCATGCCTGGAACTGATCAAGGCGATGGGGCTGCCCCATGACAACGCGCTTCTGTGTGACACGAAGGGCGTGATCTATCAGGGCCGCACTGAAGGCATGAACCAGTGGAAGAGCGCCCATGCCGCTGTCACCGATGACCGGACACTGGAAGATGCGCTTCGCGGCGCGGATGTGTTTCTTGGCCTTTCTGTGCAAGGAGCGTTGACCTCGCAAATGGTTGCAAACATGGCCGACCGGCCGATCATCTTCGCCATGGCCAATCCCGATCCGGAGATCACACCGGAAGAAGTGGCCGCCATACGCAGCGACGCTATTGTTGCCACTGGTCGGTCCGACTATCCAAACCAGGTGAACAATGTTTTGGGCTTCCCGTACATTTTCCGCGGCGCGCTCGATGTGCGCGCGACCACGATCAATGAAGCGATGAAAATTGCCTGTGCGGAAGCGCTCGCCAAGCTTGCGCGTGAAGACGTGCCGGACGAAGTGGCTGCCGCCTATCAAGGCGAACGTCCCCGCTTTGGCCCCGGTTACATTATCCCTGTGCCGTTTGACCCCCGCCTCATTAGCGAGATCCCGCCTGCGGTTGCGAAGGCTGCGATGGATAGCGGTGTTGCACGCAGACCGATTGTTGATATGGACGGTTACAAGCGCCAACTTTCTGCACGACTTGATCCCACAGCCGGTTCGCTGCAGGTGATTTTTGAACATGTGAAACGCGATCCCAAGCGTGTTGTCTTTGCGGAAGGCGAAGAAGAACGCGTGATCCGCGCTGCCATCAGTTTCCGGGACAATGGGCTCGGCACGCCCATCCTGATCGGGCGGGAAGAAATTATTCGCGAGACGCTCACCTCTATCGGTCTTGATGCGGCAACGGATCTTCAGATTATCAATTCGCGCCTGTCTGACCGGGCACCGACTTACGCCCAGTTTCTCTACAAGAAATTGCAACGCAAAGGCTATCTGCTGCGCGACTGCACCCGCATGATGAACAATGAGCGCAATATTTTTGGCGCGGCGATGGTTGAACATGGGGACGCGGACGCGATGGTCACCGGTGTGACCCGCAATTACGCGGTGGCGCTGTCAGAAATCACCAGTGTGATTAGTCCCCTGCCCGGCAAGCGAGTGATGGGTGTTTCGATGATCATCTCTCGCGGTCGCACCGTGCTTGTTGCAGATACCAATGTGCATGACATGCCGGAAGCCCATGAACTTGCCGATATAGCCGTGCAATCAGCGGAAGTTGCGCGCCGTCTTGGTTATGAGCCCCGTGTGGCGCTGCTTGCCTATTCCACCTTCGGGCGACCAACCGGAGAGCGGTCAACCAAGGCACGGGCGGCCGTTGAAATCCTCGACGCTCGTAATGTCGATTTTGAATATGATGGAGAGATGGCAGCTGACGTCGCGCTCAACCGCGAGGCAATGGCACTTTATCCGTTCTGTCGTTTGTCGGAGCCTGCCAACGTGCTGATCATGCCTGCGATCCACTCGGCTTCCATTTCCACACGGATGCTGCAGGAGCTGGGCGGGGCTGATCTCATCGGGCCCTTGCTCACCGGACTGTCACGGCCCGTTCAGATCGTGCCTATGGGTGCCACGGTCTCTGACCTTGTGAACATGGCAGCGATTGCCGCTTATGATCTGGATCAGACCCACAAGCTCATTCGCTAACCCTTAAAAACTTGTATCCGGTGTCCATATAGGGTGACATGCCCTCGTTGGGATAAGTTGACCCTGTGGGGCGGCAAGCGCTCTGGTCGGCCAAGTCGGTATTTGGGGAGGGGAATTTTATGTTTGGAATAATGTCAAAGGGCGGCGCGGGAGTTGGCACCAACAGCACGAGGTTGCGCTCCTTACTGATCTCGGTGCCCCTCGTTTTGGCTGTCAGCGCGTTTGGGGCATCGGCCGGAGAGACGCCCGCACCGGAAGGTGCGCGGGTCTATTTTATTTTACCCGCAGATGGCGACACGGTTACAAGTCCCGTTACTGTGCTCTTTGGTCTTCAGGGCATGGGCATTGCACCGGCCGGCATTGCCAAAGAGAAGACAGGGCATCACCACCTTCTCATCAACACGCCGATGCTTGAGGGAGAAGACCTCGATTATTCCATCCCGGCAGATGCCACCCACGTCCATTTTGGCGGCGGTCAGACCGAAACCAACCTTGAGCTTTCCCCCGGCACTCATACGCTGCAGCTTTTGCTCGGCGATGAAAACCATGTGCCTCACAATCCGCCCATCGTGTCGGATGTGATCACCATCAACGTCGAGTAGCGATCAACCATGATCAAAAAGTTTCTCTCTCGCATTGATATCGGAATGCGGGCGCGCCGCATTTTCAAACAGAGCCTCAATGGCCATGGTGAGATTGAGCTGAGCCTGCTGCCCGTTCTGATGCGGGCCAACGCGCTCTCGATTGATATTGGCGCAAACAAGGGTGTCTATACGTATCAAATGAAGGAATGGGGACGGACGGTTGCGTTCGAACCTATTCCTGAACTTGCGGCCCAGTTGGCTGCGGCGGCCTACCCCGATCTCACCGTCGAACAGTGTGCGCTTGGCGAAAAACCCGGCATGACCGTTCTTCGTGTGCCCTTCCACACGAAAAAGAAGGGGCAGCTCAACACACCCTCTGCCACGCTGCGCGAAAATGGTGGCGATCAGACAGAGGGCGTCAAAGAAATCCAGGTACAGGCGAAAACCCTCGATTCCTTCCAGTTCGAAGACGTCGGGTTCATCAAGATCGATGTTGAGGGTTGGGAAGAAAATGTACTGGCGGGAGGGCGCGATACGATCAAACGCAATCAGCCGATTGTCATGGCAGAGCTTGTGGAGACCTATACGCCGGGCATTCTCACGCGAGTGCCTGCGTTTTTTGATGCGCTGAACTATCAGGGGTTCTGCATTGACGCTGCCGCCCTGAAGCTTTTGAAAATTTCAGAGATCGACCCCACACAGTCCGTCACCGAGAATTATATTTTCGTACCCGGTCATGATGCGGAAGCTTTCCGTTCCCGCTGTCAGGCGCTGCTCAGACAACGCGCCTAAGATGCGGTGACTGCCGGCGCCGCTCAGTCCTTTTTGAACTTTGATGAATAGCGCTCATTGATTTCCGACACAGGGAAGAGGATGAGCACATCTGTGGTCCCGAATTGCTCATCGACCACCGCCCCATCCCCGATGAAACAACCCGCACGGATATAGCCCTTGATCATGGGCGGCATGGCACGAAGCGCTGCACGCAGTTCCACTTGTTCCTTCGGCACGACGTTCATCGGCACATGACGGTCTGACCGCGCAGCTACATACCATTTTTCCGGAGTCAGGTGCTGATGGTAAAGGTAAGCAAGCGGCACTTTGAGCGCTGCAGGATCTGTGCTTTCAAATGATGCACAGCCAAACATGACATCGAGCTTATGCAGCGCGACATAGTGCATGATGCCATGCCAGAGAAGCTCAACCGTGCGCTTGTCCCGGTAAGGCTCCAGAACGCAGGAGCGACCCAGTTCCAAAAACCGGACATCAGGACCTGCCCGTTTCAGCAGAGGTTCAATGTCAAACTCACTGGCAGTGTAGAAGCCACCGTTCTGCTCCGCCACGTCTTGTCTGAGCAGACGGTAACAGCCGACAACAGCGTCAAGCGGTGGATTGTCTTCCTGACCTGCGGGCACCAGATCATGATCAATGACCAGAAGGTGGTCGCAAAACGCGTCAAACCGGTCCACATCCCGCTTGGTAGCCAGCGCTTTTGCATCGGGCTTTGCTGACATTTCTTCATAGAAAACATGATAACGCAGGGCCTGTGCCGCTTCGATTTCTTCCTGGCGGCTGGCGAGGCGTACTTCCAGCGCGCCCCGGCGACCGAAACTCACAGAGGACCCGTCGGGCATCACATTTGTGTCTGGTTGGGACTGGGTCAGCAGACTGGTCTCACTTCTCGTTTTCTCGACACCTGGTTTGTCCCGCAGCCATTCCAGCGGCACATTCCCTGTCGATCCGCCCCACGCGGGGCCCTCACTCAAGGTTTCAATTCCTGAACGCATTATCCTTGCCCCTTCGCGGCCCAAACTGCAAGGTCAAGTGACCCCCTGCTGGTTGTGCGCCTTCATTGCAACAGGAGTATGTCGCATCCAAGTCTTTGATTTTATTGATATTTTTTCGCTGCGCTGAACGGGCTTTCTACATCCACCAGTTTTTTGCGGGCAAGCAGCGCGAGCAGCGCCAGACCCGGCAAGGCTGCCACGCTGGTTGCCACAAAAAAGAACACCCAGCCAAGCTCGACCGCCACAAAACCGGCGCTTGCCGAAAGGATGGTCCGCCCCACGGCGGCGAGGGCTGACAGAAGCGCAAACTGGGTTGCCGTGAACGCGCGCGCCGAGCAGAGGCCAGAAATATAAGCGACGAAGACCACCGTCCCCATGCCGCCGGTGAAACTTTCCACAGCGACGCTGACCCCCAGGGCCCGGACATCGGGGCCCACCCACGCAAGCCAGCAGAAGACAAGGTTCGAGGCGAGCTGCAACAGGCCGGTGATCCAAAGTGCCTGCTTTAATGACACAAGACGCCCGAGCAGGCCGCCGACAAAGCCCCCGGCGATCACCGTCACGAGGCCCACAAGGTTTGCAACGTAGGCATAGGTTGCCTTGTCGAAGCCCAGATCCAACGCAAACGGACCCACCATGGCGCCTGCGAAAGCATCTCCAAATTTGAAGAAGATCACAAAGGCGAGGATCAAGATCCAGCCGGGCTTGGTGGCGAAATCGATAAACGGGTCCATGACGGCCTGGCGAAAGCGCGTTGTGTAGGTGAGTTTCGCCTGAGCCTGCTCTACGGCTTGGCTGGTGTCGGGTTCGCGCGCAAGGAAAGTGGCGGCAAGGCCCACACTCACGAATGCGGCCATTGTCGCATAGGCATAGGACCAGAGATCAGCGGCGGGAAGACCAAACGCTTCAAAAAAGCCGGTCGCGCCGACAGCCCCTGCGCCCGCGACCAAAAGTGCTATGCGATAGGCAGCCACATAGTTCGCCATGCCAGCGGCATATTGATCTTCCTTGAGGGTCTCGACACGAAAGGCATCGATCACAATGTCCTGAGAGGCGGACAGAAAGGCGACAATCACAGCTGCCAGTGCCATGAGGGCGGGTGCACGCACTGGGTCCACCAGCCCCATGCCGAGGATCGCACACAAAAGAGAGGCTTGCGTGACCATGAGCCAAGAGCGCCTGCGCCCCAGCACACGAGAGAGAAAGGGAACGCGCGCCGCATCGATGAGCGGTGCCCACAAAAACTTCAGCACATAGGGCAGACCGACAAGTGAGAAGAGCCCGATGGTGGTAAGATCCACCCCTTCATCACGCATCCAGATCGAAAGCGTGGATCCGGTAAGCGCCAGGGGCAAACCGGATGAAAATCCGAGCAGCAGAACAATGAGGACCTGACGGTCTCCATAGACACGAAGAGCGTTCAGCACGCGCGTTCTGTCGATAACCTGCATGGCTTATGGCTCCCTCTCTGCTGGTCTCTTGCTAACACGCGCACGCGATGGGCAACAGGCGGAAGTGAGGGATCACGCGGCAGCCTCTGACCGGCGACCACGCCACTTTTCAATCATGGCTGCAAGGTCGGCAGGGTCAACCGGCTTGGAGAGATAGTCATCCATGCCTGCGGCAAGACAGGCTTTACGATCTTCCGCCATCACGTTTGCCGTCAAGGCGATGATGGGCAGATCACCGCGCAAGCCCTCAAGCGCCCTGATCTGGCGGGTCGCCTCGTACCCATCCATGAGCGGCATATGGAGATCCATAAAGATGAGATCATAGGTTCCGGGCTCCTCTGACTTCATAGCTTCCAACGCTTCTACACCGCTGACTACCATATGAGGCACATGGCCTGCGCGCTCGACCATCATGCGGGTCAGGGTTGCGTTCAGCTCATTGTCTTCTGCCACCAGTACATTGAGCGCATTCGCGCCGGGTGCCCCGCCGCTGACTTTGGTCGCGGGCGTTTCTTCGCTGCGGCTTTCACTTTTCTTCTCCGGCTCAGGGTGAAGCACTTCTTCGGGTGCAGGCTGCGACAATGTTCCCGTTGAAGCGACACGCGCCGTGAGCGACGTTGCACGCACCGGCCTTACAAGATAGCCGCGATAGGGAAGGGCTGATTGCGACGGCAGGGTTTCCCCCGGGGCTGTCAACAAGAAGAGATCAAGATCGCCAGTGACCTCATGCCGGGCAACGGCACCCAGCTCCGCCACAATGAGATCGTGAGGTGTGCCATCTGCATCTTCCTCAAGCAACACCGTCGCGCCATGATCTTCCAGCAATGCACGCACTGCGCGTGCTGTCACCGGCGAAGTGATTTTTAACCGCGCTGTGCGCCCCACCAGATGACGTTGTCTTATTTCCTCTGCGGGTTCAACAACCTGCAAAGGCAGCGTAACAAGGAAGCAGGAGCCCACACCCTTCGTGCTGGTCACTGTCACGTCACCCTTCATCGCACGGGCGAGACGCCGCGTGATGGTCAGGCCAAGGCCGGTCCCTTCATAGCGGCGCGCATGACCTTGCTCGGCTTGCGCAAACTCGGTGAAGATCGCGTCGCATTCCTTCTCGGTCAGACCGATGCCCGTATCCTCAACACAGATGAGCAGCGTTTGATCGTCTGCATTCATGTCGACGGTGACGAAGACGCCACCCTCTTCGGTGAACTTCACCGCGTTGCCCACAAGGTTGATCAGGATCTGGCGAATGCGCGCATCGTCCCCCATCAATTTGTGGGGCACGTGAGGGGCTACATAGCTTGCAATGTCGATGCCTTTTTCGAACGAATGCGGCGCCATCAGCTCGCAGACCTGTTCGACGAGCGGCGTAACGCTGAACGGCTCTTCGGTCAGATCGACCTTGCCGGATTCGATTTTGGAAAAATCCAGAATGTCATTGATGATGGTAAGAAGAGCTTCCGAGGATCGCTGCACCGCGCGCGCATGGGATTGCTGGGCAGGCGAGAGGTCCGTTTCCAGCAGAAACCGGATCATGCCCAGAACACCGTTCATCGGTGTACGGATTTCATGGCTCATGGTGGCAAGGAACTGGCTCTTGGCGCGATTGGCGCTTTCCGCCTGTTCCAACGCGCTGGCGAGATGTTCTTCGGTTTCCTTCCGGTCGGAAATGTCACGACCCACGGTCTGCACTTCGCGCAGCTTGCCATGATCATCGCGAATGGCGAAATCTTCCCAGACAAACCAGCGCGGGCCGCGCACCGTCATAATGCGCTGGTCATAGCGCACACGGTAAGGCGGCAAGGCGAGCCCGGTGAACGCACCCAGCATGCGCGGCGTCTCGCCCTCCGGCAAAGACGGGGTGAAAGGCTCCCCCAATGCTTCGTCACGGCGGAGCGCAAATGTGTCGCAAAAGACCTGGTTCACGAAGGTGAGGCGGCCTTGAAGATCTTTGCGCAGGATGATGTCGCCCTGATTGGCAACAAGATCGCGAAAGCGCTCTTCGCTTTCTTTCAGTTCCCAATTGGCATCACGCAAATGTTCCAGCTCAACATGCAGGTCACGAATTTCCGCTGTCTGCTGTTTGGACCGGCGCCCGAAAAGCAAAAAAGCCGCGCCCGCACCAACAGCAAGGGCAGCCAGGCTGGACAGGACAGGCAAATAGGGCAGGACAGATACGGGCTCCAACAGGTCCACTCCGACAAAAGACGCGCGAAAATGTGACGCGCGAAAATGTTTCACGTGATTTTGAAGGTGGGGACTTGAGAAAGGGTTACCCGATTGTCAAAAGCTCAAAGGTTAATACCCGGAGCGGCAAGATCAGGCGGCCACGCCCAGCGCGGCACCCGTCTGATTTCGGTAGGAAAGGGCCTCCGCCGTATGAAGCCGTGACACGCTTTCGGCCTCATCCAGATCGGCGAGGGTGCGGGCCACCCGGATCACCCGGTGATAGCCCCGGGCGGTGAGGCGCACCCGGTCTGCTGCCTCCATCAGAAAGGAGCGGGCATCATCGGTGAGGAGGGCTGTCTGCTCCAGAAGCTCGCCATCGGCGTGGGCGTTCACACGAATATGCGGGGCGTCTGCCGCCTCAAACCGGGCGGTCTGCCGGTCACGCGCGGCGGCCACACGGGCGGCGACCTCTGCGCTTCCCTCTGCCGGTGGGGGGAGAGCGAGATCCCGCGCGCTCACAGGGGGCACATCAATATGCAGATCAATCCGGTCCACCAGGGGTCCGGAGAGTTTCGCCTGATAATCGAGCAGGCATTTGGGCACGCGGGCACAGGCGCGGGACGGGTCTCCCGCATAGCCGCACCGGCACGGGTTCATGGCCGCAATCAGCTGGAAGCGGGCGGGAAAAGTGACATGAGCATTGGCACGGGCAACAACCGCCTCCCCCGTCTCGATCGGTTGGCGAAGACTGTCGAGCACGGCTCGGGCAAATTCCGGCAGTTCATCCAGGAACAGAACGCCGGTGTGGGCGAGCGATACTTCCCCCGGGCGAACCCGCAAACCACCGCCGATCAGGGCGGCCATTGAGGCTGAGTGATGGGGCGCACGGAACGGCCTTGCGCGCGATAATTTCCCCTCGCTCAGCTCCCCCGCGATGCTTGCGATCATGGATGTATCCAGCATTTCGCGCGGCGAGAGCGGCGGCAGGATCGAGGGGAGGCGCGCTGCCAACATGGACTTGCCTGCACCCGGTGGGCCGACCATCAGCATGTTATGACCGCCTGCGGCAGCAACTTCCAAGGCGCGCTTGGCGCTCTCCTGCCCCTTGATGTCAGCAAGGTCTGGCAGGGCGCCGGTTGCCTCCGCCTTCAAGGGTTGGGGTTCTGCGAGAAGCTGTGAGCCCTTCAGGTGATTGATGAGCTGGATCAGATTTTGCGGGGCGAGCACACCTGCTGTCTCCGCACCGAACCCCGCCCATGCGGCTTCCGACCCGCTCGCGGCAGGGCAGATGATCCCCCGGCCCCTTGCATTTGCGGCCATGGCGGCCGGAAGCGCACCGGCGACGGCGCTGATCGAGCCATCAAGGGACAGCTCCCCCAGCACGACATAGCGATCGACATCGGCGGCGGCGACCACATCCATCGCGACAAGAAGCCCGAGCGCAATCGGCAGATCGAAATGGGAGCCCTCTTTCGGCAGGTCCGCCGGGGCGAGATTGACGGTGATCCGCTTCGGCGGGAGGCCAAGCCCCAGCGCGGTGAGGGCCGCGCGAACCCGCTCCCGGCTCTCGCCCACGGCCTTGTCCGGCAGACCCACAATCGTGAAAGCGGGCAGACCGCCTGAGATCTGCACCTGCACATCGACCGGCCTTGCGTCGAGGCCCAGAAAGGCGACGGTTTCAATATGCGCGACCATTTTCTCTAATCCGTCCGCAACCGGTTTCCCCAAAAACTTGTATTTCAACCTGAAGCAGTGCGTTCCAATCGTCAAGAACAAAAATAGAACGTGTGGAAACCGAGAATTCTGCTAAAAATTATAAATGGCAAGTTCAAGAAACCATTTTGGTTACATCAGCTGAATAAGGCGCTCGGCACTAATGGAGGATAAGATGCAGCTTGGATCAGCCGAACAACTTGCGCACTGCACCGTTCGGATTGAGTGTGACATGCCCAGCGGAGCAATAGGCACTGGTACAGGCTTCTTTTACAGCGCTAATCGTGAGGGTGATAAGCACGTACCACTAATAATCACGAACAAGCATGTTGTTGCAGGCGCCATCAAAGGACGTTTTCTTTTAACATCCCAAAACGATTCTGGCGGTCCTGCAATCGGCAAACACCACGCATTCGAACTAGATAATTTTGAAATGTGTTGGAAGATGCACCCAGATCCCGAGATTGACCTCTGCGCGATGCCGCTAGCTCCACTTTTTCTTGAAGCAGAGAAAAGGAAGCAACGCATTTTCTTCACTACGCTGGAAAAGTCGCTCATCCCAACATCAGAAGACATAAACGACATGATTGGCCTCGAAAACATAATCATGATCGGTTATCCAAATGGCCTTTGGGACCAAAAGAACAATCTTCCAATATTTCGCAAAGGCGTGCTGGCTACTAATTACAAGCAGGATTGGAATGGAAAAAAAGAGTTCTTGATTGATGCCGCCTGTTTCCCAGGCTCCAGCGGTTCACCTGTTATGCTTTTCGACGTTGCTAGTTACCAAACACGCAAAGGAACCTTCTTGGGTTCATCTAGAATAAAGCTGCTTGGTGTTCTGTATGCGGGCCCGCAGCATACAGTTGAAGGCGAAGTGAAAATCGTAATGGTACCGACTCAACAAAGAACTATTTCTCTTGCGGGGATACCAAACAACCTCGGCATCATCATTAAGGCTGAGCAGCTATTGGCTTTCGAGGGAATATTTAGCTGAAGTACAGAATTGGGTATAAAATGTCGAACGCCATGATTTGCTCAAAGCAACGTTTTTAGAGAGGGAAGCTCATGCACGTTTTGCGGTTTGGGGTTTTAGTCGTGTTCGTATTTTTGGTGTTAAGCGACAAAATGGCTTTAGCGGCAGACGAGTGGGAAACGATTGCCCCGGGTGGTGAAACCTCTTGTGCGCTTGGTACGCCCTACAGTTTTCACGCCCGTCGCGGTGACCCGGAAAAGCTGGTTGTGTTTTTCAACGGGGGCGGTGCCTGTTGGGCCGGACAGACCTGTGACCCGTCGGTTGAGCCCACAACTTATGTACCCAGCGCCGACATGACGCATAATGATCCGCGCACCCATAAAGGCATTTTCGATCTAGCGCATCCGGCAAATCCGGTCGGCACATGGAGCATGCTGTTTGTTTCCTATTGCACCGGCGATGTGCATCTGGGGGAGAAAGACCAAACCTATACCAAGCCCGACGGCACTGAGGTCACGATCCGCCATCGCGGCCATGTAAACTCTCATGCCGCACTTGACTGGATGCGCACTGCCTTTCAAGCGCCCAAAACCGTTCTCGTTGCAGGTAGCAGTGCCGGCGCCATCGCCGCACCGATATATGCCGGCGTCATTTCCAAAATATATCCAGATGCCCGGCTTCATGAGTTGAGCGACGGGGCGGGCGGCTATAGCTCACCAAAACTTCCCGGCATTCTGACCCAATGGGGGGTCACCGATATTCTACCCGACTGGGCAAAACCAGATGATATGCCGATGACAAGCTGGAATGCCTTCACGTTGCGGGCCGCAGAAACATTTCCTGCGATTTCTTTCGCGCAATATGATGCAGCCCATGACCGGGTTCAGGCACAGTTTCAGGCCGCGCTGGAAGCGGATGCAAATATTGACGCCAATTTGCGCGTGAACCGCGCCGTGCTGGCAGAAAAAATTGAAGGCTTTGCCGGGTACACGGCCGGTGGCGCGGAACACACAATTTTGCGCGCACCCTATCTCTATACATATTCCGTTGACGGATTATCATTTGTTGATTGGTTGACAAAACTGGTCAAGGGCGAAACTTTGCCCCCTGTCGACTGTCACGAGGCTGAGGCAGGATGCGCACGCGCCCCGTCCTGACAGTTGGGCAGGTCAGTGCCGGAGTGGGCCCGGGCGCGCCTGAACGCGCTTTTGGGCGAGCTTGACCAGAGGCCAGCTTCAGAGGCCAGCTTCAGAGGCGGCTTTCAATCGCGTCCCAGATCAGGGCAGCAATATCGGCCCCACCAAAGCGGGCAATTTCCTGAATACCGGTGGGACTGGTCACATTGATCTCGGTGAGATAATCGCCGATCACATCAATGCCAACGAAAATCAGGCCGCGCCGTTTAAGTTCCGGGCCGATCTGCTCGCAGATCTCCTGCTCCCGTTTTGTGAGGTCTGATTTTTCAGCCCGCCCCCCCACATGCATGTTGGAGCGGCTTTCACCTTCCGCAGGCACCCGGTTAAGGGCCCCCACCGCCTTCCCGTCCACCAGAATGATGCGCTTGTCGCCCTTGCGCACATCCGGCAAATATTGCTGCACAATCACCGGTTCGCGGAATATTTGCCCTAACATTTCGAGCAATGAATTCAGGTTTTCGTCATCAGCACGCAGACGGAAGACGCCCGCACCCCCATTGCCGTAGAGCGGCTTCACGATAATGTCTTTGAACTCTGCGCGAAACGCTTTGATCTCATCAGCGTCAGAGGTGATGAGCGTTGCGGGCATCACACCTTCAAATTCTGTGACGAAGAGTTTTTCGGGTGCGTTGCGCACATGGGCCGGGTCGTTCACCACAAGGGTCTTGCCCGCGACCTTCTTTGCGCTATGCACTTTGTCGAGCAGGTGGGTGGTGGTGATGTAGTTCATGTCAAAGGGCGGGTCTTGGCGAAGCAAGACAACGTCTGTGTCAGCAAGCCTGATCTTTGTCATCTCCCCCAGATCCACATGATTGCCGACCTCCCGGCGCAGGGTGATGGGCTGTACCTTTGCGTAGACATCTCCATCGCGCATGGAGAGATGTTTTGGTTCGTAATAGCTGAGGCGATGTCCGCGCTTTTGTGCTTCGAGGCCAAGCGCGAAGGTCGAGTCCCCCTTGATATCGATTGAACGGATCGGGTCCATCTGAATGGTGACATCAAGGCTCATGGGTGAACTCTTTCTCCCCAAGCCGGGCATGACACGGATCGAGGCACAGATTGCGGCAGGGCGTGGGACAGGCTTTCGATCAGGCTGTCACAGGTCATTCGTTCGGGCCAAGATGGGGGCGGCGAGCGCGAATGGCAAGACCGGAGGTCGGCGAATATTGAGACTAAATGGCGCTTTCAGGCGCTTTTCTGGCCAGTTCTACCCCATCAGGTGCTTTTATCCGGACCAGTGGCACGATTTTGCGCACACCAGAGACGTTTCGCGCGTGATGAACCACGCGGGTCAGCTCCGCTTGCGAGCGTGCAATCCCCAAAAGGTAGATCGTGCCGCGAACGGTTTCGATATTGTAATTGATCGCCGACACATCTCCATCCCCCATCATGCGGGCCCGCAGCTCGGTCGTGATAAGGGTGTCGCGAGAAGCATGGGCGATACTGCTCTCACCATCGGTGCGCAATTCGTTCATCACCTCTGCGACACCTTCGACGCTCCAGGCCAGCCTTGTGACGGAAAGGCGCCGATCTTCGCTGCCCACGGTGCCCGTCAGCAAAACACGTCCTTCAAACACTTCCGTTGAGACAGTGGTGACCAGCGCCTCATCCAGTTCGAGGAGGCGCTGTTTAATCACAAGATCAATTTTGAGATCGTCAAAGGCGGTTTCAACGCCGCGCTCTTCGGCAGCGGCAATGCCGGCTGTTGCGCCCGCGCCAATGACCATGCCGGGAATGGAGCACCCTGCCGTGGCGGCGCAGACGAGTGTTATCAGCGCCGCGCGCATGAGCGGCAAAGCCTGCATCTTCGATGTTCCAAAACGCATTTTGGCCTCCACATGCGGTTTTAGACGAATCGCTCAAAGCATCTTCATGGTCTTTTTTAACACGCAAGCCCTGCAAGGTCAGTTTTATGTGCTCCCCTCCCTCTTCCGCAAAGCGCTCACGGATCTCGAGTTAAGGCCGCCAGGCATCCTTCAAATGGCGGGGAAACGCGCCTGCGGCCACCTCCACCACGTCAAAGCGGATGGTTTCAACCTCAGGCGTTCTGGCCAAAAACAGTTCTGCTGCGCGGGCGAGCCTTGCCTGTTGCTGGGGTCTCAGGGCTTCCGCGGCGCCTGATCTGGTGCGCCGCGCCTTCACTTCCACAATGATGAGGGTCCGGCCGCGCCTTGCCAGAATATCAACCTCACCCGCAGGCGTTTTCACCCGTGTGCCCAGAATGCGGTAAAATTTCAGGGTCAGCAGGATGAGGGCAAGACGCTCCGCCCAAAGGCCCGTCTTGTAAGCATCGGCCCCGCGCTGTTGGCGGCTTGTCCCCTGCCGCCTTTTCATCACTCAACCTCACCGGGTTCGGCTTTACCGAGTTCAAGAGCGCGGGCGTAAACCTGCTTGCGCTTGAGGCCCGTCGCGTCGGTCACCGCCGCCACCGCATCTTTGAGGGAATGGCTGGCGAGCGCCCTCCTGAGCATCTGGTCGAGATCCCCCTCGTCCACCTCCACCTGCTTGCCCGGTGGGCCGACCAGCACAACGATCTCGCCCTTCGGGTCCCCGACTGCAAGATAGTGCTGGTGGAGTTCCGTCGCCGTCCCGCGCCGTATCTCCTCAAATTTTTTGGTGAGCTCACGGGCGACGGTAACGGGCCTGTCACCCAGAACGTGCGCCATGTCACCCAGACTTTCAGCGAGACGGCGTGGGCTTTCCAGAAAAACGAGGGTCGCGCTCGTGTCTGCCACCTCCTCCAGCGCGGTGCGGCGGGCGGCTTCCTTTGGCGGCAGGAAACCCACAAACAGAAACCGGTCGGTCGGGAGCGCACCAAGCGTCAGCGCCGCCATGACGGAACTGGCACCGGGCAAGGTGGTGACGCCATGACCCGCCGCCACGAGGTCCCGCACGAGCTTGTATCCCGGGTCCGAAATCAGCGGCGTGCCCGCATCAGACACGAGTGCAATCGCAGCACCAGCTTCAATTTTTGACAGAACACGGGGCCTCTCCGCCGCCGCATTATGCTCATGATAGGCGCGCAAGGGTGTTCTCAAGCCATGGATTGCAAAGAGTTTGGAGGTGACCCTCGTGTCTTCGCAGAGCACGAGATCCACCATGCCCAGGACATCCAGCGCCCGCAGCGTAATGTCGCGCGCATTGCCGATGGGGGTCGCCACGATGTAAAGGCCCGGATCAAGCCGTGCCTGATCTCTGCCGCCGGAGGGGGTCGATGAAGGGGGTATATCTCTTGCCATGGGGCCAAATTGCCGTGGGGCCACCCACTTGTCCATGCAAGATGCACTTGTCTTTACCAAAAGCGTCACAAAATCGCCCAGCTGTTGCAGTTTTTTCGTATAAGGTGCGCCAAAGGTTCTGACATGCATTATCCAAGGGGAAATAGGTTGCTGACCCGCTCTTCCGGACAGATTGCCCAAATCATCATCCGCTTCACGGCTGTTATTTTGCTGGGCGCGGCCCTTGCCGCTTGTGACAAAAGCACGCCGCCGCCAAGCCCCGTTGTGTCCGCCCCGCCTGTTGCGGTGACGCCGCCCCCCATTACGCAGGCGCCACCAAATCAGGACTTGTTTCTGCGTCCACCTCATATGGCTGATCAGGAGCCTGTGCGGATCGCTATCCTGCTTCCGTTCAAGGCCCAACAGGCCAGTGTGCGTGAAGCTGCGGACGCGTTGTTCAATGCCGCACAGCTTGCGCTTTTTGAATTTGGCAATCGTGATGTCCTCTTGATCCCCAAAGATACGTCAGGCACACCGGTGGGTGCTGCGGGCGCCGCACGCCAGGCGGTGCAGGAAGGGGCGGAACTTATTCTCGGCCCCCTCTTCTCCCAGTCCGTTGCGGTCGTCGCGCCGATAGCGCGGGAACGCGGCATCCCTGTCATCGCCTTTTCAACAGACCGGAATATTGCGGGCAATGGTGTTTACCTCCTGTCCTTCCTGCCGGAGCAAGACGTAGAGCGCGTGGTGGACTATGCCATGTTGCAGGGTCTGACGACGTTTGCAGCGCTTGTGCCGCAGACCGAATATGGTTCGCGCATGGGCCAGGCATTGACGCAGGCGGTCACCTCTCGTGCCGGTGAAATGAAGGGCATCGAAAGCTATCCACCGCGATCTGAAGATATGTTCGGGCCTGCACGGCGTCTTGCCCGCTATGATGGTCGCAAACAGGCGCTTGAGTCCGAACGGGCGCGGCTTCGCGCAGCCGGTGATCCGGAGAGCCTTTCGCGCCTTCGCGCACTACAGAACCACGACACGATTGGCGATGTTCCCTTCCAGGCGGTTTTTGTGCCAGCCGGTGGAACGGAGCTTCGCTCGGCTGCCCCGTTGCTTCCCTATTTCGACGTGGACCCGCGCAAGGTCCGTTTCCTTGGAACCGGTCAATGGGATGATGGCTCGCTCGGGCGGGAGCCCTCCCTTGTCGGTGGCTGGTTTGCCGCCCCGCCAAGGGAAGCCCATGACGCCTTTGAAGCCCGCTATGCCCGCATGTTTGGGGGAACACCGCCCCGGATTGCGAGCCTTGGCTATGATGCCTTGAGCCTTGCCTCTGCGCTTTCGCGACGGCCCGCCAATGATCGGTTCGCCGAGACCATTCTCGTGCATCCGGACGGGTTTGCCGGTGTGGACGGTATTTTCCGCTTTCTGCCGAACGGGTTGAATGAGCGCGGCCTTGCCATCCTTGAAATGGGGCGGAACGGACCTCAGGTCATTGATCCCGCACCGGCAAGCTTTGTACCGGTCGCGACTTTCTGATCGGTATCATCTGGCTGATCGGCATCATCTGGCTGATCGGTATCATCTGGCTGATCAAACACCCCCCGGAGGCGGCGTTGCGCATGGGTTTCAAGCTCCACAATTTTCATGCGAACTCGGCAGGGCGCCGGGTGCGCACGGTGCTGCATCTGAAAAACATTCCGTTTGAGTATGTGTCGGTTGATATTTCACCCGCACAAGAAGCCCAGCTTGGCGATGCCTATGGCAAGATCAATCCCATGCGGCTCATCCCCACGCTTGAGCATGATGGCGTGTTCCTGACAGAGTCGCTCGCGATTGTTGATTATCTGGAAGAGCTTTACCCGGACCCCTCCATCTATCCGGTTGACCGGATGGAAAGGGCTCAGGCGAAAGCGATTGCGATGACGGTCGCCGCTGCCATCCATCCGTTGCACAATACGCGGGTGATGAAATATCTCGGCCAAAACCTGAAGCTCGACCAGACCGCGAGTGCGCAATGGTATGTGCATTGGGCGGACAAGGGATTGCTGGCGCTTGAAGCATTGATTGAGCGTGCCGAACACAGCCGCGAAACGAACGGTCCCTTTGTCTTCGGCACACACCCGAGCGTTGCTGACCTTTTCATTCTGCCGCAGATTGAGAATTACAAGAAGCTTGGGCTCAACCTTGTGCCCTACCCGCGCGTGCTCTCAGTTGTCGATGCCTGCAACGCGCACCCGGCCTTCATCAAGGCAGCGCCGGAAAACCAACCTGATTTTCCGAAGTGATTTTTTTCGGTGATCTCTTTAGACAAGCAGCTCACCCAGAAGTTGATTGAGGACGAGGCGGCCTTGCGATGTGGCGATCAAACGCCCGCCTCTTTGTTCAATCAGACCCTTCTCCTCATAGAAGCTCAGCCGGTCTGCATTTAGTGTCCGTCCACTGACGGAATTGAAGCGGTTAAGGGACACCCCTTCGCGCAGACGCAGACCCATCATCAACATTTCTTCGGCACTGGTCTGTGGCGTGATCTCTTCTTCCTCCACCAGGGCGTGACCTTTTTCGGTCACTGTCGCCAGCCATTTGGTCGGCATGCGCTCTGTAACCGTTGCCCACTTCCCACCTGCCCTTGTGATGCGTCCGTGGGCGCCAGGTCTTGTTATGCGCCCGTGGGCGCCAGGTCCGGCCCCCACATAGTCGCCATAGCGCCAATAGGTGAGATTGTGCCGACATTCGGCACCCGGCCTTGCGTGGTTTGAAATCTCGTAGGCCGGAAGCCCTGCGGCCTCGCACAATTGCTGCGTCAGTTCATAAAGCCCGGCGGCCTCCTCTTCTTCAGGAATAGCGAAGGCCCCTTTGCGCGCGAGCTCAAAGAAGGGCGTGCCCTCCTCTATCGTCAATTGATAGAGCGAGAGATGATCCACCGCATAGGAGAGCGCCCGCTGCAACTCCGCCGCCCAGTCCGCCTCTCTCTGACCGGGACGCGCATATATGAGATCAAACGAGAGCCGTGGGAAATGCGTGCGTGCAAGCTCGATGGCACGCAGCGCCTCCTCGCTTGAATGAAGCCTGCCCAGAAATTTCAGATCCCGGTCGTTCATTGCCTGCACGCCAAGGGACAGGCGATTGACGCCGAGCTTTGCCACATCGCGGAAGCGCGCAGCCTCTACGCTTGTCGGGTTGGCCTCCAGCGAAATTTCCACACCCTGATGGAGACCCCATAAACGGTCGATAGCATTGAGAACGATCTCAACCGTCGCAGGCTCCATGAGCGAGGGTGTGCCACCGCCAAAAAAAACCGAACCGACGGGCTTTCGCTCTGTCTCGCCCGCCATCCATTCCAGCTCGCAGGCCAATGCGTGTGCATAGGCTTTCTGATCCACACCGCGCACAACGTGAGAATTGAAATCACAATAAGGACATTTCGATTGGCAGAAAGGCCAGTGAACATAGATGCCAAAGCCTGCATCGCTTTCCGCCGGTTGGGGAGTTGCCCCGTCAATCGAGGGCGATGGCATCGGTCAATTGGCGAAATGCATCCGCCCTGTGGGAGATGGCATGTTTGGCGGCAGGCTCCATTTCAGCAAATGTGATGTCATACCCGTCCGCCACAAAGATGGGATCATAGCCAAAGCCCATGGTGCCCCGTGGTGGCCAAACAAGCGTGCCCTCCACCCTGCCTTCAAAATAGGCGGTCTCACTCTCCTCTCCCTTATTGGCCTCTCCCTTATTGGCCTCTCCCTTACTGGGGGGCCAGGCAAGGCAGAGGCCGCAGATGAAGGCCGCACTTCTGTCCTTGCTGCCGGATTTTTGGAGTGCAGCTTCGACTTTCTCCATGGCGAAGCCGAAATCTTTCGTCTCACCTGCCCAGCGCGCGGAATAGATGCCGGGATCGCCGCCGAGCGCATGGACCGCAAGGCCGCTATCATCGGCGAGTGCGACAAGGTTTGACGCGGTCGCTGCGGCCCGCGCTTTCAGCTCAGCATTGGCCTGAAACGTTGTGCCTGTCTCTTCCGGCTCCGCCAAGCCAAGCTCTCCGGCGGAGACCGTCTCAATGCCGAAAGGGGCGAGCAGGGCTGCGATCTCCCGCACCTTGCCCATGTTGTGGCTTGCGACCACAAGCTTTGTCCCTTTCAGCGACCGCTTCATTTTGCGACGGCTTTTTTCTGCAAGGCCACCAGCTCGCTACAGGAGCCTTTGGCGAGCGAAAGAAGGTCCATAAAATTGGCTTCGGAGAAAGGCGCGCCTTCGGCCGTGCCCTGAATTTCCACAATGCCGCCTGTGCCTGTCAGGACGAAGTTTGCGTCTGTGTCGGCTGTGCTGTCTTCCGCATAATCAAGGTCAGACACGGGCAGGCCCTGATAGATGCCACAAGAGATGGCAACGACATGATCGCGAAGGGGTGAAATGTCGATCATGTTGCGGGTTTTCATCCATTCAAAACACTGATGGAGGGCCACCCAGGCCCCGGTGATGGACGCGGTCCGCGTGCCGCCGTCGGCCTGAAGCACATCACAATCCACAGTGATCTGGCGTTCGCCAAGTGCCTTCATGTCCACAACAGAGCGGAGCGAGCGACCGATGAGGCGCTGAATTTCCTGGGTGCGACCTGATTGTTTGCCTGCGGCTGCCTCTCGGCGCATGCGCTCATTGGTTGAGCGTGGCAGCATGCCATATTCCGCCGTGACCCAACCTTCGCCGCGACCGCGCAGGAAAGGCGGCACGCGCTCTTCAAGGCTCGCGGTGCACAGCACGTGGGTATCCCCGAATTTGACAAGGCAGGAGCCTTCAGCCTGCTTGGAAAAGCCGGGTTCGAGGGAGACGGCGCGCATCTGGTGGGCCTCGCGGCCTGACGGACGTGTTGTGCTCAACGGAATAACCTTTTTGGATTTGGGTGAAGGAGTTGGGTAAATGGGCATCTGATGTTTTGTTTGCTGCGCCGGGTTTAGCCTGCGCAGGCGTTCGCGTCCAGTTTGACATCACGCCGAACGGGAGGTGTTTGAGAAAACCCGGCCTTTGGGCTTGTTATATTGCTCTCGCCTTTTCATATAGCGAACCATAGGAAGAGGATTTATTCCATATGGTCGAGATTTGGCTTAAAGTCAGGCCTACTGAATTTGTTATCTGCATCAAGCGGTTAAGGCTGGAGTGAGACTCCAGACCTGACCTTTCAGCCCAAAGAGGCCCAATGCCCGCGATCCGTGATCTGAATGAGCGTTCGCGCATGATCCTGCGCCAGGTGGTGGAAACCTATCTGGAGACCGGATCCCCTGTGGGTTCTCGCTTTCTATCACAAAATTCTCTGCTGCCGCTGTCAGCCGCGACCGTGCGCAATGTGATGTCGGATCTGGAGGCGCTGGGCCTGCTTGCCGCGCCCCACACCAGTGCCGGGCGGTTGCCAACAGACGCCGGGCTTCGGCTCTTTGTGGATGGGCTTTTGCAGGTCGGCACGTTGAGCGACGAGGAGCGGCGCGCCATTGAAGGCCAAGTCACGCGGAACCCGAAGCATAATTCGGTCGAAGATGTGCTGACGGACGCCTCCAAGCTCCTGTCGGGGCTTTCCCATTGTGCCGCACTGGTGCTGGCGCCGAAGGCCGACATCGCACTTAAACATATTGAATTTGTCTCGGTGGATGCCGGGCGCGCGCTGGTGGTGCTCGTCTCGGAAGATGAGACGGTTGAAAACCGCATGATTGATGTGCCGAAGGGGCTCACACCCTCTGCCCTGATCGAGGCCACCAATTTCCTCAATGCGCGGCTCAGGGGCCGCACGGTGGGCGAAGCGCAGCGGATCATTCAGGAGGAGATGGACAGCCAAAAAGCGCAATTGTCTGACCTGACCAAACGGATTGTCGAGGCGGGACTTGCGGTGTGGTCCGGCGGCAGCGAGAGCCGTGACAAAGGTAATGCGGACCCGCTTGCCCGTTCGCTCATTGTCACAGGTCAGTCGCGGCTTCTGGAAGATGTGAATGCGATGGAAGATCTGGAGCGGGTGCGCCTTCTGTTTCAGGAGCTGGAAAACAAGGCGGATCTTGTGCAGCTTTTGGGGCTCGCCCAGGAAGCGGAAGGGGTTCGGCTCTTTATCGGGTCGGAGAACAAGCATTTTGCGCTTTCCGGGTCCTCCGTCATTGTGAGCCCCTTTATGGATGAAAGCCGCCGTGTGGTGGGTGTTTTGGGCGTTATTGGCCCGACACGGCTCAATTATGCGCGGATTATCCCGATGGTGGATTATACCGCACAGGTGGTGGGTCGGCTGCTGCGCTGATCAGCGCGGTTGACTTACGCGCGCCAAACCGCCATTTGTCGGGTCCCGGCTTGAAAGCAACCCATAGAGTGGCTTGGAAGCAGTGCGGGACAAGGTTTAGGTTCAAGATTTCAGACGATGGATGCTGGATGCCAGATGCTGGCCCAGATGCTGGCCCAGATGCTGGCAAAGGCCTCCCAAAGGACACAGGTATGAGCGATCAGGATGGTTCAAAAGAAAACCCCACAGATATGAGCGACGATAAAAGCACTGCGGGACTTGAGGCTGCGGCTGATGATTTGCTTGCGAAAGCGGCTGCTGCTGCCGGTGGTGCCGGCGACGGCGTCGCGGAAGATACGCGCTCCGAGGAAGAAAAAATCGCCGATGCGATGGCCGCTCTTGTCGCTGAAAACGGGGAATTGAAGGACCGGGTTTTGCGCGGGGCCGCCGAGCTTGAAAATCTGCGTCGTCGCGCGGAACGGGAAAAGGCTGACGCGGCCAAATTTGGCGCAACCCGGTTTGCCCAGGCTGTTCTGTCGGTCGCGGATAATCTCCGCCGGGCGATTGACGCCGTGCCGGCTGATCGGAAAGACGGATCGGACGATGTGGTTCAGTCCATTGTTGACGGCATTGAAATGGTGGAACGCTCGCTCCTCACCGCGTTTGAGCAAAACGGCATTGTGCCGGTGAGCCCCGCACCCGGTGAAAAATTCAACGCCAATTTGCATGAAGCACTTTTTGAAGTGCCTGGCACCGGCCAACCGGGCGGGTCCATCGTCCAGGTTGTGGATGTGGGCTATATGATCGGCGACCGGCTGTTGCGGGCGGCGCGTGTAGGCGTTGCCAAAGCCGGTGAGGATGGCCCGCCCGGTGCCAAGGTTGATACCACCGCCTGATTATCATTATTCGGCTTCAAGTCCCTTGCTGCCCGGTCGTGAACAGTGCAGTTTGCAGCTCTGTTCACGGAACATCAGTTGGCGTTCGCTCTGATCTCCATTAGGCTTTTCATCTGATCCAGATGGAGGAGCCCAAGATGGAACAATTGATCGCCGCTGCCGTGCTTTTTTTCGGTATCCATATTCTTATTTCCGGTACCCGACTGCGCGATGCAATCGTCGGGATGGTCGGCGAGAAGGTCTTTATGGGCCTCTTCTCTCTCGCATCTATCGGCGCCATTGTCTGGCTGGCGATCAGCTACAATGCGGCCGTGGTGAGTGCTGAAAACGTGATTTACTGGCAGGCACCGGTCGGGTTGCTCCATGCAGGCGGGCTGATCATTCTTGTTGCCAGTTTTTTTGTCGTCACAGGCGTCACCTCTCCCGGCCCAACAGGTGCCGGTGGCGACGTCGCACTTGGCGAAGCGAACGACCCCGCCTCTCTCGTCAAAGGCATTCATGCCATCACACGCCACCCTTTTCTGTGGGGTGCCGTGATCTGGTCGGGCTTTCATCTTGCTGCAAATGGGGACCACGCCAGCCAGATCTTCTTCGGGACATTTCTTGCGGTTGCGTTTCTGGGCACGTTCTCAATTGACGCGAAGCGCAAGCGCAAGCTCGGCGATGTGTGGAACGCATATGCGGCAGCCTCGTCCAACGTACCTTTTGCCGCGCTTCTCACGGGCCGGGCAAAATTCAAGTTTGGTGAGCTTGGCCTTTGGCGGATCGGCCTTGCGGTGGCGATTTTCCTCGGGCTTTTCTTGGCGCATGAATGGCTGTTTGCCGTATCGCCAGTGCCGGGAGCCTGATCTGGATCTGATCAGGCAATCATCGCGGCAACGCCCTGCACCATCGTTTCGTGTTCTCTCTTGTCTGCCTTCATGGTTGAGGGCAGCCGGACACGAACACAGGTCCCCTCACCCAGCACGCTGTCAATTTCGACGGTGCCGTTCAGTCTGTTTGCAAGTCTTGTGACAATGGAGAGCCCAAGCCCCGTGCCGCCGACATTGGGCACGCTCGCGTCATGGATCTGAAAGAAGGGCTCACAGACGCGCGCCAATTTGTCGGCTGCGATGCCGATGCCGGTGTCACTGACTTCGATAATCATCTCACCCTCTTCCTGTCTGACAAGATGGAGCGAAACGATGCCCCCTTTAGGGGTGAACTTGATGGCATTTGACATGAGATTGAAGAGGATCTGACGGACGGCTTGCTGGTCCGTTTCCAGCTCATATTTGTCGTCCACATCCCACTCGCGGATAAGCCTTACCGATTTCTGATCGGCGACCACATGCATGATGCGCGCGGTGTGATCAAAAATTTCGGCAAGCGAATGATCGGCAAGATTAATTTCGCTCGCTTCAGATTCCAGACGCGAAAATTCGAGGAGCTGGTTGACCAGCGCCAACATGTGTTCACCGCTTTTACGAATGTCTGATGAATATTCCTTTTCCTTTGGCAGCGGTTCGCGCAATAGCCCATGTTCCATAATTTGCGCAAAGCCGATAATGGCATTGAGAGGCGTGCGCAATTCATGCCCCATGGTGGCGAGAAAGGTTTCGCGGGCGCGTGTTGCAGCCTCTGCCGTTTGCAGCGCCTCAATGGCTGCCTGCCGATTGAGCTCCGTTTCATCAGCCGTGAGTTGCAGGGCCTCCTTGTTCTCCTCCAGCGCGGCAATTCTTGCTGCCTTGGTCATCGCGGCTTCCCGGAAGACCGCAAGCCCGCCCAGCAATACGATGCACGCAAGCTGGCCGAGAACAAGCTGAACCATCGGACCGGTATGAATATCGGTGAGCGGATTGATACCGGCAAACCAGAAAAAGCTCGCAAGGATCATCACCTGCAAACCAAACAGTCCAAGAGACAAGCCTGCGGCCAGACGCCGCTCAAGCGTCACGAAGAGACTGACCTCGATAGGCAGAAACCAGAAAGCGTGTTGCACGGCCAGATCAATATCGTGCGAAACGAACAGAGAGACAGCGATGATCTGCAACAGATAGAGGCTGCCGCTCAGAAAGACGAACCAGATGGCCTCCTGCAAATATCGACCCCGACTGAGAATTGACAAGGCAGCCGCAGCGGCCAGGCAGATGATCAACAATATGGCCGAGATGGAAAAAGACTGTGTAAGCCGATCCGTGTTTAGAAGGTGAATGATCTCATATCCAGCGGCCGCAGAGGCGATCATAAAAACAATCACCACCGAGCGGGTCACGGCGGGACTATCGATGACGCTCGGCGGGGTTTTTCCACCCGGTCTTGATGATTGCAATTCTTGCACGTGGCTTCCTGATGGGACTGGTTTCTCCCTCGCAGCCTAGGTGATCAGGCTTTTCAGCCTGTAAAGATTTAAGCTAATTCCGGCAAAACGGCAGCAGCGTAAGTTTTTCATTAATGAAACTGACGTTGCGCGTCCGGCAATCAGGCAAGGATGAGTTTTGCCTCATCCTGCAACCAGAGCCGGAACGCGTCTGCATCCGGTCGCAAGGTCCGGTCCTTGGGGTAAACCACGTAATAGGCGGTTGAAATATCAAGGCTCAGGTTGAAGGGGCGGACGAGGTCGCCATCGGCGAGCGCCGCAGCGGCGAGCGCGTCATCTGCCAACGCCACCCCGAGACCGGACGCGGCTGCCTCAAGTGTGAGGTGTGCATCGTCAAAGATCGGGCCCCGGTCCGCCGGTACCTCCGGGACGCCGGCATGGGCGAGCCAGGCCTTCCAGTCCTCGGTCGTGTCTTCATGGATCAAGGTGTAATGCGCCAGATCGCCGGGATGGTTCAACGGATGAGATCGGGCCACCAGATCCGGGCTCACTACAGGGTAGGCCGAGGCCCCCAGAATTTTTTCAGACGCAAGGCCCGGCCATCCGCCTCGTCCGTAGCGGATGGCAAGGTCAGGCCCACCGCGCTCGAAGCTGACCATTTCCGGGGTGGGCACTAGGTGCAGGCGCACATCTGGATGCCGCTTGTAAAACCGCTCCAGCCGGAAGACCAGCCACCGGGCCGCAAAGGCCGGTTCGACACTGACCAGAATAGGGCGGTCTGCGTCTTGCGCCATCACATTTGCCACGGCGTCTGCCATGCCGTCGAGCGCGCGGGTGGTGGGGCCGAGCAGGGTAGCGCCCTGGGCGGTCAAGATGATTTTTCTGGTGCTGCGGGTAAAAAGTGGGCGGCCAAACCATTCTTCCAGCCCTTTGACCTGGTGGGAGATGGCTGAATGGGTCACGCCCAGTTCGTCCGCCGCCGCGGAAAAGCTCAAATGGCGCGCTGCGGCCTCAAACGCGCGCAGCATGGATAGAGGTGGAAGGCGACGACGAGACATTTGTTATTTTTTCTCACATATTTGTTGAGAAAAGATCGTTTGTACTATGGGCCTTTAGTCCATAAATAGAGCGTCGGGAGGCTCAATTTAGGGACATTCCCGGAGACTAACATGAATATTTTTCGCACATATACAAAATCATTGGCAAGCGGATATAGCGTTGCCGCTTTTCATCATACGGGGCAGACCACAAAGCGGGCTATGCCGGAGAAAGACGCTGAACCTATTGTGTCAGGCGCTCAGCCGATAAGCTTTTTCGGGATCCTTTTCACTATCTGGCTCAAGGCAGCCCGCACGATCAGCTCGAAACTCAAGAAATTGGTTTCAGGTGACGAAGACGGTTCTGTGGACCCTAGAGGGCTCCACGCCTATCCCTGACCCTGGTTCTTCCTGCTGAAAATCGGGGCGATTACCCGAACCGGACAGGATAATGTGGCGTGGGGCCGAGCTTTGCTCTTGGGGGCGGAATTTCGCTCACAGCAAAGCTCTCGGCCATTCAGGCTCTATTTTCAGCCGTTTTTGATGATCAATGTCTTAATGGGTCACGCGGCGCAGTGTCAGATTGAGACGCCCTCCCTTGCCGAGCAAGGTTGAGGTTCCCTCGTAGATCCGGTCAATTCCGTGAAAACGAAGCCGGGACGGCCCGCCCAGCAGCATCACATCGCCTGACGAGAGTTTGAAGCGTTGGGTCGGGCCCTTGCGCTCCAACCCGCCGAGCCTGAAGAGTGCGGTGTCGCCCAAGGAGACGGAGAGGACCGGCGCATCCAGCGCTTCTTCGTCCCGATCCTGGTGCAGACCCATTTTTGATCCGGGTCCGTAATAATTCACGAGACAGGCCTCAGGCTGCGGTGCGCCGTCCGTCAACTCATTCCACATGTGTAACAATAGAGGTGGAATAGGGGGCCAGGGCTCGTTTGTCCCGGGATGACAGGGCTCGTAGCGATAGCCTTTCACGTCGGATATCCAGCCAAGCGCACCCAAATTTGTCATCTGGACGGAAAGGGGCTTGGCCGTCTGTGGCATTTTGACCGGGTAGAAGGGGGCGGCGGTCACCAAAGGACGCAAGATCTCAACCAGCTTCACCTGATCTGCACGGCTCAGATGTTCGGGCCAAATTTTTGTCCCCTCCGCCGGTTCCAGCATGTTTTTGGCCCTTTACGTCCTGTTTTCCACCCTACGGGCTCCACGCCCGTCGTGCGGCTTTGCTGTTGCACTCGCGCCGCCACACCGCTATTCACTGGGGGCATTCAACCAGACGTGCAAGTTTGCAGCGGTCATATTTACCGGAAGCTTTTGGGTTTTACCTGAAAATTCCGGTAAAACTGAACCGGGGCGGCCTTGCGATGCGGTGGGGCCAAACATATATATCCCCCAAGCGGTTGCGACCGTTTTAAACCTTACCAATCCCCTCAGGGGGTCAGGTGGTGAAGGTGGGGATTAAATGAGCCTGTTGGCTCATGATTGGTTCCTGCCATCCGTGGGTGCTGAATTTTCAGGCCCGTCTGGCCTGCCGCAGTCAAAAGAGGAAGACAATGGGCAAAGTTATTGGCATCGACCTTGGCACGACGAATTCGTGTGTCGCGGTTATGGAAGGCTCCCAGCCTAAAGTTATTGAAAATTCCGAAGGTGTGCGAACCACACCTTCCATGGTGGGCTTCACCCCGGACGGCGAGAAGCTTGTCGGCCAACCGGCAAAACGCCAGGCGGTGACAAACCCCACCAACACGCTGTTTGCGATCAAACGTCTGATCGGTCGCGCCTTTGACGATCCCATGACCAAAAAAGACATGGACATGGTTCCCTATACGATCATCAAGGCGGACAATGGCGATGCCTGGGTCGAAGCCCATGGCGAAAAATATTCCCCGCAGCAGGTTTCTGCTTTCATCCTGCAGAAGATGAAAGAAACAGCTGAAAAGTTTACCGGCGAGACGGTGACGCAGGCTGTGATCACGGTGCCTGCCTACTTTAATGACGCACAGCGCCAGGCCACAAAAGATGCGGGCAAGATTGCCGGTCTTGAAGTGCTCCGCATCATCAACGAGCCGACGGCGGCCGCACTCGCTTACGGTCTCGACAAGAATGACGGCAAGACGATCGCTGTTTATGACTTGGGCGGTGGTACGTTTGACGTGTCGGTGCTTGAGATTGGCGACGGCGTCTTTGAAGTGAAGTCAACCAACGGGGATACGTTCCTTGGTGGTGAAGACTTTGATGGCCGCATCATTGAATATCTAGCCGAAGAGTTCAAAAAAGAGCAGGGCATCGACCTGCGCGGTGACAAGCTCGCACTTCAGCGTTTGAAAGAAGCGGCTGAAAAAGCAAAGATCGAACTTTCTTCCGGCGCACAGACAGAAGTGAACCTGCCGTTCATTACCGCTGATGCATCTGGCCCAAAACATCTGACGCTCAAGCTCACCCGTTCGAAACTTGAAGCCTTGGTTGACGATCTCGTGCAGCGCACCATTGAGCCTTGCAAGAAGGCGCTGAAGGATGCGGGCCTGACACCAGCCGACATTGACGAAGTTGTTCTCGTCGGCGGCATGACACGCATGCCCAAGGTGCAGGAAGCCGTGAAGAAATTCTTCGGCAAGGAACCCCACAAGGGTGTGAACCCTGACGAAGTTGTGGCCATGGGTGCTGCCATTCAGGCAGGCGTGTTGCAGGGCGATGTCAAAGACGTATTGCTGCTTGATGTGACACCGCTCTCGCTTGGTATTGAAACGCTGGGCGGTGTGTTTACACGCCTCATTGAGCGCAACACGACAATCCCGACGAAGAAGGCACAGACCTTCTCCACTGCGGAAGACAATCAGTCCGCTGTGACGATCCGTGTGTTCCAGGGTGAACGCGAAATGGCTGCCGACAATAAGGCGCTGGGTCAGTTTGACCTCGTTGGCTTGCCTGCGGCCCCACGCGGTATCCCACAGATCGAAGTTGCCTTTGATATTGATGCGAACGGTATCGTGTCTGTGTCTGCCAAAGACAAGGCGACAGGCAAGGAGCAGTCGATCCGCATTCAGGCCTCTGGTGGTCTGTCGGATGCAGACATTGATCAGATGGTGAAGGATGCTGAGGCCAATGCCGAGGCTGACAAGACACGGCGTGAAGCCGTTGAGGCCAAGAACCATGCAGAAGCCATGGTGCATGCCACCGAGAAGACATTGGCGGAAGCGGGTGACAAGGTATCCGACGATGTGAAGGCACCGGTTACGGCAGCACTTGCCGAGCTCAAGACCGCGCTTGAAGGCGATGATGCAGAAGACATCAATGCCAAGATGCAAGCGCTTACCGAGGTTTCCCTGAAACTGGGTGAAGAGCTTTACAAAGCCGGTGTTGGCGTTGAAGAAGCTGAAGGTGAAGGCGACGAGGCTTCGGCGAAAACAGCCGACGGAGATGACGTGGTTGACGCCGACTTTGAAGAAGTCGACGAAAACAAAAAAGACGCGTCCTAACAGCTTTCGAGTAAAGGCCAGGCCTCGTGCTCTCACAGGTCTGGCCTTGCTCAAGGTTCTCCGAAAGGACCTTTTGCCTTGTCCAAACCAGATTTTTATACACTGTTGGGTGTTGATCGCTCCGCCAATGCTGATGAGCTGAAAAAAGCTTATCGCAAGCTCGCCATGAAATGGCATCCGGACAAAAATCCGGGCGATGCGGATGCTGAGAAAAAGTTCAAAGAGATTTCCGAAGCCTATGAAGTGCTGAAGGACGAGCAGTCGCGCGCGGCCTATGACCAATATGGTCATGCAGCGTTTGATGGCTCTATGGGTGGGGCCGGGCGACCTGGCGGTGGCTTCAATGGCGACTTCTCGTCGTCCATGTCTGACATTTTCGACGATTTGTTTGGTGAATTTACCGGCGGCCGACGCGGCCAGCGCTCCAATGGCGGGCGCGCACGCGGTGCCGATCTTCGCTATAATATGGCGATCACACTTGAGGAGGCCTTTGAAGGCAAGAAGGCGCAGATCCGCGTGCCGTCCTCTGTGTCCTGTGACACATGCTCCGGGTCCGGTGCGACACCTGGCTCCAAGCCGATCAATTGTAATACGTGTGGCGGCTCAGGCCGGGTGCGCGCGGCGCAGGGCTTCTTCTCCATTGAACGCACCTGCCCCACTTGTCATGGTCGCGGTCAGGTGATTGAGGATCCCTGCAAGTCCTGCCACGGGCAGGGCCGGGTCCAAAAGGAACGCACGCTTTCCGTCACCATTCCGCAAGGGGTGGAAGAGGGTACGCGCATTCGCCTGACCGGAGAGGGCGAAGCCGGAATGCGCGGCGGGCCCGCAGGCGATCTTTATATTTTCCTCTCTGTCAGCGCACATAAATTGTTTGAGCGCGACGGGACGGAACTTTTCTGCACAGTGCCCGTGTCTCTGACCACGGCGGCGCTCGGCGGCGAGATAGAAGTGCCAACGCTGGGCGGTGGCAAGGTAAAGGTGAAAATTCCCGAAGGCACTCAGACCGGCAAACAGTTCCGGCTGCGGGGCAAAGGAATGCCGGGGCTTCATGCACGGCGGCACGGGGATCTTTATATTCAGATCCAGGTGGAGACGCCGGTTGACCTCACCAAGAAGCAGAAGGATCTGCTCAAGCAGTTCCAGGATGCATCTTCCTCGAGCAATAGTCCGGAAAGTGCGGGCTTCTTTGCCAAGGTCAAAGATTTCTTCAACGACACGCCTGAATAGGCCCCTCTATTCGCCCGTCTGATGGGAGGGTTCGACCCCGCCTGTGCCCATTGCGCCACAGTGGGCTGCTGTCATCATTCTGTCATCTATTTGTAGCTTTGGGGTCATAAGCCTTGCCTATTCCTTTCCTCGACCGGGGGCTGTTCCCGCGTATACGAGGAGATAAACATGATAAAGCAAGCACTGATGGGTGGTGCGGCAACGGCCGCTTTGACCCTCAGCCTGGCAGGGTCGGCATTCGCGGGTTATGACGTGAATTCGCGTATTGACTCACTTGAGAACGAGCTGCGCGAACTTCGCGCGCAAATGCAGGCACGTGATTCCAAGCTGGCTGAACTTGAAGAAGCGACAACAGGTCTTGGCGACATGCCTGTTTTCGACAGCAAAAAGCTGATGATTTCCAGCCGCGATGGCAATTGGTCGATCCGTTTTGGTGGCCGTTTGCAGCTTGACGCCTTCCTGGCGGATGCTGAGCGTGCCGGTGGTGTCGAGACGAGTGGTGGTGGCGCTGAAGTCCGTCGTGCCCGTTTCTTTGCTGAAGGCCTGGTGGCCGGTGATTGGGAATACAAGCTCGAAGTCAGCTTTGACGGCACAAGCGCAAGCTTTGAAACGGCTACGATCGGCACCAATGTTGGCGGCTTTGACCTCACGTTTGGTAACGACAAAGAGCCTATGGGTCTTGAAGAGCTGACCTCGTCCCGTTACATCACGTTCATGGAGCGTTCGCTCGTGAACGAAGCGTTTGCACCGGGCCGCAATCTGGGTGCCAATGTATCCCGTGGTGGCGACAATTATTCGGCGTCCGTGGGCTTTTATACCAATGGCATCGACAATGGCAGCGACACGGCAACGACGGACTGGGCAACCACCGGTCGCGTGACCTTCGCCCCGATAGCTGAAAAAGATCAGGTGGTTCACCTCGGCGTCTCTGCGAGCTATCGCGGATTTGACGACAATTCCGGCCCGCGCATTCGCCTGCGGAACTTCCACAATGGCACGCGCTATGTTGACTCAGGCACGTTTGCTGCTGAGGGTCAGACAACAATCGGTCTGGAAGCTGCTGCCGTACTCGGCCCTGTCAGCTTGCAGGGTGAGTATTATGACAGCTCCATCGAAGGCAATGGCGCCACCGTCGACACCGACTATGATGGCTGGTATTTGATGGCGAGCTATTTCGTGACTGGGGAAAGCCGCGCTTACAAAGCCAATTCCGGCAAGTTTGACCGGGTGAAGAGCGATGGCGCTATCGAGCTTGCCGCCCGTTATGAGCAGCTCGACATGGAAGATGTCGGTTTCGGTGCCGGTGCATCTGACAATTCGGCCTGGACATTGGGTGTGAACTATTACTTCAACCCCTATATCCGCACGATGCTGAACTATGGCTCGGCTGAATATGACTTCACAACCGCTTCGGGTTCTGCCGACACGGATGTTGATTTCATCGGCACGCGCCTGCAGGTGGATTTCTAAGACCTAAAAAAGCTGACAATTGTTCCTCGCGTCAGCGAAAGCCGTCCGACCCCCTCCCGGTCGGGCGGCTTTTTCTTTGTCTGATCGAATGCGGCTAACCGAAGGTGATCAGCACCTTGCCCCGCTTGCCGCGGCCTTCTTCCTGATGACGGAAGGCAGAGGCCGCGTCGTTGTAGGGGTACGAACTATCAATGATCGGTTTGAAAGCGCCTGCCTGCATCAGCGTGACGAGGCGGTTCATTCTTTTTTCGTCCGTATCAGCTTCAAGCAGGAAGCCCCATTTTTTGGGGGAGGCGAGTGAGCGTAACCAGCCCCTCACATCAAGATGCGGCATGGTCGTGATGTAAGTTCCGCGTGACTTGAGATGGCGCTTGGCCTTTGCAAAAGAGAGAGACGGGGCGGTGTCAAAAATGGCATCAAAGCGTGATGATTTTTTAGGCCCCTCGTTCCTGTCATAGGCGAATGCTGCCGACGCGCCTTGAGCCAGCACAAACTCGGTTTGCGATGAATGGCAAATGCCGGTTGTGACGAGGCCCATATGGTTGGCGAGGTGAAGTGCGGTCAAACCGACACTGCCGCTCGCGCCTGTTATCAGGAGGCTCTGGCCAGCCTTCAATTTTGCGATCCGTTCAAGCGCTGCAATAGCGGTCAACGCACCGCCGATGATTGAGGCCGCGCCTGCGCCGTCCCAACCGGTCGGGATGGTCTTCAGTTTGGTTTCGGCAACCACAATTTCTTGAGCGTGGAACCAGGGACCTTTGAAGATATTGGTGTAGCCGAAAACAAGATCACCCTTCTGGATGAACTTGCCGTCGCTCAGGGCAACGCCCGCCATCTCGATCCCGCTCACGACCGGGTTTGTTTGCTGGCGTTTCTCAATGCTCTTGTTGGCGTGGCCGGTCCATATTTCCAGATCGCCATTATTGAGGCCCGCATGGGTGACGCGGACACGCACCTCACCCTTCTTTGGCGTTGGTGCGGACAGGTCCACATGGGTGAGCGATGGACGCACTTTCTTGTCGCTGCCCGGTGGCGGGGGTTTGAAGCTGAGCGCTTTCATTCAGGCGCCGAAAGCCGCTTTGTGGTCTGCCACGAAGGTTTCGAGGGAACGGGTTTTGCGGCCTGTCAGAAATTCAAAATCATTGGCCGGGTTAAAGGTGAAGCCACCGCGAATGCCGAACGTCATTTCCGCATTCATGTCCGCATACCAGGGCTCAGCTCCGCTGGCGATCATACCTTCGCGCAATTGGTCGGGGGTGAGCGCCATGAACGGGATCTCCCGCCCGAGGGCTTTACTGATCCGTTCAGCGGCGCGCTTGAACGTCATCGGGTCAGGCCCGGTCAGGCGGTAAGTGCGGCCCTGATGACTGTCTTCGGTCAATGCCTTCACCGCGATCTCTGCCACGTCGCGCACATCAACAAAGCTTGTTTTCCCCGGCCCATCGACAAAGGCGATCAAGCCCATGGCGGCAAAGCCGATGAAGTTCTGCATGAACCAGTCTGGGCGCATGATCGTGAAGGCGATGCTTGAGGCGCGGACAAGGGCTTCGATCTCTGCGGTACGGCGCACGAAAAAGATCTCGCTATCAATGTCACATTCGGCTGAGATCAGGACGAGCTGTTTGACACCGGCGGTTTTCATATCAGCCAATAGACGGTCAAGATCGTGCAAAAAGGCGTCAGACTGGTTGGTCACGAGGAAGAGCTTGGTGATGCCTTTCAAGGCAGTCCTGAACGAGGCCGCGTCTGAGAAGTCGCCTTTGGCGAGATCATATCCCTTCTCACCGATCATGCTGGTGAGTTTGGCCGCATCGCGGGTGAAGGCCCGGAAAGGGATCTTCTTTTGAAGGAGCTGGCGGGCGATCTCGCTGCCCACATTGCCGGTGGCGCCAGTTACCAGAATTTCTGTGTTGGTCATGGAATATCCTTAGATGGAAGGGGTCGCGGGGATGGATTGGATCGACTGACGGCGAAAGCGTCCGAGCGATGATGTAAAAAGATGGGAGAGTGTGGTTTCAGCGTCGGCGCGGGAGATATGGCCTGACGTCAGTTCATTGCACAGAGCGTTGGCGGCCGCGACAAGGGCGACAAACACCAGGCGCGTTGCTTTATTCTCTATTGGGCTGGGATCAACTTTCAGGACCGGGCGAAAGGCTTCCTCAAATTGCGCTACATGCCGGTCGCGGGAGGCACGCCAGGCTTCATGGCCTTCGCCGCTGGCTTCAACGGCAGCGGCGAGTGCCGCAGCGGCGGGCCCCGCCTCAATGGCGCATGCGACGTAGGCGTTCGCGACAATATTAGAGTATTGCTCTAGTGTTTGAGGTGCGGTGGCGAGGTTTTCCCGCGCGACATTTTCATAATGACTGTCGCTTTCCGACAAGAGCGCCAGCAGAAGACCGGTCCGCGTTTCAAAATGATCATAGGCCACCGGTTTGCTGACGCCCGCCCGCTCTGCCAGGACCGCGAGGGTGAGATTGTCTGTTCCCTCCTCCGCGACGATCCGGGTTGCTGTCCCCAGCATTTGCTGGCGGCGTTCGTCCCGCGACAATCTTGTTCGTGTTGTTTGCATCCCAATTACCTACTGTTCGTAACTTACAGGTCGTAGGTAATGCGCTTGAGGGCTTTCGTCAAGGGGCGCTGACTGATATATGGGGCATCAGGTTGATTGGAGAGCTTGAGATGAGCGGCCAGAACATCAAAATCGCATTGCCGGGCGCGGCGGGCCGAATGGGCCGGGTGCTGATCGACGCGATTGCCCGGACGCCGGGCTTTGAACTTATTGGCGGGATTGAGCCGGAAGGCTCGCCTCACCTTGGCGCCGATCTCGGGCTGCTTGGCGGGCTTGGAGAGCCCATGGGGATTGCGGTAACAAGCGATCCGCTCACCCTCATCGCCCAGGCGGATGCGATCATCGACTTCACCGTGCCCAAGGCAAGTGTTGAATATGCAGCCCTTGCGGCCCAGGCGCGGATCGTCCACGTGATTGCCACGACCGGGTTTTCGCCTGAGGAAGAAGCGAAAATTGAGGCCGCCGCCCGTCATGCGACGATTGTCCGGGCAGGCAATATGAGCCTTGGTGTCAATCTGTTGACCGCCCTTACACGCCGCGTTGCCAAAGCGCTTGATAATGTCTGGGATGTGGAGGTGCTGGAAATGCATCACCGGCACAAGGTAGACGCGCCTTCCGGCACAGCCCTCATGCTGGGCCACGCAGCAGCGGAAGGGCGCGGCGTCGATCATGATGCCGTTGCAACCCGCGGGCGCGACGGGATTACCGGCGAACGCAGGGCGGGTGATATTGGCTATGCGGTGATGCGGGGCGGCAGTGTGGTCGGTGATCACTCGGTTTATTTCGCAGCCGAAAAGGAGCGGATCGTGCTCTCTCATGTCGCAGAGGATCGTGGCATTTTCGCGCGCGGCGCACTTGCTGCGGCCAAATGGGGACAGGGCAGAGGCCCCGGTCTCTTTTCGATGCTCGATGTGCTCGGGCTTTCAGACTTCTAAGACGTATTTTCTGGTAACACACAATTTTCAGGAACAAGACATTGGCCAATCTTCTGGTACTGGTCCGGCACGGACAGAGTGAGTGGAACAAAAAGAACCTTTTCACCGGGTGGAAAGACCCGGATCTGACCGATCAGGGCCGGGCCGAAGCCAAAGAGGCGGGCGAAGCGCTCATGGCAGGCGGCTATGTGTTTGATGTTTCCTTCACCTCCAACCTGTCGCGGGCGCAGAAGACCAATGATCTGATGTTGGCCGAGCTTGGGCAGACCGGGATTGAGATCATCCGCGATCAGGCGCTGAACGAGCGGGATTACGGCGATCTTGCCGGACTCAACAAGGATGATGCACGGGAGAAATGGGGCGAGGAGCAGGTACATATCTGGCGCCGGTCCTATGATATTCCGCCGCCTGGCGGTGAGAGCCTGAAGGATACGGCAGACCGTGTGCTTCCCTTTTACCATTCGGTGATCAAACCGCGCGTGCTGGCCGGGGAGCGCGTGCTGATTGCGGCCCACGGCAATTCGCTGAGGGCGCTGGTGATGGATCTGGAAGGTCTCTCACGGGACGAAGTTCTGGCGCTCAATATTGCGACCGGTGCGCCCATCGCCTATGAGCTGGATGATGAGGGCAAAGTGCTTTCCAAGAAGATGCTGATCGAGCGGGAAGCGCACTAACGGCCCTTATTAGAGCATTGCTCCAAAATTATTGGGTGCTGCCTTGGTGAGCGGGTTGATGCTGCCCCCGCAAATGTCCCCGCCGGTGCCGGGAGAGGGCTTCCATCAGGGCGGACCCAAATTCCAGCTTCTCCGGTGGTGAGAGAAAATGGGCGACCGTCAGGGACCGCCCATGGGAGCGGAGCTGGACGCTCACCTCATCCTCGTCAATGGTCTCGATCTCCACACGGGTCCAGTAGGGCGTCAGCATCCAGGCAGCGACACGTCCTTTTGCATCCACCTTGCGTACCTTCAGCTGATTATCTGATAGCTGGATTGTCTCTCTCGCGCGCGCATCCTGATAGCTTCGGTTGAACGCGTAATAGATGAGCGCCACATCCAGACCAAAAAAGCCAAAGACCGGCCAGGCCCCCATCAGCAGAAACCCCAGACCGGCCATAAAGCTCACACCCGCAATGATGATCATCACGATGAGAAAGCCATGCGGCGTCAGCGACCTGTGCGGTTCCAGCAGCGCATCAAAGTGGAGCGGGTGCCCTGGCGTGCCGGCAAGGATCTGGCTATCTGTTGTGCGTTCCATCTGTCTCTCCCAAGTTTACAAAGTAGAAGAGTGGTCGCGGTTCGACAATAGGGACGCGGGAGGGACGCGGGAGGGGCGCGGTGGCGCGCGCGGCGCAAAGCCATTATGTTCAGCCCATGTTGATGAAGACAAAAAATATTGAGCCGTTTTTCAAGGTGCTGTCGGCGGACCTGCCGGAGCCGAAGACGGAACTTGCTTATGTGAACACCTACACATTGCTGGTGGCGGTAGCTCTCTCCGCGCAGGCAACAGATATCGGCGTGAACAAGGCAACGAAAGAATTGTTCAAAACGGTCAACACGCCTCAGAAAATGGTGGCGCTTGGGGAAGCAGGGCTTCGAGATCATATCAAAACGATCGGGCTTTACCGGAACAAGGCGAAGAATGTCATCGCCCTGTCGCAACGACTCATTGAGCAACATGGTGGGGAGGTGCCCCATGATCGCGCGGCACTGGAAGCGCTGCCCGGTGTCGGCCGCAAGACGGCCAACGTGGTTTTGAACGAAGCGTTTGGCGAGGCGACCATCGCGGTCGATACGCATATTTTCCGGGTGGCCAACCGGACCGGGTTAGCGCCCGGAAAAAATGTTGTTGAAGTGGAAATGAAGCTTCTCAAAAAAGTGCCGAAAGCCTATCTGCAACATGCCCATCATTGGCTCTTGCTGCATGGTCGCTATATCTGCAAAGCGCGCACGCCGGATTGTGCCCGGTGCAAGGTGATTGAGTATTGCGGCTTCAACGCCAAGACGACGCCCACCTGAAGGCCTCACCAGACCGGAGACCCCCTACCAAGATTAATATCGCCGGGCGCTGAGCTGGAAAGCTTTTGATACCGTTGCAATGCACGGATCGGCCTGGGTGTTGCCGCCGGTCGCGGCTCTCGCGTCAAGATAGGCCGCGCGCAACGTGTTCATTTCATCTTCGTAGAAATAAACAAAGAGGGTGCAGGCATCGCCATTGTAGCGCCAGATTTCCGCACCCGGTTCCTCGCGCTGGAAGACGGGCTTGCCCAGAGTTTTGACGACACCCGCGCCATCAAGACCGATCAGATTGTCGGCACGCGGAAAGGGCTTCAGCTGACGGGGCGCTGGTGGAATGTAGGCTGCCTGTTGGTTGTTCTCCGGGCGCTCTGGTGTTGTGGACGGGGCCAGCGTGCTACCAAAAATGTTCCCGCCATCAAGCGACATGCCGCCTTGTGCGCAGGCGCCCAGTGACATTGCTAGTGCTAAGATCGGGGCCAATGCTCTGATCGGGACAAGTGCTCTGATCGGGACAAGCGCTCTGATCGGGGCAAGTGTGGGGATGATCAATTTTTTCATTGGACTAACCCAGTTTTTCGGGACGCGGGCTTTCGCTGAACCGTTTGTGGAGATGAACCATCATGGCAGTCGCGAAAAAGGGCGTCAGTAGATTGAGAACAGGAATCGAGGCTAGGGCTGCAACCCCCACACCGGCGAAGAAAACCGAAAAGCTCTTCTGCCGGCGGAGCGTGCGGGCGTCGTTCGGCCTGCGATGGCGCAGCGCCACGAGCTCAAAATATTCACGCCCCAGCAAATACCCGTTGAGGCCCCAATAGGTGACGATGTTCACGATGGGAATAAAATAGAGCGGCAGGGCGATAAGGTTCAGCACAATGAGGAGGGCCGTAAACTTCAGGGCGATCCAGAGCCCTTGCACAAAAGGCTGGTCGCGACCGGCTGTCTCTTCTGGGTAGTGGCGGGTTTCGACCGCGCCTGCAACTTCTTCGAGGAAGAGACCGGCAAAAAGCGCTGACACGGGCATCAGCAGAAGTACCATCACCACGATGACGATGGCGCCGGAAAGCCAATCAATGACTGTGTCGATAAAGGGGAAGCCCCATTCGGCCCCGACGGGCGGTATCCATTCCAGGCCATAAAAGGCACCGACGCCCATCAGGGCCAGCAACATGAGCGAGAGGCCCAGCGAGCGGAGCATGACGGCACGCAAGGGTCTGGAAAATGTGTCGCTTAACCCCAACGACAGGCTTTTGAACATTAAACCATCCCCATTCTGGCGCTAAGCCTCGTTTCTTTGGCAACACTAAACGTTTGAGACCCTTTCTCCAACCGCCGGGAAGGCCTATAATGGAGACTGGTTAATCCAAGCGGTCGCCCATATTTGCGACCTTCCGTCCTTCCAACGAAGCGAGTTTTCATGTCAGAGCCTAAATTTGATGTTGCCGGTATTGGCAACGCGATTGTTGATGTCATTTCTGAGGGGACAGATGCGTTCCTGATTGCCCAGGGCATCGAGAAGGGCGGCATGCGGCTTATTGATGAAGAAGGCGCGGCTGCGCTTTATGGCGCGATGGGATCAGCGATGGAAGTGTCCGGCGGGTCTTGTGGCAATACGATTGCCGGCCTTGCGGCGCTCGGCGGGCGCGGTGCCTATATTGGGAAAGTCCGCGATGACCAGCTTGGGGACGTGTTTACCCATGATATTCGCGCGCTGGGTGTTCATTTTGAGACCCCAAAAGCAAAGATCGGCCCTGCAACGGCGCGCTGTCTGATTGTCGTCACACCCGATGCGGAACGCAGCATGAGCACCTATCTCGGCGCCTGCGCGGGCCTCGGGCCCGATGATGTGCCTGAAGATCTGATCAAGGCGTCGGCCATTACCTATATGGAAGGCTATCTGTGGGATCCGCCCGCGGCGAAAGAGGCTTTTTTGAAGGCTGCGGGCATTGCCCATAGTGCGGGTCGGCTTGTCTCCCTCACACTTTCCGACAGTTTCTGTGTTGACCGGTTCCGGGATGAGTTTCGCAATCTCGCAAAGGAAGAGGTCGATATTCTTTTCGCCAATGAGGCGGAAATCATGTCGCTCTATGAGGTTGATAATTTTGACGCGGCGCTGCAGCAGGTCCGCAAGGACTGCAAGTTTGCCGCCCTCACACGCTCTGGTGCAGGCTCGGTTATCGTGGGCGAGGGGGAGGTGCATGTTGTGGACGCTGAGAAAGTATCCAAACTCGTCGACACGACAGGGGCTGGCGACCTTTATGCAGCGGGCTTCCTCTATGGGCTTTCGCGCGGGGCGGATGCGGCTACGTGCGGCAGGCTCGGGTCGATCGCGGCGGCGGAATGTATCAGCCATTTCGGCGCACGGCCTCATGCGGACCTCAATGCACTGGTCGCACAGAAGGGCCTGAAGATTTAGAGCATTGCTCTAACTTTGAGAGGCGGCGATGCCGTTGCCCCCTTCTGCGTCTCATCTGACGTTGCCAAACTCTCATTCGTCATGCCCGGCTTTATTCCACTTCTGTCCGGTTAAGAATGAAGCTTGGCCGTCTGCGACGACAGGTTTCAAGTTTGGCAAAGCAGAGCCACAACTAAATTGTCACCCCGGACTTGATCCGGGGCCCATTCTGACCCTGCCTGTAGAAGATACGTTTCTTGGGTCCCGGCTCGAGCTTGTCACCCGGCCGGGATGACGGCATGGGAAATATCGCCACCCGTTTACTCATCCGATCAAGCGTAAAAGCAACTCTTATCCATCACCATTAGAGCAATGCTCTAGCTCGACTCTAACTCGGTCCTCACAGCTTGCGGAGGAAAACATCCCGGATGGCGTGGTCTGAACCCTTGCGCAAGACGAGATCTGCACGTTCGCGCGTGGGCAGGATGTTTTTGTGCAGGTTTGCCAAGTTGATGGATGTCCAAATGGAAGTTGCGATCTCGACGGCTTCTTCATCAGAAAGGTTGGAATAGCGATGAAAATAGGCGTCCGGGTTTTGAAATGATGTACTGCGTAACCCCAGGAAACGCTTCACATACCATTCGCGCACCTGGTCGGCGTCCGCATCCAGATAGATCGAGAAATCGAAAAAATCCGACACGAAAGGCTGCGGGTCTTCGCCTTCGGCAGGCTTCCAGCTTTGCAGCACATTGAGCCCCTCCACCACCAGCACATCAGGCTGATCCACAGTGATGGTTTCGCCGATAATGTCATAGTGAAAATGGGAATAGACCGGCGCGACCACATTGCGCGCACCCGCCTTGATGTCGGTCAGGAAGGAAATGAGACGCTTGACGTCAAAGCTCTCGGGGAAGCCTTTCCGGCCCATCAGCTCGCGTTCTTCCAACACCGCGTTGGGGTAGAGGAAGCCATCGGTCGTGATGAGATCAACCTTCGGATGGTTGGGCCAGCGCGCCAAGAGCTCTGCGATAATACGAGCGGTGGTGCTTTTGCCCACGGCGACAGACCCGGCCACGCCGATAATGAAGGGGGTTTTGGCGTGTTTGGTGCCCAAAAACTTGGATGTCGCCCCAAACAATTCCTGTGTTCCGGCCACATAGAGGTTCAAAAGACGCGACAAAGGCAGGTAAATCTCTCGAACCTCGTCGAGTGAGACGTTTTCCCCCCAACCGCGCAGTTCGTCCAGGTCGGCCTCAGACAGGGTCAGCGGCGTGTCCGCTCTCAGTTTTCCCCATTCCTCGGCGCTAAAGTGCCGGAAGGGTGACATTGACCGCGAGGTGGGCGAGCCAAGCCTCAATTCGGTGCTGGTTTTCGTCCCGGCGGTGGCTTTGGGGGGGGTTCTTGTTGTCATTTCACCGAAACCTTAACTCTCAGCGTCGCTCTTGCGCGCTGCCTTCTCCGTGTGACCAGAGACGCCCTCGCGCCGCGCAAGTTCTGCATAAACCTCTGACGGATCTATGTCGAGGGAGCTCAGCAATACCAGCCAATGGTAAAGAAGGTCTGCGCTTTCCTTCACCATTTCTGCCCGGTTGGCGGATGCCGCGGCAATGACGGTTTCAACTGCTTCTTCGCCCAGTTTCTGGGCACATTTCAGCGGACCGCGCGCCAAAAGTGAGGCGGTGTAAGAACTTTCCGGATCGTCAGACGTGCGCGACCGGATGGTCTTGTAGAGCGCGTCCAGCTGATCCGCCGTGGTGGCCTTGTCCTTCGACCCACCTGACATCAGGGCCTCCTTTACAGAACCGGATAGCCACCTCCCGGTCCGGGAAAGCGGCGCGTGTTCGTATCAGATTTGAGCTGTGAACACCAGCGGCGGCGGCTGACCGGTATTCACGGTGCCGATGAAGGCCATGTCCAAGAAAATCAGGGTTTTTTACAAGCGCGTCTTGATGCGATCGTCGTCCAGCACACCTTGCTTGGTCGTGTCAAGGAAAG